>CAFBRK010000350.1 GCA_903231505.1 Olavius algarvensis associated proteobacterium Delta 3 | reverse complement strand
TCCATGACGCATGCTCTTTCAACCAACATGGGAGCATGATTCAATTGCGATCTGAGTCGCATTAGATTGCGTCGGTACCAACTGACAGAGGCAGAGGTGGT
>CAFBRK010000349.1 GCA_903231505.1 Olavius algarvensis associated proteobacterium Delta 3 | reverse complement strand
GGCACCGGTATACCCGGTTGAAAGAAAGGCTTGAGGCGTTGCTGTAAGGAACATTGTATTTGGTGTTTGGTGTTTGGTGTTTGGTGTTTGGTGTTTGGTAATGAAATACTATCCCCTTCTGAGAATTGATACATAAATGCGCACTCCAAAAAAAAAT
>CAFBRK010000348.1 GCA_903231505.1 Olavius algarvensis associated proteobacterium Delta 3 | reverse complement strand
GGGTTGGCCCATGCCCTCGCCGCCGAGTTTTTTCAAGACCTTGGCCTGCACCAGGCAGCGCTTCACAATGCAGAGCAGGCTGTACAGGCCTGGCGAAGCTGGGGCGCCCATGCGCTTGTCGGAAGCTTAGGCAGGCGCTTGCCGGATCTTTTAGAGCCTTCCAATTTGCCGTGGCAGAGTTCCAGCGACGCCGGCAAGGTACACACAACCATTACCCCCATCCAATTGGATATGGAAAGTATTATCAGTGCTTCGCAAGCACTATCCTCCGAAACTGATCTTGAACAGCTTCTCATTAAAATGATGGAACTGGTGATGGCCAGCTCGGGTGCGGAAGAAGCGGTGTTATTTCTAAGGCAAGGAGAAGACTGGTTTTTGCAGGCCCGGGGTGATATCACGGCCGAAAAACATGACATTCTTCTCAACCAGCCCTTCGATCCAGCTGATAGTGAGGCCGATTTCATCCCTGAGCGCATCTTCAATTATTGCCTTAGGACAAAAGAGGTAGTGGTGTTGGGGGATGCCCAGCAGGATCATCGTTTTGCCGAAGACAGGATGATCCAAAAACATAACATCCAATCGATGGCCTGCATCCCTGCCTTGCACCAGGGGGAACTCAAGGCTATACTGTATCTTGAAAATCGGCAGATTGCAGACGTCTTCACCCTGGATCGTGTGGAGATCCTCAAACACCTCTCTTCTCAGTTCGGCGTCTCCGTGGAAAATGCTCTGCTCTACGACAACCTCGCTCAGGCGGAGGCGAAATATCGCACTGTAGCCGATTTTACCTATGACTGGGAGCACTGGGCAAAGGTTGACGGTACGATGGAATACGTCTCCCCCGCATGTGAGCGCATAAGTGGCTACACGGCCCGGGATTTCCATGATAACCCGTCTCTTTTCAGAGAGGTTATCGTTCCGCAGGACCGCGATTTGTGGGACAAACATTTTCGTGATGCTCGCCGGGAGCAAAAACCAAGAGAGATGCAATTTCGCATTCAAAGACAGGATGGACATATTCGCTGGATTGAACACATCTGCCAGCCGGTGGTAGACGATCAAGGCCGTCTGCAGGGTCTTCGCGCCAGTAACCGCGACATCACAGATAGAAAGCAATCCGAGATCGAACTCAAAGGCACCTATGCGGAGATCACGCAGTTGAAAAACCAATTGGAAGCCGAAAGCGCCTACCTGCAAGATGAAATCAAACTGGAACACGACTTTAAAAATATCATCGGTCAGAGCGAACCTCTGAAATATGTGCTGCACAGGGTCGAACAGGTCGCCCCCACGGTTTCTCCCGTGCTGATCTTGGGGGAAACCGGCACGGGCAAAGAGCTTATGGCGCGAGCCCTCCATGAGCTCAGCCCTCACGGCAAACGGGCATTGGTGAAGGTGAACTGTGCGGCCTTGCCCGGGGAACTGATTGAAAGCGAGTTGTTCGGCCGGGAAAAGGGGGCCTTTACCGGGGCGACGACGACTCAGCTTGGGCGCTTCGAACTGGCCAAGGGGTCGACACTCTTCCTGGACGAAATCGGCGAACTGCCCCTCGAGCTTCAGGCCAAACTGCTGCGTGTGCTTGAAAGCGGTGAGTTTGAACGACTGGGAAGCTCCCGCACACTGCACTCCGATGCCCGCATCATCGCTGCCACCAACCGTGTTCTTGAAGATGAAGTGCGTAAAAGACGTTTCCGGGAGGATCTGTGGTACCGGCTGAAGGTTTTTCCGATTACCATGCCCCCGTTGCGCGAACACCCGGAGGACATTCCCCTGCTGGTCAAATGGTTTGTGGACCAACTCGCAAGAAAAATGGGAAAACGCGCAGCCGCAATCACGAAACGCACCATGAAAATGTTGCAGAGCTACCCCTGGCCCGGCAACGTCAGGGAATTGAAGCATGCGGTCGAAAGCGCATTGATTGCCACCCAGGGAGATAAGCTGAATTTTAAACTTCCGAAAATTTCAGATAGCTCGCTCAACAATTTTAAACCCTTTGAAGAAATGGAACGCGAGTATATCCTGCGGGTTCTGAAAGCCAAGAGCTGGAAGATCGGTGGTGATAACAGCGCTGCGTCAGCCTTAGGGATGCATGTCAATACGCTCCGCGGGCGCATGAAGAAACTCGGTCTTAAGAAACCCAAACCCCAATAAGGAAGTTGTTATCTCGAAGATTCGCCTTTGTGATACAGCAACCAGTAGCCGGCGACTTTTTTAAAGGTATCCGCTGTTTTCAAAAACTTTCTGCAGACATCAGGCATTCCTACGTCGTTTATGGCGGCGATGGAAGCTACACCCGTGAAAATACACGGGCCATCAGCTGGCGTGATCTACCTGGTTTTGAACAACCCAAAAAATTTTAAGCCTCCCCAAAACGCCTTTGTCTACCCAACACAAATCCTGAAGCCCATCCCGATAAAACACCAAATATGGTTTAAAAATCATATTTGGTGTTTTTTTGATCCTTTTTCAACCTCATTCTACTCATCAAATTCAATTCAATATTAATATAATTTACAGATAGTTAAGACAACATCAGTGCTGTTCTTTCTAATGGCATGCTATTTGAAATCCCTTTAATTGAGCATCCCACCCCCAAATAGCGAATTGTCATTCCACAGGAGTATGAAATGCTCATCTATCAATTAAAGATCGGAATCAAGCAAAACAAACTGGATGAGTTTGTCAAAAGCATGCATTCGTTTTTACCCACAATATGCAGCCAGAAGGGTTGTCTTGATTTCAGAGCGTATCAGGATTGCGAAAGGGAGAATACGTATATCGTGGTTGGAGAGTGGAAAACACATCAAGCCATGAAGAAACATTTCAAGACACCCGATTTCGAGGTGTTGATCGGTGCAGCCAGGGTACTCGGCGAGACATTCGAAATGAAATTTGCCGAAGTGTCGAAAACAGGAGGCTTAGAATTGGCCAGAGAGCAGATCGCAGCTCAATAACGATGGAGCACAGTGACGTATTGAATAATTTCTATAACAGACGTTTATTTCGTCGCAGAAAACCTGGTCCTCTGGGCCAGGTCAGAGCCCCTCGGCTATGCCGTGAATCTGCTGTAAGCGGGGGCGGAATGATGGAATATTG
>CAFBRK010000347.1 GCA_903231505.1 Olavius algarvensis associated proteobacterium Delta 3 | reverse complement strand
GGCCGGGCACAGGCCGCCGCTAAAGCTATGGCCCGCACGCCGTGCCGGCCATCCGAGGTCGTCAAACGGAACATATATTTGGCAACGGCTATAAAGGCCGAACACAAGAAAGGAGATCGATCATGGCACAATTCAAAGCAGTCACATTCAAAGGGAAGAAAACGGCAATGAAGGCGCTCCACACGCTGGAGGATTATTCGCCCGAGTACTACTGGATCGATGATGTCGCCGTGGTGTCCCGCAGCAAGCACGGCCACCTCCGGGTGAACAGCACCTGGGCGCAGGATGAAAGCGGTAAAGCCGGCCTCGGCTGGGGTGCGGTTGCCGGGGGGCTGATCGGGCTTTTGGCCGGGCCGGGAGGCGCCCTGGCCGGCGCAGCTGTGGGCGGCGGCATGGGAGGTCTGCTCGGAGCGGCCGAGGACGTCACCTTTGATGACCCGGCATTGGATGATTTTGCGGCGGCCCTGGACAAGGACACCTCGGCGATCATCATAGTGGCAGATGAAGCGGAAATAGCAGATTTCTGGTCGGCGGTGGAGCCCTTCGGCGGCGAGGTCATCGACACGGATCTCGACGAGAAAGACGTCAAAGCACTGCGAAAGGCACTGAAAAGCTGAGCAGGCCTTTAACAGGGTGCATCTGATTGTGGGATGGCCTGGCTCTCAGGCCATCCCACAAGGTGCTTGATGCAGCCGCATCGGCAGCAGTTATAAGACCAACAAAAGGTGCAATCAGTCCCGGAGCCTGAATAACGCAGACGCCCGCTGTAGGCTAATCCGCCCTGTGTGTTGATAGAGACGTTTGGCGAAAACAAGATTTTCAATTGAGAAAAAGGAGTAAGTAAGATGAAACAGCAAAAAACAATTTTGAACCTACGATTCAATAATGTTCTGTTTGCCGGAGTGTTTGCGACGCTAATGATGGTATTTTCAGGCGCCGCGAGCGCACAGGACGATGATGCCGTTTATTACTATAACAGTGCTGTTAATTATATGAATAAGGGGTATTCTGAACTTGGTAAAGTCGCGAATAAACTCGATAAGAATAAAACGAAATCGGCAAGGAAGCACTTTAACAGAGCCCTGAAGGATTTTAATAAGGCAGTTGTCAGTTATTCCAAAGCCGCGTTACCGGCTGAGGATAAGCCGGCCATAGATGCACTTAAGAAGGGCCTGGATGCTTTGGAGAAGTCGGTGAAGGCCCTCGAGAAGTACGATTATGGGTCAGCCCAGAATTATTATGATGCGGCACAGAACTACCTTGCAGAAGCAGAAATTCTAATTAATTGAGCGGCCTCAAAATACTAAATATCCTGGTGGCAACTTGGATGTTTCTGGGGTGTGCTTTTGGTTGTACATTTGCCGCTGATTGGACGACCTTCGCCCGCTGTAGCCTAATCCGCTCTGTAGAAGGAAAAATTCCCGGTTTCAGGCAGTAAGGAGGGGAAACATGGCTTGAAACAACGGCAAACGCCAGACGGTTTATAAAGAATTTCCAATCTTTTCCGTGGCAAGACACGGAGAGAGACAGCCGGGAGCTTTTCGGGCTGGCCTGTCACTTCCGGATTCAGCCACTTTACAGGCAATGCAGGAGACTTTCGATGGCAAAGACCGAAATGAATGCCGAACAATCCCGTCTTGAAGAAGCCTGGACGAAGAAATCTCCCTGGAAGAAGTGGGGACCTTACCTGAGTGAACGGCAGTGGGGCACTGTCCGTGAAGACTACAGCGAAAATGGAGACGCCTGGAATTACTTCACCCATGACCATGCCCGTTCGCGGGCATATCGTTGGGGGGAAGACGGTCTCGCCGGGATTTCCGATGACCGTCAGCAGCTCTGTTTCGCGCTCGCCTTATGGAACGGCAGCGATCCGATTCTGAAGGAACGTCTGTTCGGGCTGAGCAACGAAGAGGGCAACCACGGCGAGGATGTGAAGGAGTGCTATTTCTATCTTGATTCGACGCCGACCCACTCGTACATGAAGTACCTCTACAAATATCCTCAGGCGGCCTATCCGTACAACGACCTGGTGTCGACAAACCATGACCGCGGCCGCGACCAAGCGGAATATGAGCTGCTCGACACAGGTGTGTTCGACGAGGATCGCTACTTTGATGTCTTCGTCGAATATGCCAAAGCGTCACCGGAGGATCTGCTCATTCAGATCACCGTGCATAACCGCGGCCCGGAACCGGCGACGCTCCGACTCCTGCCCACCCTCTGGTTTCGCAATGACTGGTCGTGGGGGGATGATGTCGCTCGCCCCAGCCTGCGTCAGCAGGCTCAGGATACGAGCGGCGGGATCGTCGCGATCTCCCATCGAGACCTCGGCGAGCGCTTGCTCTACGCGGAAGGCGCGCCGGCGCTCCTCTTCACCGAGAATGAAAGCAATGCGGAGCGCCTGTTCGGCTCACCCAATCCCTCCCCTTACGTGAAAGACGGCATCGGCAACCTTATCGTTCACGGGCAAACAGACGCGGTCAATCCCGACAACAAGGGGACAAAAGTCTCCGCCGATTACTCGCTCGCGCTGGGGGCCGGAGAATCCCGCACGATTCGCCTGCGACTTAGCGATCAGCCGATCAAAGATCCCTCGACCGCATTTGGCGAACTTTTCGGGACAGCGTTTGAATCTGTCTTTGCAACCCGGCTTCAGGAAGCCGACGCGTTTTATGCGGCCATCATCCCTTCCTCGTTTACCCCCGACGAAAGCGGTGTCATGCGGCAAGCTCTGGCCGGGATGCTCTGGTCCAAGCAGTTCTATAATTATGATGTCGGGCGCTGGCTCAAAGAGCACGGCATTCAGCCCTACAAATCGAATCAGCGTTCCATCCGCAACGATCGCTGGGGACACATGGTCAACGCGGATATTATCTCGATGCCGGATAAATGGGAGTATCCCTGGTACGCGGCCTGGGATCTGGCCTTTCATGTCACGGCGCTGGCGCTGGTTGATCAGGAATTCAGCAAAGACCAACTGGAACTCCTGCTCAAGGCCCGTTACCTGCACCCCAACGGCCAAATCCCCGCATACGAGTGGAATTTCGGGGACGTGAATCCCCCGGTGCATGCCTGGTCAACGATCTACACCTACCTGACCGAGAGAGCGCAACGTGGAGAGGGCGACCTCGCCTGGCTCGAGCGCTGTTTCCTTGAGTTGCATTCTAATTTCGTCTGGTGGGTGAACCGCAAAGATCGGGCCGGAGACAACGCCTTCGAAGGGGGCTTTCTGGGGCTGGATAATATCGGTGTTTTCGATCGATCTGCGCCTCTGCCGACCGGCGGATACCTGGAACAGGCCGACGGCACCGCCTGGATGGCGCTTTTCTGCCAAAATATGGTCGAGATCGGCGCAGAACTGGCAATGGACAATCCGAGCTATCTCGGTCTCACGATGAAATTCGTCCAACACGTCTTCATGATCGCTTCGGGGATGATTCGTCCGGGTGAGGACTCCGGAATGTGGGATGAGCAGGACGGCTTCTTTTACGATGTCCTGCGCTTGCCGGACGGTCAGTCCCAACGCCTGAAGGTCCGCTCGATGGTCGGGCTGCTCCCCTTGTGCTCAGTGACCATTTTCGAAAAGAAGATCGCGGCGAAATACCGCGAGGTCGGCCAGATCGCGCAAAAATATCTCGCCGCGCGCCCGGAATTGATGGCCTTCATTCATGACCCGCTGCAGACCGGCTACAAAGAGCGATTACTGGTATCGATTTTGAATGAAACCAATCTCCGCCGGGTGCTGACGATCATGCTGGATGAGAAGGAATTCCTGAGTCCTTTCGGAATTCGAGCCCTCTCGCGCATTCACAAGGATCACCCCTACACCTATCGGGTCGGCGACCAGGCGTACCAGGTGTCATATCTTCCCGGTGAATCGGACAGCGGCATGTTTGGCGGTAATTCAAACTGGCGCGGCCCGGTCTGGATGCCGGTCAACATGCTGATTGTCCGCGGACTGGTTCAGTACTACCTCTATTACGGGAATGCATTCACCATCGAATGTCCGACGGGATCGGGGAAGCAGATGAACCTCTACGAAGTGGCGGAGGAGATCGGGCGCCGACTGTCCAAGATCTTCCTGAAGGATGAGCAGGGCCATCGTCCTGTGCACGGGACGTCACAAAAATTTCAAGACGATCCCCATTGGAAAGACTATCCCCTGTTTTATGAGTACTTCCATGGTGATACCGGCAGAGGTGTCGGCGCGAGCCACCAGACGGGGTGGTCCGGAGCGATCGCGCGCCTCATGCATCTCTTTGCGACTTCTGAGGCGCATAAGCTGCTCGATGAAGGCAAAGAAAGATCGACGGGAGGGAAGCCACGAACAGTGAGGAAGAATTGATGAAAATCCTCTATCCATCGCTCTATGAAGTCAACACGCGCGTCTGGCTAACCTCGCTGTCGAAGACGCTGGGTCGACCCGCGCAGCTCGATGATATTCCGGATGTTGAACTGGATCGATTTGCAAAGATGGGCTTTGATTGGATCTGGTTCTTGAGCGTGTGGCAGACAGGCCCGGCGGCGCAGGCGATCTCGCGGGCGAACGCAGAATGGCGTCGCGGGTTCGAGGAAACGCTGCCAGACCTCAAGGACGAAGACATTGGCGGCTCCGGGTTCGCCATCCAAAACTACGTCGTGAATCGCGATATGGGCGGCGATGCGGCACTCGCACGTTTGCGCCGGCGGCTGCAGGAACGCGGACTGAAGCTGATGCTCGATTTTGTCCCGAACCACATGGCCCCGGATCACCCCTGGGTCGAGGACCACCCGGATTATTTTGTCGCTAGCACGGAGGACCTGTTGGCGCGGGAGCCGCAAAACTATGTCCGGGTCAAACGGAAAAAGGGGGACTTGATCATGGCTCATGGCCGGGATCCCTATTTTCCCGGCTGGCCGGATACCCTGCAGCTCGATTACGGCAATCCCCGATTGCAGGAAGCGATGATCAATGAATTGCGCCGGATTTCCGGACAATGCGACGGTGTCCGATGCGATATGGTCATGCTGGTCTTGCCTGATGTCTTTGAGCGAACATGGGGCCGCCGGCCGGAGCTGTTTTGGCCGAGAGCCACAGAAACAGTCCGGGAACAATACCCCGAATTTTGTTTTATGGCCGAGGTCTACTGGGACCTGGAATGGACACTGCAGCAGCAGGGATTCGATTACGCCTATGACAAGCGCCTCTATGACCGCCTGCGCGCGGGTCAGGCCCGACCGGTGCGCGAGCATTTGCAGGCGGGTCTGGATTATCAGAACAAGCTGGCCCGCTTCCTGGAAAACCACGATGAACCGCGTGCAGCCGCAACTTTCCCTGCGAACGTCCATGAAGCCGCGGCCGTCATCACCTTTTTGTCCCCCGGACTGCGGTTCTTTCACCAGGGTCAACTGGAGGGGCGGAAGATACAGATTTCGCCGCACCTTGTTCGCGCTCCGGACGAACCCGTCGACAGGAAGCTGAAAGAGTCTTACGAAACACTGCTCGCCGTGTTGCGCCGTCCGGTCGTTCGCAGCGGCGAGTGGCGACTGCTCGAATGCATGCCCGCCTGGGAGGGAAACTGGACGGTTGATTGTTTTATAGCCTTCGCCTGGAAAGGTCCCGATGGGGAGCGGCTGCTGGTGACCGTGAACTATGCGCCCAACCAGAGCCAGTGTTATGTGAGGCTGCCGTTTGCCGATCTCGGCGACGGCCTCTGGCGGCTGACGGATCTCCTGGGCGGCGCCGGCTACGATCGCGACGGGAACGACTTGCAGTCGCGCGGGCTTTACCTGGATGTGCCCTCCTGGAATGCGGCCGCATACTCCCTGCAGAAGACCGTCTTGTGACCGGTCGCCAACCGCCCGCGCGCCGTTGAAACGATGCGTCATGGTCTTGGAGATCATGCGTGCGGTCCCGACCAGGCCGTTGCGCATGATCCCCGGGTGGGGCGTGCCGGTGGTTTTTGCCGTGAAGAAGGCTGAGAGGCGATTTCCATGGAACCGGCCACAGATGGTGGTTTCCCACAGCATGTCCAAAAAGAGAAAAACCTGAATGAACAAAAGTCTACGGAGGGCAGAATGGCATCCGCTCTATCAAATCAACACGCGAATCCGGTGACGTTGCTGTCGTCAGAGGACCGGAGCCGAAGAGAGGAAAGGAGACTGCAATGAATTCCACTATGGCACCAAATGTGAGCGGTGTGGGCGCCCCAGGCAGACGCACGGTTTACAGCATGTGCAGCATGTGCTCGGTCCGTTGCCCGATCGAAGTGACGGTCGAGGACGGTCGGGCGGTCTGGCTGCAGGGCAATCCCCACGACAACGCCATCGGCGCCAGCCTGTGCGCGAAGGGAGCGGCCGGCCTGGCTCTCGAGTACGGCGACGACCAGCGGCCGCAGACGCCGCTGATCCGCACGGGCTCGCGCGGCGGCGGGCAGTGGCGGCGGGCGTCTTGGAACGAGGCCCTCGACTACATCGCCGACAAGCTGCAAGAAACGATCGAGGCGTTCGGGCCGCAGGGCATCATGCTCTCGGATCGCAGCGGCCCCTTCACCGATCTGACGCGTACCTTCGTGAAGGCGCTCGGCTCGCCGAACTACTTCACCCACGACTGCTGCTGCACCGCCAACGCTCACAACGCGTCGCTCTCGCTCTTCGGATTTAGCAGCGAAGGGTTCATCCCCGACCTGGGACGCGTGAAGCACCTCGTACTCTACGGCCGCAACGTCATCGAATGTCTGGCGGTCAAGGAGGCCAAGGCCTTCATGGCCGCGTTGGCCAACGGGATGCGCGTCACCTACATCGATCCGCGCGCCACCTTCACCGCTTGCAAGGCTACCCGCTACTGGCAGGTGCGTCCGAACAGCGATTACGCGCTGAACCTCGCCATTATCCACCAGTTGCTGAGGCAGGAGGCGTACGACAAGGACTTCGTCGCTCGCTACGTCTCCGGCATGGACCATCTGCGGGAGGCGGTCAAAGACACGACGCCGGAATGGCAGGAGCCCCACACCGGCGTACCCGCTGAGCAGTTGCGCGCCTTCGTCAGGGAGATCGCCCTCGATGCGCCACACGTGATCTTCAATCCGGGCTGGGGGACGGCGCGTCATAAGCAGTCATTCCACGTCAGCCGCACGGCGATGATCCTGAACGTCCTGATGGGCAACATCGAGATCCCGGGTGGGAACATACTGGCGAAGCCACCTGAGTTTTATGGCCGCAAAGGCCTTAACCATCTGATCGACCGTGTGCCCAAAGTTGAGGTGCCGCGCGTGGACGGCGCCGGGACCACCAGGCCGCAGTGGGATCCGGAGATCGGCATGCTGCACCAGGCTTTCGCCGCCATGGAGACGGGGCAACCCTACGGCATCGGCGCCTACTTCGCCTACCGCCATGATCCCATCACCGGTCTCCCCGATACCGAGGCGGCGAAACGTGCGCTGGACAAGCTGAAGCTGTTCGTCTCCATCGACGTGCGCTATTCGGAGGCGGGCTGGTTTGCCGATGTCATCCTGCCCGAGGCGACCTACCTCGAGCGCGCCAATATCCTGTGCCAGATGGGCGGCCCGGTGCCGGACTTTTCTATGCGCGACCAGGCGATCGCGCCGCGCTTCGATAGCCGTCCGGCCTGGTGGATCTTCCGCGAGATCCTGCGCCGCATGAACATCAAGGAGGTGCTCGACTTCGAGACCATCGAGGAACTCTGGAACTATCAGCTCGATGGCACCGGTGTCACCATCGCCAAGATGCGCGAGAAGGGGTTCGTCAGCCTGGCCAACGCGCCGAGGCTGACCCCGCGCGAGGAGCTCAAGTTCCCGACCCCCTCGGGCAAGATCGAGATCGAGAGCGCGGTCTTGAAGCCGGCCGGCCGGCCCAGCCTGCCGCCCTACGAGGCCAAGGCGGCGCCGGTCGACGATCGTTTCCGCCTGCTGATCGGGAGGACGGCGACGCTGACGCACGGTATGTCCCTCAACAACCCGATCCTCAACGAGATCGCACCGGAACAGGTCCTCTGGATCCATCCGGAGGCGGTCTTTATGCTGCACGGCTTCGGCGCCACAGTGCCGCTCGCCACCCGCGCCCTCGGTCGCGGCGTGGCCGACCAGCACCTGCAGGACGGCAAGCTCTACGACTTCGACCCGGCCGGCGGGGGCTGTGCCCTGACTGAGGCCATCGTCCAAATCAAACCCGCGTTGGCGGAAGGAGGCAACCAGTGAGCACATACATTCTTCGTCACGACCAAGCGAGCTGCATTTCCTGCCTGGCCTGCGAAGTGCACTGCACGAGCAACAAGCACCTCGGCCCCGGCCCGGCTCCTTGTAAAATTATCACTCTGGGTCCAATCGATGTCGACGGAAAGCCGAGAATGCGCATCGTCTTCATGCCCTGCTTCCATTGCGAGGATCCGTGGTGCGTCAGGGCCTGCCCTACGGGCGCCATGCAGAGGCGTGAGAAGGATGGCATCGTCCATGTCGAGCACAGTCTCTGCATCGGCTGCAAGAGCTGCATCGAGGCCTGCCCTTGGGGCACGCCCCAGTGGGATCCGGCCGCGCGCAAGGCGGTCAAGTGCGACTACTGCATGGATCGCGTCGATGCTGGCCTGCAGCCGGCCTGCGTCACGAAGTGCGTGACCGGCTGCCTCTCCTTCGGCGTAGCCACTGAAGTCCCTGATCCGCGCCGCGAGCGTTACGCCCGCTATATCGTCGCGGAGCCGCTGGGAAGCGGGAAGGAGGGGCCATGAGCGAACTCCGGATACTCCCAACATGGCTCGACGCAGACGCCGCCGCCCTGGCAGGTGCTGTGCCACCGGCGCAGACTCTCGCCGGAGCGCTGCCGGGACTCGACCAGGCCCAGTCCCTGGCACCCGTTCAGCGGCTTCAGCGCGTGCGGGAGTCGGGCCTTGCCGAGAGCAGCGGTGCAGGCGAATCGGTCGCTCTGATCTGGCGCCGGTTCCTGCGCAGCCACGGACCGTCGGCGCTGGTGATCGACGCGACCGGCCTCGACATCCGCGCCCGCGGCAGCGCCGCGGTGCTTGACGGTGCCCCCTGGCTGCTGGCCGAAGGCCTGCTGATCGCCGCCGGCCTGCGGGACAGCCGCACGGTCGAGCTGCGCCTGCCGGCCGAACTGACCGGCCACGAAGCGGCCTTCCTCAACGCGGTCGACGCCATCCGTTCGCTCGCCGGGGTCTCCTCCCCGCGCATGCAGGTCGAGGTGCGGCGCGACACCCGGCCCGGCTACTGGGGGGCGGAACAGCCGACCGACGGGTCTCGGCTGATCCACACGCCGGAGACCTGGTGCCGGATCGCCCTGCTGTTCGCCGGTGAGTCCGGCCTCGATGCGTCGCTCCTCACGCTCCGGCGCGGCATGAAGCAGCGCGGCCTGGTCGAGCTCGCACGGCCCGGCAACCTGCGCAGCCAGATCGACGCCTGGGGCGGCGGCGTCGAGGCGTCCGGCGATGGCGCCGTCCTCGTCTTCGACGACGGCCTGGGCGGCTTCCTGCCGCTTTCCGAGGCGGACCTCGCCTGCGACCCCCTCTCGTTCGCGTCCGCCGGCATCGTTCCGGCGCCGTCAAGCCTGATGGTGATGGCCGAGGGCGTGTGCGTCGTCAAACAGACCCGGCGTGCGCTCTACCGTCACTGGCTCCTCGCCGACGGCGAAGAAGGGGCGTCGGTGCGCCCGCTGCTGGCGCGCGCCGCGCGCCTGGCAGCCGAGATCACCCTCGGCCGCGGCGATCCCGGCCATCTCGTCACCCTCGACGAGGTGGCGCTGGAGCTCACCGCGCAGGGGCTGGCAGCGGCCTGGACGCTTCGCAGCTCCCTGCGCTACTACCACGAGCAGTGGGAGCAGCACACCCGGCGCGAGTCGTGCCCGGAGGGGCTTTGCCTGGTGCGCAACCCGGCACCCTGCCATGGCACGTGCCCGGCCAACATCGACATCCCGAGTTTCATGGCCCATCTCGGGCAGGGCGACTACCGGGCCACGATCGAGGTGATCCGGCGCGACAACCCGCTGCCGCTGACCTGCGGCCTGGTCTGCCCGGCGCCGTGCGAGTCCGCCTGCGTGCGCGGCGGCAGCAACGGCGCGGTCTTCATCCGGCCGCTGAAGGCCAAGGCGGCAGAGCACTGCCTCGCCGACGGCGGCTACCCGAAACCCGAGCTGGCACCCGACACGGGCAAGCGGATCGGGATCGTCGGTTCGGGTCCATCCAGTCTCACGGCCGCCTACTACCTGCGCACTTACGGCCACCGGGTCGAGATCTTCGAGGCGCTGGCGCATGCGGGCGGGCAGCTCCGCTACGGCATTCCGGCGTACCGCCTGCCACCCGATCTGCTCGACCAGGAGATCGACCAGATCCGCGTGTTGGGCGTCCAGGTCCACACCAACGCCACGGTCGATAGCCTTGAAGCCTTCCGCAAGGACTTCGACGCCGTCTTTCTCGGCCTCGGCACGCAGAAGGCGCGCCTGTTGCCGGTCGAAGGCAGCCATCTTCCCATCGTGCTTGGCGGCATCGAATTCCTGCACGCCGTGCGCAGCAACGAGCCCGTTCGGGTTGGGCCGCGGGTCGTGGTCATTGGCGGCGGCAACGTTTCCATCGACGTCGCCTTGACCGCTCTGCGGCAGGGTGCGAAGCACGTCGACCTGACCGCCATCGACCAGCGCCGCGACATGTCGGCCAGTCCGCACGACATCGAGATGGCCGTCGGCGAAGGCGTGCAGCTCCATCCGGGCTGGGGCCCGATCAAAATCGACGAGGATGGCGGAGTCACCTTCCAGCTCTGCGAGCAGACACACGACGCAGACGGCAAATTCGATGCGAAGTACGACCCGACCCGCCTGCTGACGCTCGAAGCCGATCACGTGATCATGGCCACCGGCCAGGGCACCGACATGGCGATCCTCGACGGCAGCGACGTCGAGCAGTACCACCACGGATTCATCGTCGCCGACTCGAAGACCCTGATGACCGACGAGCCCGGTGTGTTCGCCGGCGGAGACGCCCAGCACGGCCCACGCTTGGCCGTGGATGCAATCCGCTCGGGGAAGATCGCCGCGGCCGCCATCGATGCCTGGCTGCGCGGGACGACCATGGACGCCGCCGTTGGTAAGCCGGTGCGCCGCGACGACGTGAGCCCCCTCCCCGTTCTCGCGCAGGATCGCACCTACCGGCCCCGTGCCGTCATGCCGGAGAGGAGCGTCGAGGAGGTTCTCGGCGAGGGGAACTACGTCCAGGTCGAGGAGGGCCTCACCGACGCGATGGCCCACGACGAGGTCCATCGCTGCCTGCGCTGCGACGTCTGCATCGGCTGCGGCCTGTGCATGGCCGCGTGCAGCGAGATGGGCATCGACGCGCTGCGCATGGCCGACACGACGGCCCCCCGGCTCGCCTACTTCGACTTCACGCAGTCCGAGGCGTGCATCGGCTGCGGCGCGTGCACCCAGGTCTGCCCGACGGGCGCGATCCACCTCGAGGACCGCGACGGCATGCGAAGCACGATTATCACTGGAACCGTCGTGCGCGAGCAGCCGCTGCTCACCTGCAGCGAATGCGGAGCGCCGACCCAGACACCCGCGCACCGCGAGTACGTCCGCGGCCGACTGCCGGACCATATGGCCGCCCTCCTCGAGCGCGAGCTCTGCCCGTCCTGTGAGCGCCGGCGGGCCGATCGTCCATACGTGGGTGAACCCGCGCCGCTCGGCGCGACTTCAGACTCAAGACCCGAATTAAACAAGGAAGGGAGAAGACATGACTAAACCTCAGGGTTCCAAAGCTGCCGTCGGCCGGCTGTACGTTCTCGACATCGGCGGCGGCATCGTATTCACGGTCAATCCGGACGGATCCGACCGCAAAAATATAGTGACCGGTTGCAAAACCCCCGATGGCGTCGTCGTGGACGTTGAAGCCGGGCACATCTACTGGACCGACATGGGTCATCCCAAGTCCAATAACGGATCCATCGAGCGAGCAGATCTCGACGGACAGAATCGTACGACGATCGTTCCAGAAGGTGGAACGTTCACGCCAAAGCAGCTTCACCTCGAGAAGAAGAGCGGCAAGCTGTATTGGTGCGATCGCGAAGGCATGCGCGTCATGCGATCGAATATCGATGGTTCACAAATTGAGACGCTGATTGATTCGAGCCGGGGCGACGCACGGCCCGGCCCCGACCCAGAGAAATGGTGCGTCGGGATCGCCGTCGATCCCAAGCGCCAGCAGTTTTACTGGTCACAGAAAGGCGGGAGCAACGCGGGGCAGGGGAGTATCTTCCGCGCGGGCCTCGAGATCCCTGACGGCGAGACCCCAGCCACACGTAGCGATATTGAAGTCTTCTACGCTGACTTGCCCGAGCCGATCGATCTGGAGCTCGATCTCGAAAGCCGCGTCTTGTATTGGACCGATCGCGGAGACCCGCCACGCGGCAACACTGCGAACCGCGCGTCAGTCGATGCGAAACCCGACGAGCCGGAGATTGTCTTCGACCACTTGGAGGAGGCAATCGGTATCACCTTGGATATCCCCGGCAACCGCATGTTCATGACCGATATGGCTGGCTCAGTCTATACGGCAAAGCTCGATGGGTCCGAGAAGCGGCCTTTGCTCGGGGTTCAGGGGAACCTCACCGGCATCGCATTCGCCGAAATACCGCAATAAGAAACTGAAAAGGAGAAACCACTATGTCCTATGACAAAGCCATCCACCGAATTGCCATCGTTGGCACCGGAACCATTGGCGCGAGCTGGACAGCCCACTTCCTGGCTCGCGGGTTCGACGTAGTAGCGACCAATCCGAATCAGAAAGCGGAAGCCGAATTGCGCAAATACGTCGACGATGCGTGGGGCCTGCTCAAAAAAAACGGGCTTGCCGCCGGCGCGTCGCGAGACCGTCTCAGCTTTACCACCAATCAGAGCGATGCATTGGCGAAGGCCGACTTCGTTCAGGAAAGCGCGCCCGAGCGCGAGGATTTCAAGATCAAGTTGTTCGCGGAGCTGGATGCTGCCACGCCTGAGGATTCGATCATCGCGTCGAGTTCTTCGGGAATACCGATGAGCACGATCCAATCCAAATGCAAGCGCCCCGAACGTTGCGTGATCGGGCATCCATTCAATCCTCCACACATCGTTCCGTTAGTGGAGGTGGTCGGTGGGACAAAGACATCGCCCGACGCAATCAAGCAAGCAATGGCATTTTATGCGTCGATCGGAAAGAAGCCGGTCCTTCTGCATAAGGAGCTCCGCGGGCATGTCGCGAACCGGCTCCAGGCGGCTCTCTACAAAGAAATCCTGTACCTGATTCAGGAGGGTGCACTGGATGTCGCGGATGCGGACGCTGCCGTGTGCTTTGGGCCGGGCCTGCGTTGGGGAGTGATGGGGCCCAGCTTGCAGTGGCATCTCGGCGGCGGAGCGGGCGGGATTCAGCACTATATGGACACACTCTTTACTGGGCTGACCCACTTGATGCAGTCGCTCCAGATGCCTGAGATCACGGATGAGCTCAAGAAAACAATCGTCGACGGAGTCTTGGCGGAGGCCGGAGATCGCACCCTCGATCAGCTTGCTGAAGATGAGAACGAAGTCATGCTGGGCGCCATGAAGCTGCGTGAGAAGCACACCTTTGGCTAGGCCGGGTGGAGGCGACTGCCCCACGTTGCGGCAGGCTTTCCAGATTCTGGGCAATTGAATGATCTGTTTGACAAAGGAGTATGAACGATGAAGAAGTACCAGTCAATCGACAACCATGACGACCTCCTGAACGTGGTTGATGGGGTCCTGGAAGAGGCCGGCCTCGACCGCAAGGAACTGGGCGGGGAAATGACGTTTGCCGGCATGGATCCCATTCGCCCGACCGGACTCAAAGTCGGTTGTGCGGCCGCGGCCATTACGGGGGCCAACGCGGCCGCGTCTTCGCTCATCTGGAAGATGCGCAGCGGCGAGGGCCAGGACATCCACATCGACCTCAGAAAAGCCTACGTCCACCATAGCGCCTGGCAGGACACGCTGGCGAAGTGCACGTTGATCAACGGCACACCGCATATGGTGGGTGGGGCCGTTGGCGGGGCCGGTCGCGGGTCGGCAACCCATATCCTCCCCACCAGGGATGGGCGCTTCGTCGTATTCACGTCGCTCTACGCTGCGAGCACGGAAAGGGTCATGAGGTTGCTCAACAGCGGTACGCTGCCTGACCAGCTCGAGGAAGCCACACGGAAATGGGATGCCGCGGATCTGGAGAGAGCGGCTCAAAACTCGGCGGTCCCTCTCGTCATGTGCCGCACCCGAGAGGAATATGAGGCCACGGAACAGTATCGGCACAACGCTCAAGCCCCGTTGATCCATGTCGAGAAGATAGGCGACAGCGATCCGGAGCCGTTGGGGCCCGCGGAGCGTCCGCTCTCAGGCATACGGGCGCTGGGCATGGTCCACGTGGTTGCCGGGCCGACCGTCCTGCGCCAGCTCGCCGCCCAGGGTGCCGATTGCCTGAACCTCAACACCCTGGACTGGGTCGAGGCGCCGAATATCTACTGGCAGTGCGACGCGGGCATCCGACAGACCTACCTCGACGCGCGCATCGACAGCAATCGCAAGCCGATTTACGAGCTGGTCAAGGATGCTGACATCTTCGTCGAGAACTTGCGTCCACACCTGGCGGCGAAGCAAGGCTACTCACCAGAGTTTCTGGCGAAGTTCCGGCCCGGAATCATCTACGCGGAGATCAAGCTCAACGCGCCCACCGGGCCGTGGGCTGACTGGATGGGATACGACTTCAATGCGGCGGGGCTGACCGGCCTGCTCTGTGATCTGGGCAGCCCGGATCAACCCCAGGCGCCGCACGGGGTCAATGTGATTTGCGATTTCCTGACCGGCTATTTGACGACCCTCGGTGTGCAAGCGGCCCTGCTTCGCCGGGCGACCGAAGGCGGCAGCTACAAGGTGAGCGTCAACCTCTCTCAAACCGTCATGTTCGAGCAGGCCATCGGATTGGTCGACAAGAACACACTGCTGGATCGGGAAAACATGGGGGAAGAGCATCAGCCTCTCGAGCCCAATCTCCAGACCGGGCAGACCGCGTTCGGCGAGTTCACGCGTCTGGGCTCTCAGATCGAAATGTCCAAGACCCCGGAGTACTGGGCGGATCCGATTATCCATCCGATCGGCTCCAGCAAACCCGAGTGGCTGCCCCGTTAAGGCGGCGGTAAATGCCGGTGACCATCTTACCGTATAAGCAAAAGGACCCCCGGATATGAGCCTGCAAGACGTTTTCAACATCGCGGTCGTCATCTTCACGGTGTCCAACATCGGGGCCATGGGCCTCGGATTGAAATTGAGCGAGGCGCTGAAAGACCTGCGCAGCATCCGTCTCATCGGGCTGATCCTCCTCTGGGGCTGGGTGGTCGGACCGGCGCTGGCCTGGCTCATCAACAGTCTCCTTCCACTGAGTGAAGGGCACGCGGCCGGGTTGCTTCTGATCAGCCTGGCGCCGACCGCGCCATTCTTCCCGCTGATGGTCTCGAAGGCGCACGGCGACATGTCATTTGCCGCCGCATTCATGCTACTGACCACCATCGGCACCGTGTTGCTCCTGCCGTTGCTGGCACCGCTGTTGATCCAGGGCCTGACGGTGGACTCGTGGTCGCTGGCGAAACCGTTGATCAAGATGGTGCTCTTGCCGCTGCTGATCGGCGGCGCAATCCGGGTGTTCGCCCCGAATGCGGCGGACAAACTCTTACCGGTGGTCAAGAAGATCGGCGGGATCTCTTTGTTGATCACCCTGGCGCTCACCCTGTACCTCTACGGGCGCGAAATGCTCGGTGCCGTGGGCAGCTTCGCCCCCGGAGCCCAGGTCCTGTTATTCGTCGCGATCACGACGATCTCCTACACGATCGGCCTCGGCCTGGAACAGCAGCAGCGCAGCGCCGTGGCGCTCGGGATGTGCACGCGCAATATTGCCGCGGTATTCGCCGCATTCTTCGGCATCACGAACCCGCCGCAGGGCATGTTCGTGATGGTCGTACTCGTGGTCCCACTGGCGGCGATCGTCGCGCTGGTGGCGGCACGTCTGTTTGCCCGGGCGGCACCCGGAGCTGATTAGGACGGGGCGGAACCACGGCTGGTCCATGCAGTAGCCACTGGAACGCCGCTCTGCGCCGGCCAATTACCGAAACAAGTTACTAACGCAAAGGAGATACTGAAATGAAAGTCATCATTGTTGATGGATGTGTTGCTCTCCAAGGAGGACTCATGAAGTCAACGGGTGAACCCGCGCCGCTCGGCGCGACTTCAGACTCAAGACCCGAATTAAACAAGGAAGGGAGAAGACATGACTGAACCTCAGGATTCCAAAGCAAAACTTGCATCCGGCTCCAAGGTGGCCGTCGCCTGCACGACCGAGCAGACCCAGCTCGGCGAGGGAGTGCGGTGGGACGCCCAGCGCGGCGAGCTGCTGCGGGTGGACATCCTGGCCGGGCGTGTCTACCGCGACCAGGTCAAGGGCGACGGCTCGCTGGTCTCGATCCGTGTCTACGACCTGCCCTGGACGATCGGGATGATTGCACCCGTGGAGGGAGATGGTGGTTGG
Organism: Olavius algarvensis associated proteobacterium Delta 3; assembly: GCA_903231505.1. Taxonomy (GTDB): domain Bacteria; phylum Desulfobacterota; class Desulfobacteria; order Desulfobacterales; family CAFBRK01; genus CAFBRK01. The sequence continues at coordinate 2,340 of CAFBRK010000347.1, read as the reverse complement.
CTGCTCGGCGCCGGGCGTGGCTTTGTCCACCTGGCGCCCGGCGGCACCCATCACATGATCGCCGAGGTTTCACCGGCCGGCACCCGGATGAACGACGGCGCCTGCGATCCCCAGGGCCGGTTCTGGGGCGGGACGTTGGCCGACGACCACCACGAAGGAGGTGGCGCGCTCTACCGGCTCGAGAGGGACGGACGGGTGGAGTTGATGCTCGACGAGCTGACGATCTCGAACGGCGTGGGCTGGAGCCCCGACGGGCTGACCATGTACCTGGTGGACAGTGGCCCGCGAGTGATCCACGCGTTCGCATTCGACGCCGACCGGGGCACCATCTCCGCCGGCCGGATTCTGGTCACCGTGCCCGAGAACGTCGGGGCACCGGACGGGATGACGGTGGACGCCGCCGGTGACCTCTGGGTCGCGATCTACGGAGGCGGGCAGGTCCACCGCTACGCACCCGACGGCTCGCTTCGCGAGGTGCGCACCGTTCCGGCTCGAGAGAGCACGTGCTGTGCGTTCGGCGGGCCGGGCCTGAACCGGCTCTACGTCACCACTGCGACGGAGGGCTGGAGCGACGAGCAGCGTCGCGCCGAGCCCGCGGCCGGGCTCGTCTACCGGTTCGACACGGATGCGACCGGAACGCCGGCCGCGCCGTTCCGCCCTATCTCCGGCTGGTGGGCAGAAGCGACCCGGTGACGGCACTGACACCACACCAGGATTCCGCGGACATGCCCGTCCTGTGTGCGCCGGCGAGCCGATCGTCCCGCAGAGAGAGAAAAACGATTATCGCGTCTGGTTTGATCCGGGGGAAGCCCAAAGATTCCCCGATTTATACAGATGGTTTATGCGGTTTGTACTTAAATTTGTCCTTAAAAAGGAGGTTACTCCATGAAAGCGATTACAGTAGAACCCAAGAAGCCAGGTACGGCACGACTCGATGACATCCCTGATCCTGATGTCAGCAACGGCTCAGTGCTCGTAGAAGCGATCGCCGTTGGTGTCTGCGGGACCGACATTGAGATTGTGGAGGGGACCTATGGCTGGGCCCCTCCCGGCAAGAAACGCCTTGTTTTGGGCCACGAATCACTCGGCCGCGTGGTGGACCCGGGCGTGTCAGGCGGGCTCAAGAAGGGAGATCTTGTGGTGGGCATCGTCCGCCGTCCCGATCCTGTTCCCTGCCCCAATTGTGCGGTGGGCGAGTGGGACATGTGCCGGAACGGCCAGTACACCGAGCGCGGCATCAAAGAGATTAACGGTTATATGTCCGAGCGCTGGAGGATTGAACCCGAATATGCGATCAAGGTTGACCCTGCCCTGGGGATCCTCGGCGTGCTGCTTGAGCCAACGACGGTTGTCACCAAGGCTTGGGAACATACCCTCGTGCTGGGTCGACGCGCCTTCTGGGAACCGAAGACCGTGCTGGTGACTGGGGCGGGGCCGGTCGGCCTACTCGGCGCCCTGCTCGGCAAGCAGCTCGGGTTGGAGGTTCACGTTCTGGACCGAACCGAGACGGGACCTAAACCCGAACTCGTGCGCGCTCTGGGCGCGGTCTACCACACTTGCAGCGTTGCCGACGTCGGGTTTGAGCCGGATGTCATCATGGAGTGCACGGGCGTCGGGCAGCTCATCGCCGAGTCGATGCTCGCCATCGGAGCGGGCGGTATCGTGTGCCTCGCGGGTATTGGGCATGGAGGGACAGTGCCCAAGATCGCCACGGCAGACGTGGCGTCTTCGGCAGTGCTGAAAAACAACATTGTGTTCGGCAGTGTCAACGCCAACAAGCGTCACTGGTACAAAGCGGCTGAAGCCCTGGCGCGCGCTGACCACGAATGGCTGTCGCGCCTGATCACACGGCGTGAAAAGCCGGAGAATTTCAAACAGGCTCTGGAGAGAAAGCCCGATGACATAAAGGTCGTTATACAATTTTCCGACATTTAATCCAAGGATACACGGTCAAATGAGCGGAAGGAGATGCATGAAGAAAACAACGCTGAGAAAATCATTGGCAATTTTTATAGCCGTTTTGCTGGGGGCCTCTCAAGGGATTATCGCGTAGAGTGAGAGCGGGGACAAGCCCTTTAACCCGAAAATTGCATGAAATCTTTTCAGCAATTGGCTAAAAAGAAGAAAAATAGGGGTGTTACTGTAAATGTGGGCCTCTTCAGGGAGAATGCAATTTGTCATGTTCAAGATTTGCAGAACAGCCTGAAAAGATTTCACCCTTTGGGCCAAACGGAGACTTTGATGGCCGGCGTTATTCGAGGTTCGCGGTAGATTTACTACAGCTTCACCTCGAAGTGCCTCCCGCTGAGCGGGATCACACATCTGTTTGAATAAATTAAG
>CAFBRK010000346.1 GCA_903231505.1 Olavius algarvensis associated proteobacterium Delta 3 | reverse complement strand
TAGCGGAAGCGGATGTCGAAGCGCTGATTTCAGACGCTCTGCGGCGTGATCCCGGCGAGGTCCAGGAGCTTTCCCGGCTGGTCTATGCGCAGACAAATGGAAACCCGTTTTTCACCCGCCAGGTGCTGCGTAGCTTGGAAGATCAGGGCCTCCTCGCGCTCGATAGCGCCGCCGGCCACTGGCGTTGGGATATGGATGCCCTCAGGGACTTGGATGTCACGGCCAGCGTTGTCGAACTGCTGGTGGGCATGCTGAAGGAGCTCCCCGCTGGCACCCGGGAGACGCTCAAGGTGGCGGCCTGTATTGGAAACCAGTTCGACATTGCCATGCTGACGGTAATCACCGCAGGAGATGACGACGCAATCCTCGATCATGTCCGCGAAGCGGTCGCGGCGGGTTTGATCTGGGAACGCGATGATATCGGCTTCTTCGTCCACGACCGTGTCCAGGAAGCAGCCTATACCCTGGTGCCGATAGAGGAGCGTGATCGTTTGCATCTCACGATTGGCCGGCTACTGCTGCAAAGACATCACGCGAGTGATGACGAGCAGGATCCTTACCGGATTGTCGATCAATTGAATCACGGGCTCCACCTGGTCGAAGATGAGCAGGAGCGAATGCAGATCGCCCGGTTGAACCTGCAGGCGGCTCAAGCTGCCCGTCAGGCCTCCGCCTTCGAAACCGGGCTAAACTACGCCCAAGCCGGGATCGAGCTCCTTGGCGAGAATAGCTGGGATCAAGACTACCCGCTCACCCTGGAACTGCATGAGCAGGTGGCGCTCATGGCACACGCAGCAGGTGACATTCCGGCCATGAAACAGCACATAGAGCTTGTTCTTCAGTTTGGACATGATCCGCTGGATCTGGCACGGGTCCAAAGGTTGCATATCGAGTTCCTCTTGTCCTCGAAGCGTTTCGATGAGGCGATTGACTTCGGGCTGGAGGCCCTGAGCATCCTTGGGCAGGAGTTCCCGCCCAATCAGGACATGGCGTTCGCCACTGCGAAGCTGTCCGAGTTGTTGGAGCGACTCGAAAGCGAACCCCCTGATTACTTCTCCATGCCTCTTCTGCACGATCAGGATCCAGAGTTGCTCGCAGTATCGGAGATCCTGTTGCCCGTCGCGAATGCGGCCTTTATCTCTCGTCCCGCTCTGGCTCCTTTGTTTTTCATACGCGCTCTGGAGCTTTCGCTCGAACGCCAGCTTCTGCCGGAATCCACGCCTGTGAGGATCGCCGTGGCGGGGTTGTACGTCAACGCCCTCCTGGGAAAGGTTGATGTGGCGTATGCATTCATTGAGACAGCGGTGGAGCTCGCGAGTCGGCCTTGCTTTCACACCTCCCTTTTCATAGCTTTGCACGTTCACGCTTTGTACAACTATTTTTGGCGCAACCCCCTGCGGGAGACCCTGGACCTATTCGACCGCGTGCTTCAGATTGCCAATGACTTTGGCAACAACGAACATATCTCCTATGCGACGCTCGCCTGGTCCAAGCACGCGTTCTACGCTTCGATCGAGCTGGCTCGAGTCGAAGAACGCTCCCTCAGGCTTCGTGCCTTCCTCGACGGCATCCAGTACGTTACTCAGAGCCGGTGGGTCAACATCTATGTGACGGCGACCCGCGCGTTGCGAGAAAGCTCACCGGCCCATGGTGTCTCCTGGCGCGACACCCCCTTCGACGATGGCAGGGATCTGCCGGACATGGATCAGTCCGGGGACCAGTTTGGTCTCCTCTTAGCGTATTCTGCCAAAGCCTGGGTCGCCACTCTCTTCGGCGATCACGATGGCGTTGTGGAGTATTCGGACCTGTCCTGCTCCTTCCTGATGGCAGCCCCAGCCGGAGTGGAGAAAGCCATGCTCGCCTTCATCTGCGGGCTTAGACGCGCTCGCAAACTGCGCGCTACCCCCGAGAGCTCCGAGAGCGAGCAGGCACTCCAGGAGCAGCTCGGCCTGCTCGAGCGCTTCGCCGACCTGGCCCCAATGAACTTCGCCCACAAGCACTCGCTGGTGCAGGCGGAGGTGCACCGTGCTCGAGGTGAGGTACTTCAGGCCATGCAGACTTACGAGCAAGCCAGCCAGGGTGCCAGGGAAAACGGCTACCTGAGCGAAGCCGGGTTGGCCCATGCCCTCGCCGCCGAGTTTTTTCAAGACCTTGGCCTGCACCAGGCAGCGCTTCACAATGCAGAGCAGGCTGTACAGGCCTGGCGAAGC
>CAFBRK010000345.1 GCA_903231505.1 Olavius algarvensis associated proteobacterium Delta 3 | reverse complement strand
ATCGGTTACCTCAGTGCTCGAGTGGTTTATGAACACCTAGCAACTAAAACCATGCGATTCAATGGCTATTTGGGCAACAGCCCGTTGCATTATCACATTTTGGATTTAACGATTCTCCCGACGGTGGTGTAATGCAGACCGAGATGCCTGGCAATGTCGTTCAGCTGATAGCCGCAGTCCATATGGGCTTTGCAGATAATTCGGTTTCTATCTAATTTGACCATCTTTTTATTTTTCGGAAATAATTCGTCCAAAGTCGGCCTATGCATCAGACGTTGCTTTTTGGGAATCTCTGTGATTTCTGATTTGTCTTTCTGTCCGGTCTTTATCTTTTCAAAGAATTCTATGCTGCCCAATATGCATTGCGCTTTCAGATTTTCCCAAGGCGAAGCCTTATCCATACCGGCCAAAACAAATTTTCGATATTTTTGTTGCGCCTGTTTCCGTGTTTTTCCAAACTGGCTCAGTATCCAATCCACGGTTAAGAAAGAGGGTGGGTTGGAGAAGCCGGCAGTCGATTTATAACTACTCCAGCGGTACACGGACGCACTTTTGACATTCCCTGCCCTGACAGGATTTAACACGACGTACCGGCAAAGTTCCAATAAATAACTGTCCCTGTCCACAAGGATTGATTTGAACCTGCCCTGGAAGATGTGACCGACACGCTCGTGACGGTAATTAAAACGCTGCGTATAGACGCCGTTGAGATATCGCATTCCTATGGACAGCGTGGGATCGACGGTTTCTGCAAGAAGATGATAATGGTTGTCCATCAGACAATAGGCATGACAAATCCAGTTGTACCTTTTAATGACCTCTTCCAAAATACTTAGGAAAACAGTTCTATCGTAATTGTCATCGAAAATAGGATTGCGGGCATTGCCCCGAGAGGTGATATGATAAACAGCCCCAGGGTATTCGATTCGAAGTGGACGTGCCATTAAACTTTCTTACTGATGTAAATGCTTAAATGCAAGACCTGACCCCATTATGATCAGGCTCAGACACAGGGAATTTCACATCGGTAAAACAATGGATGTTTCGGTTGAGCGCGTTTGGGACATCATAACGGACACCTGGACATGGTCCCGATGGGGGCCCTCTATCTCCGATGTGGAATGTGAAGATCGATATGTCCGGTTGGGAACCATGGGAAGGATCCGGACAACACTGGGATTCCAGGTGCCGTTTGTGATTACGGATTACCATCCGCTCAGATTCTGGGCCTGGGATGTTGCCGGTATCCGGGCGACGGGGCATGGTGTGGAACCGCTCGGTCCCGGCCGATGCAGGTTGATCTTTACCGTGCCGATCTGGGCAGCCCCGTATATCATCGTTTGCCTGCTGGGGCTGATTTCGATCCAGCGGCTATTAAAAAGTTAGGGGCAGGAGTTTCGAAAGATGAATCTAATTGGCCAGCTCTTCGGTCGGATTGCTGCTGCAGTCTACCGACAGGCGAAAGTCCTCTTGGACGGACAGTCGACACCCATCGGGTAGCTTGATTTCGTCTGCTGCCTGCATCACGCTAGCGGCCACCGCATCTTCCGACGCACCGGCAACTTCCCGGTTGTGCTGGCGGGCGATGAGCATGTAGATGGACGGAATGACGAACAGGGTGAAGACGGTGCCGACGGCCATGCCCCCGACCAGGACCAGACCGATGGAGTTGCGTGCGGCCGCACCGGCCCCGCTGACTAAAACCAGGGGAAAGTATCCGGCAATGGTGGCGCTGCTGGTCATCAGGACCGGGCGCAGGCGGGTGAGGGCGGCTTCGCGGATAGCCGCCTCCTTGCTGCGTCCTTTTAACTGCAGCTTGTTGGCGAACTCGACGATCAGGATGCCATTTTTGGATACGACGCCGACCAGGGTCACCAGACCAACCTGGGAGTAGATATTCATGGTGGTGGTCCAGCTGTCGGTCCAGAAGGCCACATTTGGATCGGGAATGCGCAGGAAGGTGAAAATCAAGGCCCCGAACATGGCCAGAGGTACGGAACCGGCCAGGATCACAAAGGGATCGCGAAAGCTGTTGTACTGGGCGGCCAGGGTCAGAAAAATCAAAATCAGGGCCAGGGTGAAGGCCGGTAGAAATTTGTTGCCCTCTGATCGCAGCTGGCGGGATTCTCCGGTGTAGTCGATCACATAGCCGGTGGGCAGGATTTTGGCGGCCTCATCTTCTAGGAACCTCAAGGCCTCATCCAGGGGCCGCACCGCCACACCGCTGAGCATCACCGCGTTGAACTGCTGGAACCGGTTGATGGACCGGGGCACCGTTCGGTTCTCAACGGTAGCTATGGTGCTCAGGGGAACCAGGTTGCCGTCCGGGCCGCTAACATAAATATCTTGGAGCTGCTCCGCGGTGAGACGGTTCACCCGCTGGATCTGGGGGATAACCTTGTAGCTGCGGCCGGCAATATTGAATCGGTTGACGTAGTTGCCGCCAACCATGGAGGCCAGATCGGCTCCCACCTGCTGGAGATTGAGGCCGAGATCCGCCACCCGATCACGGTCGATCCGGATTTCCGCTTCCGGCTGATCGATTTTAACATCGATGATCGGCGGGAAGGCAAACATGCCGCTTTGAATGGCCTTAATTTGGATCTGTTGAGCGAACTCCAGGATCTTGTCCGGCTCGTCGGTGGATGCCAGAATGAACTCTACCGGAAACTGTCCGCCACCTGGTAGCGCCGGGGGTGTGACGGCAAACATCTGTATCCCCGGTATTTGCATCAGCCCATATTGCACCTGAGGAAGAATATCAAAAATCGTTCGCTCGCGTTCGCTCCAGGGGGTCACCACCATCCCGCCAAATCCGGAAGACGGAGAGGTGATCTGGAAGGTGAACTCGGTTTCAGGCACACTCATGAACACCCGATTGGCTGCCGCTGCATCCCGGCTGGTTTGATTCAGAGTGGCGTTGGCGGCGGCATCAACAATGCCGAAGATCACGCCCTGGTCTTCGGTAGGGGCAAGCTCCTTTGCCGACATCATATACATGGGGATGGTTATCGCCCCAAGAATCAGCCAGACAACATACACCGCCGGTCTCGATCGAAGGGTGACATCCAGAAGACGACCATAGAAGTTGCTCAACCGGTGGAAATAGCGCGACACGCGTCCGGCAAAACCGCGTTCGCCCATGCCGGGTTTGAGCAGCTTGGAAGACATCATAGGCGACAGCGTCAGGGCCACCACGGTGGAGATAATGACGGCCCCGGTAAGGGCAAAGGCAAACTCACGGAAGAGCGAGCCCGTCAAGCCGCCCTGCAGGCCAATGGGGGTATACACCGCCACCAGCACAATCGTGGTGGCGATAATCGGACCGATCAGTTCCCTGGCACCGATCAGCGCGGCCTCCCGGGCAGATTTTCCCATTCCCAGGTGGCGCTCGATATTTTCCACCATGACGATGGCATCATCCACCACCAGGCCGACGGCCAGCACGATGGCCAGCAAGGTCAACAGGTTGATGCTGAACCCAAAGACCTGCATGAGAAACATCCCTCCAATGAGGGACAGGGGAATGGCCACCACGGGGACCAGCGCCGACCGGAAAGATCCCATGAAGAGAAAAATCACCGCTATGACAATCAACAGCGTGATCACCAGAGTCTGGGTGACCTCTTTGATGGCGTTATCGATATACTTCGTCGCGTCATAAGCCAACCGTCCCGTCAACCCCCCGGGCAGCTCTTCGGTAATGGCTTCCATTTCCTTGCGAACGGCTTTGATGACGTCCAGGGAATTGGCGTTGGGTAGTGGCCAGATGCCCATGAACACCGCGGTCTGACCGGAGAACCGGACCTCCGTATCATAATCCTCGGCCCCCAGAACCACGTCGGCAATGTCTTCCAACCGCACGATGGCACCGCCATCCTGGCGAATCACCAGACGTTCAAACTCCTGTACCGATTTCAAGTCCGTATTGGCCGTTAAATTGACCTGTACGAGCGATCCCTTGGTTTGCCCCACGGCTGCCAAAAAGTTGTTGGCGGCCAGGGCCTGACGTACCTGCACCGGGCTGATATTGTACGCCGCCATGCGATCGGGTTTGAGCCAGATGCGCATGGCAAAGGTGCGTCCGCCGAGAATATCTGCCCGCTGTACCCCGGGGATGGCGGACAGTCTGGGTTGAACAATGCGCACCAGGTACTCCGTGATCTGATTTTGCCGGAGGATGTCCGAAGTGAAACTCAGGTAGGCCGAGGCGAACCGGCTGTCCGCGGATTCCACATTGATCGTTGGTACCTCGGCTTCGGGGGGCAGGTCTCCGCGCACCTGGTCCACCTTGGCGCCGATCTCGGCAAGCGCTTTGATAGCATCCGTGTTGAGCTTCAGGCGGGCGGTAATGGTAGATACGCCTTGCCGGCTCTCAGACTGGAGATAGTCGATGCCGTCGGCACCGGCAATGGACCTCTCGAGGGGCGTTGTAATGAATCCGCGCACCAGCTCGGCGCTCGCTCCGGTGTAAATCGTGGTGACCGTCACCGAAGCGTTTTCGCTGCGGGGGTACTGTCGCACGTTCAGCGTGAAAATAGCCTGGACCCCCGCGATAATGATGACCAGACTGACGACAACCGAAAGCACCGGACGACGTATGAATATACCGGTTATATTCATTCCCGCGGGTCCATTTCTTTAGAGAATTTCATTGTTACCCACATGTTAAAAGAAACAAGAAACGGGCCAGTACGGTGCCTGGCCCTACGCCACAAACCGTCATAGCTATATGTAGGGCGGGGCACCGTACCCGCCCAAAAGCCGGCATGGACCGGCCTCGTTCAATCGGAGACCTGACCTCATTGTTACATTCACCATAACGTCATTCCTTGTCCCATAAGGATTCATCGGCTTGTGTACATCATGCATCCGCCGGCCGGGGCGCTTTCTCAAACTCCGGCGCCAACTGGTTGTCGATCACCACCGGCTGCCCGTTTCGGAGCTTGAAGACGCCGGTAGTGACGACTTGCTGTCCTTCTTCGAGGCCGTCACGCACGACCACGAAGTCGCCACGCTTCTCCCCCAGCCTCACAAATTGTTGTCGCAGCACGAGCTGCTCTGGCTCATTTCCGTCTCCCGCCGGTTCCACCAGGAACACCGAGTCACTATACGGCGCGTAACGGACGGACGTGGCGGGAATCGTCAAAAGGCTGTCTTGCGACGGCAGCACCACTTCCGCGGTGGCGTACATGCCGGGCCGCAGCCGCTCCTCAGGATTCGATATGGTGGCCTGAATCTCTATGTTTCGAGTGCGGCTGTTTATCTCGGGATTTATGGCCGTGATCTTTCCATCGATGGGCCGATCATGCAGGGCCTCGGTTCTGACCCGAACCGATAATCCAGGAGAGAGCCTGGCAAACTCTCTCTGGGGCAGCTGGAAGTTGACAAATATAGGATCGAGGGATTGGAGGGAAACGATGTGTTGTCCGCTGTCCAGGTATTCTCCGAGGTTCACCTGCCGAATCCCAAGTCTGCCCGAGAAGGGAGCTTTTATGGTCTTTTTGTCGATGGCGGCCCGAATCAAATCGACCCGGGCGGCTGCCTGTTCGTATCTTGCCTGATTGTCATCCAGATTCGCTGTGGGGACCACCTTTTGCTTAACGAGATCCTGGGATCGTTTTAAATTCTTCCGGGCCAGGGCGGCCTCACTTTCCGCATACTGAAGCTCGGCAGTTTCTGCGGAGATGTCTTGCTGTACCAGCAGTTGGCCGGCTGTTATATGGGTTCCCGGTTTGAACGCGATCTTTATAACCTTCCCAGGCAGTTCGGCAGACACCATAACCCCTTGTACCGCCTCAAGTGAGCCCACAGCACGGAGAGAGGTTTCCCAGGGGGATGACGTCACCGGCGCCACCGTGACCGTTTGCGGCGGCGGCGCGAAGTTCTCGCTGTAGGCCACCATGCTTTTTATTTGCAGGCCTTTAATTGTTCCAAGAGTACCTAATACGATCAGCAGTCCGATAACGGCTATAAATACACGCAGTGAGAGCCTCATGGTTCTATTTCTCCCAAGCTTTCATTTGTCTCGCATAGTTGTTAGTAATAATGGGTATCCGATGATTGGATTGCACCGGCAGCCACCCTGGCAATGATACTCGCAGGAGTGCTGTCACGCCGCAGGATCTGCGAAGGTTGTAGGCCTTTCTGAGGCTATGGCAAGATAAGTATTGGTAAGCATATCTCCCGACATACAGTAGCCAATTTCATCGATTGACGCTTAGTGACCTAAAAAACGGTCGGTTGACACTCAATATGCAGTCTGACGTTTAGCAACGCATTAAGATGGTGCTAAACTTAATAACCAAGGCATAAATGTCAATTTGCGGCGACTTCCGAAGTTTATCTGTTGTCTGACCGGTTGTGACCGATTTGACTTCCAAAAGATTTCCATTATGTTTCGAATGGTGTTTGAAGAGATCCCAAGGGGAGGAAGGCCCATGAAATATGCGTTGTCGGGTATTGTCTGTCTCATCTTTTTCCTTGGCGGCCAGGCCGTTGCCGCTGATCTGCCACCTTTGACAGTTGTCGATCGGGTGGACCTGGAACGATACCTGGGCAAGTGGTACGAAATCGCCAGCTACCCCGCCTGGTTCCAAAAAGGCTGCACGGGATCGACAGCCGAATACAGCATGCTGCCGAAGGGTAAAATCCGCGTCGTCAACCGTTGCTACAAAGATAGCCTTGAGGGGCCTATCAAGGAGTCCAGAGGAAAGGGCGTCGTCGTGGACAAAGAGACCAATGCCAAGCTGAAGGTGGGCTTCTTTTTGTGGTTCAAGGGCAATTACTGGATCATCGATCTCGATCCGGATTATCAGTGGGCGGTTGTCGGGGAACCGAAACGAAAGTACCTGTGGATCCTGAGCAGAACGCCGACCATGGATGGGGCGACTTATTCCGCCATCCTGTCTCGTCTCAAGGAGAAAGCATACGATCCGGCCCGCCTTCGGAAGACTATCCAGCCTAATGAATAGCCGGGCTTGGCGATTTATTACTTGCTGTTAGTAGAAGAATGGGGATATTTGTTGAATCTAGGGTCATATTGAAAAGCAACGCATGAACGGGCAGGATACACCAATCTGGACGGTCGAGGTTTTATCTCACTCGTCATGAGGCAAAATCCGATGAAAAAAGCGGTCCAAATGACGTGGGTCATGTTGGCCATTGCCTTTCTTGTTTTCGTTCTCCAGGGTATGGTGTTTGCCCGCACATTTCTGAGAGACACACGCTCGGTCCGCTGTTCGGGACGCGTCGTTCGGGTAAACGATCTTGCGCGCGATGTCCTGGAACGCTGCGGAGAACCGTTTCGCCGGTTTAATAGAGACGCCGACGAGATATGGGTCTACAACTTCGGCCAGGGACGACGGGTCTATTTTTTCACCTTTTTCAGGGATAACCTCCGTCGCATCCAGAGCCAGCGGTGCGATATAGAAGATCCGGACTGTGTGTATCTGGGACCATAGGGCCGTTGGAGTCAGGACTGCTTAGCTTCAACATCATTCCGACGCCCACAGGATCCATTCCAAATTGCTGCATCGCCTTTTTGCTCGTTTTTCCATGTTTCTTGTACTTAGACTTGGCCTTCGGTAAAAAACTGAATACCCCATTAATGACCCTATTGTTTTTCTAGCTCATTATTCTTACTGTTTAATGTATCGTTCTAATCCGGACGATCCCATCTTCCTCCAAAATAAAATCAGAGAAAGGTCGACGACATGAAGACTGCTCTTATAGCTATTAAATCAAACGATGAGATTAAGGTCCTGAGCGACGTAGGGCTGTTCATTTTGATATTTGCCTTATTTATTTTATTGGGGATCAGACCTTCGTTTGCTTCGCCCTATGATATCAAGGTCACGCAAGATGATTTCAAGGATGAACGGGTGTATTCACCTTATGCGGGCCGAGATTATCCGGACAGCGTACTGTTCGGTGACACCCACTTTCATACCAATCTGTCGTTCGATGCAGGATTGGTCGGAACAAGACTGACCATGGACGAAGGGTATCGGTTTGCCCGTGGTGAGAAAGTTATTTCCAATACTGGGCAACCGGTGCAGTTGATCCGGCCCCTGGACTTTCTTGTTATCACCGACCATGCCGAATTCATCGGCCTGGCCCCCATGATCCATCGCTCCGATCCGGATCTCCTGGCTGACCCCTGGGGCCGCTGGGTGCATGAGCGATTCAACGCCGGGCCCGAAGGGCGCATGGAGGCCTTCACCGACATCATCAAATGGGGAACCGTAAAGATGCAGAACCCAATGGGCTCTAACAACGCCGCGAAAAGCATCTGGCGCGACTTCGTCGAAAAAGCCGACACCTATAACGAGCCGGGTCGTTTCACCGCCATGACGGGTTTTGAGTGGACGTCCACTCCCAAAGGAGACAATCTTCACCGTGTTGTTATTTTTGCCGACGGTTTTGAAAAAACCAGCCAGACCCTTCCCTATTCGCTGTTTGATAGCCAGGATCCTCAGGATCTCTGGGCATACCTTGCCAGCTATGAGGAACAGACCGGCGGTCGTGCAGTTGCCATCCCCCACAACGGAAACCTCAGCAACGGCCTGATGTTCAATCCCAAAAACTTCCGCGGCCAAACGATCAACCGGGATTATGCCGAACGCCGGATACGTTGGGAGCCACTTTACGAGATGACACAGATCAAGGGCGACGAAGAGGCCCACCCGTTGGTATCCACGGAAGACGAATTTGCCGATTTTGAAAACTGGGACGTCTCCAACATCGCCGGATCTGCCCCCAAAGAAGACTGGATGCTCCGATACGAGTATGCACGCTCAGCGCTGCTGGTAGGCCTCGAACTCGGCAAGAAGACCGGCGTGAATCCGTTCAAATTTGGTATGATCGGCGCCTCGGACACTCACACCGCTCTTTCAACGACCCGCGAGGAGAACTATTTCGGAAAATATCAGAAGACCGAGCCTTCTCCCTACCGTCACAACAACGAGGTCATTCCGGCTGACGATCCGGCCCTGCGCATTATGACTTCTCAGGAACAGGCTGCCGGCCTCATGGCGGTGTGGGCCCGTGAAAACACGCGCAGCGAAATATTTGATGCCATGAGCCGAAAAGAAGTGTATGCCACCACGGGAACCCGCATCCGTGTGCGCGTGTTCGCAGGCTGGGACTTCAATTCAGAAGAGGTGGTTCGGCCCGACTTCATCGCAGAGGGATACCGGCGAGGTGTTCCCATGGGCGGTGACCTGATGGGAGGCCAAAAGGGGCAGGCTCCGACCTTTATGGTTCGGGCGCTGCGCGATCCGGACGGCGCCAACCTGGACCGTATCCAGATCATCAAGGGATGGCTTGACCGCAAGGGAAAAACCCACGAGCGGATCTATGACATTGCCGTATCCGATGACCGGAAGATCGGCAAGGACGGTCGTGCCAGACAGGCCGTGGGCAGCACCGTGGACATTGCCACCGCGACTTACACCAATACCATCGGAGATGCTCTGCTGATGGCGCACTGGAAGGACCCGGATTTCGATCCAAAGGAACACGCCTTTTACTACGTTCGGGTTCTTGAGATTCCGACCCCGCGCTGGACAACCTATGACGCTGCCTTCTTCGGACTCGATCGTCCGAAAAATGTTCCGGCAACGGTTCAGGATCGTGCCTATACATCACCGATTTGGTACTCGCCGAATTAAATGAAAAACGAAAAACGGAAAGCGAAAAGTGAAGAATGGGGGAAAATCCTCTTAAAGATAAGAGCTATAAATTTGCGATTGATATTGTGAAACTATCTCAATTCCTACAGAAGGAAAAAAGAATTCGTTTTGAGTAAACAAGTACTCCGCAGTGGCACCGCTATTGGTGCTCTTATCCGTGAGGCAGAGTTCGGACAGAGTAAGGCAGATTTTATAAACAAAATGAGTATTTCATTGAAAGAGGCTAACGAAACGGAATATTGGCTGTCTTTGTTGAAGGACACTGAGTTTATAAGTAAAAATCAGTTTCTGAATTTACAATCTGATTGTAAGGAATTAATTGCAATGCTGGTATCAACAGTCAAAACTTCAAAATCATAGGTTTATATTTTTCACTTTTCATTATTAATTTTTCGTTCAATTCATAAGGCGAATATCCTTCCACTTCAAACAGCCGTTAACTGAGCGCACAACCACAGGGGGGAAAGGAGTTGACTATGAAGACCATGGTGATCATTCCCATATGTGCTGTTCTTCTGTGTTTGTTCAGTCCGGTTGCCGTTGCACTGGATTTTTTTGTGTTCCCCGCCCAGGGGCAAAGCGAGGAACAGATGCAACGGGATAAGGTGGAATGTCAGATCTGGGCCCAGCAGCAGACGGGATTTAATCCCCTGGCGACTCCCCAGGCCACAGCACCGCCGCCCGCGAGGGGCGCACGACAGGGCGGTTTGCTGCGTGGCGGCGCCCGTGGGGCGGCTGTTGGCGCAGTCGCGGGGGGCATTGGTGGTGATGTCGGCAGAGGCGCTGCCATCGGGGCAGGCACCGGGGCCCTGATGGGCGGAATGCGACGTTCGGACCAGGTGAGACAAGAGCAACAGGCCCAGCAGCAATGGGCCCAGCAGCAGGCCGTCCAGCATGCCCAAAACCGGGAACAGTTCAATCGAGCGTTTAAAGCTTGTCTGCAGGGCAAAGGGTATTCGGTCAATTGAGGTGACATTCCGCGTTGTCATTTCCGACACAGGGGGAGCCAAATGAAAAAGAAACTATTGATGATATTGGCAATATTATGTATTTGGATTACACCGGTCTTGTCTGCTGCCGGCGACTTTGATGGCTCGAAACCATTTCTCTGCACGGTAACCGAAGCCACAGAATGCATCATCGGTCAAGGTTGCAAGTCGGTCACTGCCGAAGAGATTAACCTGCCGCGATATCTGTGGATCAACGTTGGAAAGAAGACGATTCAGGACAGGAAGACACGTGACGCTCCCAGAAAAAGCAGGATCGAGCTTGTCAAGGAAGTGGACAGCAAGCTGATAATTCAGGGCGCGGAGCAAGGATATGAGGATGTTCGAGACGGTTTTGGCTGGACCATCGCCGTTATGCAGGACACCGGCCAGATGGTACTGACCGCCTCCGGGGACTTTGTTGGGGATATCGCCTTTGGCATCTGCACCCGTTATTGAAAAGGAGAACTCCATGACCGAAAAGATATCTTTAAATTCGGCTTCTGAAATTATGCGCGAAGCGATGCGAGAGACGGTCAGACGCCATTCCTTCTGGTATCTGATCCAGGGCGGATTGATGGTGCTGACCGGTTTTTTGGCGTTGGTGTATCCGCTGTTCTCTTCTTTAACGGTCGTGGTTTTTCTCGGTTGGCTGCTCATTATCAACGGCGTGATTCAAGGGATCGGTCTGATCGGCGGACGGCATGTGCCCCATTTCTGGCTTCAGCTTGTGTCGGTGGTGCTCTCTGTGATCATCGGTTTCACCTTCTTGCGTAATCCCGAGCAAGGGCTTTTTGCCCTGGTCATGCTTCTGATTGTCTTTTTTATGCTGGAAGGCCTTTCGAAAATCATATTCGCCCTGACGATTCGGCCATTTCCCAACTGGTTCTGGGTCTTTGCCAGCGGCCTGGCCGGCATTGTTGTGGCGATTTACCTCAGGAGCAACCTTCAGGACACGTCGGTCTGGCTTCTTGGTTTTCTTCTCGGCATTTTTCTGATCAGCGAAGGGGCTTCTCTCGGGTATCTCGCATGGCAGGTTCGCAAGGCGAACAGGACCCCGACAACCTGAGATAGGTTCTTCGTGCTGCCCTATCACAAAAGGAGTACCCCATGACGCGCTTTAAACGACGCACGTTGATCGGTGTCGCGCTGGTTCTGGTGATTCTCGCCGGTATGGTACTCTTTTTCTATCGTCCCACCCGGCTGGCCCTGGAACGCGCCGAAGCGTTTCAATTCCGTCGAATGGTGGTGACAAAGCAGGCCGATAAAGGTACTTACCGGTTTTTCTATGTCACCAACCGCAACATGGAAAATCAAGACGGTCCCCTTGGTGAGCGTTTCGGAAATGAACGGGAAGAAACGCTCAAGTTTGGCTTTTTCGATACCAGGATCGAACCGACACTGGGCCTCGGCATGATCGTTAACCCCACCGATTGGTTTCAGAACGAGGAAATTCGGCTCAGGCAGGTCCGCTCCCTGATCGAACGGGAGTTCATCGAGCAGTTGAAAGGACAGGTTCGCGCCTCGCCGTTCCGATCGATTCTGATCAATATCCACGGTTTTCGCGAGCGCTTCCCATCGGCACTTCGAAAAACTGCATTTCTGAGTCATGTCCTGGACATTGACACGCCGGTGCTGGCGTTTGACTGGCCGGGCAACCAGGGCTCGACACCGCGAATGTACCGCCGCGCGCAGCGGATTGCCGGGGAATCCGGCACGGAGCTCGCCGAGACCATAGAATTGATTATCCGGAAGGTTCAACCGGAGCGGGTATGGCTCGTTGCGAACAGCATGGGTGCTCAGACCGTCGTGTACGCGTTCCATGCCCTTTACCGGGATGCAGACCTGTCCGATACGGAAACTGAAATCGAAGACGTGGTACTCACTGCCCCGGATGTCTCCAAAGAGGCGTTCAATGAGCAATTTAAGCAGGAAATAGCGGCACTGACGCGGCACCTGACGGTGTATGTGTCCTCCAATGACCGGGCGTTGCTGATGAGCCGAGTCATCAACCGGGAAAGACGTGTGGGTGAAAGCACGTTAAGTACACAAAATCCGGACCAGTTCGATGAGGCCACCGTTTTTGCCGATCTCATCGACCCGGTCAGCCAACTCGTCACCCTGGTCGATGTCACACCGGTCAACCGGACGCGCAACTTTCACAATTTCAGCCTCGAAACGCCGGAGTTTTTCGATGACTTATTCCTTCGACTGACCAACCCGGAACCGCCCCTGAATCGGCTGATTTACCCGATCCGCACAACAGACAACCGATTGTACTGGATATTGACCAGCGGAAGATAGGTTAAAAGTGTCTTTAGTCTTTTTTGAAGAAAGAATAGTGAATGAACCAATTGTACCCCCTCCCTATCAATCCCTCCCCCCAGGGGAGGGAGAAATAATCCTCCCCCTCGATGGGGGAGGTTTGGTGGGGGTGATAGATTGACCAATTTCCTCACGGCCGGTACGGTGCCTGGCCCTACGTTGCGCCTGAGTTGTTTCCGTAGGGCGGGGCATAAGCCATCGCTGAAGCTATGGTCCACAGGCTGCACCCGCCCAATTACCGATAGGCTGAGTGTTTCAATTCGGAACAGAATCCTGGCATTCAATTACAATACTAAAAATATGTTGCCCACGGATGTCTTATGAGAATTGCTGCTATTTTCAAACGTATGGTTATGTATGCACTCGTAGGTGTGGTGGGTTTTGTTCTTGGAGCATTTGCCCTGTATGCCCTTAAAGTGCGAAGCGGCCCGCCATTAGAGATTTGGCACACCGAGGATCTCAGCGCCGTATTCACCGGAGAGAACGTCGAAGATGTTCGCACCTTCGATGACTACCTGCGACTGGAAGAAAAGCTGTTTGCCCAATTGGATGAACAGATTTATTATCACATCGGGACCGGGCCTGCCTTTGCCCTCGCCCGTTACAGCACCGGTAGTATTTCTGATCCCCGCCAATGGAATCCTGACTGGAACCGTACCTTCGAACTGCCTGCCAAAGAAGCTGTCGGTGGGGTACTGCTACTTCATGGTATGTCCGATTCGCCATATAGTCTCCGGGCTCTGGGACAGACACTCAACCGGCATGGATACCATGTGGTGGGTCTTCGCTATCCCGGTCATGGAACGATTCCGTCTGGGCTTAAGCGCATTCTATGGGAGGATATGGCGGCTGCCCTGCGACTGGCCATGAAGCACCTGGGGACCAAAGTCGGAACAGCCCCGATTCACATGGTTGGATATTCTACGGGGGCACCGCTGGCGATCCAGTATGCCCTTGAGGCACCGAGCAAGCCGGCTGAGCCTTCGCCGGCCAGCCTGATCCTGATATCCCCGGCCATCGCCATCACGCCGGCAGCGGTGTTGGCCAAATGGAAAGGGTGGCTGGCCCATTTGCCGGGTCTGGAAAAATTTGCCTGGACGTCCATCTTGCCGGAATTCGATCCGTACCGCTACAATTCTTTTGCCATCAACGCCGGGTACCAGGTTCATCGGTTGACGCGGTCCGTGGTAAGGAGCGTGGAAGCCAGATCTGCGTCCGGACCCCTCGAGGACTTCCCGCCGACCCTGGTGTTTCTGTCGACGGTGGATGCCACCGTGTCGGTCGACGCTGTCATCGACAACCTGCTCGAGCACCTGGCCGCGGGTCGGCACGAACTGGTGTTGTTCGATATCAACCGGCAGGATGTGGCAAAGACCATTCTTGTATCCGACCCAGGCCCGCTGACTGCCAGACTCATGAGCAAACCATCACTGCCGTTTAAGCTATCGTTAATCGCCAATGAAAATGCTGGGAGCGGCAACCTGGTGAAGAAAAGCAAAAAAGCGCTTTCCTCCGAAATCTCGACGGAGCCATTGAACACGGCCTGGCCTACCGGAGTTATCTCCCTGTCCCATATCGCCCTGCCGTTTCCACAGGACGATCCCATCTACGGCCGGTATCCGCCGAAGGGATCGGACAGGATCTTTCTGGGTTCCATCGCCATCCATGGTGAGCGGGGTTTACTGCGGATGTCCTCGGACTGGTTGGTGCGTTTGAGGCATAATCCCTTTTACGATCTTCTTGAACGTAAAACGCTGGCGTGGTTTGAGAGCGCTCAAGATCAATAAACGGACCTGGCCCTCCATTACAACAACACGGACCGCTATCCATCACCTTTCAAAATTTCCTTTCCCATTGCCCCTCAGCCGTTAGTATGAAGTAAAAACTTCACAACTCCCTAGTACTCGCTGTAGGGATAGGTTCTATCCTAATTATAGTGAATGTCATATTCTTGTTCCGATTCAAAAGAGATAACCTTACTGCTGCTATGGGCGGGGCACCGCAGCCGTCAAGGCTCTTGCAGCGCGGGCCAATCTCATCATCCTTAGTCTTGTTTATAGGCCCTTAATCTTTCGCCCCATCAGCGACATCGTCGCGTTTCATAAAATCGTTAAACGATTTTATCCTGCATTAGAGGTTTTTAATGTTCAGTTAATCTTCATTTAATTTAAAGACAATATATTCATAACTGTAAAAGCCCGATCCATCATTTAGTAGTCTTTTCCGATGGCTTTCGAAACGGAAATCATTCTGGGAGAAATGACATGAGTGGAACAGGGAAGGTGTTCAGGATGGCTACGGTGAACGCTGAAAAGCCGCAAATCGATATGCGGTACTCCAACGCCGACGGGATGTGGTATCCCTCGCAGCCGGCTCCTTTGGCGTCGGGGAGTGACGCTGTTTTTGTAAACAAAGACTCGGAAAGCACCGAAAGATCCGGCCCCCATGGGGTCGAAAGGAATGTCTTCACGATCATATGTGATAGTGATCAGAATCCCTTCTCGAGCCATGTTAAGGGATCAGCCCGTTGCCGCAAATACAATATTTCTCGACCACCATTGATCCTGATTCTCGAAGTGGGTTCCGTTCAGGATCAGTCCGGCGATCACGCGCAGGTTGTGTGTTCCCCGGAGCCGCCAGGTGACTCCTATGACCCCCTTGCGGTCGGGCGGTCTGCGCCCAATGAGTAGGTCGAGACAGGACCAGAACATCTGGTGTTGCTGTGCAATGACATGAGGGCAAATTCAACATACTCGGAAACCCACCTTCTGAACCCCGTCCCGATCTCCTCCACCCGGTACGGGGTCCAGGTTTTTGTCACTGCGGGCTGAATCCTAAGGTGGTACAGCGAAGCTTATCCGCTGGAAAGGTTTTGGAATAAGCACGAATCGGTTACTACAATGCCTTGCAGGCATCTTCCCCCTCTGCCCGATTCGTAAAGGCCTTGGGCGAAGCCCTCAGATCTCGCAGTGACAAAAAGCTGGGCCCTGTGCCGTTTATATTTTAACAGGTCATGATCAAGGCATTCAGGGATTCTGGACATTCGCCTGTTTTTCCCACTTGTCCAGGAGAGCATCGTATCGATCAGCCTGGCGCTCCCACCGTTCGATCAGCCGCTCCCACCGATCGGCCTGTTTTTCAGCCCGCTCAAGCTGAGCCTGATATATTTTCAGCTGTTTCGCCGATTTTTTCAATTGTCGATCCGTTTCAACCAGCTGGGCCTGCGTCTGTTGCTGATCGGCCGAAAACCCAATCCCAGGTAATAGAAAGAGAACAATGGTTAGTGGAACAAGCTTTTTCATTTTCATCTCCTTGTTTCCTCCATTTCAATCCAACAAAGATATTGGGAATGAGAGGCGGTTTTCCAACCTCTTCTAGTCTGTGACATAGTAACCATACTCCTTCGCATTAACATTATGGCGCTTTTCCCAGCCTAAAGTGGAAGAGGGTGTCGGCCCGTAATTGTGGCCCGGCCAGACGATGGTGTCGTCCGGAAGTTCCATCAGGCGTCGGATGGATTGGCCGAGTGTCGGGCGATGCCCGCCGGGCAGATCGGTGCGGCCGCTGTCGCTCACGAAAAGGGTGTCGCCGGTAAACAGGTTACCCTCGGCATGGAGACACATGCCGCCGGGGGTGTGTCCCGGCGTGTGAATGATGTCAAAAGTTATTTCCCCGAGCTGTAGCGTTTTCTCATTTTTAACGAATACGTCGGCACCGGGAAATCGATCTTGATCCAGTTCATGGATGACGATGGTGGCTCCGGTCAGCTTCTTCAAGCTGTCGTTACCGGCGGTATGATCCCCATGGCCATGGGTGTTGACGATCATGACGATGTCCAGATCGTCTTTTTCAGCCTCGGACACAATGAATTTGGCATCGGATGCCGGGTCGATCACCATCGCCTTGCGGGTGGTCTCGCAGCCGACGATGTACGAAAAGTTGTCCATGTATCCGATTTCGAGTTGTTTGATGATCATATCGATGCTCCTGTCTATTTCAGTGATTATCGTGTTTTGATCTTAACAAGACATTTGAAACATATAGCAGTCGGTTTTACGGTTCAAGCCGGTTGACTCGATGGCAGCGTATCGATAAAGAAAGAGTGCTTTCTAAATTGCACCGGAGTGATGGTTTAATGAAGAAAATTTTGGTCACCGGCGCGACCGGCTTTATCGGCATCGAGGTATCCAAGCAGCTGGCGGCTCGCGGATGGAATCCCCGGCTCATGGTGCGCCGCCCGTTGCGGGGCATCATGCTGAAGAATTTACCTGCCGAGGTCATGCAGGCGGACCTGCGCAGTCCGGGGAGCATCGAGCGGATTCTGGAAGGTGTCGAAGCCATCATTCATCTGGGCGCGCGGGCGGCTTTTGAGCCGTATCCCCGCCTCTATCCGTCCATTGTCCAGGGGTCTCTGAATCTCCTGCGGGCGGCGATCCGGTCCGGAGTCAGCAGCTTTATCTTCGGCGGAAGCCTGATGGTATATCGGGACACACCGGATGGCATCGATCAGGACACCCCGGTGGCTCCGGCATCCGGGTACGGACAGGCCAAGCTTGAGGCGGAGCGGCGCCTCGAGTCGGAGGCTAAAAAGGCCGGGGTGCGCTTTGTCTCATTGCGACTGCCCCATGTCTACGGCGCCCACAGCCTGCTCTTCGATCAGGTGCGCCACGGCCGCATTTATTTCCCGGGTAAAGCCGACAATCCATTCGCCCATATTCACATTGCCGACACGGCCAGGGCGCTGATCCATGCGGCGGAGAGCGATCTGGAGGGGATCCGGGTGATTGCCGATAACCAGTCCTGCACCTGGAATGAATTTTTTGAAACCGTTCGGACGTATTACCCACGGCTCCGGGTCACCCATGTTCCGGAAAAGATATCGTACGCCGGCGCCCGTATTCTGGATGTATTGTATCCCCTGGTCGGGCAAAGCAATCCCTACCCCAGCGGCGCCGTATCCTGCTGGAACTTATCCCTGCCGGTGAAACCGGGGTCCTTTCGGCAAGTTTGCGGCTTCGATCTCCAGTTCCCGTCCATTCATGATGGTATTCCGGCAGTTCTGGACGATTCCATATCTTTTTATTGGCTGCCTTCCAATCTGGATCTTATGTAAAATCTCCTGGGCGGTCACCGACTCCCTCATGTCTAACGTCCCGTGTTGATGGCGTCAGTGCGATCTGTTATGTCTTCTAAATCCCATCCATGATATGCCCCCGGAGCCTGGAGATGATCGAAGACATCCTGAACAATCCATCTGTGGAAGAATTCCTTGTCGATTTCGAAAGGGGGGAGACCCTGTGCAGGGAAGGTGAGGATTCCCAGGACCTCTTTATTCTGGTAGACGGGCACGTTGAAATCCTGAAAGGGCTTCAGCCGATTTCGGAAACCGGGGAAAAGGGCACCATCTTCGGTGAGATATCCTTTATTCTCGGCTCCAAGAGGACCGCCAGTGTCCGTGCCCGCAGCTATGTGACAGCTATCCGCATCCCCAAAGAGAAAATAGATGACTTTTTCAAAAAATTTCCTGCTCTGGCCCGGCATTTACTCCGACTGTTAGCCCGGTGCCTCGATGCCAGAACCCAGTCCCTCTTTGCCTTTAAAGAGTTCTGCGACCAGTTGCCCGACGCGGTGGTGGCAACCGAACGGGATGGAAAGATCGTCTCATGGAACCAGTCGGCGGAGATGCTCTTTGGGCGCACCTGGGACCAGATGCATCAGCACTCCCTTGAAGAGCTTTACGAAGATAGGCATACCATTGTCGAGCTGACCGAAGATCTTCGGAAAGGTCGCACCGTCAAGGAAAAGGTGCTGGACATTCGTCGTTCCACCGGAGAAGTGCGCCATATCGCCACCAGTACCAGTGCTCTCTATGACGGCATGGGCAATTTTGCCGGCTTGCTGTCGCTAAGCCGGGACGTTACCGAAACCCAGAATATCCAGCGCCGCTACCGACGCTTCCGATTCTGGATGTTTCCACTGGTGATGGCACTCTGCTTTGTGGCGTTTTTTTTGCTGCTGGCCTCCCTGCATCTTAAAGAATCATCCCGTATCATCGATATCAAACAACAGGCGCTTAGAGACCAGATTGCCAACGACGTACTTCTGCTGCAATCCCTTCTTCGCGACAGCGCTGCCCGAAGAGATACGGAGGATATGGAGCGGTTCATGCAGGAATTTTATCAGGTCCAGACAAAGACGCGCGGTCCCTACACAGGCGTTTTATTGCTGGACCATGATAGACGTGTCATCGCGGACTATCCTCTGGATCCAAATGCCCGGAAGCCCTATGCCGCCGGCACCAGTTACGGCGGCATCCCCTTTGAGAAAATCAAAGATTCTTCCCATCATGTGCTTGTTGTGTACAGGACAGACCAGGAGCACCCCGGCGGGGAAAAGGGCATTGAAATCGCATTTGAAATGATCCGGGAAAATCAACCAGAGGGGTGGCTGGTGCTTCAATTGGATGTGGATCGTCTGGCGGGTGAATACAACGCCGATGAAACGGCGCTTCGGCGGCTCCAATTTTAAAGGCCCGCCGCGAACAGCCGGCCTCTGGAAGGATCTGTTTTTTAAACTTAATTATTCCCCGAAGCTTGTCGGAGCGAGGCGGAAATCCCGCTCAGCAGGGCTGCAGGGATGGAAATCTTAGCGTTTCTTCCTAAAAGCGACATCGTCGCGTTTCATAAAATCGTTGCACGATTTTATTTTTCCTGCTCTTTGAGCTTGCACTCCTTGTCCCACTCCGGGCAGGCGTCTTCCATGGGCGTGCTGTACATGAGCATGCATTCACCGCATTCCATATCCACATTCGGGACATCGCCGAATTTTTCCTTGATTTCTTCGTCGGTCAGATGGTTGACGGCGCTGCAGCCGCATTTCGGGCAGGTCATGCTGATCCGGTAACGCTTCTTTGCCATTCTTCACCTCCGGTTGCGCTCAACGGTTGATAGGTTCGCCAGCTTCTCTATTTATCCAATTTTCAGTATCTTGTCCAGGGTATCCTGGGGTAGCACCCGTTCCGCCTGAGCGATCTCCCGAATGGTCTTTCCTGACGCGAATGCCTTTTTAGCCAGCGCAGCTGCCGCGTCGTATCCGATATGGGGCACCAGACCCGTGACCATGGCCAGGCTCTGTTCGATGTACCCTCTACACGTGTCCGGATTCGCGGTCGTCCCCTCGATACATTTCTCGGTAAAGACCGCTGCCGCGTTGGCCAGCAGGTCCACGGACTGCAGCAGATTGAAGGCGATCACCGGCATCATCACGTTGAGTTCGAAGTTGCCCGCCTGCCCGGCCAGGGTAATGGTGGTGTCGTTTCCCACCAGCTGGGCAGCAACCTGCAAAACGGCCTCGGGTATGACCGGGTTGACCTTTCCCGGCATGATCGATGATCCGGGTTGCAACGACGGCAGGGTAATCTCTCCGATGCCACCCCGCGGTCCGGACGCCAGCCATCGGATATCGTTCGCGATTTTCGTTAGACTGACGGCAATCGACTTCAGAATGCCGCTCACCTCGACGACTGTGTCCTTGGCCGCCTGGGCTTCAAAATGATTCTCTGCCTCTCTGAACACAATATGTGCGGCCTCTGAGATCCGGTCGCAGACTTTCCTTGCAAATTCCGGGTGGGTGTTCAGACCGGTTCCGATGGCCGTGCCCCCGATGGCCAGTTCCGCCAAACGTGGATCGGCCGATTCGATCCGTTCGATAGCCAGCTCGATCTGCCGCGCAAATCCGGAAAATTCCTGTCCCAGGGTCATCGGCACCGCGTCCTGGAGATGGGTGCGCCCCAGTTTGGGAATATCTGCAAATGCTTCGGCCTTCGCCAAAAGCGCCTTGTGCAACTTTTCAAGGGAGGGCAACAGGTGCTCCCGTATCCGGATTCGTGCGGAGAGGTGGATGACGCTGGGGATGACATCGTTGCTCGATTGGCCCATGTTGACGTGATCGTTCGGGTGGACCGGAGCGCGTCCCCCCTTTTGTCCGGTCAGGATTTCATTGGCCCGCGACGCCAAGACTTCGTTCATGTTCATGTTCGTTGACGTTCCCGAACCGGTCTGGAAGACATCGATAACAAACTGATTGTCGAAGCGACCTTCCTGTGTTTCAGCGGCTGCTGATTCGATGGCCCCCGCCAATTCGCCTTCCAGAAGCCCCAGGTCTCTGTTGACCGATGCGGCACATCGCTTCATCAGCGCCAGCGCGCGGATAAAGTGCATCGGCATATGCAGTCCGCTGATCGGGAAATTGTCTACCGCGCGCTGGGTCTGGGAACCATAATAGGCGGTTTTCGGGACCTGAACGGTCCCCATGGAGTCTTTTTCCTCACGATATTCCGTCATGACAACCCTTTTCGGTGGGCTCCGGTCACTCCCCCAACCGGTTGCCGGCAAGCGGGTGACATTTACGAAGCGTGCGCGTTTACGATGGTTTTACGGGTGGGCGTAATCTTTGAACTGCTTGATCTCTATCCCCAGGCCAACGCACTGTTTTCCAATCATGCAGGCTTCGGCGTCTTCATCCGGCAGGAAATGCTTGACTTCCCTGTTGCCTCGCTGCAGGTAAACGACCAGAGATTTTTCGTCCTCATCATAATCGACCCGCACGTCGATGCCGCATTCACCGATTTCCGGATAAATGGTGATGATTTTTTCGCATAAGGCTTGTTTATCCATACTATTTTCCCCTCCTGTTCGTGGATGCAGCGATCTGAGCTTGAATCCGCCCATTTATGGCAGTCGGTAGTGTTGCATAAAAGCAGTTCAAGGGTATAGGACCACACCAGCACTCTCCAAGTGGAAGGGTAACCATCCGTGGTGTGCTTTAAACAACCTGTTTCTCTTTGAAGTTATGGTCTTTAAATTGTGCGATCTCGAGACCCAGTGCAACACACTGCTTGCCCTTTAGACAGGCTTCCGCGTCTTCCTTCGGCAAGAAATGTTTAACGGTGTAATGGGCTTTCTCGAGGTACACAACGACAAACTCTTCAGCTTCGTCGTATTCCACCCGAACTTCAATACCGCATTCACCGATTTCCGGATAAATGGTGATGATTTTTTCGCATAGAGTTTTTGTGTCGATCATAATACCCCCTCTCTTGCATCGGATGGGCAGGCAAGCGCAGTCCGCTACAGTGTAAGAATTTAAAAACATGCCTCCCATCGGTAGGTCAGGTGATCTGGACCCGGAAGGCATCTTCCATCGGATTTTTAAAGGGGACGGATATTTTGAGCAGGCCGTCCGTATAGCTTGCCGTGGTTTCTTTGGCTCTTACGGGGCAGCAAAATCCCAGCGTGGTGACGTACTCGACATCATCTCTACCCGCAGAGATGCTGAAGCTGTCATCGTTCATACGGAGGTCGATATTTTCTTTGCTGACTCCAGGAATTGAAACTTCGAGGTTAAGAATTTGGTTGTCTTCATCGATATATGAGCACACATCTGCAGAAACTTTTTTTGGATCGTCTGCCATGATGATTTCCTCCAAATAAAATCGCGGTACGATTTTATGATACGCAGCTGCGCTGCAGTGGTTGTTGTGGATTTAGAGCACCTGCCAGGTTGAGGTCCACTTTCTTACCGTCAACTATCGGGTTTCACAGCAATCCTAAGATGCCGTTGTTCTGTAATCCTGTAGGTTCAGGTGATTGGTAGACCTCTATAGCAACATTTTGAGAATAATACCGGAGGGATGAAATACAAGCTGGGTCAAGATGCGGGTGCTTTGCATCGGCTTCTTTGGCCTCACCACGGAAGCGTTTTCCCTCACGGGGTGAGGAGGAATCAAAGCCTTTAAATTCAGTAGTATGCAGGGCTTTTCCAATTGACATCGCGATACTGATTCCTTATCCTTCCGAAGCACCGTTGGGTGGGTGCTTGTATATTTTCGATCAACCCAGAATACCCAAACATGTCATTCTCTCGTAACGCGTCGGTCGATCACACATGGAACGCCAGGTTCAACTCTCTAATCTAATGGGGAAACCATTCGAGGGACGCTCCACAGTCCGGAGCCTGCACCAGATCGGGGGATTGTGCTGGGCCACTGTTTCACCTGCTCCCGCCATACGTGCATACTGAGAGAGATCTCGAAGCGCCTGAGCCTGAACGGATTCATGGCGCTCCGGTTCGATTTTTCAGACAATGGTTGCCGAGCTGAGGGTGCCGCTTCTGGTGGTCCACGGAGACCAGGACGATACGGTCCCGGATTCCGAAGCCTACCGGGTCAGGGAGGCCGGTCCGGAGCGGGTTAACCTGGCCGTCTTTGACAACGCCGACCATATGTTCAGCACGGCGGATCTTCGGGAGTCGGCGGCACAACGCATTGCCGCATGGTTTTCAGCGCAGTATGAGAAGACATCAATATAGGGGACTATAATGGAATTTTCCGAAACGTTGAACGCAGCGTTCATCGAGGCTCAATACCGCCGGTGGAAGGCGGACCCCGAATCGGTATCCCGAGATTGGCGGTATTTTTTCGAAGGATTCGATATGGCAGCGGCCGATGCCCCGATGGCCGCTACAATCTGCGACGAGGAGCAGGCTCTGCGGCAGAGTCGGGTGGACGCCCTTATTTACCGCTACCGGGACCTCGGTCATCTCCTGGCCTGCATGGACCCACTGGCGATGTGCCCAACCGATCACCCGCTGCTGAACCTGGAGGCGTTCGGTCTGTCCGTGGATGATCTGGACAGGGAGTTTTTCACTCAGTCCCTTTCCGGAAGCGGTCGGGCGACACTGAAGCAGATCATTCAATCCCTTCGGGAAACTTACAGCCGGTCCATCGGTGTGGAATACATGCACCTGCAGGACCCGGATGAACGCCGGTGGCTGCAGGAGCGGATGGAGTCCGAACGCAACCGGCCACAGTTAAGCGGCGACGATAAACAGCGGATCCTGCGGAAACTCACCGAGGCCGCGGTATTTGAGAGCTTTCTGAATAAAAAGTACCTGGCGGTTACCCGGTTTTCGTTAGAAGGGGCCGATGCGGTCATCCCCATGCTCGATTTTCTCGTGGACCGCCTTTGCGACACGGGCACCCGGGAAATCGTTTTCGGCATGGCCCACCGGGGACGCCTGAATGTTCAAGTCAATGTTCTTGGAAAAACTTACGAGGCCATCTTTGGTGAGTTCGAAAGCTGTTACGATCCGGAAAATTTTATCGGCGCGGGTGACGTCAAATACCATCAAGGGTTCATGACGGATACCACCAGTGCTTCCGGCAAGCCCGTCCGCATGCTGCTGGTCAACAACCCGAGCCATCTCGAAGCGGTCAACCCGGTGGTGGAGGGGGTTGTCCGGGGGCGGCAGGACAGTATCGGAGAAGACGGAAAAAACCGTGTCGTACCCGTGCTGATGCATGGGGACGCTGCGTTCGCCGGTCAGGGAGTCGTTGCCGAAACCCTGAACATGAGCCAGCTCCGGGGCTATGCCACCGGCGGGACGATCCATATTATCATCAACAACCAGATCGGTTACACGACCCTGCCGGATGATGCGCGATCGACCCGGTATGCCACCGACGTGGCCAAAATGCTCATGGTGCCGATCTTCCATGTCCACGGGGAAAATCCGGAGGCAACGGTGCACGTCGCACGGCTTGCGGCAGACTACCGGATGACCTTTGGAAAGGATGTGGTGGTGGATCTGGTTAGCTACCGGCGCTATGGCCACAATGAAGGCGATGAGCCTTACTTTACCCAGCCCCAGATGTACGATCGCATCCGACAACGGCCGTCGCTCCACCGGATATATGCAGACCGGCTCATCGAGGCGAAGATGATCGACAAGGCCGAGGTGGATGCCGCCGAACAGGCCGTCTCGACAGCACTGGACACCGCATATTCGACGGTTCATGGTAGCGAGTGTCCGTTTCCGGACAACCCGTTCTACGAAATCTGGGACGGATATGTCAGCCGGTTCACCCACGATCCGGTCGACACCACCGTCAGCAAAGAGCAGCTGCTGTTCATTGCCAACCGCCTCCAGGAGGTTCCGGAGAATTTCACCTTGCACCCGAAGCTCAAGGGGGTCCTCAAAAAACGGCTGGAGAGCCTGGAGAAGGGCCGGGGCATCGACTGGGCCAACGCCGAGGCCCTGGCTTTCGGCTCATTGCTGATCGAGGGCTATCCCATCCGTTTGAGCGGCCAGGACAGCCAACGGGGGACTTTCAGTCAACGCCACAGTGTGCTGGTGGACCGTAAAACCGGAGAACCCTGGACCCCTCTCAATCGGCTGAGCGCGGATCAGGCGCCGTTTATGGTCTATAACAGCCTTCTGGCGGAGTTCAGCGTGCTCGGCTTTGAATACGGTTATACCCTGGCGAGGCCGGACACCCTGGTGATGTGGGAGGCTCAGTTCGGTGACTTCGTTAACAACGCCCAATCGGTCATCGATCTGTTTATCGCCAGCGGAGAGGAAAAATGGCAGCGTCTCAGCGGTCTGGTTCTTCTGTTGCCCCACGGCTGGGAGGGCATGGGGCCGGAGCACTCCAGCTCTCGACTCGAACGATTTTTGCAGCTCTGCGCGGGGAACAATCTGATCGTGGCCTATCCCACCACGCCGGCGCAGTATTTTCATCTGTTGAGACGCCAGGTAAAGGCCAACTACCGTAAACCGCTGATAGTCATGACACCCAAGAGCCTGTTGAGGAATCCAGCGGCTGTATCGGACTTGTCCGATCTCACGGAACATCCGTTCCAGGAAGTGATCCCGGATCCGGATGCTGCAAAATCAGCCACCCGTGTGCTGTTCTGCAGCGGAAAGATCTACTACGAACTGATCAAGCGCCGGGAGGAATTGAGGCAAAAACGGACGGCCATCATCCGTGTGGAGCAGTTCTATCCATTTGCCGAGGAGCAGATCAAGGCGATTGTGAAGCACTACAACAAGGCCACCCAGTGGCATTGGGTCCAGGAGGAGCCGGAGAACATGGGCGCTTGGTGGTTCATGCGATCACGCCTGGAAGCGGTGGTGGGAAAACCTGTGAAATATATCGGACGCAATCCCGCGGCCAGCCCGGCAACAGGATTTCCCCCGCTGTACAGGCTGCAGCAAATGGCTATCCCGGATGAAGCCATAGGAAAATTGAAAAATTAACAAAGACAGGTATTTGGTATTCGCTGCTAACAAGGGATAGGTATCGGGTTATCAGGTATTCGGTATTCGCTGCTAACTGAAGGATACAGATACCGGATTCCGTATATCCAATAGCCAGTACCCAGTACCCAGTACCCAATACCCAACATTTGGAGTCATCATGCTAATCGAAGTAAAAATCCCCAGCGTAGGAGAATCGGTAACCGAAGCGATTCTGGCCGAGTGGTACAAGCAGGATGGTGATGTCGTACAAAAGGACGATCCATTGTTTGTGATAGAAACCGACAAGGTGACCCTGGAGGTCGTTGCCGAAGCCAGCGGCGTCCTGAAGATCACGGTGCCGGAAGGAGATACCGTCCCCATCGGCGCGGTGGTGGGCACCATCGACTCCGAAGGTGCGCCTGCCGAGGCGGAACCTGCCGCAGCCGCTTCTCCTGAAGCTCCCGAACCGGAAGCGCCGCCGGTCCCTGAACCGGCCCCTCCGGCGCCTGCTCCCGAAGCGGTCCCCGCCCATGCCGGGGCTCCCGAACCGGAAACGCCTGCTCCGGTTGAGACAGAAGGGGATGTGGTGCTGTCGCCGTCTGTCCGTCGGCTGGTCGCAGAAACGGGGATCGACGTTAGCCTTATTTCCGGCACCGGTCCCGGAGGCCGCATCACCAAGGGCGACGTGATGCTCTACATCGAGCAGACCGGGGCCGCTCCAACGGCCGAGGCCGCAGCGCTTCCGGCGCCCATGCAGGCGAAGCAGGAGGCGCCCGCCGCCGATGCGGTGGTCCGCAAGCCCATGACCCCCATTCGCCAGCGTATTGCTGCCAGACTTCTGGAGGCCAAGCAGAACACGGCCATGTTGACTACGTTCAATGAGATCGACATGAGCCGGGTGATGGCGGTACGGGCCAGCTACAAAGAGGCGTTCCAAAAGAAGTACGGCATTTCCCTGGGCTTCATGTCTTTCTTCCTCAAAGCGAGCGTGGAAGCACTAAAGGAGTTTCCGGCGATCAACGCCTATATCGAAGACAAAGATATTGTGTACCATAACTACACCAATATCGGCGTGGCCATCGGTGGAGGTAAAGGTCTGGTGGTGCCGGTGATCCGCAATGCGGAGTCCCTCAGCTTCGCCGAGTTGGAACGGGCCATTGTCGATTTTGTGGAGAAGATCAAGGATAATCGCCTGGAGCTGTCGGATCTGGAAGGGGGCACGTTCACCATTACCAACGGAGGGGTTTTTGGTTCCCTGCTCAGTACGCCGATTTTGAATACGCCCCAGAGCGGGATCCTCGGGATGCACAAGATCGAAAAGCGCCCCATTGTGATCGACGATGAGATCGTTATTCGGCCCATGATGTACGTGGCCCTGAGTTACGATCATCGGATTGTCGACGGAAGGGAAGCAGTGACGTGCCTGCGGCGGATGAAGGAATTTCTTGAAGACCCGGAACGCATGCTATTGGAGATCTGATTATGGCGACCAAAGATAACTTTGATTTGATTATTGTCGGTGCCGGCCCGGGTGGGTACGTGGCGGCAGTCAGAGCGGCACAGCTGGGATTGAAAACGGCCTGCATCGAAAAGGAAAAGCGGCTCGGCGGCGTGTGTCTGAACGTGGGCTGCATCCCGAGCAAGGCCCTGCTGGATTCCAGCGAGTTTTACCACCTGGCCAAGGACAAGTTTGCCGAACACGGGATCAAGACCGGCCGCGTCACCCTGGACCTGGCTACGATGATGGCGCGCAAAGACAAGGTTGTCCGGGAGCTGACCGAAAATGTCCGGAAACTTCTCGAAGGCAACAAAATCCAGATCATTCAGGGTAGCGCCAGGTTGGCCGGCCCGGACCGGGTGGAAGTCATCCCGGGCGGCCGTAAGAAAAAAGCCGAAACCTACCAGGCCAACGCGATCCTGCTGGCCACCGGAAGCGCGCCGATAGAAGTTCCGGGAATGGCATTTAACGGTAAGGAGATTGTCAGCTCCACCGGGGCCCTCGACTTTGATGCGGTTCCCAAGCACCTGGGGATCGTCGGCGGGGGCTACATCGGTCTGGAACTGGGTTCGGTATGGATGCGACTCGGTGCCAAGGTTACCGTCGTTGAAATGCTGCCCAAAATAGCCATGACCCTTGACGGACAGGTGGGCAGGACCCTGGAGCGCATACTCAAGCAACAGGGCATGGAATTCCGGCTGAATACCAAGGTGGCCCAGGCCAAGGTGTCCCGCAAGAAAGTCCAGGTGACCCTGGAGGGCAGCCAGACCGAAAAGGCGTCTTTCGACAAACTTCTCGTGGCGGTGGGACGCCGTCCGTTATCCGGTGATCTTGGCCTGGATGCGGTGGGTGTCCGGACAGACGAGGGGACCGGCCACGTCATCGTTGACGGAGTTTACAAAACCAATGTGCCCTCTGTCTATGCCATCGGAGACCTGATAGCGGGGCCGGCGTTGGCCCACAAGGCGTCGGCGGAAGGCATTGCCGCCGTGGAAAACATGGCGGGCATCCCCGGAGAAGTGAATTATGACGCCATTCCGGCCGTTGTCTACACCTTTCCCGAAGTGGCCAGCGTTGGCCTGACCGAAGAACAGGTCAAGGAACGGGGCATCCCCTATTGTGTGGGAAGCTACCCCTTTTCCGGGGCCGGAAGAGCTCGTTGCATGGGGCAGACCGAAGGGTTCGTCAAGCTGATCTCCCACAGCCGGACCGACCGGGTCCTCGGAGTGCACATTATCGGGGCGCGGGCGGCCGACATGATTCCCGAGTGTGTTCTGGCCATGGAATTCGGCGCCAGCAGCGAAGACATTGCCCGCACCGTCCACGGGCATCCCACCTTCTCCGAAGCGCTCATGGAAGCGGCCATGGCCGTGCGAAAGTGTTCGATTTACAGTTCCTAGGCAGGGCGGGTTCTGGATACTGGATACTGGATGCTGGATACTGGATACTGGATACTGGATACTGGATGCAAGGTATTTGGGGATACGTTGTCGATCTGAGCTTCAAGATCGTTGACGGAGTGACCCAACGCCAAATACCGAATACCAAATACCTAAACACGGGCCAACGGGCTGACGGGCCAACGGGCTGACGGGCCAACGGGCCAACGGGCTAAACCGGCAAACCGGCAAACCGGCAAACCGGCCAACCGGCCAACCGGCAAACCGGCCAACGGACTAACGCCAAGTCGATCACGCTTGGCGTTTTCTTTCCCTATTTCGTGACATCGAGGCACATCATGAAAGAAACCGAACCGGTTGAAGAAACGGCATTGAAACAATCGATGGTCGGGGCGCTGCTGTTGTCGGTCTGGGGGCTGGTCATGGCCTTTTTTTCCGATTCCGGTGCCGTGCTTCTGGACGGAATGTACAACCTCGTGTCTGCCATCATGACCTTTTTCTCCCTGCACATCACCCGGCTGGTGTCCGGCAGGGAAACCCGCGATTTTCCTCTCGGATACTTCATGTTCGAATCCCTCTTCGTCTTTATCAAAGGGTCCACGATCATTATCGTGGTATTGATGGCCCTCTGGTCGAGTCTCCGGGTGCTTCTGGCCGGCGGCAGGGAGCCGGCCCTGGGGCTGATGACCGGCTACGTGGTCGTGGCGGTGATCGGTTGCGGGCTGCTCTATTGGAAGACCCGGGACGGTTACCGAAACACCGGGTCGGAAATTCTAATGGCGGAGGCCCAGGGGTGGTTGCTCAACGCTATCGTGACCGGTGCCATCGGCGTGGCATTTGTCATCACCCTGTTCATCCAGGACACGGCCTTCGGGTGGATCGCCCGCTACGTCGACCAGATCCTGGTCATTCTGCTGAGCCTGGTCTTCATTCGGGACCCGATTCTTCTGATGTTGGGGGGGCTCAAGGAACTGCTGCTCGCCGCACCCCAACGGGAGTTTGCAGCACCGTTTCATGACGCGCTGGTGCCGGTGATGGAATCGGCCGGCGCCCGCGGCATGTCGCTGGAAGTGTTGAAAACCGGGCGGCGGGCATGGCTTACCGTCAAGCTCGATCCGGCCGGCAACACCATCGATGTGGATGCCTTCATGGAGCTGAAGCGGCGGTTTCGGGAGCTGGCCGGCACGGTCCACCCTAACACGGACACCGAGGTCGTTATCGAGCGGCCGCTGAAGATGTGATACGGCGGGGTTTTTTCCAACCTGTAGTTGATTCACTCATTGTCGATGAAGGGCGGAAGGCCGGGGTGACCGCTAAACGCTGAAACAATCCCGCTCCTTACGGGTTGGAGTAGATACACATGAACTTGTTTGAGTGCACCAACTGCCTTCACCCGGCGTTTTTCGAGAACACACCCGACAAACTTGACCGATTCAGAACGGTCTTCGGCGACGAGCGTGTCGGTTACCGGGACTCTCTGAAGAAATATTATTCGGACGGGCCCCCGAACGACTGGCGGGAACATTATGTGAGTGCCTACTCAACAGCGCATCCTTGGGAAGAATGGGCGGAAACCTGGGCGCACTACATGCATCTGGTGGATTCGTTGGAAACGGCCTATGCATTAGGATTGACGCTACACCCGAGAGTCAAGAACCGGGATAAGATCCGCATGGAAGCCAATTTTGACCCTTATTCCAGTCATGCCTTCGACCCAATCGTTGACGCCTGTCTACCGCTTGTTCTGGCCATCAACAGCATCAATCGAAGTATGGGGCAACCGGACCTGTATCCATTTGTCGTGCCGTCCGACGTCCTGGGAAAACTCCGCTTCATCCACAAAATCATCCATGAACACAGGGCATAGACAAACCGGTGACAGAAATCGGGTTTCAGGGTTCGGGTCACCCTACCTTGGGGGACTCTTTAGAAACAGCCCCGTTTACGCGCACATCTGGATCTTTGGCGCCCGGTTTCGCCCATTAACATGAGCGTCATATAGCCATTGTCAGAATTCCGTTCCGATTAGTGAAGTAACACCGTATCGGAAAACGGCGGGATCCTCGGGGTCTGAATCGGTATCGGAATCGGAATCGAAGGATGAACGGCGATGACTTTCGGACATGAACAAATGAATGTATACCAACTGGCCCGAAAATATAATGAAGCCAATCATATGCTCGATCAAATCGTTGCGATGCTGACGAAGCTCGGTCAGCACACTATTGGGGTCAGGTCTTGCCGGGCTGTTGCCCGAACCGGTTTTATCGAGCCGTCTTTAGCTCCATGACGCATGCTCTTTCAACCAACATGGGAGCATGATT
>CAFBRK010000344.1 GCA_903231505.1 Olavius algarvensis associated proteobacterium Delta 3 | reverse complement strand
GGTCACGGTCACATCGGCGCTTGCCGTGCCGCCCGGGCCCGTGGCAGTAATCGCGTACATCGTGGTGGCCGAAGGCGACACCTCCATGGAACCGCTGGGGGAGACTTCACCGATACCCGGTCCAATGGCGACCGTGTCGGCGTGCGCGCTGCTCCAGGTCAGGATGGTGGATCCGCCGGCAGGAATCTCAGACGGCGCCGCACTTAAGCTGACCGTCGGCACGGGGTGTACCGTTATGGTGGTCTGGGCGGTGCGGGTTCCCCCGTCTCCGCTTGCGGTAAGGGTATAGGTGGTCGTTACCGAGGGCGATACGGAATAGGTGCCGTTCAACGGGACTTCTCCAACACCCTGGTCGATAACGACGCTGTTTGCATGCTGGGTGGTCCAGATGAGGCCGGCAGTCTGTCCGGCCGCCATGAATGCCGGATCGGATGAGAACGTTATGACGGGCGGCAACAAGCGCGTGACCTGAACCGAGGCCTCTGCCCTGTTGCCGGCAGTATCCGCCACAGAAACGGCAATCGCATTTAATCCGGCCTCCAGGTTCACAGGCACCAGGAAGCCACCCTGGGCATCGAGGATCAGCGGGCTCGACACCCCATTGTGAATTAGTTGCGCCTGGGAAATGCCCTGATCATCGGTGGCAACACCGGTGACGGTAATTTGAGACTGATCAGTGGTCAGGCCGTCAGCGGGTGATGTAATCGTTACCTGCGGCGGCGCATCCGCACAGTTGACGGTAAACCGGCCTCGCTTCTTCTTCGAGATGCCGTCTATTCTGAACCATTTTCGCTTCTTTTCGATCAGAAAGGCCCGGGCGGAATACACATAGGTCCCGTCGTTTTGGGTTCTACCGCGCCAATCCCTGCCGTTCCACGTCGCCGAAACCGTCAGATTCAGCGGATAGTTTCCGGCATCTTTCGGAATACGCACTTTACCAGAGATGAACCGGACCAGGCGGCCACGCTCTTTCTTTATGGAAACGACGACGTTTGCGTAGTCCGCTTTCTCACGGATCATCAGGTCGGCTTGAAATGTGACCGGACTGATTGCCGGGCAGGAGATGCCCGGCTCCACCGCTATATCCACGAGGCTGATGGATCGATGACGTGCCCAGGTGCTGGTGGGAAGAAAGATTGTGCAGAGAGAAACAAACGCAAAAAGACAAACGACACTGGCTGACCTAACCTTTGTAAACATAACAGCTCCGCCCTTTCCAGAGTTGATCGCTCAATTTTAAGTCCAGATATGAAACGCCGGCGATTTCCTGGATCGCCATATCGCATATACAGCGGATTTAAAGGCCTCTCGTTGGCTATCGGAACGATCCTCGACGGAACGCCCTATCGTCAAATTTCCAAACGGAATGGATAATTCGGACTTTATTTTGGCGAAGCTGTTAATCCAGACTGCTGAGTAGCAATCTATTTTGACTAGATCAACGACAACAGGTTAAGCAATTCTTATACCACCGGCCTCAACGTTTCACATAAATGTCCGACTATCCGATTATCAAGGATATTTGATTTGAATTCAGGGGAATAGGTTTAATGCAAAAGCCCGGCGGACTTACATTAAATAATGCGGCTATGAAAATTAAGTAATTGGCGGGATAACCAGGACACACTTTATGGCATAACTTTCATATAAACTATCCGGTCTGGTCCCTGTGCTACATCAACCTGCCGCGTGGTTCGCAGAACTGCACATTTTACGATGCAATACTGCACTGAAAAATGTGTGCTTGTTTATATGAATCGGGATTTTCGAAGCTTGCCCAGGGCGGTTATTAGATTCTTGGATTTGTAACCGTTGTCAGACATAAGATCCGGTCGAGGCCGAAATCTCTGTAGTCATGCCGGACGTGATCCCCTCTGAGGACGGGATCACGTCCGGCATGACGGATACATCTTCGGTGTTGTTTTGAATTGCGAAACAGCCTCTTGCTCCGGAAAGACGCCGGGGTTCTTTGTCGCTCCGTCATGGTAACGCGCGAAATCCAATCGTAAGGTAATTTTGGCAATTGCTTTAAGCTTGGGTAAAGGAAGCTTCTGAGAGTGAAAACGCGGACTGATGAGTCCGCGTTTTACTTGAGTGAAGGCGTGTCACGATCTGTCAGGAATCGATGGCTACCTATTTGATGCCGACCGGGAAAGGAAACACGAATACTTGCTTATTCGCAACAACAATCGCCGCAATCCGGATCATCCGGGCAGCAGCCGGCCTCACCATCTTCGTTATCATCACGGGTTCCGGG
Source organism: Olavius algarvensis associated proteobacterium Delta 3 (assembly GCA_903231505.1). Lineage (GTDB taxonomy): Bacteria > Desulfobacterota > Desulfobacteria > Desulfobacterales > CAFBRK01 > CAFBRK01. The sequence continues at coordinate 80,121 of CAFBRK010000344.1, read as the reverse complement.
TTTCCAGTTGCTGAGTTCCTCTGATGTATCGCTCATACCGACTCCCTCCTGTGGTTATCCGTGGTTCATCTGTTGTTCGAGCTGAAGCCATTCACGCGCGTCACATGAAACGGAAAAACAAATTGGCTACATTAGACAATATTGGCATTCACCGGCAGGATGCAATCTTTATGCTTGCGCCAGTTCTTTCGTACTGCCATGGGGTGTTTTTTTTGCCCTTTATCATAAAAAAATTCACCCAAACTTCGAGCAATTCCGTTGACATCGGATCCAAAGAAAATAATAACAGGGCAATCAAATGGAACTCTTTCAAAAGAGGGGAGCGCGCATGTCATCGGACACCGAGTGGCCTGGAGTGGAAAAACGAAAGAATCCGAGGGTGGATTGTCGAGAAAAAGCCACGCTTACCATGGGAAAACATTCCAAACAGAGTGTGGTTATAAATGTAAGCCCGGATGGTGTGTTTATTATAACCGATGAGGAATTTAGACCCGGACAAGTCGTGAGGGTCAGCTACTACTCACCGCTGCGGAAACATCACCTGGATGTTACCGGCACGGTGGTCCGAAAGAGTAGACGGGGGATCGGGGTCATGTTCTAAACCTAAGCCCGTTGGATCATTCTACACTGAATGACGCTCCGGCACCTTGAAAGATCACCATTCCCAGCTTCTCACCCGGGATAAAGCGGATATGAATACACAGGGCAATGCCCTGCAGAAGCATTTGTTTCGGGACCTGATAGAACGTTTCATCTGTACTGCCGTCCGTCAAATTGACCTCATGGGTTGAAATTTTTCGGTTGTCGTGGCGGATGTGCACCACATCGATCTGGGCGTTTTCATTGATTTCGGCCCGGAGTCGTATGGAATCCAGAAAAACCTGTTGATTTGCCATGATCGCAGGGGTTGGAATCCCAAAATGGAACCAATTTGTTGTACCTCCCATCTGGTAAACCAGGGTCCCCCAACCTGATCGTCTCGGTTGCGCCCTCCGGTCGCCGCTGATACCCACGCTTCTGTCCGGGTATTCGATCTGGACGTCAACGCCGTGTGTCCACATTTCATATTTCGTCATAGCATACCCCTTTATCTGAACATTGAATGAAGCGTAGAATGGCGATCCGTGGTTTTGCAGACCCGGAAGCTGCGCAACGATCCATGGGTCAAAACAAAAGCCGAATCACCTTAACCAAGGCAACCCGGCCCTATTGTGTTGGATTCCTGAAACAGTCAGGCTCTTCCGCTGGTCACGGCCCCTGATGCTCACAATGCGGCGTCAGCTGGCTAACCGGCCATCATTCAGGAGAAATTTTGCAATCTTCAGATCCGGCAAGTACACGCTCGCCCATTTATTCACTCGGACCCATCCTTTTCTTCTTTCCGGGTGCCCTCTTCTTTCCTTCAGTACCCGTCGTTTGGGCACATCGTTGCCAAGTACAAATACCCTGCGTCGGTCTTTTCCAGAACGCGTACCTGATTCTGCATTTTTCACTTCGGCACCCCCTCCTGCTCCTATTGCCGAATCATTCCGCTGGCCTGCCTTTTTTGAAAGCAATAATCGTGCAAAACATGTTCATCGGTGAGCCGTCACCATGATATCAAAATGTCAAGGATTTCGAAGCAAATGCGTCGAACGGAAATAGCGTGAGAAAAGAAGAACCCGGGGATTTTACGGAAACCCGCTTTCCAGACGGAAAACGTTTTCAAGACTGGAATGATCGCGATGTAAACAGGTGTTTGGGAATTACCGTAAACGCGATATTCCGCCTGGTCAATTCTGCACCTGGTGAGTTCACGATCCGTCGTCTTCGACGGAGCAGGTCAACCCCTCGGTTCTTATCTTGATGGCACCCCCCTGGCGCGTCAGGATGTCATTCCCGGTTTATGTATTTTTTTTCCCAACCTGTGAAAAAAGCACCTCACAAATCCTGGACAGTCCATTCCATGCTCGGTACCCATGCACTTCAAAGAAAGCTGCAGGCGACTAATTTTTATAGCAGTTGCCAAAAATATGTTCCGATTGAAGGTAGGGGCCAGGGTGTGGAGTCCGGTTTCGGAACGGAATTCTGAAAATCGCTATGGAAGATAAATAAAAAGCCGAAAGATAATAACGGATTGCGCAACGACCGGGTACATCGGGATGCCGTTCGAATAACCGGTCGTGATGTTATAAGTGTCTCGATTCGACCGACGGGTCACCTACCGACAGTATTCCGGAACCCCCGGGTCCAGCTTTCGCATCTGACGCGCCGTCGCGACATCGATCCCCAGGGCAGGATTGTTGTCTGTGATGGTCTGGTGAAATTCGTTGACCTTGGTCACAAATATGCCGGCAGTCGAATCATAATAGCGGAAAGCGTTTTTGGCGTTTATGCAGTAATATTCGCGCATACCGGGATGAGAGATGAGACGGTCATCTTTTCCCACCGCAAAGATTTTTTCGACCAGCGTTTTGGACTGGCTCAACGACGCTCCAATCTCTTTCATGGTGTCGATCTCTCTGACAGTCTCGTCCCTGTCATTGAAATCCACACTGGCCAGCAAGCCCGACAGGCCTTTTCCGTTGGCGTTGGCCTCCAGACCCGCAAAGGGGATGACGAGTCTCAGGAACAAGCAGTCCCGATCCGGGGCCTGATCACCCAATTTGGCACATAAATCTGTGCCGGTATTGGACACCTCGAAAAGGGCGTTCACGACCTCGGGGTTACCGCTTCGCCAGTAGGCCGTTGCGGCAATCCGATAGTATGCGATGGCATCGGATTCTTTTCCCTTTTCGTCCTTCAATGCGTCGGCGTCATCTTTGGCCTGGGTCGCCAGACCGCTCAAATAGATTGCCGAACCGGCCTGATCCTGGGGACGTACCTCAACCAGAAGCCGGGTGAGTTCGTTGTCGGTGCGGATAAGATCTGACGCACGCCGCACATCTTCCACGGTGGCGCATCCCGCCAGCAGTACCACAACAATGGGGAGGGCAAACCGGACTGAGAGTTTTTTCATAAGTATGCCTCCTATTCAGACAGGGCGGTGTCGATTTCCGCATCGGTGGGTAGCGTGCCGCTTGCCAGAACCCTGCCGATAAACGTTCGGAACACATTTAACAGCCCCCCGCTGCCGTATTTGTCCGGGTTTGCCGACGCATCCGCCAGTAGCCTCTGCAGGAACCGGTCAACGACTTCCGGTTCCCGGGCCACGGCCGTCACGTTGCCGGCGAGCCCCTCTATGACCGATTCCAGTGCCGACTCCAGCGTTTCGCCAAAAAGCAGTGGGCGATCTGCCCGGCCGGCGGCGGACCAGGTTTCTCCGGCCACCTTCAATACCGATGTGATGACCGTCACGGCCAGCGCGCGCCCCTGGTCGTCCGTGGACAGCCCAAACAGCCGTCCCGGATTGGACGCCGCTTTCCGGGCGGCAACACCGGCGATGTGTATCCACTCGTCGCCCGAGAGGAGCAGATTGTCATCCCGGGCCATGGCCTCTGCCATACCGGCGACGATCATCTGCAGCTCCGACCGCTGGACACCCAACATTCCCGGTGTTCGGGCCACTTGTGCCAGCACGACCCGCCCAAGCTCGAGCAACTGTTCATCGTTGAAAAGCTTCAAAGCGCCCTTGGGTAAACCGTTGGCATCCATATTGTCCAATGCTTCCGTCAGGCCTGTCGTGATCTGTGCCAGGGCCGCCACGGCGACGTTTTCCCAGGGTTCATCCGGATTGAGCCTCAAGAGTGCGGGCGCATGGTGTCCCACCGCCGCCACGGCCATGGCAGCTAGGGATGCGCCGATGGGCCCTTCGAAACGCGGGTTTGCACGCAGCGTCGAAGCGGTGCCGCTCAACAGGTCCCCGAAGAGGTCGGTCTCTGCGGAACCGTCGTCTCCGATGAACAGGCCTGGTCTTTCCACGGCAACGCCGAGACCGGCCTGATAGAGCCGAATCAATCCTTGCTCGCTGAATACATCGACGATGGTGCCCCCGTGGGAAGTAACCTGGATCTCTTCGAACAGGGCAGATGTCACCGCACCCAGCGCCGTGTCATTGGCGAAATCTTTACCGAGGTAGGTCTCGGTGTTCTCTGCCAACAAATTAAAGGCCGCTTCGGCCGCGGGTCCTGCAAGGGCATCGACGAGATCACGGTAATGGATCTGTTCGACAATGGATTCCGGAAGCGCATCGACGATGGGTCTGGTAACGCCGGCCAGGAGTTTGGCAATATTCTCATCTTTAATCACCGTATCAGAATTACCTGAGAGGGCTCCCAGTCCGGCCCTGAGAAAGATGCCCAGCAACCGGTCGGCGAAGTCCGTCTTGGGGCCAAAAGCCGCCACATCATCCGGAATCAGGGCGGACATGTTTTTGGCAAAGGCAACAATCATCTTTTCGCCCCGGCTGCCCACCCCCAGAATCGACGGATCCGACGCAACAAATTCCAGACCGATGTCTGTCAGGGTCAATGCCATCCGGATAATCGCGCTGGGCGGTTTACGGTCTTCGCGCCATTGCTCGACCATGCGCCCGGCGGCGAGCATCTCGGCCTCACGTTCCGCATCGTTTTCACCTCTACCGGCGCTGATCAGCTGAAGCTTTGCCTTGTGCTGGAGCATGACGGCATAGGCCGCATCGATCATTTCCGCTTTCGTCGTGGTGAGCTCTCCGTGCTCAGCGTCCCAGATCCGGGACAACTCGGGATCACGGCTCGCAAGCTGGGGATTTTCCATAAGGAACTGATGTAACTGAACAGACGGGGATCCCGGCGGCAATTCCAGGTTCGGGAGGAAAACCTTGCGATCACGAGCGTGTTCTCCGTAAAGATCGGCTCCGGCCTGGGCGGCTCTCAATACCGCTTGAATCCCAAAGACGATGAGTGTTGGATTCATGATTCCTCTTATCTTGGGTGTTACAGGCGCAGGGCTTTAGGCCCCAGGAACCCGCCGGATTCGGCATCCATCGTGTCAAGAATACGATTGGCGCGAATCGCTGTTTTAAATGCGATTTTGGGATCTTCCGGAACCATCGGGGGTCCGCCCCGTTTGGGCGTCGTCCGTTTGCCGGCGTCGTCTGTGGCCGGAGGCGGTCGAACCAGCGCACCGGCCAGCTGGGTGACCGGCGTCAGGCGTTTGACCACGTCATACCAGAAAGGGCCCCCCAATCCGATCAGGAAACCGGTGAGCAGGGTGGTGAGCGTCCAAACAAACCACCCCAGCGGTTCTATGTCTGATGCGTTGAAAATTTTATCGTCTGACCAGCCTATCGGCAAACCCAGTTTTTCCGCTTTGGCCAGGGCATCGTTAAATTTTTTCACACTCGCCTTTAAATCATCGAGGTCCATATCCACTGCCGTTATGTCCAAATCCCGAGATTGGGTGGTTCTCAGTATTTCTGCTTGAACCTTGTAGGCGGCCATGGCCTGCTGGGCCTGGAGCGCCACGGTCCGTGTCAGTGTCTCGTTGCTTTGAAAAGTTCGGAATATTACCAGAACATTGATGTTGAGGCACAACGCGACAACCATCGACACAACCACCGTACCGATCTGGGAATATCTGCGAAATAGCTGACTGGCCTGCCGTCCGTATTCCTCGTAGCGTTCGGCCACCCCGTCGATAAGAACGTCGACCTCATTGTCCGCACGCCGTCCGATGCGTTTACCGATCTCCGTGTCGGCCAGTCTACGGACGAATTCTATGGTGGTGACGCTGGTGTCACCTGCCTTCAGTGTTATCGTTTGGATAAATTCGGGCATATCTTCCACCGCAACTCCGCCTCGCTGGATCAGGGCCTGTAGCCGTTGCTTCACTTCGTTCTCGTAGAAGGCTTCAAGCATCTTCTTGAGCCCCCGACGTCGTGAACCCAGCAATTTATGGAACATTTCGACAACCATCGTGGCGAGTGTCGAAAAAATGAGCATGCTGACGGCAAGGGCCAGAGCGATCTGCAGCGCATTCATGTTCTCCTCCCTCTGCTCCGATATGTCGTGCGTTGGCCCGGATCGATTCAGGATACCGGTTGTAGCACCTGTAAGCGGTCCGTTCCCGGTTGTGGATTGTGTACCGGGTTATAACCGGCAGAATCCTCGGAAGCGGCATCGACTTCCAATCTGAGCGCCCTGTTTCGATTCCGGCGCCGGGCATGTCGAGGTCCGGATCCCCCGGCACGCTGTTGGTGAAAACGCTTGATGCTCAAACGGAGCATGGTTTGACAAACACCATAGGTTACCGTGCGAGATATATACCAGGCATGTAACCCTTTAAAATATCACAGAGAAAAGGTTTCATACCCCGGGGCGATGCATAGTGAAATGTGCACCTTGCACATTTTTCTGTGCACCCTTTGGATACGATCACATGGGGACAGTAATGATCCTGCGCCTCGAGACGACATATCACCGAATAGGGATTTTATGGTTGCGACGGTTATGCCCGGATTAGTTTAATGGACGTTATTTCAGGCGGGGCGCCGATCCGAAGCGGGAAAACAAGCGTCCCGATGCCACGATTCACATAGGTATATCCATAGCGTTCCTTGACCAGGCCCGCCAGATAGCGTTTCGGCCTTTTGATCGGAATGAAATGGTGAGAAAGAAATGGAACAGCGACCTGCCCACCGTGGGTGTGACCGCAGAGAACGAGTTCAACCTTGGATCCTGTGTCGAGGTCTTCCCGGACGTCCGGAGAATGGCAAAGCACGATGGTAAAGTTACCGGTCGGAACACCCTTCAGCGCCCGGTCGATATCGTAAGTGAACCAGACATCGTCCGTCCCGGCGATGGTGATTCGATCTTTTCCCCGGTTTATTGTTTTGGATCGATTACGTAGGACATCGATGCCGATGCGTTCCAGTTCGCCCACGAGTTGCGTTTCGGTTTCCTTACCGTCCCATTGGTCATGGTTACCCAGAACCGCGAATCTTGGCCCGGCATTCAACCGCGTTAGCACGTCCGTGACCACTGGAATGTAGCCGCCGCCGGCGCTTGGCAGCCAGCGTTTCCAGAAATCGTTTACCGAACCGGTGATGATATCGCCCGTAATGACGACCAGGTCCTTGTTCAGTGTGTTCACCCGGGCAATGACCCGATCAAGATACCTTTTCCCCACCCAGAAACTGGCGTGCAGATCGGAAATCTGCACGATCCGAAAACCATCGAAGGCTTCAGGCAGATTGGCGAATCGAAGGTTGAGCTGTTTGGTTTCAATGTTGTTTCGGCCGGAGAACCCAAACCCCAGAAGTCCCAGGACGGAAAGCCGCAAGCCGTATTTGAAGAATCCGCGGCGAGTCAGCTTCTGTGTCACAGCTGGACGGAAAACCATATCGAACCTGTCTTAATAATGTGGCGCTGTAGCAAATGTTTCCCGATACCGCGGAATGGTCCCATCCAGGCTATCTGGCCTTTCCGCCATGTATGGGCGAAAAATGACACTTCGGGCATTCCGTAAAGGAAATGAACCACCGCACCCAGGACAGGAAGCTGTGCTGGCTGACGGTTTCCGACAGTAGCCGACAATGACACCGGGGGCATGTTATGGACAAGCACCCCCAGGCAAAGCCGACAAAGGCGATTACCGTAAGGGGGATGAGTGTATCCTGAAAGGCCGCAATCCCTTCCCCGAACACCTCCTGATAGATCACCGCCAGCCCAAGAATAATTGGACATAACAGGGCCGCAACAAGTTTCCAAAGCTGACGGGTGGTTCTTATGAAGGCTGAATCCGTAATCATCATTCCCCCGATGGACGCCGATCATCCGTTTGTAGAGGGTTTCAAAATGGAAGGCGTATAGGAAAGAAGTATTCGCGGAAAAGGAAGCCCTCCGACAATTTGGGATCACAACGGGTACACCCAAACGGTTATGTCAGCGTTTACCTGGGATATGCCCTGCACCTTCTCGACGATTCCCGGTATGCGCTTTTTTTCGTCTTGGGATACCGCCCCACCGGTTATATTTGCTGTCCCGACCTGGGGTACCGCTATGTTAAGGGTGCTGACATCGATATTGTGTTCAAGCAATTCGGCATGGATAGTTCTCTCAAGTGACAGTCGTTTCATGGAGGACAGTGCATCCAGATCGCACGATCGGATATCTTCTGATTGAACCGCTCCTACGATCAGATTCGCGATCGTTCCCGGTTTCAGTTTACCCATGTTAATGACCAGGTCGTAAAGGGATAGCGTATCCAAATCGATTTTAAAGGCATAGTGGAAAAAACTCTTCTGGTTTTTATCGGAATTTGTGATGAGATTTGCGGCCGCGACCTGGTCCATTCCCTGGCTGATCACCAAATTGTCCACTCGAGCTCTAAAATCGGCAAGCAACCGCACGTGAAAGGCACAGTCGAAATCCTGTAGCAGCATCTGACTGCCGTGCCCGATAATCACCCCGTCGCCCCTGCGAGCAATATCGTATACGGCCGCTTCCATGGTATCTAAGTATACTTTTGGTTCGCGGCTGAGAAGGCGTTCCCAAAATCCCGGTGTCTGCTTGTCGGAATCAACGTCGATTCCGGCGGACGCTCCTGTTTGTGTTACGATCACCTGAAGCCGCTTATCATCGAAAACCTCTACGCCTAAGTTCTCGGCCACCCGTTTTGCGACTTCAAATCCGCCACTGCCGGAACTGTCGGTTACCGTAATCAATGGCATTTCATATTACCCTTCCGGTATCGGTTTCGAATCGATGATTAGCTTCACGACTCGTGCTTTTATAAGAGATTAGTTGAAAGTAAAGCGTGCTTTTGAGGAATCAAGCTCGGTATAAGGGGTGCTGGTGAACCTATCCGACGTCTGCCTCGCTGAAATTTGAGCAAGGTGTCACCGGAAACCAATGGAACGAAAAAACGGAGACGCGACAGGGGTGGGGTCATCAGGACCGTTTTTGTTAAAAGCAGAAGGCACGTGATCGCGACACGAAAAGGTATCGTGCTAATTTTTGTGCTACGCGCAGGAGATGAAAAAATCGGGCACACTCACGACAAGATTTTCTGAAGCCAGCGGTTCAATCACATCGTACAACAAGCGGAGAGGTTCCCCCGCAGCAAGGACTGTCTGAAACAAAAACACCCGTGATGCCTCGTCGCACTGCAGGTTCCTTGAAATATACAGCCGTTCCTTCTCTTCACGATCACAATGATCACATTCTTCTTCAAACCACAGGTCCATTATTTCTTTGCCACTGATATCCCTGTCCACCAAAGAATCTGTGAAGATTCGGGTTTCGGCGACATTCCATTGAAATTTGAGGCTCTCCAGATAGGCACGTTCATGCTCCCCGATCGTGACTTTTGAAATAATGCCAGTGATATTTTGAAAATTCGATGCCTCCTGCTTCGCATAACAGAATCGAAATGCATCATAAAAAAATTTGAGAGTTTCATCGCTGGGAATATGGGAATCTTCGGTGCACATCTGTTGTTCAAATGTTGCCCAGCGATGTCTGTTACTTTCCGGTGCAATACTATCCTGGATATGAATGAATTCTTCTGCCCGTTTCTTGAAAAGCGCTAACGCCTCCCACGTGTGGATGTCCGGTATATTTTTTACCGGGTATAGGTGTGCGCTGTCGTCCATGATGATTCTTTTACCTGTCTGATTGGGGTCGGATTGACCAAACAGAACATGAGCAACTTCCGTGCCGTCGGGCATATAATATTTTATCACATAATTACAAGAAATTACAAAGAAACTGGTTTGAAAAAACAATGGTTACCCGGCAATTTCGGATACCATGCACAAATCATTCGATTTTTACCTTTTGGCGACACCTTTTATTGTCGGCGAGACCAGAGACGGGGCACCGGATGCGTGTAATTTCTCAAGTGTCTCGAATGTGAAACCGGCATCGGAGATATGCCGTTCCGTATCACGGGCGGTGTGGCAATTTCCGCACATGTACCTCCATAAAGGCTGCACCAGTCTTTGCCATTTTATCAAATGGGGGGCATCCTTGGCCAGCACATGTTCGATAAAGTAAAGTTTCCCGCCGGGTTTCAAGACACGCTTTATTTCATGGAGTGCCGTGTCCGGGGAATCAACGGAACAGAGAACTAACGTGGAGACAACGGAATCAAAGGAATTGTCGGGAAAACTCAGCTTGTCTGCAGAAGAACTTTCGGCCGTGCATTTGCCACCGGGGGTTTGGTTGATATGTTGCCTCAAAAGATCACGCATGTGGGATTCGGGTTCAGACAGCACCAGACGGTGTATGGATTGGGGATAATACGGTAAATTGGCGCCCGTCCCGCTTCCAATCTCCAAAACATCCCCACTGATATCCGACAGGAGCTCGGAGCGCCATCTGGACAGGCAGGCCCTTTCCATTTTCTTCATGGAGGCGTCATAATACTTGGCCATGAAATAGGACCGTACAGACATCGTTGACCCGCCTCCCTGTTGCTATCCACCGGCTTTCCCAGGCGTGTAGACTTGCAAGCGATCGTAATCCCCACGTACATGAGGCTAATAACCTCAAAGGACGTGTCAAGAGCCGGATAGTGCCTGGACGGGCGGACACGTTGCCCCGGGCCTTTCAAGCAGTTGTTTTACCGGAGGGGTGATGTGAAAGGCAGAATTGACGTTGCAGGCCAAAATTCGCGTCAGTTAGACATACCTGTCATTCAATATTCAGGTCGGTCCGATCCTTTCCGCGCATCCTGCCCTGCTACGTTTACGATCCGCCTGTTCGACGGCAAAAGATCCACTTCCGCTCATTGGTCCATGTACAGTTGGTGAACCTCTTCCGCACGTAACGCCGTGTTGACGATTCGGACATCGTCTACCATTCCGATCATGCCGGCGTCATTGTCGGTGCCGAGTATCAAAGGTCCCTGGATTTGAGCCAGTTCACCGCTGACGGTATGGGATGTATTCAGAACCCCGTCGATATAGATCAAGACGCTTTCTCCAGCGGTATCGTAGACAGCGACCAGGTGATGCCATTCATTGTCCGCGCCGATTGTCGTTCCGGGAGCCGGTTCTACGAGGGTGAGATGGGGTGTCCAAATAAAGAAATACGGAATACTGTTGGATAGCTTCCACCCGTAGGCAAAGTCTTTGCGAATGAACCATTCGTCACCCCGGGTACTGGCGGTCCGTTTAATCCACAGGGAAATGCTCAGATCACCGGGAATGTTCAGATCTCCCGAGGTGTCCGGAATGTGAATATAATCGTACTTCCCGTCGAAGCTCACGGCGGTTCCGGATTTTCCTTCGCCCCAGGCGGTATCCCCCTCGAGGGTTCCGTCGTTGCCGTGGCCCGAAGTGTCTGTGACAACCGATCCGGCCCCGTCATCCAATGCCCAGTGACCGGCCATATGTGACGTTTGCAGGGTACCGTACAAGGCCTGAACCTCTGAAAGACTCAGCGCCTTGTTGTAAACCTGCACGTCATCCAATATTCCATTCAGGCAGGCATCGCTTTCATGGCCCAGCGTATGATCAAACGACGTCAGATTCAGTTCAGCACCAACTGCCGCTGAGGTGTCCAGCTCGCCGTCGATGTAAATGGTAACGGTTTGGGTGCTCTGGTCGTACGTTGCGACAAGATGGTGCCACCGATTCAAATCAAGTTTCGACGGCGTGACAACGGTAATATCCGGCGTGTAGATCAGAAAGTAAGGGGTGTCGTTGGTGATTTTCCAAGCATAGGTGCCGGGTTTGGAAAAAAACCATTCATCGCCCTGGGTGCGTTTCGTTCTTTTCAACCACAGGGCGATACTGAAGTCCCCAGCGATCGTGAGGCTGCCCGAATTGTCCGCAATTTGAACGTGGTCCGTGTCTCCATGAAATTCCAATGCGGTACCCGACTTTCCGGTGACCCAGGAGGTATTTCCGAACACGTCTCCTGTATTGCCGTTGCCGGAGATATCGTTAATGGCGGTCCCCAGTCCTTCTTCCAGATCAAAATAGGCGGCCAGGGAGTTGTCTTTTGTTATGCCGGCCAGTTCCTGGATCTCGTCTTCGCTCAGTACCCGCTCGTACAGGTGAATATCGTCCAGCTTCCCGAACAGACACGCATCGGAAGGATGTCCGAAAATCAGGCTTTCGTTGGTGGTCGCGATGGCGCCGGTCACCGGCTGGGCGGCATCCGGTACGCCGTCGATATAGATCCGCACCTCTTCTTCTGAAAAATCATATACCGCGGCCAGATGGTGCCACGACTTGCCGGGAATCGGGGAGGATTCGATCACCATCTCATGGGGTGTGTAGATGTAGAAATAGGCCCTGCCGTTGGAAAATTTCCAGGCATAAGCGCCCGGTTTCGACAGGAACCATTGATCCCCGGCCGTGTCTCTCGTCCGCTTGACCCAAAGGGCGATGCTCATAGATTCGGCAATATCCAGTGCGCTCTCACCGGGGTCGGCAATTTCGACGTAATCGGAATCGCCCTTGAATTTAAGGGCCCGGCCGTATTCCCCTTTTCTGCGAAACACATCTCCATGCATGGCACCGGTATTGCCGTTTCCCGACTTGTCGATAATGTCCGAGAAATTCCGTTTTTCATCAAACGGCCAGAACCCCACCAGTCCCTGGGGTTTTAAATACGTCGCCGCGACCCCGAATCCCATGGGCGGGGTGCCCGTCTCGTGGGCGCCCATGTCCGGTGCTTCACCGGTGAAATCGTCGTTGAAATTGGCAATGGGCAGGCCGGTATCGTAACCCGGGCTGGATGCGGTTTGGTGAAAGTTGCCGGTTCCTTCGTCCGGATCAAAGCCGACGTTCTTGGTATAGACCGGACGGCCCTGAACACCGTTGAGCTCGAAGATATCGGCACCCCAGTAAATCAGGCCATTGTAGAGATCATAATCAAAATCATTCTGTGGATCCTCTGTTCTGTTGAAGATGGCATGGTGCCCGTCACCGGCGCTCTCCAGCACATTGTTTCGGGTGACGCAGTTTCGCAGCTCCCGGGTGTCACCATTGATCTGGGTCGAATGCCCGGCCAACCCGGTATCTGCCGAGGGTAGGAGTGAGGTGTTGTGAAAGATGTATGTTTTCCCGTCTCCGTAATAGGGGCTGGCGGCATCCTTTCTCCCGCCGCCAAGTTTGATCAGCGGCTGGCCGTAGTTGTGTTCCGGCAGTGGCCCTTTGCGACTGCTGTGCATCACGTTTCGCCAGATGTACAACGGCCCCTCGTGAACCGGAGCGGCGGCGATACCGATGGTGGTCCGGTCGATGTAGTTGCCCCAAATGCGCACGTTGCGGTTATGGCCTTCACTTTCAATGCCGTCGTCCCAGCATCGCTCGATAAAATTGCCGTAAATATCCGTGTCGGCGTTCGGAAATCCGGGACCGAAATTACCGGACTCTCCGATAGCGTCGTTGAAGTAATGATCATCGTCGGAGTAGATCTCGTTGTACCGGATGACGTGGCCTCCGGCACTGGCCTTCAAGGTGATCGCCTTGGGTCCGGCAGGATGATAGCCGTAGATGGCGCGGTGTTCCTTCCAGCTGTTGGTATCGGATCGGGGATGATGAATCTTGTTTCTCTGGATAATGATTCGCGCATTGTCGGCGCTGTTCGAGTAAATGCCGGCATGTTCGTTTTTTCCCCACCCGTCCTCTGCGATCTGCCCCCATCCGCTGATATCGCAATCTTCAATGATCACATCATGGACACCGGGCATTAAACGGATGCCGTGGATACGGGCGTTTTTCAGTATCAGCCCCCGGATAATCACATAGGACGCACGGATCTCCAGGCAGTGGTCTGCCCCGTTGCTCACATCGATAATGGTATCCGCCCCTTCCGGATGCGTGTACAAACGATAGGCGTCGGGCGTTCCCGATTCGTTTATGTGAACGGTTGCCCCGGAGGTGCCGGACGGCAGATAAACAATGTCGCCGATGGGAAACTGTTCCTTCCAGGTGGTGGCAATGACCCTGCGGGATCGGCCGGTTTTTTCAAGCGTTAGTTTGATTTTATACGTAATGCCGGGAATCAGATTTACCAGACTGCCCCGGTATTCACGGTTTCGGGCGTCGAACCAGAGATCTTGTCCTTGTTTCCAGCCGCGCTCCCCCAGAATTTTATAGTGCACATGGCAGGCATTGTCCTCACTGCCGCCGTTTGGACTGAAATAAATCCCGATGGAATGAAATGTCGGTATGGCCATCGGTTTTGCGGCTTGACAGGGTGGAACATTGAAGAGTGCGATGAGGAGGAGATTGAGAAACAGCGCCTTCAGAAGTATTCGAAGCATAAGTGTTCTCCCGTGGGTTGAGCGGCCAGATTCCTAAAGCGTTTCGATGAATACGGAACTCATCGTGTTCTATATGGAATGCATGCGTGCACATGTTCGGCAGGCTATTATAACGGTAAGGGAGGTTCAACAACAGAATCCGCTGATTTGAAAAAATACGACAAACCTATGAAGCGGAGTCGAAATAGAAGTACGAAAAAGTCATTAAGCTGGATACAGCGGCATGATAAGAGGATATTAGGAGGCATTCTCAACATTTGAGGTGCGGCAGTGGAACCGCCCCGGTATTATGTTCAGAGGCCCCATTCCACCGATCGGCCAACGGCCGTCGAAACGATCAATGAGGATAGGCCATGGTTATCTCACATCCCCCCAGCCGGCAGCACGGTTATCGCCCTGTGTGGCCTGCCTGGCGCGTCTTTCCATTTGAAAGCACCGGATCATGGCGGTTGGGTCCGGAGGCTGAAGTGGACGCCGACAGGTGAATCCCGCTTGCAACCTAAACATGCCCTGTTGTAAGCAACCATCAGACCGGCATGAGCGTTGATCAACCCAAATCCAAGGAGTGCCCGATGATTGAAATTCTGACCAAATATGCCCTGAGAGGGGCAAACATATACAGTTATCGACCGGTGATCGTTCTGAAAATCGATTTGGGCACATACAACGAGGTGTTCACCAACCAGATCGAGGGCTTTGTCGACCATCTGCTGGAAATGCTGCCCAGCCTCGAGGATCATCGCTGCTCCGAGGGCGTCAAGGGAGGCCTGATCACCCGCATGCAAGAAGGAACGCTGCTGGGCCACGTGATCGAACACATCGCGTTGGAGCTTCAATACATCGCCTATATGGATGTGGGATTCGGCAAGACCATCGACACGGATACCGAAGGCGTGTTTGAGGTTATCTTCAGTTACTGGGTGGAAGAGGCCGGCCTGTTTGCCGGGGTTGAAGCCGTCAACATGGTCAATGCGCTGTTGACGGGAAAACCATACGATCTTGAAGAGACCATTGCCGAGTTGAAGGACATCCGGGATGACTACTACCTGGGACCGTCAACTGCGGAGATCATTCGAGAGGCGGAACTGCGCGGGATCTCCGTCATTCGACTCGACGACTACAATCTGGTCCAGCTCGGCGAAGGCAAGTACCAGAAGCGCATTCAGGCGGCACTGACATCCAACACCAGCCTGATCGGCGTGGAAACCGCCGGCAACAAACGCCTGACGAAAAACATACTGGAGGATGCCGGTATTCCCGTACCCAAAGGGACTGTGGTCCGAAGACTCGAGAGCGCCGTTGAGGACGCCGAATGGATCGGATATCCGGTGGTGATCAAACCACACGACGGCCACCACGGCAAGGGCGTCACCACCAATCTTTCCAATGAACAAGAGGTGGCGGCGGCATTCGAACGTGCCAAGGCGATCAGCGACCGGGTCATCGTGGAGCAATATCTGACCGGCAGCGATTACCGCCTGTTGGTGGTGGACGGCCAATTCGTGGCGGCTGCCAAACGGGTGCCTGCCGCCATTACCGGTGATGGCACGCACACGATCGCCGAATTGATTGACATTGAAAACCAGAATCCCGACCGGGGCTTTGGTCATGAAAAAATGATGACCCGCTTGCGGATTTCTCCGGTCACCGAGCATTTGTTGACCAAATCCGGATATGAGATGACAACGGTCCTCGAAGCCGGGGAATTCTTCTTGCTGGAACTGACCGCAAATCTCTCCACCGGTGGCTCGGCTGAAGACGTCACGGACAGGGTGCACACCGCCAATCGCTTCATGGCCGAGCGCATTGCCAGGATCGTGGGCCTGGATATTGCCGGCATCGATGTGATGGCCGAAACCTTGAGCAAGCCGGTCGGCAAGATCGGTGGTGCCGTCATCGAGGTAAATGCGGCTCCGGGGCTGCGGATGCACCTGGCTCCAGCCAAGGGCAAGGCACGCAACGTGGCCAAGCCGATCGTCGACATGCTCTTCCCCGAGGGCTCGCCCTCCGATATCCCGATCGTGGCCGTAACCGGAACCAACGGCAAAACCACCACCGTTCGCATGATTGCCCACCTGCTGAAGGGGGTCGGTTACAGCGTCGGGATGACCACCACCGACGGGATTTATTTGCGCGACCGTCTCATCGTCAGCGGCGATATGAGCGGTCCCCATTCGGCCAGGGTGGTGTTGCGTGATCCGATGGTCGACTGCGCGGTGCTGGAAACCGCCCGGGGGGGTATTTTGCGGGAGGGTTTGGGCTACAAGATGGCCGACGTTGGGGTCGTGCTCAATGTGCAGCCGGATCATCTGGGGCTCAAGGGCATCCATACGATCGAAGATCTCGCCAAGGTCAAATCGGTGGTTGCCGAAATGGTGCGCACGGGCGGCGTGACGGTATTGAACGCCGATGATGAACAATGCGTCAACATGGCCCAGTATTGCCGGGAAAAGATCATCTATTTTTCGCTGCGGCCCTCGAATCCGATTGTCCAGGGACATATCGAAAATGAGCATACCGCCGTGCTGTACGATCGCGGGTATATCACCATTGCCTCGGGTGAAATGGCCGTTCCTGTGGCACGGGCCGTGGAAATGCCACTGACCATGGAGGGCCGGGCCTTGTTCAACATCCAGAATGCCCTCGCCGCGACAGCCGTCGCCCATGCCATGGCCCTTAAAATCGAGGAGATGCGGCAGGGCCTGGTCTCCTTTTTTCCTTCCCCGTCACAAACCCCCGGCCGGACAAATTTTTTCACCATCGAGAACGTGGAGGTCATGCTGGATTACGCCCATAATCCGTCTGCCTATGAAAACATTCTGGACCTGGTAAAACGCATGGGTCACCAACGCCGGATTATTGTATTTGATGTCGTGGGCGATCGCCGGGACGAGGATATTCGCAAAATATGTGGTATAATTGCCAGGTATTGCGACCATGCGGTTGTCTACGAAGACAAGGACCTCCGCGGCAGAACGGCGGGGGAATTGATGACTTTGGTCGAACGGGCGCTTGTCGCGGAAGGCTTTGATGCTCAGAGTATCGATAAGATCCCCAGGGAGATGGAGGCGATAAACCATGCCCTCTACCTCGCCGGCAAGGATGACCTGGTGTGCATCATGTCGGGAAGAGTCGAACGGGTCATTCAGCACCTGTACGCCATGAAAGAGGATATCGAACTGACCTTAAAATAGTGGCCCGCATGAGGATGTGGGCATCTGGTCTCTTTTGACACGAAAGGCGGATTCTACTGGAATGCAAAGAGGATACTTATTTTTGATCGGAGGCGCCGAAAACAACAGTGGTGATCGCACTATTCTGAAGCACATCCTGGATGTGGCTCAGCCTGCACAAATTGTTCTGATCCCCACGGCATCCTGCTACCCGCGGGATATGCATCGCGATTACGGTGACGCCTTCAACCTGCTGGAAATTGAACAAACCACCTGCCTGGATATCCGGGATGTCCAGGAAGCCGACAGGGAACAGTACCTGTCTGCCGTGGAGGCGGCAAACCTGATTTATTTCAGCGGAGGCGATCAGGTGAGGCTGGTTTCCCGTTTGATCCACACCCGGTTATTCCGTCGGATTCGGGACCGGTTTGAAGCCGGCGACCTGCACATCGCCGGCACCAGCGCCGGCGCCTCGGCGGTCGGAAACCCCATGATTTTTGATGGTGATTACAAGGGATCTCTCAAAGGCTCCATCGGATCCATGGAAGGGTTCGGGTTGATCGACGGGGTGATCATTGACACCCACTTTTCCGCTCGTCAACGGCTCGCCAGGCTCTCGCAGTTTCTGATCAGCGGAAAGTGCGAAAAAGGAATCGGTATCGATGAAAATACCGGGATTGTAGTCTATCCCAACGATGTATTCGAGGTGATCGGCGCTGACATGGTGACCGTTCTGAACAGCGACGGGGTCAACGGCGCCAATTACCAGACGGTAGCTGAAGGCGAGCCCTTGCGCTTCAACAACATGCGCATCGGTTTTCTGCCGCCGGGCACCCGGTTCAGCCTTCAAACGTGGTCCATTCTAAATTAAAATGAATAGATGTTTAGAGGTTTGATGGGGTGGGTAACATTGGTGTTCTTGGGCCGAAACGGAAGGCACGGATTTATGATTGTCGGATCATATTCGTGACATCGCTTGTTCCGTTCTTTTTGTATTTTCTCTGGTATATCAGGATGCATGAGTGGGTTCGCGCAATAGAGATAGTGAATCTCTTTTAAATGAGAACAAAACTCAGGAATCCGCTGGAAGGCTCCAATTTTATCACAATCCGGTACCGGGACGTCTTTCAATGCAGTTGACGATGTGTTTCAACAGCAGGCGGCTCAGTGTGATGTGCTGTATTGCAATGGCATTCCTTTAGCACCGAGCACAGCTCTGAGACCAACTGTAGAAGCTCTTCTCTCGTCAGGTCCGTAACAGGTCGGCCATAGTAGCCGATCTCATCAGGCTGGATTTGTTTCATGGCACTCTCCTTGACAATCTCATACGACGTTTATGGTGGTCGCAATTCTTGCGGTAAGAATTATAGATAGAGCAGGAACCGTGCCAGATTTAACCTGCCGAATTCACTGAATTAAAATTTTATTGCCGACGCTGGAACGACACAATTGGTGGGGGGTGCATACAAATTTGTTGGTATGACGTGCATACAATTTTGAAGGGGGCATGCCTACGATTTAGAGCAGATGTCAGAATTCCGTTCCGATTGAGAGACGTTATAAAAATGCCAACGCACTGGAGTCATCGAAATCGGTATCGACTTCGAAGATAGCCGTCCTGTCTCGATTCCGATACCGATAGCGATCCCGACGCCGAGCATCTATGGGTGCGCATTCTCTCGACATGGTGTTGCTGAAAAGATTTCATGCAGTGTTCGGGTTAAAGGTCAATATGTCGGGTAAATATGTGGGATCATCGTGTCACATGAATAGCATCGCTTGAGCCGACCATTATTCCCTTTATGATCATTCCCGCTTCCTCAGATCTGCCATGGCATTTTTGATGTCGTTTTCGCTGACTGTTTTGACAACCGGAGCAGAGACCGGGCACTGCTCAAATTGTTCGTGAGTACGAATCATGCGAATCCGCCCGGTTTCATCACCACGGTAGGATGGATAGGAAACGATATAATTAAACGGGAAAAAGGGGAACCAACCATACCCATATCCGGTGGTAACATTTGGGGGAATGTAAACAGTAACGCTTTTAAAATCCTTTCCGTATTCGACTTTCCCGCGACGGATAACAGAGTCTACCCGATACGCGTAAAGGTCTCTTTCCATTGTACCAAAGCGCATTTCACCGGTTTTTTCCGCTTCGATTCGCGCACCGGCTATTTCATAAGCGACATATTTCTCAAGCGCTTCCTCAATCCGTTTTGGCGACATCGGATAATAATACATAAACGCATACGCCATTCCGGAAATAAATACAGATCCGATAACCAGCAAACTCCCGAATGTGATGAGACGCCTGGGTGACGCTTCCTTTAGACGCTCGGGCGCTTCTTCATTTGACCAGGCCGCCTTTCCCCAGGATATCATGGTGATCCCTCTGATGATCGCAATGAAACAAAACAGCATGCAGACCAGGAACGCCGACGCCTGATGCACAAAGGATAGTATCACAAGTAGGATGACACCCAGGGCCAATAGGAAACCGCGCCTCCTTTTTTTGCGTTGGCTTAAAATACCGTACCCCCCGCCAAAAGCGGTAAACAGCATCATGATCGGCAGGATTGATATTTCAGCCAGCGCCAGGACAGGCCCCGGAGGCTGGTTGGCGAAAACTGCACCGGGCTCAAGGATTAAAGATAGAATCGCCAGCGCAAGGCTAAGTATTCTTTTCATCCTGCTTCACTCTCCATTTCCACTGCCAGTCGATTTCCGGCATGAAATCCGTTCTTGAAAATGAGAACACATGATGTCCAACCTGACTGACGGGATAATTGGAATCCACCAAATCGACACCTTTCAGCATCAATCGATAGTCTCCCTTCGACAACGGGCGCCTCCATGGTTTGGTGGTGCGCAGCAGGTAATAGCCGCATTTCGAGGGGGCTGCCTGGCGGTAAGAGACTTCAACCACTTTTTGTTCATATGGAGAAAATGTCACCTCGAATCGGTGTTTTCCGAATATGTGACGGATTCGCACAGGCTGGATTGAGGGTGATACAACCGTGGCGCTGATATGAACAGGCGGCGGATGTTGAGGATCCTGATGAAATGGGATGGTAAAACCTTGAGTCACCGGAAAAGGAAACGGATTTTCGTATACATAGGCGCCTTTAACGACAATAAATTCCGGGAAAACGTCGATATCTATCTGCTCGCTGGGAAATCGTACAATAGGGACAATTCCTGCTAAAAATGGAAAGGTAAACAGGCACAGAAGCAGGATCAGAAATACGCTTACCGGGCAGTTTTCTCTAAATTTATTAAACATTCTTCAATCGGACGCAAAGCACACGTCGCGGAGGCCATTCACCAAGTACAGTCAAATTGCAATTACACGACGAGCTTCATACCCCGCCCCCCATTTTCCCCTTGCCGGCATTGCCCCGATTGTTCACTCGGCAGAAGGCTCGAGAGCATTTCACAAGCAAAGGTCTTTCCATCCTATGATTAAGATAGCCTTGAGAAGAATGCATCCTTATAAAGTGAAATGGCAGCTATCCGAACACCTCTTTTTATAGGCGAAAAGACCAGGGCTTGTGAAAAATTGATATGTAAGAGGCAACCGCTCTGTTCCGTGAAGCAAATTACCACTCGTTGCTTATAATTTGCCACTCGCCATTGACCCTCACGAGATTGAATACATTCGGGTAATCCCGTTTTTTCTTTCTCACAATTACTTTAGCTTTGGCCTTGTCCCCTTTTAGATTTATGATTTCTGGATCGACCATTTTATACGGGCCGAATTTGGCCATTCTCTTCGGCAAGGTTTTTTTACATGCTTTTTTTGAGTAGTATTTTACTTTCTGTGGTGAACCAAGCTTCAATCTCAGATCGTCGTGAAAAAACATGATATAGGCTGCAGCATCCTGCTTGTTCCAGGCTGTCTCCATGTTTTCAAAGAGTTGAAAAATAGCCTGTTTTTCGGGTGACATCTGTTCGGTACTCTTTTCAGCGGCAACGCAGTTGAGGATGGGAAATAGAACAACTCCAATCAAGACCAGAAACCAGACCTTCAATTTCATAACGCCTCCCATTTTTTGAGTAACGGATACCAACGTATTACAGCTCCGAGCAGCGCTTCGTACCTGTCATTGGTGAAACAACGCCGCTCTGTCCCGAATTAAGTGCTTAGCTCAAACCAAATATTGATAGGAGATATCTTCGATATCTGAATATTGGCCGGGGGATTCGGTTCAGATCATATAGCTTGTTCTCTGTTAACGAGTTGACTGGTTGCTGTAGAAAGAAGCTGATTTTTGCTCAACGTGAAACAGTCTCATTTTACCATTTTTTCTGCTATTCAACAAGTCCGAGTATTTTGGGGACATTCGATAGTCCACCAATTGCCTCTGGGAAGAAAGTATCTCTATCTATTGAAATGGTAGCTATCCGAATACTTCTTTTTACAGGCGGGAAAACCAAGGCTTGCGAATGATGAAAATTTAAAATGTGATCTCGTTGTCCTCTTGTTGCCACTTCCGCTCGAGTTGATTTCTAATTTCTTTTTTTGACCCCAATATATCGCACCATCTGCCCCCTTGAATGCCCTTTATTTTTCTTAGACCATTCAAAATAACTTTGTCCCCAAATTTACAAATTGACTACAATTTTCTGTGCACACTGCACAGAAAATTGTGCACATCGCCATTCTTTCAAAGAACCTTTTAATGGAATTGCAAACTGTTATGTACATGGAACATAGATTGCATATCTGTCCATTGAATGGAACGATCTGTGTCTCGTTTATCTTTCTTCCTTGTATGTGTTGTCTGCCCCACTATAAAACCAAACGGTTTTCGCAATCCCGTGCACTGGGCGGCCATTTATGAGTGCCCCACGAGACCGACTGATGCCTAACTGAAGCATCAGCGGGTCGCCTGAAAAAAGATCGATATACCCGGCTTCGGAGGATATACTTGTCTTTTCTCAACGTTCTTCCATCCCAACGGCAGTGAATAACCTTCTCATGCTTTTGCATTTGTCGGAAAATGCTGGTATAATTACACATTATTGTTATCCGGTACGGGTACTAATTTATTTTGACTTACCAACCATATCGATTTGCTGTACCGATCCCTCACATTTGAGAAACGTTTTAAAAGTGCCTTGTATTATGCAATTTTTTTGTAGATTTCGAGCGTGCCTATTTTCTTGCTGTGCCGACTGAGTGTTGAGTTCAACAGAGAGGGCAAGATTTGCGCGCTTGGTTCCATACAGCAACACATTTCCCTGAATTTCAAAAGCTTAACTGACATTAAAAGATTGATTTGTATCAATACCCATGGAGGAACGCATGAGATGGAATCCATTTAAGAGGCATCGTCTTCATACCTTTACGGTTGCATTACTCCTGCTGTTTTCCTGGGGTCTGGCGGACGCATATCAGTCACCGCCGCTGACCAACAAAATCAAAACAGTTGTTGGGGCCCCGAAAGCTTCCAAGCAATGGCTCGTCCCAATGATCACCTGGGGGGGAGATATTGCAACCATCCTTGCCAACGGCAGTTCGGCAACCACCCGGACCGGGAGCATATTTGCCCAGAAGGGCCTTTCAATCAAACTTGTTCGTCAAGACGATTTCCAAAAGCAGGTAGAGGCCTACATAAAAGGGGATACGCCTTTTCTGCGCGGCACCATGGGAATGATCAACATGGCGACAGAGGTGTTAAACCAAGATCCACGTACCAAGCCGGTAATTATCTATCAAATGACCTGGAGCAACGGTGGCGACTGCCTCGTCGTGAAAGAGGGCATCAAATCTGCCAAAGATCTGAAGGGCAAAACCATCGCCCTTCAGGCTTATGGTCCCCATGTCGATTACCTGGCCAAGATCCTGAAGGACGCCGGGGTGCCCATGAACGACGTCAACCTTCGGTGGACTAGAGATTTGACCGGCACAGACCAGACCCCCGCGGAAGCTCTTTTCAGCCCGGATGTGGATGCAGCGTTTGTCATCATTCCGGACGGATTGATGCTGACCTCAAACGGCACCGTGGGTACCGGAGCGGAAGGCTCTGTCCGGGGTGCACGGATCATGCTTTCCACGAAAACGGCCAATCGAATTATCGCCGATGTCTACGCGGTTCGGAGCGATTTTTTCCAGACCAACCGCCAAAACGTCGAGGCTTTTGTTCACGGACTGTTGCTTGCAACACAGGAGATGAAGAGGTTATTCAAAAACAAGGAGAAAAACATCACGGCCTACAAGGCGTTGTTGTCGGCTTCGGCTCAGATTCTACTCGACAGTGCTCAGGCCACAGCAGATGCTGAAGCACTGTACGGCGATTGTGAATTTGTGGAATTCCGGGGGAATGTCAAATTCTTCGGAGACACGAAATGGCCCCGCAATATGAACCGTCTGGTTAGCGAAATCCAGTCAGCGTTTATCTCCATCGGTCTTTTGAGCAGAACTTCGGCAATAGACCAGGCCCAGTGGGATTACAATAATTTTCGGTCCGGCCTGGTGGGAATCGACAATGTGGAAGCCCCGCGGTTCAAATCGGATATGGTGGCACAAGTCGTGGCTCGCAAACAGGCCATGGGCACCTTGAGCGAGGGTGAGCTGTTCCGCTTGGAAATCAATTTCCAACCGAATCAAAAAGCCTTCTCAGAGGATCTGTATGAGCAGGGATTCAATAAAATAGTGGAACTGGCCTCGACATACGGCGGCGCCGTTATCACCGTTGAAGGACACAGCGACCCCCACAAGTACAATCGACTCGAGAAAAAGGGAGCGACTGCCATCGAACTGCAGCGAACAAAGCAGGCAGCAAAGAACCTCAGCATTAACAGGTCCATCGCGGTTCGCGATAGCGTCATTCGGTTCGCTGGGAACTCAGGGGTACCCTTGGATCAAAGTCAGTTTTCGGTCGTTGGGCACGGGATAATGCAACCCAAGTATCCGAGACCCAAAACAAAGGAGCAGTGGCTTTCCAACATGCGGGTAGTGTTCAGGATCATCCAGATCGAAGCGGAAGACAGTGCTTTTATTCCTTTGGATTAACGGAGGCTGACATGAAACTAAGGCCGTTATTGATCGCCATACTTCTCGGTGTCGTCTTGCTCGTCGCCTGTGGAGAAGATCCGAAGCCGGCCAAGCAAAGCGCACCGCCGAAACCTCAGTCACAACAGGTTGTTGAGCAAACACGAGAGCCGCCTCCTCAAACGTTGGCCTCGTGGCCTTTCCTGTCAGAAGAGCAATCCCTGCATGCCCTGGCCGGTGATCTCACAGCCCGGAATTTTGTCCTGATATTTGACGGCTCCGGCAGTATGGGAGAAAGCGATTGCGCCGGCGACAGTCGGAAACTGGAAATTGCCAAGCAGGCGGTGGTTGCCTGGTCCAAGAGCGTTCCCGAGGACGCCAATCTTGGATTTTACTCCTTCAACGCAAAAGGGATCACCACCCTGGGCCTGACCACCGGCAATCGGCAGGTCTTCATCGATACCGTTATGGGTATTAGAGCCGGCGGGGGTACACCTTTAAGCCAAGCCCTATCGTACGCATTTAAGACTCTTACCTCCCAGGGAAAACGGCAGCTCGGGTACGGGGAGTATACGATTGTTGTTGTTACCGACGGGATCGCTCATAGCAAGCAACGTCTTAAGAGCACGGTCAATAAAATTCTGGGGAGTAGTCCGGTCACCATTTTCAGCATCGGGTTTTGTATCGGTGACGATCACTCGTTGAATCAACCCGGGCGAACCATCTACAGGTCGGCTGACAACCCGGATCAATTGAAAAGCGGCCTCCAGGAAGTACTGGCGGAACTGGAATTTTTCGATGAACAGGAATTTACCAACTAAGGGCCGTACCACACGATCCTTTGAAAGAACCGGCAGCAAAAGAAAGACGATTCTCTTATGAACCGAACCATCGTTGGTGCCTTGCTACTCGTTCTGATTGTTGCCATCAGCGCGATCGGCGTAAAACTGATCCTGCCGTACTTCGAGGAAAGCCGGCAACGGGCCACTTCGGATGCCACAAAAACAAAGGGTAAAATCGTCGTCGCACTGGACAACTGGATCGGTTACTTCATTCTGCGCTCACCGGAGATGGAAAGCGCCATGCGACGGGCCGGTTATGTCCTGGTCTGTGAGGACGATCAGGCCGATTACAGAGAGAGGATGGCTCGGCTCAAGGATGGGGATATTGATTTTGCCGTTGCGACGGTGGACTCGTTCATTCTAAATGCCGCACCGCTCAAGTATCCAGGGGCCATTGTGATGGTCATCGACGAATCCAAGGGCGGCGATGCCATACTGGCCAGGAAGGATCGCGTAAACAGCCTGGATGCCCTCAAAGGCCGGTCCGACATCCGTGTCGCCTTCACGCCGGACAGTCCAAGTCATCATCTGGCAAAAGCCGCCTCGGAGCATTTCAACATTCCGAGTCTGCTTCCTTCAGGAAGATTGCGCATTGAGACCAATGGGTCGGAAAAGGCCCTGGAAAAGCTGGTGACCGGTCAAACCGATATCGCTATCTGCTGGGAGCCGGATGTGTCCCGGGCCCTGGTGGACGACGGCATCGTGAAACTGTTGGGCACAGAGGACACCGAGCGCCTCATTGTCGATATCCTCGTGGCGAGTCGCAGAACCCTCCAGAAAAAGCCGGAAATGGTGCAGTTGCTGATAAACAATTACTTCCGTGTGTTAAAAAAATATAGAGACGACAGAAAGCTCCTTCTAAAACATGTCGAGGACGAAACCAACCTCAGCAACAAGGCGGTTGTCTCCATGCTCAAAGGCATTCAATGGGTCAATTTCAGTGAAAATTGCGAAAAATGGTTCGGGATCGCCGCCCCGGGTCAGTTTTCCGATGAAGGGCTGGTCGATACGATTATCGCCAGCGCACGTATCCTGGAGAACGCTGGAGACTTCTCAAGATCCCCCATCCCGGATGATGATCCCTATCGGATCACCAACAGCAGCTTCCTGGAATCCCTTTTTGCCAAAGGATTGGCCGGCTCGTTCACCGTTGCTACCGGAAGCAACGCCGGGAATGCCTTTGTTAATTCGCTGGAAACCCGTTTCAGCCCATTGAACGGCAAGGAATGGAATGCGCTGAAAGAAGTGGGCACCCTTCGGGTCGACCCCATTGTGTTTCAGCAAGGGACTACCGAACTGGATCTAATTTCGAAAAAAGTCGTCGATTCGGCAGTCGAACGTTTAAAACACTACCCAAACTTCCGGGTCATCATCAAAGGCCATACGGACGTCAGGGGTGATTCGAAGCAGAATGTTATGCTCTCGAAAGACCGGGCGGACGCCGTCGCGCGCTACCTGAATATCGTATATCAGATTGATTCCAACCGGCTGCATGTCGTCGGGTACGGGGGAGACAAACCGCTACCGCGGCTGGCGGGAGAAAGCCGGCGCGCCTGGATGTATCGGTTGCCCCGGGTCGAGCTGGTTTTGGCTCGCGAAGATTTTTAAATGTACAATACTTCATCAGCGCTGGAAAATTAAAGGGGCATGGACGAGACCACCGACCTGCTCGAGGGTTCAAAGCCACCCAAACCGGCAGACTATATGCCGGAAGCCATTCAAAAGGCAGTGGTGCACCGGGGATTGAAGCATCCCTCGACCATCTATCCGATTGCCCTTGGAGTCAGCGCGGGAATCGTAGGTGCCCTGTTTGAGGCCCCGCTGTTTCTCGGCGCCGGCCTCCTTCTGGGTCTGGTAGGGCCGGCGTGGGCCGTTTATCAGGTATTTTTCAGGCACGAAACCCTCGGCAGTCAATACCTGGAGAGCCTGCATCGTCATCAGAAGAAATATGAACAGTACCTGATCGGTCAGATTGAGGCTGGATTGAAGACGTGCGCCGGAAAAGAATCCCTGGCGCAGTATGCCGATACCGGCCTTGCACAGCTCGAGAACATTCAGACAAAACTGGCCAATGTGAAGGAACTGCTGGGGATGAAGTTAAAAACCAGCGAAATTACCCATGGGCGATTTTTAGGCGCTGCCGAGCAGGTTTCATTGAGCGTTCTGGATAATCTGAATTCCGTGGTGGGTATCTTAAAAAGCGCTGAGTCCATCGATCCGGACTACATCGCATCCAGATTGAAGGATATTGCCGGCAAATCGAAGCATAGCGCGGAAGATGAAACACAACGGATATCCCTGTAGGAGCGTCTTGATTTGTGGAAAAGCCAGCTACGAAAGGTAGATTCTTTTTTGACCCACAATGAAAAAGCCATGACCGAAATGGAGCGCATCTCGGCTGCGGTGGCACAATGGCAGAGCGGTCACAGGTTTGCAGACAAAGAATTTGAATCGGCTATTAAGCAATTGCAGAAACTCGCGTTGAAGGCCCATGAATACGAGGAGATCTGACATTGGCGGAATCTGTCTGGGAGCGATTCGCCGGTTACCGGCTATCGAACGGAAACGTTTATTTTTCCCCAAAAAATTAAGGAGGTTGCCATGAACCAGCTTGACACCCAATCGCCACAGAGCGGTGGCGCCCTGGCGTTGGCCGATCCACTCACGATTCGAAAGGAAACCGGGTTGGTCGATCCCAAGGCGATTGCAGCACCGGCCTCGCCGGATCCCAAACTCGAGGAGCAAGCGTCTGCGTTTGTCCAGGCGGTGCTGGGTTTTAACCCGGAGGATCCGTCCGTCGCCACAGAACGCCAGCAGAACGCCCTTGCGGTGGATACCATGGGAAGCAAGACCCAGCAGGAAGCGGCCCATCGTTCCGCCATGCTCAAGGAGCCGATCCGCAAGCTGGCCGCCCGCGGAGAGGATGGCGGAGAGGTGGCCAATGCCCTTGTGAACTTGAAAGTAAAAGTGGAAGAACTTGATCCCGGTAAATTCGATTTTGAAGCGGGCTGGTTTACCCGGGCCCTGGGATTTCTGCCGGGCATCGGGACCCCCCTGAACCGATTCTTTACACGGTTTGAATCCGCCCAGACCGTCATCGATGCCATTATCAGGGCTTTGGAGGAAGGCAAGAAGGTCCTCCAGCGCGACAATGTTACCCTCTCCCAGGATCAGCAAGCCATGCGGGAGCTTACCCACAGGCTTCACAAAACCATCGAACTCGGGATGATCATCGACCAGAAATTTTCACATGCCCTGGAACACGACGTACCACCGGATGATTCACGCAGGCGGTTTATAGAAGATGAAATCCTTTTCCCGCTTCGTCAACGGATTCAGGATCTCCAGCAGCAACTGGCGGTCAACCAGCAGGGGGTTCTCGCGATTGAAATTATTGTCAGGAACAACAAAGAACTGATCAAAGGCGTCGACCGCGGGATCAACGTTACGGTCAATGCATTGAACGTTGCGGTTACCGTTGCCCTTGCCCTGGCCAATCAAAAAATTGTACTGGACAAGATCGATGCCGTAAACAAAGCCACCAACCGTTTAATCGCCCAAACGGCATCGCAACTGCGCACCCAGGGCGCTGCGATTCACAAGCGCGCAGGTGATACCCAACTGGATATGGAGACATTGAAAAAGGCGTTTGCGGACATCAATGCAGCATTGGAAGATATCTCCGCGTTTCGCAAGGCCGCTCTCCCCCAAATGGCCAAGTCTATCCTGGAAATGGAGGAGTTGACCACAGCGACCGAAGCGGCTTTGCAGAAACTGGAGGAAGGCACAAAAATGGAACCCGCATTTTCTCTGGACATTGTGGCTTGAAGCGATCACACCAATCAAGGAGGGAAGAATTCTCATGATTAGAATATGGATTCGCGCAATCGTGTGTGCCTGTCTCGTGTTGACCTTTTTGGCGCCCACCGGTGTTTTTGCCGGCAACACCTATCGTGTGGCATGGTCCCACTATACGGGCTGGGAACCATGGGAATATGCCAGAAACAGCGGCATCCTGGACAAATGGGCCGCCAAATACGGGATCAAAATTCAGCTCGATCTGATCAACGACTATATCGAAAGCATTAATCTCTATACCGGAGGTGCTTACCAGGGATGCGTAATGACCAACATGGATGCCCTCACCATTCCGGCGATCGGCGGGATCGATTCAACGGCCCTTATCATCGGCGATTTTTCCAATGGCAATGACGGCATTGTTATGAAAAAGGGGAGCAGGGTTAAGGACCTGAAAGGTCGTCAGGTAAAGCTCGTGGAATTGTCCGTATCCCATTACCTGCTTGCCAGGGCGCTCTCCATGAATTCCATGAAGGAAAAGGATCTAAAGCTCATCAACACCTCGGATGCCGACATTGCAGCCATATTCACTTCCGATCCCAACGGTGCTGTGGTGACGTGGAACCCTCCATTGATGCAGTGCCGCAACGTCAAAGGCGCCAAGATGGTTTTCGATTCGAGCCAGGTTCCGGGCGAGATCATTGATATGATGGTGGTACGCACCGATTCGCCCGACAAGTTAAAAAAGGCTCTGGTAGGCGCCTGGTATGAAACCATGTCCGTGATTTCCTCCAAGAGTAAGAAAGGCAAGGAGGCCATAGCCTACATGGCAAATTTTG
This sequence comes from Olavius algarvensis associated proteobacterium Delta 3, assembly GCA_903231505.1. Lineage (GTDB taxonomy): Bacteria > Desulfobacterota > Desulfobacteria > Desulfobacterales > CAFBRK01 > CAFBRK01. Next base: position 50,285 of record CAFBRK010000344.1, on the reverse strand, counting down.
CCGGTGGGACCGAACCCGAATTCCGAGCGCAATTGAGGACCACCGCCATGTTTTACAATCCTGCAGATGCCGTGAAGTTCACTACCAGCGATAATCTGAAGGAGACCATGGCCTATGTTCGCGATTTCTCATTCAGTCATGGTTTGTTCGGAGATGCGGACAACAAGGATGTGGTTGGCATTTCGTTTCCAGACGGTTCGATCCTCGGCTCGAAATCCAACATCAAGATGCGCTTTGATGCCTCCTTCATGAAAATGGCGGCCGACGGTAAGCTGTAGGAAGAAAATCATGCCAAAAAAGCGCTCGATATTTTTAGGTCTGCATGCCGACCCGTCTCCTGGATTACGGCTGTTATTGGCAATTCTGCCGTTTGTGCTACTGCTGTCGGTCTACGTGGTCGCGTCTGAAATACGCCATAAAGCCAACCCCCACGACAAACTTCTGCCCACGATCTCCAAGATCAGCAAGGCTTTTCAAAAGACCGCCCTGGAAAAGAACAAGCGCAGTGGAACCATCCTGCTATGGAGCGACACCAAGGCCAGCCTAAAGCGGCTGTTTATCGGTATCAGTGCTGCCTCGGTGGTCGGGCTAGTGCTCGGACTAAATATGGGACTGCTGCCGGGCGCCAGAAATCTTGGTTTGTCGTTTGTTACATTTATTTCCAATATCCCGCCGCTGGCCATTTTGCCGATCTTGTTTATCACCTTCGGGGTGGATCAGCTCGGCAAGATAATGTTGATCTTCTTGGGCACGTTTCCATTAATTACCAGGGATATTTACCTAGCTGTACGAAAGATACCCCGGGAGAATATCGTCAAAGCGCTAACCCTGGGGGCCTCTCAGGCAGGCGTCATCTACCGAGTTGTCTACCCCCAGGTAATACCAAGGCTGGTTGACACAGTCCGTCTCTCACTGGGCGCCGCCTGGCTGTTCCTGATCGCGTCAGAGGCGATCGCTTCTCAGGATGGGCTGGGGTACCGAATTTTTCTGGTACGCCGCTATCTGTCCATGGACGTGATCATTATTTATGTGGCCTGGATTACAGGATTGGCATTTTGTTTCGATCTGGCCCTTCGCAAATGTGTCGCCTTTCGCTACCCATGGTACAACCCCAAAGCAGATAATTGATAGATGACTGACTCCGAAAAAGGTAAAAACAACTATTTGCTGTACCTTGAAGATGTATCGAAATCGTACGGTTCGAAAACGGTTCTCAATGACATCGACCTGGCCGTCAGGCAGGGAGAATTCTGTACGGTGGTGGGGCCTAGTGGTTGTGGGAAGTCGACTCTGCTGCGCTTGATTCTCGGACAGGAACAGCCCACCGGCGGACAGATGCTGATGCAGGGCAAACCCATTGGATTTCCAGGTCCGGATCGTGGAATCGTTTATCAGCGATATTCTCTCTTTCCACACCTTTCGATACTGGACAATATTCTTTTGGGCAAACAGCTTTCCCGTAGTATTTTGAGATCTATCCGAAATAGAAAGAACGATCGGGAAGAAGCGTTGCGTTACCTGGAAAGCATTCAGTTGGCGGAACATGCGCACAAGTATCCACACCAGCTTTCGGGCGGAATGCGACAACGGGTGGCCATCGCTCAAGCGTTAATCATGAAACCCACCATTTTGATGATGGATGAGCCTTTTGGGGCTTTGGATCCGGGTACTCGAGAGATGATGCAGATACTCATTCTTGAGCTGTGGGAAGAATACAACATGACCATTTTTTTCGTCACCCATGATCTTGAGGAGGCTGTATTTGTGGGGACTCGAATTCTTGTTCTGTCCCAGTTTTACACCCATGAAGAAGATTACGTCTCCGGCACCGGAAAAGGGGCGCGGATCGTCGCGGATCATCCATTGCATGGGGAAAAGGCGCTTTCCACAAAAGTAAAAACTACCGCAGAGTTCGGGCAATTAATTCAAGAGATTCGGTCTCAAGGATTTGATCCAGAATATCTCCAGAACGCGCGCGAATTCAATCTGAAACATCCGGATTCCTTTATCACGTTCACAGAGATACCATAGCTTCCCGATAGGAAGTAAACATCCATCTTTCAGGGGGACGTTTTCTTTGTGTAGCTATTAGGGGACGTCCATTGTTTTATAAGTTTCCTACCTTAAGAGCCTCCATCCATTTTCTTTACATAGCTTTTCGCCTCGGGCGACGGACTGACTCGCGGCGGGTTGTGAAATCTTCAATATCTCTGCCAGTTCGGTGGTCTTCATGCCGAGCTCGCGACACGCCCAGAAACACAACAGGCTGCGCGCCTGAACCGTAGCCGGATGTTTGCCCCTGGACATCAGTTTCTCCATCTGGATCCCTGTCTGCTCGCACACTCGTTGCGCAACCTTATCAAAATCGTATCCTTTTGCCTTCAACGCATATCCGGTTTCGTAACGTTCTTCAGCGGCTTTTAAGACATTTTCGACAAAGTCGCCATCTCCTAATATGCGCTCGTCGCTTTTCATCCGCAGAGCCGTATGTCTTAACATCTTAACGGCCGACCAGCCGCCCATGCTGCGTATCAGGCCACCGCCGGTTAATTCCGGTCTTCTGCCCTGATCCAAGGCTTTTGCCACGTAGGCCCTGTATTTTCGCCGGGACGCTGACAGCGACTTGCCGAAAAGCGTTAATACGTACCTGTCGTCCTGCCACGGATTTTTACGCTTTCCCATGACCGTGCTGTGACCGCAAAAGGGCCATTTATCCAGGGAACTTAGATTTGAAACAAGCTTGGCCCGGAGCGGATTAAGATGAATATAGCGGACCAATTCGAGCAGGTAGGTGTCTTCCTGGCAAAGGATGGATTTGTAGCGGTTTTGAAATAGCTTTCCGTGGCGGCGGTGCCGTCGATTAAAATAGGCGGCATGACCGGTCAGAAGCCGCCTCATCACGGTGGATATCGGCACGTTGCCGGTTCTTAACAACAAATGTACGTGGTTGGGAATAAGTGCCCAGGCAAAACAGGGGGTGCCGGTCGCCGTTAGAATGCCCCCGAGTCGATCCAGGAAATTGTTGCGGTCCTTGTTGTCTCGGAATATTTTCCGGCGCTCGATTCCTCGGAATATGATGTGATGCAACGCTCCGGGGGCGTCAATTCTGGCTTTTCGCGGCATATGATTCAGTACCATAAACTCGCAGAAAATGAAACTTATAAAACAATAGACGTCCCCTATTTTTACTCAAGTCGGAGTATTTAGGGGACAATCAATAGTCCCCCAGTTGCCCCCGGGAAGAAAGTAACTCTATCTATTGAAATGGTAGCTATCCGAATACTTCTTTTTATAGGCGGGAAAACCAAGGCTTATCAGATTCAATCGCCGTAGCATGATATCGATCTTTCTAAAAAGCGCCTCGTATGTAAAAAGAGAAAGAGAAAACACCCTAAGAGAAGGAGGCTCCGCTTTCCCATCCCTGATGGCGCATCAAAAGTCTTTTTTATTCGGTAAAACCATTATGCTTGGTGGGTGAGAAGGACTGCGCCTTGGGCTCCGAGCCCGTCGCAAAGTTTCTTCCCTCCGCCAGCTTTAAATCGGGGACTAACTTGGTGCACGACACCGCATTATGACGAGGCTGATGATTCCTGGCATCCCCTAAACCGAGAAAGAGGCTTCTCAATGAAAGGAAAAATAGATTATGTTAGACCGAGATATGGAGCAAATACTGATAAATTCGCTTCGTGCGGCTTTGTCTTCTCAATTATGTGGTGGTGAGGAAGAATTGCCGACATCTTCCCCTTGACGTGAACATTGAACAGGGCGGAATCCGGCGACCCCGCCCTGTTGGTTATCAAATCGAGAGTTTGCTATGCCGCCTTCAATTTTCTCCGTGCTCCGGCAATGCCGATCAGCCCTGCGCCGACCAACAGCATGGTAGCCGGTTCCGGAACCGGCGCTGGGCTACCACCAACCGTCAAGGTGACGCCTCCGGTCTGAGACGACAGATTCAGCGGATCACCGATAGAGGAAATTGCCGAGGTTTCACCAATCAAACCGTCGACAGTGGCAAACATCGAATAGGTAATCGTGTTTGTTCCATCAATCGCTGTCAAATCCAAACTGCCGCTAAAGGGATTGAATTGGTAACCCGCACCGAACCCGTTGATATCCATCGCAAAATCGGCAGTTAAAATTGTGTCTTCCTGGGTTAGGATGAAATCGCCCTCCATTGATGGAAAGTTGCTGTCAGTTTCGACCGACGTGTACGAGTTGAAAACACTGATTCCATTGAACAGAATCTCGACCATGAATTCGCCGCTGAGTCCGGGCACATTGTTCGCAGAGAAACCGATCCCGGCACCGGGAATGAAAAAGTCGAATAAGGCTTGTGTTCCGGCGATTCCTTCAAATGTATCGGTCCAGGTCGCCCCGGCCGAAATCGTTGCGAATGTACCGCTCGCGCCAAAAAAATTCGCGCTCGCCGCCAGACGCCCGGTTGAGTCCGACGCACCCCTGCCGGCATATTCGGGGTCGTTGCCTGGTTCGACGACGGATGCCGAAGCGGCTGTCGCTCCCGAATCAGAATCGCTAATCGGAGAATCGCTGCCAAGTGTTGCCTCTGCCGTAGCACTGACTATCGGCACGGCTTCGGCGACAGGGGGCAGAACAACCAATGCGGTCAACGTAAAAATTACCAATGCTGCTTTCAGAGTCGTTGTTTTCTTCATATGCTTCCTCCACAAAGGGGCTGCTGTCGCGCAGGGAGTACGTTCGTCGACAGGCCGATAAATCATCAGTTATGATGCCTGCTCTATGTCTGTGCGGGTGAATTGATCCTGGAGTAAATTGGTTAAATCAGACCCGTCAAACCAGTTTTCGAATCGAGCCATAGGTGGCTCGGGACAAACATGTAAAAATTGCAGAATCTAATCTTGAAAGCAATAATCACGCCATACCATTGTTCTTTTTTTTCAAATGATTTCAAATTTTTATATTTATGCTTCTTGGATCACTGTGAAATCAGTTACCTAAACTATAGGCACCAAATACCACATTGTGGTATTCCATTCACAATTTCATCGTATTCCGAAAATGGAAACAATGATAAATTGGAACATCGAATGCGTGGCCTGACCCCTCGTTCCCTGGAAACGAGGGTCGTTAAAGGCGTTATAGGGGGCGCCCTTTAGTGGGCGACCCCTTTTACACTTTACGCAAATTGCGCATTGGAATAGGAAAATTGGGTAAAAAATGTTAAGCAGATGGCGAAATACAGGCCCGCAGGCGGCGATGAGTGCGAGGAGCTGATATCGTGAGGATTCCGGTGGAAAAATTTGTTTTCCTCGATCGGGACGGGGTGATCAACGAGGACTCGTCGGAGTATGTCAAATCCTGGGACGAGTTTCATTTTATTCCCGGGAGCCTGGAGGCTTTGCAACTGCTCAATAAAAAGGGCTATTGCGTGATTGTGATCACCAACCAGTCGGCCGTGGGCCGCGGCATGATCACCATGAAAACCCTCATGAACATACACATCCTCATGCGCAAGGAAATCCAAAAGGCGGGCGGGAAAATATTGGACGTTTTTTTCTGCCCCCATCGGCCGGACGAAAACTGCCCCTGCCGCAAACCCGAGCCCGGCCTCATCTTCCAGGCCAGAGAGGAATACGGCATCAATATACCCAAAGCCGTCATGGTCGGCGACAACGCCAAAGACATTATGGTTGGGAAAAGGGCCGGGGTCGGCCGGACCGTGCTGGTGATGACCGGCTGCGGGGCGAAGGCCCAGAACGAGCTCATGAACAAGGGTACCCCGCCCGATTATGTGGCGGAAGATTTGCTGGATGCGGTGAAGTGGATTATTGGTAGAAAGTAATCGGTGTTTTGGATTTCGTGTTTGGTGTTTGGTGTTTGGTGTTTGGTGGAAATGGGAACCATCTGATCCCCCTCCCTATATCCCTCCCCCTGAGGGAGGGAAGCTCTTGAATGAATCCCTCTGGTTCGTCTCCGCTCACCACAAGTGGGTCGACGTCGCTCACCGCACTCGGGTCGACGTAACTCATCAAAAACAGCCCACTGCAGCACCCCTTTCTTTCCGGGGTGCTTTGGTATATTCAACCTCCCATGGAAATCATTGAAGGCCACGTCGAACGGGTCACCTTTCACAACTCCGACAACCAGTACACGGTCGCCCGGCTGCGGGTGGCCGGCACCGGCAACCTGATCACAATTGTCGGAACCCTGCCGGAGCCGGCGGTCGGCGAGACCCTGCGGGTCGAAGGCAGGTGGCAGGATCACCCCCGGTTCGGTCAGCAGCTTCAAATTGCATCGGCGGACGTCCTCCTGCCCGATTCCGCCGACGGCATCCGGGCGTACCTGTCGTCGGGAATGATCCCCGGAATCGGCCCCAAGATGGCCGCCCGGCTGGTGGAACATTTCGGCGCCGAAACACTGGACGTCATCGAAAACCGTTCGGAGCAGCTCACGGAGGTGGACGGCATCGGCAAATCCAAGGCCGAGGTTATCCGATCCGCCTGGAAGGACCACCACAGCGCTCGCCGGCTCATGTCGTTTCTTCGGGATATCGAAGTCAAACCGTCCTTTGGCGCAAAACTGTTGAAGCTCTACGGGCCGGAGGCCGTGGAGATCATCCAGGAAGACCCGTTCCGGCTGATCGAAGATCTACCCCGAATCGGTTTTTACATTGCCGACGCCATCTTTCGATTCCAGAATCTCCCCATCGACTCGGACGAGCGGGCCGGAGCGTGCGTGCTGCATCTTCTTCAGGAAGATGCGGACAGCGGCCACACCTTTTCACCCGAAGACGACCTGGCCGACCGGTGTCGCCGTCTCTTTGACATCGACAGCGGCACCGTCGAATACGCGGTCGATCGCCTGAGCCGGGGCGGCGAGATCGTGATCGAGACACCGGAGGCGCCGGCAGGTATCCCGGCCGTTTACCTAACATCTCTGCAGCAAGCGGAAAAAAGTATTGCCAACCGGTTGGGAGCCCTTCTGACTGTGCCGCCACCCGATCCGGCCTTCGATGCGGCCAGGGCTTCGGAGAGAGTTTTTAAACAACTGGCTATTGCCTTGTCCGAGGAGCAGCTTTCCGTTCTGGAAGGGATCTTTTCCCATCGGGTAGTCATTGTCACCGGCGGGCCCGGTACGGGAAAGACGACCCTGATCCGGTCGATCTGCGCCGTCCTGGAAACAGAAGGAAAACGGGTGCTGCTTGCCGCACCCACGGGAAGGGCGGCAAGGCGCCTGGCCGCCGTCACCCGGCATGAAGCGGCGACCCTCCACCGGATGCTGGGATATCTCCCATCGGAGAACCGTTTCAGCCGGAATGCCGAGTCTCCCCTCGATGCCGATGGGGTGATCGTGGACGAGGCCTCCATGATCGACACCCTGATCATGGATCACCTCCTGCGGGCGCTCCCGGCGTCCGCCATGCTGATCCTGGTGGGCGACGCGTTTCAGCTCCCGTCGGTGGGTGCCGGCACCGTACTCGACGACATGATACAATCCGAACGGATCCCCGTTTTCCGGCTGACCCGGATATTTCGACAGGCCGAGGAAAGCCTGATCGTCCGGAACGCCCACCGGATACGCCAGGGCGGAACGCCGGAGATCCCGTCGACCGAAAATGGAGATGCGGATGCCGACTTCTATTTCATGGAAGCCGCCAACTCCGACCGGACCGCCGACGTGGTCATCGACCTGTGCTCCAGGTCCATGCCGGATCATTTCGGGCTGGACCCGGTAAAAGACATCCAGGTGCTCACCCCGATGCACAAGGGAAAAGCCGGCACCATTCACCTCAACCGCCGGCTCCAGGAGGCCCTGAATCCGAGCCCGTCAATCCTCGAAAAAGACGGCCTCGCCCTGAAACGCAACGACAAGGTGATGCACCTGAAAAACAATTATACCAAAGAGGTGTTCAACGGTGACATCGGGACCGTATCGGATATCGACCGTCAAACCAGCACCCTGATTGTAGACTACGAACAGCGACCGGTGGCGTACGAGTTTTCCGAAATCGACGAACTGACTCTGGCCTATGCCATTTCCATCCACAAGTCCCAGGGCTCCGAGTACCCGGCGGTGGTCATCCCCCTGGTGACACAGCACTTTGCCATGCTGCAACGGAACCTGCTCTATACAGCGGTTACCCGGGCCCGACGCCTGGTGGTGCTGGCCGGATCCCGGCGCGCGCTGACACTGGCACTGGAAAAGGATAATCCAAGGCATCGGAGAACCGGCCTTGTCAGAAAATTTCATGAAATCTTTTCAGGGATGGTTTAAAAACTATGGCCGGTACGGTGCCCGGCCCTACCCAGGGTGGATCTCTTTAGTTCTCCCTCGATCCCTTGGATCCTTGAATCCTCGAATCCTTGTTCTGAGCATTTCACTCGACCCCTCGACCCCTCGGACCCCTGAACCCTTTCGGATACGGGTGGCCACCGGCGCTGTACAACACACCACGAATTACCGCAAAAATAATAATATCAATTGGTTAGAAAACTAGGCGTCCGTATCCGGACTGCTTGGCAGGGGGAATTTGAAAAACTCGATGCCTTCTTTTTTGAGGGTCTCTTCTTCGGTTTCGCTGCTGACACCCCGAATGTTACGGGGTTCGGTCACGCCATAATGCATCTTAAGGGCTTCCTTGGCAAAATCAGCGCCCACATTATCAAAATTATTCTCAACAAAATCGATTATTTCTTTCGTAAGCTCCTTTTTTTGGCCGTGAGTATCGGTCTGCACCTCGGGAACCGCTGCAGGCTCCTGGGAACTCTTGATGGCAAATGCCGACGGGAGTCTCTCCACCCGGTTATCATCGCATATCGGGCATGCCACAAGGCCTTTGCGCTGCTGCTGTTCAAAAGTTTTGATACTTTCAAACCAGCCTTCAAAGGTATGCCCCTTGGTGCATTGAAGATCGTACGCAATCATAATCGATTATCCCATTCCTGCTCTGTAACGTCGTCTGATTGCACTGATTATTAATATCAAAGCTTGGCCTGTTTTTAAAGTAATTATTGACACAACTGCCCTTTACTCAGAAAATAGGGCCTCTTGTTATCTGAAACAACCTCGACCGGGAGAACGCTTTCTATGAAACGGCTGATGTGGGTGGTTGCTCTAATCTGTCTGATCATGGTGCCGGCACACCTGCTGGCGCAAACCAATTACATTACCGATGAATTCAGAATTACCATGAGAACCGGCCCCGGGACCGACCACAAGATCATCACCATGCTGAAGTCCGGGCAACAAGTGGAGTTAATCATGGAAGACGAGGAATGGAGCATGGTGGCGACCCCGAACGGTACCGAGGGTTGGGTCCTGAGCCGATTTTTGACAACGAATCCGCCAAGCCGACTCGAGCTTTCTGAGCTGAAACTCAAGAAAGCCCAATCAGAAGACCAGAACACACAGCTTGTCGATGAAAACAGGCGCCTCACGGAAGAAAACAAGACCATGCGGGCGGAGCTTGAAAAAGGACAAGCGGCCTATACGACACTGAAGGAGACCTACGATACTCTGAAGCGGGATTCCGCCGATTTCCTCAAGTTGAAAAAAGACCACCAGCTGGCCTCTGCCGAACTTGCCGAAAAAACAAAACGGGTTGCAGCGCTGGAGGAGCACTCCCGTCGCCTGGAGCTGAACAGCACCATCAAATGGTTTCTCGCCGGCGCAGGAGTTCTGGTGCTTGGATTTATCATCGGCTTCAGCACGAAACGGCAACGGAGGCGATCCTCACTGCTGTAGTTTCGAGGTACCCCTCCCCCAGTCCCTCCCCCGGGGGAGGGACGCTCTATGTGAACCCTTCTACGCACCATAACCCCTCGGGATACCGTCCTCCGAGGGGACGAATCGGCAGCGGTGACCAGCGCTCCACAAACAGATATCTTGATCGTGTGATGGTTAAACGTTTTCAAACCCCGCCGCAGCTCCGTTGCGGCGCTTCATAAAATCGCGAGGCGATTTTATATGGACTTTAAATCCGATTTTCTCGTTATCGGCAGCGGCATCGCCGGCCTGAGTTTTTCGCTCAAGGTGGCCAGGTACGGCACCGTGGCCCTGGTCACCAAAAAGGCGGCCATGGAGAGCAGTACCAACCTGGCCCAGGGCGGCATTGCCTCGGTAATGAGCCAGATCGATTCGTTCGATCTGCATATCCAGGACACACTCGCTTCCGGAGACGGTCTGTGCAACCCGGATGTAGTGGAAATGGTTGTCACGGACGGGCCAGAGCGTATCCGGGAACTTGTCGACCTGGGCGTGCAGTTCACCAGGGAAACAGTATCGCCGGAGGGGGCGCCGGAACCCTTTGACCTCGGCCGTGAAGGGGGCCACTCCCAGAATCGCATCGTCCATGCCCATGATATGACGGGAGCTGCGATCGAACGGGTTCTTGTCGACCTGGTTCGTGGAAACGACCGGATCCATCTTTTTGAGGACCACACGGCCGTCGATCTGATTTCATTGTCCACCCGTGTGCGGCGCGGCCAGGACATCACCACCCATGAAGATATCTGCTGCGGCGCCTATGTGTATGATCGCAAGGAACACCGCGTCAAAACTTTCTATTCCCGGATCACCCTTCTGGCAAGCGGCGGCGCCGGCAAGGTGTACCTGTACACCAGCAATCCGGACATCGCCACTGGAGACGGGATCGCCATGGCTTACCGGGCAGGGGCTACCGTCGCCAATCTGGAATTCGTCCAGTTCCATCCGACCTGCCTGTATCACCCGGATGCGAAAAATTTTCTGATTTCCGAGGCTGTCCGGGGCGAAGGCGGCATCCTGGTCGACCAATCCGGCCGACCCTTTATGGAACGATACGACCCTCTAAAAGACCTTGCCTGTCGCGACATCGTCGCCCGGGCCATCGACACCGAGCTGAAACGGAGCGGCGACGAATCGGTGTTTCTCGACATCACCCATCGGGATTCGGGGTTTATCCGGTCACGGTTTCCGAACATCCATGACAAATGCCTCTCCTATGGGATCGATATGACCAAGGAACCGATTCCGGTGGTTCCAGCAGCCCATTACATGTGCGGCGGCGTGGTCACCGATCTCCACGGACGCTCGGACATTCAGCAGCTGTATGCCGTCGGCGAGAGTGCATGCACCGGCCTCCACGGCGCCAACCGGTTGGCCAGCAACTCGCTGCTGGAAGCCCTCGTCTATGCCGCCCGGGCGGCTGCCCGGGCCATCGCCGATCTCGAGGCGATCCCCGATGGGACCGTACCCGATGTGCCGCCCTGGGATGATGTGGGCGCTACCGACAGTGATGAAGCGATCGTGGTTTCCCACAATTGGGATGAAATTCGCCGGCTGATGTGGAACTACGTCGGTATTGTCCGCTCGGATAAACGGCTCGATCGCGCCCGGAGACGCATCGACATCATACAAAAAGAGATTCGGGACTACTACTGGGGGTTCAAGGTGTCCGGAGACCTGATCGAACTCAGAAACATTGCAGTAGTCGCCGAGCTGATCATAACATGCGCCATGCATCGGAAAGAGAGCCGCGGGCTCCATTACAATCTCCAGTACCCCCAGCGCGACGACCGCCGCTGGCTCAAGGATACCGTCATCCGAAGACCGTTCTTAGGCTGATGACCGATCCGTGTGTCACCCAATGAAAGACGTCATACCATACCCGGTATGATCCGCGCCGTGCCCATCACCGCCGCCATCAACACCATATGCCGCAACGTCGAACGCCTCCAGGGAATCCGCATCCTCCTGGGTAAATGAACGCGGCGGCCTTCTCTGAAGTTTCCACGCGTCGTGCGCAGAGATGGATGTAAGGAACGCGCCCCTATCTCCGACAACCCTGCGTTTATATATTTGAAATTTTTGCGGCGGATGAAAGTCACTTGTCAGGCGGGTAATCCGTTTTAAGTTATGCCCATGTGATTAATTTCTAAAAAGGAGGGATCGAAATGAAAACGGTCCTATTCGTTGTTTTGACCATATTCCTTCTGTTTGTTGGAATTCAATATACGAACAGCATGAGCCAATCGGAGAAAAAAGACATGACTACGGTTACAGATAATATCGAACGCGCCACCTTTGCAGGCGGCTGTTTCTGGTGCACGGAGTCCGACTTCGAGAAGGTGGACGGTGTCATCGAGGTAATATCCGGTTATACCGGAGGCCAGACCCCAAATCCGACCTATCAAGCGGTCTCATCGGGCGGCACCGGGCACTTTGAGGCGGTCCAGATCCTCTACGACCCGACTAAAATCACCTACAAAGAGCTCCTGGACGTATTCTGGCGGCACGTCAATCCGACCGATCCCGGAGGTCAATTTGTGGACCGGGGCGATCAATATCGCTCCGCAATCTTCTACCACGACGATGAACAGCGACAGCTTGCCGAGGCCTCCAAGAAGGATCTGGCTCGGTCCGGCATTTTCAACAATGCGATCGTGACCCCGATCCTGCCCCTGGATCGTTTCCACGAGGCTGAAGACTATCACCAGGATTATTACAAGAAAAGCCCCTTCCGGTATAAGATGTACCGAACCGGGTCCGGCCGCGACCAGTTTCTGGAGAAAATGTGGTCAGAGGTGAAAAAGGCGGAGTCCACCCGGGAAGTGGCGTCCCCTTATAAAAAACCGAAAGACGATGAACTGAAAGCGGCACTGACGCCCATGCAATACAAGGTGACTCAAAAGGACGGGACGGAGCCGCCGTTTAACAACGAATACTTTGACAACAAGAAACCGGGCATCTACGTGGATGTGGTCTCCGGAGAACCGTTGTTCAGTTCCACCGACAAGTTCGAATCGGGGACCGGCTGGCCGAGCTTCACACAACCGCTGGAGTCAAAAAACATTGTTGAAAAAACCGACAAAAGCTTTTTTATGGTCCGTACCGAAGTTCGAAGCCGCCACGGGGATTCCCACCTGGGCCACGTGTTCAACGATGGTCCGCCCCCCACGGGCCTGCGCTATTGTATCAACTCGGCATCACTCCGGTTCGTCCCGGTGGTGGAGCTGGAATCTCAGGGATATGTAGACTATGTAAAGTTATTTGAGGCTGTTGAAAAAGAGAGCGCCTCCGCCAAGTAGTGCATCGGAAACCACATTTCGAGAAAAGGGCATCCTGCGGCAAACAGGATGCCCTTTATTTTTGCCGGAACACCAGTCCCGGCACTCCGGCCGGTAAACTTTGCAGTGAAAAATCCAGACCCCGGACCCGTAACTTCAATCTGAACATATTTATGATAACTGCTATAACCTATTGATCTTTCTTTACTTTATATAAAATATGAGATATAAGTGAACGTATGCTGTAACCGGCTACGGGTGACATATGAAACAGCACCTTAACGATATCATCGGGTGGCTTCGCCGGATGGAGGACCTGGCGTTTCACTACTACCAGGAATCCGCCGATCGGTTTAGCGCACCCTCGCCGCTTCTTTCATTCCTGACACAAATGGCAATGGACAAAGCCTGGCGTTTTCATCTCATGGGCAGCGCAAAGGAACTCCTCCGTGGTTTTGAACTTCAGGGTGGCCCGGTGATCGACATCGACGCGGAGACCTGGCAGAATGTCGAACTCCCACTAAAGAAAGGGTTCCACAAGCTCAAGCAGGATACGCTGCAGCAGACCGACTTGGTGGAAAGCATCTGCCGTGCTGAATTTTCGGAATGGAACGAGATTTTTCTTTACGTGCTGGATATCTGTCGGGAGTATTCGAGAACCTTTGAACCGGTTCTTCACATTCTGCGGGACCATGGACGCCGCATCGAGTCGCTCATGGAGGATCTGCCGGATGACCTGAGATGTTACCGGAGCCATCAAAACCGGCCCGGCCTGTGGGAATATAGACTTCTGATCTTCGACCGCAAGGGCCCCAGCGCGGCGCTTTTTGCCCGTCTGCTGGCGCAATTTGGTCCCGTGGTTATGGTTTCCGGCGACAGGGAGGCTCTTGACGAGATTCGCCGCCAACTTTACAGCGTGGTTGTCTGCAACGTCGATACCCTCCAGGGTAATGGGACCGATTTCTTTGACCGTATCCACCATGCCGATCCGGAACTGGCACAGAGAATCCTGTTATTGGCCGGCGACGTGTCCGCCGAACTTGAAAGCTACTGCAAAACACACAACCTGCCCATCATCCGCAAGCCGATCACCATATCCCAGTTTCAGAAAGCCGTTCGCAGGATGCTGGAAGAATCAATCGACGTCATTGGATAACTACAGCGATTTTCAGAATTCCGTTCCGAAACAGGACGCAAGGTCCAGTGTGTGGCTTCAATCGGAACGTATTTATGGCAACCGCTATAACTCGTCTGAATCGACATCCTCGGAAAACATCCCCTTATAGTTTCATGGCCGGACATTCCATAGGCAATAATATTGTTTATATATGAATATACATTTACATTGACATTTATATGACGGTCGATTACATTCGTCCAAGCATCTTATGAACTTTTTCAAGGAGCAGAACGACCATGCGACCGGAACTGACCCCGAAACAAAAGGCATTCCTCGAGTACCTGGAACAGGCCATTTCCCACACCGGCAGGCCGCCCAGTTTGCGTGAGGCTGCCGGTGATCTGGGAGTGAGCCATGCGGCCGTGGCCCAAACACTGAAGGTGCTCGAGGAAAAAGGCTATGTGAAACGGGAAGGCCGCTACAGCCGGACGGTCTTTCTGCTGAACCCGGCACAAGAGGTGTCGGCCCTGCATCGCTGGCGCGAAGTGCCTGTCGTGGGGCGCGTCACCGCCGGTTTGCCCATGTACGCCCAGCAGGAATGGGCCGGCACCCTGGTCGTGGATGCCGCCGTCTACCGGGGACGAAACCTCTTCGCCCTCCGGGTCAAAGGCGACTCCATGAAAGACGCGGGAATTCTCGACGGTGATATTGCCGTCTGCGAACCCCGGCAATACGCCCGGAACGGGGAAATTGTGGTCGCGCTCATCGAGAAAGAAGAGGCCACGGTCAAACGGTTCTTTCTCCACGCCGACCACATCGAGTTCAGACCGGAAAACCCGGACTACCCAGCGATGCGTTACAGGTTCAGCGACGTACTGATCCAGGGAAAGGTCGTGGGCATTCAGCGGGGACCGGACGGCATCGTATAAATGGCAGCGCCGGTGGATTGCTTCACCGCCCGCGTTGTCCCGCCTGTCGCGGAACAACGCTCGAGACGCTGAGTCCGCTGAGGTCATTTTTTTGCTTTCCACTGACCTGCCGTCGTCTCAAAAGAGGAGACCGTGGCAAGGCAGGGACGCCGGAAAGCAAAAAGCGATCGCAACTGGAAAAATGTGCGTTTAACTGTAAAATTTTTCAAACAGATTCCACCGGAATCGCCCGAAGGGCAGCGAAGCATTCCCTTTGCTGTCCTCCGCGTCCTGAGGCACTCGAAGGGTCAACAGCGAAGGGAATAATCCGTTTCTCTGCGATCTCTGCGCCTCGAGCGACCCTGCGCGGAGGCGAAGGGGAGCGGGTGGTGAAATTTTAGGAATATCCACGTGCTCACTGAAGACGCTCAGAACGCATCCCCTGGTGCGTGTCAATTGCTGGTCGGCACCAGCGGATACTCCTATGGCGAGTGGACGGACGCCGGGTTTTATCCCCCCGGCACCCGGGCCGGCGATATGCTCCCGCTATATGCCCGCACGTTTCCGATCACCGAGTTGAACTACACCTGGTACCAGATGCCCAAAGCCCCGGCCGTTGAGCGCATGCGGCAAAAGACGCCACCGGGGTTCTGTTTTGCTGCCAAACTGACCCGTACCCTGACCCACGAGGTGGACCCGGACGGCTGGCGAGGCCAGGCCGCACAGTATCGGGACGGCATCGCCCCCCTGCTCCAGGCGCGGCAGCTCAAGGCGATCCTGGTGCAGTTGCCGCCCGTTTTCCGCCGATCCCCGGATAACCGTCGTTACCTTGCCGCCCTCCTCGACGAGCTGGCGGGCCTGCCCGTGGCAGTGGAATTCCGTCACGCGTCCTGGGCCACCGACCGGGTGTTCGCAGAACTCGAACGGCGCCGCACCACACTGGTTTCTGTCGATGAACCGGACCTGCCGGGACTCTTTCCATGCCTGGACGTGGTCACCAACCCGGATCTGATCTACGTCCGCTTCCACGGCCGCAATGCCGGGGGATGGCGTTCGGGCAACATGCAAAAGCAGTTCGACTACGACTACCGGGAAGAAGAGCTACGGCAGTGGGCCGCCGGTCCGATTCGGAACATGGCCGAGAAGGCCCGGCAGGGGGTCGTCTTCTTCAACAACCACGTCCGCGCCCAGGCCCCCCGGAATGCGGTGAAGCTGGTCGAGCTGCTGGTGTCCATAGGGCTCTTAAACGAAATGCCTAAAAATAAAATCGTGTAACGATTTTATGAAACGCGACGATGTCGCTTGTAGGGCGGAAGACTACAAGGACGCATCCCCTCGGGGAATTAGAAATTCTGTACTGGAAGAGCCGCTTTTTTACTTGCGGAGACATCGATTTTCATTTGCCCCTCCTCATCGTGCCTGCCCTGAGTTCAGTCGAAAGGAGGCACTCTACGGTGAGCAGCACATGAAAAAATCTACGGAACTCTAAACAAAAATAAGGAATACGCCTATCATCCCCCCTCCCTCTGACTCCCTCCCACCAGGGGAGGGAGAAAATCTACGTCCTCCCCCTTGATGGGGGAGGCTCGGTGGGGGTGACAGAATGGCCAATTTCCGAATCTTTAGTTTTGTTTATAGCTCCGAAAATCTCTGCGCTCTCTGCGTCTCGAGTGAGTCCGCCATGGCGTGACGAACGGGCGGTGAGACAAAAAATGGAACGCTCTATTATTCATATCAACGTGGCCGATTTTGCCGTGGCCGTGGAACGGGTGCTGGACCGCCGGCTCCGGGACCGGCCCGTGATCATCGCCCCCGGAGGGGCTGCCCGGGCCTCGGTGTACGACATGAGCGAAGAAGCCTACCAGGCCGGCGTGCGCAAGGGTATGGCGCTGCGCCAGGCCCTGCGCCGTTGCAGCGATGTCCGACGGGTGTCGCCCCATCCGGACCGCTACGAACAGGCCATGAAGGAGATGTTTCGCCGGGCCTTGCCCTACTCTCCCCTGATCGAGCCGGGAGACGTGGACGGCCACCTGTTCATGGATGTCACCGGCACCAGTCGCCTGTTCGGTCCTCCCGTGGATGTGGCCTGGCGACTTCACAAGCAGGTCAAGACCGATCTGGGATTTGCTCCGATCTGGTCCGTCGCCCCCAACAAGCTGGTCGCCAAAGTCGCCTCCCGGCTGGTCAAACCGGCCGGTGAATACATCGTCGGCGCCGGCGAGGAATCATCGCTGCTGGCACCGCTGCCCCTTTTTCTGATACCCGGCATCGAGGCCGGCGACCTTCGGCGGCTGGCCGAATTCAACCTCTCCCGGGTGTTCCAGGTCGGTGTCCTGACACCGGAACAGCTCGAGACCATTTTTGGCGCCCGCTCCCGATTTCTCTTCGATGCCGTTCGCGGTATCGACGACTCTCCAGTGCTGGAAGCGGGCCGGAAGCCGCCGCGGGTCGTCGGGGATCACGAGTTTCCCGACGACACAAACACCGCCGCCGACCTGGAACGCGCCGTCTACCGCCTGGTCGAACAGGCCGGCGCCGACATGCGCCGGCAGTGCCGGGCGACCCGCCGCATCGGCATCATCCTCGACTACTCGGACGGTATCCGCCACATCCGCCAGACACCTCTCCAGCCGGCATCGGCCAACGACCTGGTGTTGTTTCACGCCGCCCAGGCCCTGCTGCAACGGTCCTGGGTTCGCCGGGTGCGCATCCGTCACATCCGCCTGATCTTCGATCGCCTGGTGTTTCCGCCGGCCCAGCTGGAACTCTTTCCCCGCGCCCGGGCACAACGCCAAAGACAGGACCGCCTCGTCGGCGCCATCGACAGCATCCGCAACCGCTTCGGGCAACGCGCGGTTCAAATGGGCAGAACGCTGGCGGCGTAGCCGCTGGTTGGCCGGTTTGGCCGGTTGGCCGGGCGGATCACCGCAGAGACGCTAAGGACGCGGAGGGGAAATTTTTTCCATTGCCGCTGAGAGGGCGGCAATGGAAAAGTGATCGCCTAAAGGAGAATCCATAAATGGATATCAACGAACTGAGCAGTAAAATTATCGGTGCGTCAATCGACGTGCACAAATCTCTTGGGCCCGGGCTGCTCGAATCGATATACGAAGAGTGCCTCTGCCACGAGATGCGTTTGAGAAAGCTGTCTTTTCAAAACCAGGTGCCGCTTCCGATCATCTACAAAGGCTTGAAACTGAATTCCAACTATCGACTGGATCTGATTGTCGAGAATGCTGTTGTTGTCGAACTAAAAGCATGTGAGCGAATTGAGCCGATCCACAAAGCGCAGCTCTTGACGTATCTAAAATTGTCAAAAATGAAACTGGGCCTGCTACTTAATTTCAACGTCCCGATTATGCGCGACGGCATGGTTCGAATCGTCAACAACCTTTATGAAACGTGAGGCGCTTTTTGCTTTCCGCCCTCTCAGCGGAAAGCAAAAAACACTATGCTCTCTGCGTCCTTTGCGTCTTTGCGATGAGATTTTTTTGTCATGACCCCCCTAGTCGTCAGATCCCATTACTCCCTCATGTGGGGGACCGCGTCGGTGCCGGCGCTTTGTCGGAGAGCCCGGGAGCTGGGCTATCGGCGGCTGGCGCTCACCGACACCGACAACCTCTACGGCCTGTGGCCCTTTGTGAACGCATGCCGGCGGGAGAGGCTCGAGCCCATCGTGGGTGCCGAGGTCACGGACCCGAAGGGGCGACGCCGGGCGGTGTGCCTCGTTAAAACAGATGCCGGTTACCGAAACCTTTGCCGCCTCCTCAGCCGGCGTCATATGGAAGAGGGTTTTACCCTGGAAGCCGCATTGCCGCCCCTGTCCCGGGGGTTGCTGGTGCTGACCGGCAACCCCGAATTGCTGCGCCGCTGGCACGCCGCCGGAGTATCGGTCGCAGCGGCCGTGCCCCGACGTCCGTTGCCTCCCGGGCACCGGCTCCGTCGCACAGCAGCCACCCTCAACATTTCCACGGCGGCCGTTCCGGGCAGCTTCTTTCTCGGCCCTGAGGATGTTCCGATGCACCGGATGCTCCGGGCCATCGACCGCAATACCGGTCTGTCACGATTAGCGTCTTCCGACATGGCACCGGCAGATGCCTGGCTGGACAGCCCCCAGGGGTATTCCCGGCGGTTTGCCGCCTGCCCCGAGACCCTGCGGGCCACCGACGAACTGGCCGAAACCCTGTCCTTTACCGGTCCCGACTTCGGTATCGTGCTGCCGCCCTGGAAAACGGCCGAGACCGTCGCGGCGCTCAGGGAGGCCGCCTATGCCGGCGCCCGGACGCGCTACGGCGGGGAGCTGTCCGAGGCGGTGGTGGAGCGGCTCGAAACCGAGCTGCACATCATATCCAAGATGGGATTTTCCGCCTACTTTCTGGTGGTCCGGGACATCGTGCGCCAGAGCCCCCGGATTTGCGGCCGCGGTTCCGGCGCGGCATCCCTGGTTGCCTACTGCCTGGGCATCACCAATGTCTGCCCCCTGAAGCACAATCTGTACTTCGGCCGCTTCCTGAACCCGGGGCGGAAGGATGCTCCGGACATAGACGTCGATTTTGCCTGGGACGAACGGGATGACGTGCTCGCCGCTGTTTTCGACAAATACCGGGGCCACGCCGCCATGGTGTCCAACCATGTGCTGTTTCAGCCCCGCATGGCCATCCGGGAAGTGGCCAAGGTGTATGGACTCACCGACAGCGAGATCGGCCGGGTCACCCGCCGCTTGCCCATGTTCTGGCGGGCTGCGGCGGCCGACACGGACCTCCACCGGGAAATTGCCGCCCGGCCCGAAGCCCGGGCCCTGGAATTTCCGGATCCATGGCCGGACATCCTGGAAAGCGCCCAGCGGATTCTGGGCACCCCCCGCTATCTTTCCGTGCACTCCGGCGGCGTGGTGATCACACCCGAGCCTATCGACACCTATGTGCCGATCCAGCGGGCGCCAAAGGGCGTCCCGATCATCCAGTGGGAAAAGGATGCCACCGAAGAAGCCGGGCTGGTTAAAATCGACCTTTTGGGAAACCGGAGTCTCGGTGTTATCCGCGACGCCCTGGCCAATCTCAGCACCAACGGCAGGGCGTTCGACGAATCCCGCTGGGAAGCCGGAAGACGATTTTTCCACCCAGGAGGCGGTGGCCCAGGGCCGCACCATGGGCTGTTTTTATATCGAAAGCCCCGCCATGCGGCTGCTTCAAAAAAAAGCGGGGGTCGGGAATTTCGAGCACCTGGTCATCCACAGCAGCATCATCCGGCCGGCCGCCAATGACTGCATCCAGGAATATCTCCGGCGCCTCCACGGAGGCGACTGGCGGCCCATTCACCCGCTGCTTGCAGACACGCTGGACGAGACGTTCGGCATCATGGTCTATCAGGAAGACGTGTCAAAGGCGGCCGTATCCCTGGCGGGCTTTTCCGATGCCGAGGCCGACGGCCTTCGGAAAATTCTCTCGAAAAAAGACCGGGAGCATGCGCTCCGCGATCTCCGCAACCGCTTCTTCCGGGGCGCAGCGGCCCGGGGCGTCACCCCACAGCAAACCGACGCGGTGTGGGACATGATCATGAGCTTTTCCGGATATTCGTTCTGTAAACCCCACAGCGCATCCTACGCCCGGGTGTCGTTCCAGGCCGCGTATCTCAAGGTGCACTATCCGGCCGAGTTCATGGCGGCGGTCATCAGCAACGGGGGAGGGTTCTACAGCACCTTCGCTTACGTGTCCGAAGCCCGCCGGATGGGGCTGGAAATTCTCCCGCCCGACGTGGCACTGAGCGGCGAGCGGTGGGCCGGCAACAACGGCGCCATCCGGGTGGGGCTGACCGCCATAAAAGGCCTTCCCGGGGAAACCCGGACCCGGACCCTTGCCGAACAGCCCGGGCCGTTTTCCGGCGTGAACGACTTTCTGGACCGCGTCCGGCCGGATGAGGCCGAAGCACGGGCCTTGATCCACTGCGGCGCCCTGGACCGGTTCAATCCCGGCGGAAACCGGGCCGTGCTTTTGTGGAAACTGGCGCTGTGGCACCGGTCGCGGCATCGCGCCGCAACCTCCGGAATGCTGTTTGGCGGCGTGCCGGACGACCGGGCGCCGTCCCTGCCGCCGGAGGATCCCAGGGCACGTCTGCGGCGGGAGTTTTCCGTCCTCGGTTTCCTGTGCGACCGCCACCCCATGGCCCTGTATGCCGATAGGGTCGAAACCCTCCGGACGGTCACCGCTCGCGATCTGCCCCGCCGGTTCGGCCGGCGTGTCCGTACCGCCGGGTGGCTGATCACCGGGAAACGGGTGCGGACAAAACACGGCGACCCCATGGAATTTTTGACTTTCGAGGACGAAACCGGTGTGATCGAGACCACCTTCTTTCCGGAGCCTTACCACCGGTTCTGCCACATCGTCGACATCGGCCGGCCCTACCTGCTGACCGGGCAGGTCGAGCAGGACTGGGGAGCGACCACCCTGACGGTGGACACGGTCGCGCCGCTGTCTTGACAAATAATGTGATACCAGATAGTTATGTATCAATCTGTTTGGGCCGGCGATTTATGTCACGCCAGCCGATAGTTGAGCATCGCACCCCGTTGGAATCTCCGAGGACAGCGGACTTCAGGGGAAGCATTATGACAGAGCCCGTTCTTTCGTATCCGGTGTTTACCCTGGATAACGAACAGCTCCTGCCGGCAGGCACCCGGCTAACCCCGGATATTCTAAAAGAGATCGCATCCGCCGGCAACGCCCCGGAAACCCCCCATATCCACATGCTGACCCATGCCACGGTGGCAGATGATTTAAGGGAGTTTTGCCGCCAATCGCCGTATGACGTCATTTTTTCCGATGGCGAACAGCTGGATCTGCTGTTTCGGCAAATGGAGCGCCTCCGGCTTTCCCGTCCTTTGATTGATTTTCTCGATTTTTTTCGGGAGCAGGATTTCTACACGTATCAGCACACCCTGACGGTATTCGCCCTGTCCATGCTGCTGGCCCACGTGCTGGAAGATGATGCGGAATCGGCGGTGCGCGAAGCCCTCGGTGCACCGACCCATGATTTCGGCAAGCTGTGCGTGCCCCTTCCCGTATTAAAAAAGGCGGATCCGCTAACCCCCATCGATCGCCGTCAGCTCGAGCATCATGCGCTGGCCGGTTATGTGCTGCTCACCTATTATACCGGCAACCCGCTCAATCCGGCGGCGGTGGCCGCCAGGGACCATCACGAGCGAAAAGACGGTTCCGGATATCCGAGCGCCAAGAAACTGAACGACCACATGGTGGAAATCGTGGCGGTGTCCGATATATTCGACGCCCTGATCGCCACACGGCCCTACCGCCGGGGCGCCTTCGACACCCGGACCGCCCTGGAGCAGATCACCGTGATGGGGGAAGAGGGAAAGTTGAGCTGGGATATCATCCGGGCACTGGTGAGCTGCAACCGCAGAGACCATCCCGACTATGCGGAGTGCCACATATCGCTTGAAAAACGGGGGACGCCGCCCCAGGGGAATCTGTACGGCGTCACCGCCGATTAGAAGCGGTTTCATAACCTCCCCTAACGCCCAAGCTCTTTGTTGGACGGAGGGATCCAATCCTCGAAATATTACATATATTCCTCCGGTTGAATCCTCCCGGCCGCCTCGATCTTGAGCGTGATTGAAGATTATGAAACCGCTTCTGAATGTTTTAAAGTGCCTGAATTGAAATGCCTGAAGTGCCTGAAATGCGCTAAAATGCCTAAAATCAACGGGACTATAAACAAAACTGAGAACGTAGAAATTGGCCATTCTATCACCCCACGAAAAAAAATTCGCCCATTAAGCCTCATCTGATTGACCCTCCCGGCATTTACCGCTAACGTCCCCGGCATGGATTGGTCCGAACCGAGAAGCTTCAGAGAGTGGTTGAGCCGACTGGTGTCCCTCCGCTGTCTGCTGACCCTTCTGATCGTATATTGTCTCGCCCTTTCTGAACTTCGGTTCGACTGGGTGGAGCGTTCCATCGGCGCCTACCTGGTGACGACCAATCCGGCCAGACCCCGATCCGGGCACATCTGGGAAAAAAGCCGGGACACCGTCATCGCCAGAAAAACCCTGGAAAAGATCGTCACCGACCGCCAGGCCTCCCAGCGCAGTGCCCTGGATGCAACAAATCTGGTGGAAATGGTCGCGACCCTCCCCGAAGACCAGGGTGCAATGCTGTCGGCCGACCGGTTCCGCGGGTTGTACCGGAATCTTCCGGATCGACTGGCGGCCGATCTGATGTCGCCGATAGAGTTGCTGCGGCTTTCCAGCAGCGGCAAATGGGCGCGTGCTTATTTGAGAAAACAAGACGGCGGCCTCAAGATCTACCTCCTGGACCCCGGCAATCGGGTACTGAAAGAGATCGACGTTCTTTCGGAATTCCTTCGGCGTATCGAACGGGAAGGGATTCTTATCGAGGGGGCCCTGGAAGATATCCCCGGTTTGACGAACAGACTCTATCCGGCACAGCAGTTCTTTTCTGCATTGGAAGCGCTGCCCAAAGAAGCACGGATCGAAGTTCTCGACCAGCCGGAAACACTGCTGTCCATGTCGAACCCCGTTGACCGGGTCGGCATATCCGACGAAGCGTTATCCGGTTTCATCGACATCGGTTTTGAGTTTCTTGAAAACGGCACCCCCAAAGTCATCCTGGTCCAGGCAAGAGACTGGGCTGTGTGGCAGCTCAGCCTCCTCCTGGAAGGGGAAGACAGCCCGCCCCCGGAGGGGCTCACGCCATGACCCGGGCAGGCCGATACATTCATCGATTCCGTTTGTTGTTCTATGCGGCTGGGGTAGGCGCCGCCATCGCCGTCCTGGCGGGTTTCGGATTCTTCTTCACGGTCCTGCGTGACCTGCCACGGGTGCCGCATCCACTCAGTCGTATCATCGAAACGCCCCCGACGGAATTCTATGCCGCCACCGGTGAACGCCTGATGCTCATCGGCGGTCGAGACTTTATTCCCTTGAGCCGGGTTTCCCATCACTTTCTAGATGCAGTGATCGCCACCGAAGATCATCGTTTCTGGGAGCACCATGGCGTCGATAAGCTCCGCACCCTGAAGGCCCTCTGGATCACCTTGTTTGAAAAGGGCAGAATTCAGGGGGCCTCTACCATCACCCAGCAGCTGGCCAAGAATCTCTTTTTCAGCTTCGAACGAAGCTGGATGCGCAAGTTCCAGGAAATGCTGGTGGCCGTCCAAATCGAGTCCCAATACAGCAAAGAAGAAATCCTGGAAGCCTATGTCAACCAGATCGCTTTCGGTGTCAGTGCCTATGGGATCGAACAGGCCGCCCGCATCTTCTTCGGGGTGGCGGCTTCGGATCTGACCCTGCCGGAAGCGGCCATGCTGGCCGGGCTGCCGAAGTCGCCGACACGTTACAATCCATTTCGATACCCGGAGCGGGCCAGGAATCGGCAGCGCATCGTCCTGGGGCGAATGACCGCCGTGGGTTATATCAGCCAAGAGCAGGCGGAGCTTGCCGGCGGCGAAACACTCGACCTCCGGCCCGGCCAGGCGATCGCCCGGCCGGGCAGCTATTTTCTCGACATGGTCATCCACAGTCTGGAAGAACGATACAGTGTGCAAGTGGTGTATCACGGCGGTTTGAAAGTGATGACAACGCTGGATCCGCGTTTTCAGCGGCTGGCCGCAGCCGCTGTAAAAACCGGGCTGGCCGATCTGGACGCACAGCTCGGGCTCGACAAGGATACACCGGATGCGATGCGCCCCCAGGGGGCACTGGTCGCGCTCGAGACCCAATCCGGTGCTGTCCGGGCCATTGTCGGAGGCAGCGACTACGGAAAGACAGAGTACAACCGGGCCGTTCAGCACCACCGGCTGCCGGGTTCCGGATTCAAGCCGTTTTTGTATTATGCCGCCTTTGAAAGCCTGGACATGCATCCGGCCACATTGGCTGTCGACCGGCCGGTCACTATCCCGGTAAACGGGGCTCCGGATTGGACACCCGAAAACTTCAGCCGTCGCCATGACGGACCGATGGTGCTCAAGCGGGCGTTTAGCCGTTCGGTAAATTCGGTGGCCGCCCAGCTTATCGAAGCCACCGGGCCTGCCACTGTCATTGAGGCGGCAAAACGGTGCGGTATCAACAGCGAAATGAGCCCGGTATATTCGCTGGCACTGGGTACGTCCGGCACAAGTCCTCTAGACATGGCCAGTGCATTTGCCACCATCACCAATGGCGGGGTCCACCATACACCCTACACCATTGAGCGTGTCGAAGACGCGTTCGGCCGCATTCTCGAGGAGCATATCGTCAGCAGCGAAAGGACCCTCGACCCGGACGTCGCCTTTCAGGTGCTGGACATGATGCAGGGGGTCATCGATACGGGAACGGCACGGAGAGTCAGAAGCCTTGGATTTGCATTGCCGGCCGCAGGAAAGACAGGGACCACCGACAGTTACAATGATGCCTGGTTTTCCGGGTGCACGGCCACCCTGGGCGCGTCGGTCTGGGTTGGGTTTGATCGGGACAGGGGAATGCGCGACCGGAACGGTCGCGGCATCACCGGAGGTCGGGGGGCCGCCCCGATCTGGACCGATTTTATGCTGAAGGCCACTGAGGGTGAGCCAACAAGAGAATTTCCGGTTCCTCCCGGCATCCGTTTTGAATATGTCGACCCTGTCACGGGAGCACCGAGAGATTCGACCGCACCGGACGCCATTCGTGTTGCGCTCCGAGAAGGGCAAACAGCCGGGACGAGTTTTCTGGGGGAGGTCCCCGAAATGGATACGGCCGGCGTCGGTTCGACGGAAATTGGGCCGATGGAGACAGGCCCGACAGAGATCGAACCGGAGGAAATGGGTCCGACGGAAACCGATCTGGATGATTGAGGGCCTGGGGATCCGCGGGCCCGCTCGTCCTGCCTGTCCCGAGCAGGGTCGAGGGCAGCTCCGTCGAAGGGTGGGCCCGTCTGCCCGTGGGCCCGTTTGCCCGGTTAGCTGGTTGAACAGCGATATCGGATGCGGTGATGTTGAAGGCATTTGGTACAAGAACTTGGGTTAATGTGCGTTTTGACCCTGTTGGTGACAATCGTTGTCAGATGGTAGTGCTGGGTCGCCATGGGTTATAGGCTCTTTCATTGTCCTGTTTCACTCGACCCCTCGCCAAAGGCGGGCAAGCCTTGAACCCTTGAACCCTCTATGAACGTTAAAAAGACATGCTGCATGCCATAAAACATACGGCCGTTAGACTCTGGCTGTCCATCGTCATCGGCGGATTATCGATACTGTGGGTATTACCCCTTGCCGGCGCCCCCATCGTCGTGACGCAAAATGTGGCGTGGACCGCGGCGATCCTCCTTTTAGCGTTTCTGGCAGTGGGCTGGGTCATGAATCGATTGGGGGAGCGTGCCGTTCAGCAGTATACGGGATCGGGGATGGAACTGGAACGGGCCGGGAGCGTCAAAGAAGCCGAAGCAATTTACCAAAAGATCGTGTCCCTGTTTGACAGCTTTCTTCTGTCACCCCGGCTTCGCAAACAACATTCCCGACAGGCAGTGGAACAGCTCGCCCGGTTTTACCTGGCAAGAGCCGATCGGAACCTGGACTCCGAGCGGTTTATTGTGTCCCATTTGAACAACCAGCCCCATGACCGGGAAGCGGCCGAAACCTGGCTGAGCCAGTCCGGCGGCAGGGGCTGGCTGCCCGAAGCATACCTGGAACTGGCGGCTCGCATCGGCGAGGCCCAGCCCCGCAACAGGCGCATCCAACGTTTGCTGGCCCGGTTTTACAGCACCGAAGAGCGGACCGATTTTGCGGCGCTTCAAACGTACCGCCGCGTAATGGAACAAAAAGACTCCCATGCGTCGAAACTGGCGGTTCGCCTCGCTTCGATTTTTCTCCGCGAAGGCCGTGCCGATGAATGGGCAATGGCGATATACATCCATGCCTATCAGGCCAATTTCACGGATCCGGAACTGCTCGGCGGCATTGCCGCATGCATGCACTGGCGCGAAGAAACAGATCAGAACAGGGAGCTGTTTGAAGCAGGACGCCGCCTGCTCGATGGGGAGGACCCGGCCCGGCTGGCGGCGATGCGCAGCCGCTTCAATCCACCCGCTCCGGAACCGCTTCTGGAGACACCAGAAGACGCCAGAAGATCGGGCGCCGCCGCGTTTGCCGCACTCTGGCGACAGCTGGCATCCTTGTTAAAGGGCTGCGGCGCGGCGGCCCGCGCGGCCTATGGCGTGGCTGAAAAGGCCGTACACCTTTTCCGGACATCGGTTCCCTTTCGACGGGCAGTCCAATGGGGAATGGCCGGAGTTGTCGCCGTCGCCGCCGTGGCGCTTGTGATCAACACCGCAGACTATCTTCTCAAACCGGAATCCGGCGACGAGAAAAAATCGCTGACATTTCCGGTGGAAGGCCGCTTCACGGTCCAGGTGGCCGCCTATCTGAAACCGGAACATGCAGAGCGATTCATGGCGCAGCTGCGTGAAAAAGGAGTTGCCGCCTACTGGATCCAGACGAAACGGGGCGGCAAGGCATGGTACCAGGTGCGGGTATCGCGATTTCCGGATAAGAACAGCGCCCGCGCTTACGGGGAAAGCTTGAAGGTACAGGGGATAATCGAAGATTTTTATATCGCTAACTTCGTACCGCCGGCCCGCCGGTGACATCGCGGTGCGCGCATACCGGCAGTTGAAATCCGTTGGATAACACCGTAAGATCCGGGTTCTGTGTTACCACGTGTTGGAAGGAGATGACATATCTTGAAGCTCTCAGGCAACGTCACCATAGAAGCTCTGGCTTACGAACTGGCGCCCCATCGGGTCACCTCCGAATGGATTGAAGAGCAGCTTTCATCTACCATGAAACGCCTGAACCTGCCCCGCGGTATCATTTCCGGACTGACGGGAATCCAGGAGCGCCGCTTCTGGGACGAGGGGACCATGCCCAGTGACGTGGCAACGATTGCCGCACGCAAGGTTATCGCCGCGTCCGGTATCGATCCGCAACAGATCGGATGCATTATCAATACCTCGGTCTGCAAGGACTACATCGAACCGTCGGTCGCCTGCCTGGTTCACGGCAACCTGGGGCTGTCACCCGCCTGCATCAACTACGACATCGGCAATGCCTGCCTGGGATTCATGAATGCGATGGTCACCATCTCTTTGATGATCGAATCCGGGATGATCCAATACGGATTGATCGTCGACGGGGAGGGATCCCAGGAAGTGATGAACGCGACCATAAACCGGCTTCAGTCGGATGCTATTTCAGATCAGGAATTTCGGGATGAATTTGCGACCCTGACCCTGGGTTCCGGAGCAGTCGCCATGATCCTCGGGCATCGAAACCAAACCAGGTCTGGCCATGTCATCAACGGTGCCGTCACCATGGCCGCCACCACCCATAGCCGTCTCTGCCTCGGACAACCGGACCGGATGTATGCCGATGCCAGCAGTGTATTGATCCATGGTGTCCAGTTGGCGCAACGCACCTGGAAATTGGCCGAAAAGGAACTGGACAATTGGAGCGACGACACCATCGATATCTACATCCCCCATCAGGTCAGCCAGCGTAACATGGACGTGCTGAACCAGACCCTGGGCACCACTCCAGAAAAATTTCACCTTAATTTTTACACCCTGGGAAATATCGGACCGGCGGCCCTGCCGATCACCCTGGCCCAGGCGGACGAAGAAGGTCGATTGCATGCCGGCAGTCATGTGGCCCTCATGGGCATCGGCAGCGGACTGAACTGTACGATGATGAGTGTGACCTGGTGATGGCTATTGCATTGAATAGCCACTTCATTTCGAAAATAATGAGTGCCCTATGAAGATAACGATATGCCTATCCATTCTTTGTGTCGTTTTATTGCTGGTACCACCCATAAGTATTGCGGGTGGAGCCGGTGGGCTCCGGCGAAACGCGGAGATGACGCAAGCGTTCAATGAAGGCCGTCCTCCGGCCGACTATCGTTATTATTCCACCGGAAGGAATCGGGCCCCGGACGCCATCATCGGGCTCAAGCCGCCCTGGCGGCAAACCGCCAGGTTCTGGCGAGAAATCGATCTGGAGTCTCAGGACCTCAACCGGCTCATCCGCAGCGTGATGCGAAATAATCAAAATGCACCAGAGGCATTCGATATTGTCGATCCGGACGGAGAAGTCATTGGTGTGTATTGGTCAACGCTATTGTGGCCTAGGGTTACCGTCAGAGGGGAGTACGACGTACAGGTCTTCAAGCCGCGAGAGCCATTATGGCGTTAACCCTCATGGGCATCGACAGCGGGCTGAACTGTACGATGATGAGTGTCACCTGGTAACCGGAATGGTGGATCGGAACGCAATTCTGGCAATCGCTATCAAATACAAAGGGGGTATTCGATGAGATATGATTTCAACGCGGATGAAATGTTGAAAATTGCGATCCGGATTGAAGAAAACGGTGCCCGGTTCTACCGGAAAGCCGCAGAACGACAGTCGGAGCTGCGGAACCGGGAGACACTGGAACAACTGGCCGGCATGGAGGATACGCACAAGGTGACGTTCGAGAAGATGAGAACCCGCATCTCCGAGGCGGAAAAAACCCAGACCGTATTCGACCCTCTGAATGAATCTGCTCAATATCTCGCTGCCATGGCAGACACCCACGGCGGTGAGGGTAGTCCGGCGGCCGCCGACGCGCTCACGGGCAAGGAATCGATCACGGAAATCATCGATATCGCCCTCGGTCTGGAGAAAGAGTCGATCCTTTTCTACATCGGCTTGAAGGACATGGTTCCCCCCAATTTAGGCCGGGACAGGCTGGACGATATCATCCGCCAGGAGCGGCAGCATATCATCCAGCTCAATTCGTTTCGCAGAAAGCTTCAGGCGTAAGCAGCAGATGCGCTGATGCGCCGAATGCCATCGCTTCCGTTGGAGAGAACAAAGGCTCCTGTCGCCATGCTCGAGGCGGGCTGCGCCGTTCCCCCAAGGTCAAGAAGTAGGAACCGGATATCCAATGGGCATGGCATCGAGCTGACACCTTAGTACCATCAGCCGATGTTCGGTGTTTTATCAGGGCACGTTGATTTGCTCCTATCATGAATGAGAACTCCGTCGTTTGCTTCCCACAAGCAAAATCAGACCCGAAGCGAGAAGAATTACCGGGGTCGGAGCCGGTACCGGCAGCTCATCTTCGAATGTGGACAAATAGGCATAGTTTCCTGAGCCAGGCTTGGTCACCTCCGGAAGTGCCGTATCGGGCAGCACCTCGAACAGGCCGGCAGGACCGCCATCCGGATAGAAAAAGCCTTCCGCGCTCCAGGGGTCGGCAGGTGCATCAAAGTCCCAGAACCCCTTTGTAACGGTACCGGTGCTGTCCGTCCAAAGAATGTTGTCGACCAGAAGGGCCGAAGCTCCGGAAGCATTGTTCAGGTCAAATACCCCGATACCGAATTTGACCGATTGTCCGGCATACGTATTCGGAAGAGAATATGTACCCGCCCCGGTTGTCTTGTAGTAATCCGTCTGTGAAAGGAAAGAATCACCATTAGGCCCTGTAACACCCGCCCCGCCGTCAATTGGAAGCCAGCTTGAGGCACCACCAACATCACCAATAACCGTGAGTTCCAACGAAGGGGCGAATGGGGCTGTGGCGTTAAAAAGACCAACACCGAACCAGTCGCTGTCATGGTCCGGGTCCGATGTGTCTGTCGGTTCGTTTGTGATGAAAATACTGTCGAAGGTAATGTAGTCTCCGGCAGCATAGGTGAATGCGCCTGATTGAATTCCACTTCCTTCCGCTGTGCCGGGCGGCGCAGCCGGATCGGGGCCAACGGGAGGATAAAACGCGCCGATTGCGGCCACTGGAATTGTCAGAAGGACAATGATCACCGTCGAAGCCATTTTTGTCACCTTACACCTCCTTCGAGTTAAACGTTATACGGATTGCCCGTGGTTAGCCCGAATATTGCATGAAATCTTTTCAGCAAACGTATAGAAAAAAATAATATCAGTTCCTTAACGTGAATACGGATCCAACCGGCGGCGATGCAATGTGTCACGTTGAAACACTGATGCAAGGCCTGAAAAGATTTCACCCTGCGGGCCAAAAGGAGACATCCATGGCCGGCGTTATTCGAGGCTCGCGGTAGAAGGACTACAGCTTCATCTCGAAGTGCCTCCCGCTGAGCGGGATCACACATCTGTTTGAATAAATTAAGGTGTGCGCTTGGCCATGAACGTCTCCTTTTGGTGCAATGTCCGGGTTAAGGGCGACGGGGGTCTCTTCCTGGCTGTCCTGAGAATGGGGAATGCCAGACGCACTCCCGCCTTACCTAATTTTCACGTATTACAGGACAAACAGAAATTTTTGAGAGACGCTTCAGATTGTTTGAAGCCTTTCTCTTCCATCAAGGGGGAACCGCCAAGGGTATCGCCGAAGTCTCAATCGACGATCCGTCCGCTATAATGGAAATGGTCAGGGGCCCATCTCGGGGGCGGAAAAAGGAGAAATGCAGCCGTTGTGTGCTGTAACAGGATGAATCTCAATATAAGGAGAAATGCAGCCGTTGTGTGCTGTAACAGGATGAATCTCAATATGCGGTAGGATCATCAATATATACTATAGAAACCGATCATCTGATTCATATGATTCATAATGAAATTCTGTCAAGATGGTTCATCGATATTCTCATGATTTTTCCACAGGCGGCCTCTTCGATTCAGAATGCAATCGGTGTTCGGGCGAATGCACCTTGAAGTAGACCTGCTGAACCTTTGCGAAGATACCGCTCCAGGTAAAGGCGGCCAATGTATCTTCGATGGGCGCGAGGTCGATTTGGGGGTGGCGGAGGGCCCCCGCGATCTGGATGTCAAGGGCCCGGGCCAGATCCTGCTCGAACGCCGCCAGATCCTCGGGATACGGCTGGTCCATCTTTCTCAGACGCGGGGTCCGGACCAGGGAGATATAATCGACGTTGCAATCGCCCACGACCTCCAGAACGCCAGGAAGGTCTGTGGCAACCACACGGCAACCACTGGCCAGAGCCTCCAGCACCACCAGCGGCAGGCCCTCGAAAAAAGACGACAGCACGAAGATATGGGACGTTTTGAATAGGGCGGCCAGGCGCTTCTGCGGAATCTGGCCGTGTATCACCACCCGTTCCCCCAGATCCCTCGCCAGGCGCAGACATTCGTCTTTTTCCATACCGCTTCCACCCCCCACCAGGTGCAGCTGCCATTCCGGCGCCGGGATCGTTTTCAGGGCCTTCAACAACCAGGGCAAACCCTTGGCGTTCAAGAGCTTGCCCGCGTAAACCAGCTGGACGGGGCGGGGGGCGGGTTTGGCGCCGGAAGTAAAAAGGGTGTCGCTGTAACCGGCCCCGGTGACGACCACCCGTTCCGGCGGCAGCCGGTAAAGACCCTCGATGTCCTGCTTCTGGGACGCACCCAGGGCCATGGCCGCACTCAGGCGACCGCACCCGCTCACCACCCTGTCCCGAAGGTGAGGACAATTCTGGAATTGGCGCAGATCCGTGCCGTGGCAGGTGGCCACGACCGGGATCTTCGGGAACAGACGCCGCGCCAGGGAACTAACCAACCAGAGGTGATGGCTGTGGATGATATCCGGTCTGAACGCGGTCACGACGTCCGTCAGCACCCGGGTAAACACCGTTTCGTAGGTGTCGACATCGGATTCGGACAGATCGGCAAACCGGGTGCTGGGGTAGGGCATGACATCGGTCATGCCGGGGATACGAAACGGAATATCACCCCCGTCAAACCGGACAAAACGGCACTGGCCGGGGACAACGCCCTGCAGTTCGACGTCCTGGCCGGTCTGAATGCCGGCGATCATGAAATTTTCATGGCCGCAAACGGCGGCCTCACGCATCATGGCCTGCAGGTAGATGCCGCTGCCGGTGGCATCCGGCAACTGACCGAGCACATGGAGAATCTTCAGATGTGTGCGCTTTACCGTCATGAGTGCTCCCAGGTGGTGATGCCAAATGAATTGAATCCGTCGCATCCATCACACCAGATTTCCTGAAAAACCGCAATAACAGCAATCCGGGCAAAGGGAGCGAAACCGTCGCGCGCAGCAGGCCGCATGGCATTTTCGGGAAATGGACCGCCGAAGAACTCTATGTCGCCGATGTCTATTTCGAAAAGCAGAAACTGCCGCCCGAGGCCATCAAGGCCGAAGGGATTGCTGAAGCCAGGGTATCCAGGAAATGAACAATGGCCTGGCCGGCACCGGGGTGAGGCCTTCGTCAAACTGCGGCTCGCCGAAGCCCTGCAGGGCAGGAAGATCATTCTGCTGCCGGTGTCCGATGGCGGCATGAACCTTAAAACCACCGATATCAATCAGTTGATCCACACCATGGGGGTCAAATCCCTTCCCAAGGGAAAGGCCGCTTTAAAATAAAATTGGAAGTGGTTTTCGGAAAAGCCATGCCGCGACTCTAATTTCTGGGATAATGCAAAACCATTTCATCAGGCGGTAATAAAGGGGCGGCTGGAATGTGTTGCATTTGAAAGGACACATCAACGTGGTTGACTGCCGCTTATGAGAATATCAGCGTGTCCCTGTATGACGCACTGGAAACGCTCGCCCCCCTGGCCACAATCGACGTGGACGATGGGTCCTATCCGTTCTATTCAAACGATGCCGGATATACCGGTGTTTACTCGGGCGCTTGGGCCATCTTCGACTACTTCGAGGTAACCGGCACCACCATCCCGATCCCCTCTGCCGGGTGGCTACTGGCCGGCGGACTGCCGGTTCTTTTCGCCTTCAGGCGGCGATTTCTTCAACATCGCAGGAATTAATAATGGAACGGCACCTGCACATCACATATTCGATGGAGGATACCGTTGCGTCATGCGCTTTAGCGGGAAACCGCGTTATGCAGAACCGTTCAAGCGGCGTGGCTCCGGTATGACGCCGTAGGATCCATCTTGCAGTGAAAAATCCAGCCCCCGAATCCCTACCTTCTATCGAAACATAATTATGGCAACGACTACAATTCCTGAAAATTGCTTTGCCGGCAAACATTCTTAATATTTATAGCAGTGGTTTTTTTCAAATCATCCATATCTGCATGACCAGTTAACAGACGCCCCCGGACCGGATTCAGACAATAACCTTCGGGATCGCCGCAGGAGTTCACTAAATAACCGCAGGAACTGACGATACGACGTCGGGCGGCCGGGTGAAACAGATTCTGAAACTTCATAGCAGGAGAAGTTTTCAATGCGGATCATTCGCCTTATTCTTGACCATCCGCTCACAGACCTTTTTGTGTCGGTGGTCCTGATCGTGACGGCCTTATCGGAGGACTGGCACACCCTTTACACGGATCTTGTCCATTTCGACGCGGGTGTTCATCATGGTGTATTAGTGCTGGGGGTCGTCAGCTTGCTTAAAACCATCCCCGATCTTCTCGACGCCGCAGAACGCATTTACAAGGTTCGCGAGCGAGCCGGTTAGCATCAACGGGCTGACGTTCATACCTCTGCCCGGCACCTCCGTAGCAAACCACACGATTCCGTTCACAAAGAAAGCTACGGAACATTAAAGTACCTACGAGAATACACGTTTCCTAATGTATCGTGGCGTTCTGCGAGTCCGCCGATGCAAAAAGGCGCGTCGTTCAATCTGAAGGCTTTCAAGGCGCAGATCCAATCCGCCATCCAGGCCGGGCACGCCCAATACGGGTTTGTCCATGGGGCCCCGGCAGTGCATGCTCCCCGCTGCCTTCCACGTGAGTCATGTTCGTTGGCAAGGGATGCCACAACTTCGACCCATCTACCGAGAAACGATGTTGACAGGAGGAGGAACACAAAATGAAAATTCCAGCAGCAACGATAATCATATTATTATTGACGCTCACACTGCCCGGCCATGCCGCTTTCTCCAAAGGCATCGAGGGGACGCTGATGGTATCGGGCCAGCCGGTGGGTGGCGCCACCGTGACCCTCTGGAGAACGGCCGGCAATGCCTCACCCAAATCTCTGGCCACGGTCACGAGCAACCAACGCGGCCGGTTTAAGATCCGGGGCGTCCGCACCCGTGGAGACGGCCACGTCTTATACCTGACCGCCAAGAGCGGCGCCGATGACGCCCTCGTACTCATGTCCGTGCTCGGCCACGAGCCGCCGGATAAGGTGGTGGTCAACGAGTTGACCACGGTCGCCTCGGTCTTTACCAGCGCCCGGTTCATCGACGGCACGGCTATCCGTGGCAACCTGTTGGGGCTGCGCATCGCCGCCGGCAATGCGCCGAACCTGGTGGATCCCGCGACCGGCACCGTGGCTGACGATGCATGGCGCGCCGATTTCCTTAAAACTGCGACCCCAACCGGCGGCACGACACCAAAGAATACGCTGGATGCCATGGCCGGTATCGCGCGTACACCCTGGGCCACCCCGAAAGAATTGTACGCGCTGTTTGATAAGGCCTATCCGCAACCGAAAGACGGCAGCCGCCGCGCTGCTCCGTTGGTGCCTTATCTGGCGTATTCCCCGCCCGACTTCGCCATGATCCTGAAATTCGCGGGCGGCGGAATTTATAGCCCCGGCAAGCTGCAGATCGATGCCGACGGAAACGTCTGGAGCGGCCAGAACTGGATGGCGGGCTCGCAGTCCGGCGTCCTTAACAACATCGGTGGCGGCACGATCAAACTCCTGCCCAACGGGACGGCAGTGTCCCCGGCGATCACCGGCTTCACCGGTATGGGTGTCGACGGTATCGGATGGGGCACCGGCATGGCGCTCGACAAAGTCTGGCTCGGAGCCTTGAATAATACGATCGGCGTGATGAACTTCGATGGCAATCCGGTCGGCAAAGAGTCCGACGTCCCCATGGCCGGCACGATCGGCAACCTGATGGGGGTCGGCACCGCGGCGAATGGCGACGTCTGGATCGCGGACGCCACGAAGAACAGTCTGCTGCACTTCCCCGGCGGACGGGTGAAGGACGGACGGATCGTGAACGTCAAGGGGCTGAAGTCGCCGTTCGGCATCGCCATCGATGCCCAGGACCGGGTCTGGGTCAGCAACTCACAGGGGACCGACGTCGTGCGGTTTCCCGCCGACGATCCAGCCAAGGTCGAGTCCTTTCCGGTTGGGACCGCTGTCCGCGGCGTCGCTCTCGACTCCAAGGGTAATCTCTGGGTGGCAAGTAATATGTCTG
This sequence comes from Olavius algarvensis associated proteobacterium Delta 3, assembly GCA_903231505.1. Classification (GTDB taxonomy): domain Bacteria; phylum Desulfobacterota; class Desulfobacteria; order Desulfobacterales; family CAFBRK01; genus CAFBRK01. The sequence continues at coordinate 14,078 of CAFBRK010000344.1, read as the reverse complement.
AGGGCGTCCCGCCGCCGGATTTCCCGGCCGGCACGCCGATCATGAAGCAGTTCCAACTCGTCCTCGAGCACCTCCTGCCATTCATTCGCAAGGGCGAGATCAGTGCGTCGAGGCCCACCGGCGTGCTCAACATGATCCGACCCGACGGCACCCAGCCCGCGCCGAAGGGCTTCACCGGCGACAAGGCAGTCTTCGTGCCTTGGGGGGTGTCGATCGACGGCAACGACGACGTCTGGTTCGGCAACTTCTGGGGTCGCGGTGTGGGCCTGATGGCCGGCGCCGAGCCGAAGGGGCGCACTGAGGGTGCCAAGACCGGCGACGTCATTCACGTGTTCCAGAGCGGCAGCATCCAGATGGTCACCGACGCGGTGGTCGATCCGGCCGGCAATGTCTGGGTCGCAAACAACTGGAACGTTATCGATGCTCTGGACAACCCCGATCCTGCCCGCCCGACTTCCACCAAGGGGGGCGGTGACGGCATCGTGGTCATCTACGGGGTGGCATCGCCGGTGAAGACGCCCGTCATGGGTCCCGCACGCCCGGCGAACTGAGGCGGGGGCTCGGGCATCGTCGTCATTTACGGGGTCGCGGCCCCGGTAAAGACCCCGCTCATGGGGCAGGTGCGCGCGTTATACTGATGCGATAATCGATCCGGAGGGCGACCAAGAGATGCTTACTGTCTGATAAAGACTGGATAAACAAGGGAACAAAGACAGGGTGTTTTTAGCATGAAGAACTCTCTGCCGTTGGCGCAGGGCATATCGCCGGCATCCGTAACCCGTTCCGCCAGCTCTGTTTCACGCAAAAGATGGTGAGCACAACCCGTACAATCGCAGCACCGTCGCCGATTCTTCTTTCACGTTCATCGCTGGGCGTTACACCCGGAGTTCCGTCACTCGCTGTCTGGCCAGCTCGCGAACCTCTTGATCGGCGTCTTTCTCGGCAACCTGTTTCAGCAGTTCAGCATTCACTTCGCTTCGGACCGCTTCTTTGCGGACCTTGGGGTTGGAACGCGCAATTTTTGGAAGGAAAAAATCGCTAAACTTCATAATTGCGCTCCTTGGTTGAAAAAGTATATTTTAGCATAGTTTTGTCAAGCCCCTATCAGGCCATTTCATGCGAAAACGACCGTTGAAGGCACATCAGGTCGGGGTGCAGTATTGTATACATACGGATTGAATCGAAACCAATTGCTCTAACGAGGTTTGCTCCGTTATAATAATGCCGGAATTCTTTTTATCCCCAGGAGATCATTGTTGTGGGAATTAGATCCTATCGTCTCATCACGTCCGGCCCCGGACTCTCCTTCCTGTACCGGTTTATCCGGGCCTATTCGTGGACCTTCCGTCTCACGGTCGAAAATGAACAGCCATGGATGGACTATCTGAAAAGCGGGGGGAGCGTCCTTTTGTGCACCTGGCACCAACAGTTTTTTTCGGCCATCCGCTACTTTCGGCACTACCGGGAATTCGATCCAAGCCTGATGATCAGTCAGAGCAAGGACGGCGAGATCATCGCCGGTATTGCCGAACGGTCCGGTTGGCGCACGGTGCGGGGGTCTTCGTCCAAAGACGGAGCAAAAGCGTTAAAAGAGATGATCCGGCAATTAAGGGTCTCCAGACTGGCCGGGCACATCGTGGACGGCCCCCTGGGGCCTGCGGGCATCGTCAAGGCAGGCGCCATCCGGATGGCCCATTTAACCGGTGCCGCCGTCGTTCCGTTCTATACCGCCGCCGACCGGGCATGGTACTTCAACAGTTGGGACAAATTTTTCCTGCCCAAGCCCTTTTCGAAAGTCACCCTTCGATTCGGTGACATCATGAAATTCGAAAGGGTCAAGGACGATGAAAGCTTTGAACGGCAGCGCCGACACCTGGAAGACGCGATGCGCCAGTTTCTCATCCTTTAAATATCCGATGGGACCCTGATTGTATTTGCCGGAAGCGTAGCAACTTCGCCGCTATAAGGGCCGTAAGGAAAGGTCATGGGGTCGGCATCGCGGTGTTTAGATTACAATCCGTGCCAACCTGCAAAATACATGAAGGGTTCCCTGAATGTAAAAACCGGTTGCCGGTTCGCGGCATCTATGCCAATACCGAAATAGCGTGAGAAAGGCTACCCGGCGTTCATGTTAATTGGCGATCCTCTCATCGGGAGATAGAAAATGATCACACTCGTGTTGGTGCGTCACGGTCAGAGCGTATGGAACAAGGAAAACCGGTTTACCGGCTGGACGGACGTCAAACTCACGCCCAAAGGGGTGGAAGAAGCAATGGACGCCGGACGCCTGTTGAAAAACGGCGGCTTCAGTTTCGACATCGCCTACACGTCGCTTCTCAAGCGGGCCATTAAAACCCTGTGGCTGGCCCTGGAAGCGATGGATCTCATGTGGATACCGGTGAAGCGCAGCTGGCGCTTGAACGAGCGGCATTACGGTGCGCTGCAGGGTCTCAACAAGGCCGAAACCGTTGAAAAGCACGGGCTGGAACAGGTCCAGATCTGGCGCCGCAGCTACCGCATCCAGCCGCCGCCGCTGACCAGAGACGACCCCCGGTTCCCCGGCCACGACCCCCGATACGCGGGTCTGTCGGAGGATGAGCTGCCGCTTACCGAATGTTTAAAGGATACGGTCGCCCGCTTCCTGCCTTACTGGCAGAACACCATTGCGCCCGACGTTCAGGCGGGAAAACGCGTGCTGATCGCCGCCCACGGAAACAGTCTGCGGGCGCTGGTGAAATACCTGGATAACATACCGGACGACGACATCGTCGGCATGAACATTCCCACGGGTATCCCCCTGATCTATGAGCTCGAAGAGGATTTGACGCCGATTCGCCATTATTACCTCGGCGATCCGGAGAAGGTCGCCAAGGCCACCAAGGCAGTGGCAAACCCGCTGGCGGAAAAGTAGCGCGCATTCATAAACACCCTCCCCGGCAAAGATTCAGGAACATTCCGGTATTGCGCGGCCGGCGTTCCCCAAAAGGAAGCATTGAATTATGGCGTTACCGAACAATAAAACAAAGATTGTCTGCACCATCGGGCCGGCCTCCGAATCCCCCGTTGTTTTGGAAAAGATGATTCAGGCCGGTATGAACGTGGCGCGATTGAATTTTTCCCATGGCAGTTTTGAAGAGCATGAAACGAAAATTGAGGTCATCCGTGCCGCCGCAAAGGCCGTCGGGCGCAATGTGGCCATTATGGGGGACTTGCCGGGGCCCAAAATCAGGCTCGGCACGTTTGCCGAAGAGCCGGTCGAGCTGGAGGTCGGAGACCCGTTCACGCTGACAACAGAGGACATTATCGGTGACCGCAGCAGGGTGTCGGTGAGCTTCCAACGGTTGCCGAAAGTGGTCCGGCCCGGAGACCGTGTGTACCTGAATGACGGCTACCTGCAGTTACGGGTCGACCGGGTTGAGGGTTCGGATGTCCACTGCACCGTGATGGTGGGTTATGAGTTGCGATCCCGCAAAGGCCTCAATCTCCCCGGGATCGATTTGAGCATCGGCGCGTTTACCGATCACGACCTTACCTGGCTCAAATTTGCCGCCGAACATAAGTTGACCGCCGTGAGCCAGTCGTTTGTCGAAAACGCAGCGGACATCCGGGCCGTGCGGAATGCCGCCGCTGAACTGAATTACGACCCGTTTATCGTCGCCAAGATCGAACGCTCCCGTGCCATCGACAATATCGAAGAAATCCTTACCGCCGTTGACGGCATCATGATCGCCCGTGGTGACCTGGGGGTGGAAATCCCCATCGAAAGCATCGCTGTTGTTCAAAAACAACTGATGCGAAAGGCCAATGCGCTGGGCAAGCCGGTGATCACCGCCACCCAAATGCTGGAGTCAATGACCGCAAACCGTCGTCCCACCCGGGCAGAGGCCACCGATGTGGCCAATGCCATTCTCGATGGTACCGATGCGGTGATGCTGTCCGGTGAATCGGCCATGGGACGATATCCGGTGGATGCCGTGACCATGCTCGCAAGAATTGCCGCCTCCATCGAACCCCAGCGTCTCACCCTTCCGGGGCGGAGTCTGATGGACCTGGGGGGAGATCAGGGCACGATACCGCGCCTGCAGGACCTCATCGCCCTCAGCGTGGGCAATCTGTTGCACCATATCCGTCCGGCGGCTGTTGTGGTGCCCACCCACAGTGGTGCGACCGCAAGAAGTATCAGCCGTTTCCGGCTTCCGGTTTGGGTGGTCGCTGTCAGCTCATCGAAGCAGACCTGCCAATCGCTTCTGTTATCCTATGGGGTAAAATCGGTTCTGGAGCCCGACCACCCGGCCAACTGGCGTTCGTGGATTCGGCGTTGTTTTGCCGAACAGGATATCGACGGCCACCTGGTGATCCTGACCGAAGGCCCTTCGCGGAAGCACCCCAATCGCAATAATCGCATGGAAATCATTGAGTTACATCGCGGAGACAACCACCATGGATAAACCGCCGGAGATTCTTCATCGCGCCAACGTTCTAATCGAAGACGACCGCACCGGAACGAGCATCGAGACCCTCCGGCGCGCCATCCTGGACAACCTTTTTTTCGTGCAAGGGAAATTCCCCGAAATTGCCACCCGCAATGACCACTACATGGCCCTGGCCTACACGGTGCGCGACCGGTTGCTGCAGCGCTGGATCAAGACCGTCGAAACCTGGCTGCAGCGCGACGTAAAGATTGTGTGCTACCTGTCGGCGGAGTTTCTGCTGGGACCGCAGCTCGGGAAAAATCTGGTGAATCTCAACCTGCGCGGACCGGTAGCTGAAGCCGTGGCGGAGCTGGGCCTGGATCTGAACGATCTTTTGGAACAGGAGCCCGAGCCGGGCCTTGGGAACGGGGGTCTCGGCCGCCTGGCCGCCTGCTATCTCGATTCGCTGGCGGCGCTGGAAGTGCCGGCCATCGGATTCGGGATACGGTACGAGCATGGGATTTTCAACCAGGCCATCCGGAACGGCTGGCAGGTGGAGATGACCGACAACTGGCTGCACCTGGGCAATCCCTGGGAGATTTATCGACCCGAAGCGGCATTCGAGGTCAAGCTGGGAGGCACCACGGAAAGCTATCATGACGATGAGGGGCATTATCGGGTGCGATGGGTCCCCCACCGGGTGGTGAAAGGAACCCCCTATGACACGCCCATCTCCGGTTATCGGGTCAACACGTGCAACACGCTGCGGCTCTGGAAAGCCCAGGCGGTGGAGTCCTTCGATTTCCAGGCCTTCAACAGCGGCGATTACTACCGGGCCGTGGAAGATAAAGTCGGCTCCGAGAACCTCACCAAAGTCCTCTATCCCAACGACGAGCCGGCGGCCGGCAGGCGCCTGCGGCTGGAGCAGCAATATTTCTTTGTCTCCTGCTCGATCCAGAACCTGATCAAGATTCACCTCGAGGCCGGCGGCCACCTGTCAGAATTCCACCGGTACTGGGCTGTTCAGCTCAACGACACCCACCCGGCGGTGGCGGTCCCGGAACTGATGCGCCTGTTGGTGGACGAACACGGCATGGATTGGGATGCCGCATGGCAGGTCACCCGGAGCACGTTTGCGTACACCAATCACACCCTGCTGCCCGAAGCGCTCGAGACCTGGCCCCTGGAGCTGTTCCGGCGGGTACTGCCGCGTCATTTGGAGATCATTTACGAAATCAACCATCGCTTCCTTGAAACGGTTCGCGAACGTTTCCCCGGAGACGATGCGCGTTTGGCACGCATGTCGTTGATCGACGAATCCGGCGGAAAGGCCGTGCGCATGGCCAACCTGGCCTGTGCCGGCAGCCATGCCGTCAACGGGGTGGCCGCGCTGCACACGAACCTCCTGAAGAAGGATGTCCTGCGAGATTTTTACGAGATGGCGCCGGATACATTCACCAACAAAACCAACGGCGTCACGCCCCGGCGGTTTATGCTGCTCAGCAACCCGGCGTTGGCCGAGCTGATCGACCGTACGGTGGGCGAGGGCTGGGTGACAGACCCGACCGCGCTGCGCAAGCTGGAAGACGTTGCGGACGACCCTGATTTTCAGAAAAACTGGCGCCGGGTCAAGCTGGACAACAAGCATCGGCTGGCCGACCTGATCCAAACCAAAACCGGCATCACGGTCGATCCGGAATCCATGTTCGACATCCAGGTCAAGCGTATCCATGCCTACAAGCGCCAGCACCTCAACCTGCTCTACATCATATCGCTGTATCAGGAGATCAAAAAAAACCCAGAGATCGACATCGTTCCCCGCACCTTTATCTTCGCGGGAAAGGCCGCCCCCGGATACGATCTGGCCAAACGGATCATCAAACTGATTCATTCGGTGGGCGAGACGGTGAACAGCGATCCGGATGTGGCCGGCCGCTTGAAGGTGGTTTTTATACCGAATTTAACGGTGAAAAATGCCCAACGGATTTATCCGGCCGCCGATCTTTCCGAGCAAATCTCCACCGCCGGCAAGGAGGCCTCCGGCACGGGCAACATGAAGTTCGCCATGAACGGCGCGCTGACCATCGGAACCCTGGACGGTGCCAACGTCGAAATCCGTGAAGAGGTGGGAGAGGCGAATTTCTTTCTCTTCGGCCTCACGGTCGATCAGATTTCAGCCCTGAAATCCTCGGGGTACCAGCCGTATGCCGCATACCACGCGGACCCGGCGCTGAAAGCCGCCATCGATGCGGTGTGGAGCGGCCATTTCTCAAAAGAGCAGCCCGACCTGTTTAAATCCATCACGGATTCATTGCTATACCGGGACAACTATTTGGTGCTGGCGGACTTTGCGTCCTACAGGGAGTGTCAGCAACGGGTGGATGAGGCCTTTCGGGATGTGGCGCCGGTGCCGGTGGAACTCACCAATGAGTAACCTTTCTGACTGTTAAATAATTGTATAAAAAACAAGTTGTTACAGTTTTGCCTTGACATGTGGGGTTGCAGTGAATAAGAAAATATGTGTACCGATTCTAAATAAATCCTCTTTTCGAACGATCAGCCGGCACAAAACGCAAAACAAACTCAGGTCTTTAAGTTTCCATCACGGAATGGGGTTTCCTGTTTCCAAACAGTCTTTCCACCTCTGAGATCTGTTCCTTAAAGCGAATTTGATTTACCCTGCGGCATTTGACTCAGCCCCCTGATTTTTTCACCCCAATGTTCTGCTCCTGTTGTGAAACTCTGCTTCCTCGTAGTTGCTCGGTTGCAGGTGAATCCGTTTTACGGATTATTTGACGGCACGTTCGATACCAAACAGTGATTTCAAATTCACTCAGTATCGGCACGGGGCGTCCTATTGCTGACCGCAACATTGTTATCCTCTCGATTGAGGTTCTCTACTGCAAACGGGCAGGTTGATATTTCTGTTATTTGAATCGATGGAAATCAAGAGCCCGGTCATCCCATGAAGGTTGCCACACCCGGTCATATCCGGGCTTGAGGTCTGACATCGTCGTATCGGCAACAGTCCGGAGGATGCACGATGACGTCAATTCTAATCACAGAAGGCGATGAAAGGTTACGGCGCGGCGTAAAATATCTGTTAGGGCGGCATGGCTTCGAGGTCATCGAGATTCCGGAAAAAGCCCGCGCCTTCCGTCTATTACGGCGCCAGAAACCGGATCTTCTGATCATCGGTTGCTGTCTGGGGGAGGCCGAAGATTCACTTAAGACGATACACTATATCCGAAAGAGGGACAGACATATCCCGCTAGTTCTGATCACGCGGCATAGCTCGGAATCCCGGGTCATCAGGGCGTTCAGGGCGGGGATAACCGATTATTTTACAGCCCCGCTTGCTGCCGATGATTTTGTGGATCGAATACGGAAGATACTGAGTGATGATCCAGGAAAGGATTCCCCGGTAGACAATATCGTGTTTCCCGATTTCAATCCGCCAAAGGATATGATTGGGGAAAGCCCGCCCATGCGCGGCGTAAAGGCGTACCTGTCAAAGGTGGCATCGACCGACAGCACTGTACTGATCACCGGCGAGACCGGCACCGGCAAGGAGCTGGCGGCAAAATACATCCACGTTCAGGGTCCACGACATCGCAAACCGTTCGTTTGCGTCAACTGCGCTTCCCTTCCCGACACGTTGGTGGAGAGCGAGTTGTTCGGATACAGCAAAGGGGCTTTCACCGGAGCCGTGGCCAACATGCCGGGTAAGTTCGAACTGGCAAACGGTGGCAGCATTTTCCTGGACGAGATTGGCGAGATGTCGATGTACACCCAGGCAAAGATATTGCGAAGTGTCGAGATGAAGGAGGTTCAGCCCCTGGGGGCAAAATCATCCACCGCCCTGGATATCAGGGTCATTGCCGCAACGAATTTAGAACCTGAGGAGCTCATTTCGGAAGGTAAATTCCGGGAAGATCTGTACTATCGGCTCAACGTTGCCAGGGTGGACATGCTGCCCCTGCGGCAGCGCCGGGAGGACATTCCGGAACTGATTGCCCACGGCATTAAAATGTTCAACCGAAAATTCAAACGAAATGTTCAGGGTCTGAAAAAAGATGTCCTGCAACTGCTGATGCGCTACAATTGGCCGGGAAATGTTCGCGAACTGATGAATGTTCTCGAAGGGGCGTTTATCAACCTCCCCGAGGGACACATCGATTACGTCGATTTGCCGACGCATCTGAAACAGAAACTCACGAAACATCAGCATGCACCTTCTGATGAACGCAAGCGTATTCTCACGGCGCTTATGGAAACCAATTGGAACAAGAGCACCGCCGCGGCCAAGCTCAACTGGTCACGCATGACCCTCTACCGCAAGATCACGAAATATCGAATCGTCGAAAATCGGAAGTCTGCACGATAAACATCCCCCTTCAATGTTGGCGTAGCTCACGACCTGCCGCATACGATAAGGTGCTCTTTATTTCCACGTAACACCGTCACTTCAAAATGTAACATCTCTCCTCTGCATTATATTCAACTCCTTCTTTTCCTCCACTCTTATAAACAAATGTCATTATTTCAAGTCTTTGGGGATCTATCCAGTTATTTGCTTTCCTTTATCATCCCGGAGCCGGATATAAACTTCTCTCTATGACTGTAACATTCGATCCGCATTCCTAATAAATGCTGCAGTGCACTGTTTCCCGCCGACAAGGTAGCAAACACCTCTGATTTCCAACACCTATGAAGGTCAAAAGATCCGACCGCGATTCATGGCACTACTATTGCTTAGAGAGATTGAAGTTGGGCTCACTTTCAAATGCGAGCGCATCAATTACTTAGAGTGAGGTTTGGATGGGCCCGGAAAGAACATCTTCCAGGAATGAGAATGCCGTCGAAGGAAGATACGCCAACTTTTTCAAAATTGGCTACAACTCCGCTGAATTCATAATCGTTTACGGTCAGTACTATCCCGAAAACGACCAGGCGGAGCTTTGCGGCAGAATAATAACACATCCATCGTACGCAAAATCGCTGTTGTCGGCGCTCCAAGCAACGGTCGATGAATACGAATTAAAATTTGGCGAAATTCAGCAGGACTCCGACAGATAAAGTACCGAATATAACACAGCCATAAGTATTTCTATCCATAGGATGTATTCATGACACTCGACGGAGTCAGTTCTTCCCTCAGAAATCTATTGGAAATGAAATACTTGGAGAAATACGGCGGTCTGGACGGTTTCTCCTTCAGAGTCTTTACCACCGAAGATTTTAAACCTAAAACTGTCAACCATGTTTCGCTATTCCTTTATCGAATTGATGTTGACGCATCGCGAAGACATTACGAATATTCACCGACTGAAGACACAGCTGCCTCAGTCGCGTTAGGATTGCATCTACATTATATTCTAACAGTGTGGTCCGGTAACGCTATTGGCGAGCATCTTATGTTGAGTCGCTGTATCGAGATATTGGATGAATTTGCCATTATATCAGGAAGTCTTCTGGCCGAAAATGCAATTTGGAGAGATACTGATGCAATTCGAATTTGTATGGAGTCAATGACCAATGAAGATATACTGAGACTGTGGGACTCCTTCGAACCAGCCTATCATCTATCTATCCCCTATCTCATCCGGCCCGTGCGATTGACCGCCATTGAAAAACACGAAACACCGTACGTTGAAACCTATACAAACATCTACGTTCCGGGAGCGAGCATATGAATCTGGTCGAACGTGCCGAATTTTCATCCCCCGAGCGGAGAGTTCAAATCGGCATATTGGCCCTGGAAGTAAACGAGTATCACGGCACAGAAATTATTTCGGCCGTTCCTCCTGAAACCACTCGGGATATTTCCGGATCACCAGTTCAAGGGTTGCACGTTTGGTCCCAGGAGAGCTCGGAAATCCCGATTTTTCACGATAGCACCAGTACATATGGCTTTTTAAAACTACCTGTCGGAAAGCAAAGAATTTTTATTCAAGATCCAAAAAACTACTATCAGCCTTATGCATTGGAAATCGATGTCAAACCGGAACGCTACCATGTAAAGGAAATGCTAGAGAGGGGGATCACGCCCCCTCCGGGCAGCGAAGGTCTGATCAAACGTCGAGTATTATTGCGTCATAATTTTCGATTCCCGCTTTCATCTGGGAAAGCCGCAGTGTGGGGGCAGGTTCGGAAGGACCAGGGGAGACCATTGCCGTTTTCATGGCTCGAATTTGAAACACGCCTGAATGGAAATGTTGGTAAGATCCGAACATACACCGGCATTGATGGGATGTATCTGGCATTCTTTCCGCAAGAAAGAGGGATCATTATCGGCGGCACGAATCAGCGTCACGTTGAAATCATAAGAGCGGTTGAAATTTTTCAGCTCATCGCCCCGTGGGCTGACGAAATCGCCGAGCAAGATGCGCTCTCGATTCTACCACCAAGTATAGATCAACTCACCATCCTTGAATTTCAGAGTTTCTGGACACCTGCGAACAACTTTCATTTCCTGAAGGATGGCGAGCCCGACCAGGCCACATCGAACCTCAGTGTACACGTGGAGCGTTCGGTTCGTTGGGATATCATCGTTCAATAAATGAAAAGGAGATGAATCATGCCGGAATATCTTGCACCGGGTGTTTATGTCGAAGAAACCAGCTTTCGCGCCAAATCCATTGAAGGGGTTGCCACCTCAACTGCCGGTTTTGTGGGTCAGTGTCGCTACGGCCCGGTCAAGGGTGCACCGGTATTGGTTACCTCTTTTGACGAGTTTCAACGCCATTTCGGAGGTATAGAGCAACTGTCACTTCAAGGCGCGTTGGTGAATAATTATCTGGCCCACGCAGTGAAACTGTTTTTCGATAACGGCGGGCAAAGGGTCTATGTCGGGCGCGTGTTCAGGCCGATGAACCCAACCGGTAATTACGACCAGGATGTCGATGCGAATCGAGCCCGCGGAAATGACATGCTAGGCGGCTCAGCACGATTTAAAGCCCGTTACCCAGGGGCATTGGGCAATGCCATCAACATTGAGGTGAACGGCTTTCGAAGCGGCAATTTGCTGATCGGTCAGGTGGGAAACCGTCAATTGAGAGGGTTGCGACCCGGCGACATGGTGGAGTTCGATGGCACCGGCGCAAAACCACGGGAAATCGCCCAAGGCGGACCAGCCGCGTTGACTCCCGCAAACATACGCATCGCGCAATTGAATAATGCGAACGAATTTGAATTAGTGGATCGCAATGGCCAGGTTCTCAACATCGATGCGGCTGTTGCCTCAGTTCAAAAAATACTACTCACCGTCGCGGTACAGTGTCAAGGTCGTGAAGATATTTACCAGGGATTATCGACCTTCCCGAATTCCGAAGTGTCTATTGCGAGCGTGCTGAGGCACGAAGATCCCGACAATGGGATTGAGCCCCCAACGGATCGAACTGCGCTGGTTTTTCTGGAACTGGACTCCGTGCCTGTGAGCGACCAACAAAAAAGGGATTTTGCAGTTGATTTTCTATCCAGTGCTCTTGCGAGTAACAATCGGAAACAGACATTCTCAAGCGGCAGCGACGGCCAAGTTTGCAGTCCTGCTGAATTCGACGGTGATGGTGACGGTCATGACGCGCGTGGATTGAATGCGCTGGCCGAAGAAGAGGATATCGCCATTGTTGCTGCACCGGGTGCTGCCGGGTTGACAGATCCCAATCATCGACAAGCGGTTCGGAATTCAATTATCAGCCATTGCGAGAATTTAAAATATCGCTTCGCAATTCTGTCAGCCAATCAAAATGCCGATCAGTCACAAATCGGCAGTATTCGGGCAGAGCACGATAGCAAATACGCCGCGCTATATTATCCGTGGCTTGTGGTCACCAATCCGCTGAATGCTGTCGGTCAAGGACGGGATACCGTCATCCTTCCCCCGGATGGCGCCATTGCGGGGATTTACGCACGGTCAGACATCGAGCGGGGTGTTCATAAAGCGCCGGCCAATGAAGTGGTCCGTGGCGTTTTGCGTTTCAGCCGTAACGTAAACAAGGGCATGCAAGACGTGCTAAATCCGGAAGGCATCAACTGTCTGCGCTTTTTTGAAGGTCGCGGCTATCGGGTCTGGGGGGCCCGAACAATTAGTTCTGATCCAGAGTGGACGTATCTTAACGTTCGGAGATTATTCATTTTTTTAGAGCACTCAATCGATCGGGGTACGCAATGGGCAGTTTTTGAACCGAACAATATAGAACTTTGGTTGCGGATCCGTTTAACGATTAGTTCATTCTTGACGGAGGTCTGGCGCACAGGAGCCCTGATGGGAGCAACAAGTGAAGAGGCGTTCTTCGTGCGATGTGACCGCTCCACCATGTCTCAGTCGGATCTGGATAACGGCCGGTTGGTGTGTTTGATCGGGGTGGCACCAACCAAACCGGCTGAATATGTCATTTTCCGCATCGGTCAGTGGACCGCAGATGCATCGATCATCTAACCTGCCGTCCCTCCCAAGAAAGGAGCCGCTATGCCGAAAGAACGCTTCGATCCATATGGTCCGTTTAACTACAAGGTGTTGTTTACAATCGCCTCTGGCGACACGATTCATGCCGGTTTTTCGGAGGTCTCCGGATTAAATACGGAGATTACCTATGCCGATTATCGCGAGGGCACGGAAGATAAAAACCGTCCGCGGAAGATCCCATTGACCTATAAGAGCGGCGAAGTGACCTTAAAACGCGGGCTTATCGGCCGTGAGGATCTATTTAAGTGGACTGATGCTGTGCGCAAGGGCAGTCAAGCAGCAAAAGCCACGGTGACTATCCATTTGTATTCTGAGGATAGGAGTAAGGAAGAAGTTGTGGCCACCTGGTCTCTTGAAAATGCCCGACCGTCGAAGTGGACCGGACCCACGCTAACTGCAGCCGGAGGCAGCGATGTGGCGATGGAGGAATTGACTCTTGTTTGCGATGATATCTCCTACGAATAATATCAATTGACCTTTACTTGACCGATGGCAATCTCTCAAGCCACGTATTCCGGCTCACCATGGCGCTATGGTCTGCCGCCCGGGGTGTATGAAGACATCTTGCAGGCTGGGATTGCGGCGGATGTCAGAATGGACGTTGCCGCGTTTGTCGGTCTCACGGAACGCGGACCGATTGCAACCCCGGTCGCCATAGAGTCCTGGGATGAATTCCAATATTTTTTCGGTCGAGCGGGATACGGCCGTATTCTGCCCCAAAGCGTTTACATGTTCTTCTCCAATGGGGGCCGACGCTGCCTTGTCGTTCGGGCGGTCGATTACAGCCGAGCAAAGACCGGTAAAATCCTGCTGCCCGGGGTTGAATCGATCACCACGGGGGCATCACCTGTTCTTATTGCGGCGCGCAACCCGGGAGGGTGGTGCCAACAGTTATCGTTGACCAGTGAATTTGTGCAGGAGCGATTCACCCCTACCCTTGTTTTTCAAAACACCCAAAGCCCTCAGCCGAAAGCCGTTATTCAAGGAACACCCCCTCCGGTTGGGAGCCTGTTCCGGTTCACCTTTGGTACGATGACACGTATGGATGAACTTCATTTTCTGGTCGATGTCACGGCACTGGACAACGGCGCTCACAGGTTAACGGGCTGTTGCCCGAACCGGTTTTATCGAGCCGTCTTTAGCTCCATGACGCATGCTCTTTCAACCAACATGGGAGCATGATTCAATTGCGATCTGAG
>CAFBRK010000343.1 GCA_903231505.1 Olavius algarvensis associated proteobacterium Delta 3 | reverse complement strand
TTGCCGGGCTGTTGCCCAAATAGCCATTGAATCGCATGGTTTTAGTTGCTAGGTGTTCATAAACCACTCGAGCACTGAGGTAACCGATTATGATGGGGCGTGT
>CAFBRK010000342.1 GCA_903231505.1 Olavius algarvensis associated proteobacterium Delta 3 | reverse complement strand
GCGCTTGAGCGATCTGCCGGTTTTACTGCGCGTGCATTGATCCAACAGGTGACATCTACCGCAGGTTTTCATCGAGGCCATGTATTCGAACTGTTGGCGCTTTTTGTTAAAGTTTCTGCGCTTGAGTTCTTCTCCCTCCGGGCAGATAAAAGAAT
>CAFBRK010000341.1 GCA_903231505.1 Olavius algarvensis associated proteobacterium Delta 3 | reverse complement strand
TGGCCTGCGTTATTCGAGATTCGCGGTAGTCGGACTACAGCTTCATCTCGAAGTGCCTTGCCCATGAAGGTCTCCATTTGGTGCAATGTCCGGGCTAACACGCTGGAGCGTGTCAAAAAGGAACGCGTATGATGGACATGGACGCGGCAACGGTGATGTTTCATCCGTCCGGGCATAGCGGAACGGTGCCGAGAGGGACAACGATCATGGAGGCGTCCCGGATCCTGGGCGTCGGCATCGAGTCTCTCTGCGGAGGCCATCGGGTGTGCGGCAAGTGTAAGGTCCGCATTGAAACCGGCGGCAGTCGGAAATACGGGATCGCATCGACTCCGGAAAGCGCCGGTCCATGGCAGACCGTTGAAGGGGACCATATCACGCCGGAAGAAAGGGCCGCCGGATTTCGCCTGGCATGTTCGGCCGCCATCCAGGAAGATATTCTCGTCGACATCCCGGAAGCATCCCGCCCGGGCAAACAGGTGGTCAGCAAGGCCGCCCGTCCGATCCCCATCGACCATGACCCGGCGGTCAAAACCGTTTTTCTGAAGCTTTCGGAAGCCTCACTGGAAGACCCCACCGGCGATTTCGAAAGACTCAGCCGGGCGCTTGAGGCAGCCCACGGACTGACCGGGTTAACCATAGATCTGTTTGCGTTGCGCAGCCTGGGAGAGGTGTTGCGGGCCGGCAGATGGGAGATAACGGTCAGCATCTGGATGGATCGCGAGATTATCCGGATCCGCCCGGGCAAAGGGGAACCGAATTACGGAATGGCCATCGATATCGGCACGACGACCATTGCCGGTTATCTATGCGACCTGGAGACCATGGAGGTCGTCGAGACCGCTTCCATGATGAATCCCCAGATCCAATATGGAGAGGATGTGATTTCGCGGATCGATTACTGTTTCACCGACCCCGAGGGCCTGCGCCGCATGGGCGATGCGGTGGTTGACGGATTGAACTCCCTGATCGAAGGGGCGGTATCCGAAGCGGCACGACGTACCGGCCGGGGGATCGGCGCTGCGGACATTGAAGATGTCACGGTTTGCGGCAACACCTGCATGCAGCATCTCCTGCTGCAGCTGGACCCCGAACCCCTGGGCAGCGTTCCCTTTACACCCGCCCATCACGGCGGGCTGAACGTCAAGGCCCGGGATATCGGGCTGCGGATCAATCCATCGGCAAACGTCTACATCCTGCCCACCATCGCCGGATTCGTGGGTGGCGACAACGTCGGTGTCATACTTGTCGAAGAGCCCCAAAACAGCGACGATACGGTGCTGATCATAGATATCGGCACCAATGGAGAGCTGGTCATCGGCAACCGGAAAAAGAAGGTGTGCAGTTCATGCTCCTGTGCCACCGGGCCGGCCCTGGAAGGTGCCCAGATCGAGTTCGGCGTACGCGCCGCGCCCGGCGCCATCGAGCGGGTGAAAATCTCACCAGAAACCCGGGACGTGGATTACAAGGTGGTGGGACGGGATGCCTGGCGGAGCTATTCCAGACCCGAGGACATGCAGACCCGGGGCATTTGCGGCAGTGCGGTGCTGGATGCGCTGGCCGAACTCTACAAGGCCGGCATCGTGGACGGTAGCGGGGCGTTTTGCCGGGAGGAGGGGTCCGGGCGCCTGCGGGAACATCCGCACACGGGCCAGAAAGAGTTTGTACTGGCCTGGTCCGAGGAGACCGTCATCGGCAAGGATGTGGTCATCACCCAAAACGACATCCGCCAGATCCAGTTGGCCAAGGCCGCCATATATACCGGATGCAAGCTGATGCTGCGCCGGATGCACCTGCAGCGGCCCGACCGGATAAAGCTTGCCGGAGCCTTCGGCAACCATATCGACATTAACCGGGCCCTGGTGCTGGGCTTGTTTCCGGACTGCCCGCCGGAACGCGTCTCGTCCATCGGCAACGCCGCCGGCGACGGGTGCCGTATGGCGCTGCTGGACCGAAAAAAACGGATAGAGGCGGATTCGATTGCCCGGCAGGTGGAATATGTCGAACTGACCCTGATGGACGATTTTCAGGAGAATCTCATCGACGCCATTCATATTCCCCACATGACCGATGAATTCCCCCATGTGAAAACGAACGTCACGGGGGAACGTAGACAAGGAGGCGCATCGAATGGCAACTGATTTCGAAAACGGGGTTCGGAAGACCGGGATGAAGCTTTACGATGTCGCGGAAAAATCCAAACCATCCGTGTTCAAAAAGGATTACTGGACCGGCAAAGTCATGGATCTCTCCATGAAAAACGAGGCCTTCAAGCAGGAGATGTTCCGGTTCGTGGATGTTTTTCCGTACCTGACCAAACCCGAATCGGTGGCACGGCACATCCAGGAGTATTTCTGCCGGCCGAACCAGGATTTTCCGAAAGCGATGCGGTGGGGGTTATCCAGGGTGAAACCCGACTCGATCACCGCCAAGATGGCGGCCAAGAGCATCGGAAAAAATATCGGCACCATGGGCAAGCAGTTCATCACGGGCGAGACCATCGAAGAGGCCGCCACCGTCATGCGCAAAGGCCGTCAAAAAGACGGGGTCGCATGGACCGTGAAAATCCTCAAGGAGGCGGTGACCTCAACCCGGGAGGAAGAGGAATTTCTTGAAAAACAGATCGAACTGATGGAGCGCTACAGCGACATCGTCAAGGATTGGCCCGCCCTGGGCACCGGTGAGAAAGGCGGTCCGGACTGGGGCTTCAGCCCCCAGGTCAATATTTCGCTCATGGCCTCCTGCCTCTATTCCCAGTATTTGCCGAAAAGCTGCGCCATGGACTATGCCATCGACCGGGCCAAGGAACGGCTTCGGCCGATCTATCGAAAGGCCCTTGAACTGAACGCCTACGTGCTCATGGATATGGAACACCTGCCGGCGCGCAAGTTCACCCTGGAGCTGTTCAAGAGCGTCAACGACGAACCCGAATTCCGGGACTGGCCCCACAAGGGTATCGCCTACCAGGCGTATATGAGGGATGCCGAACCGCTGCTTGCCGACCTTTTGGATTGGGCCAAAAAAGGGGGTCACAATTTCGGCATGCGCCTGATCAAGGGCGCGTTCTGGGACGAAGAGGTGGTGCTGGCCAATCTTTACAACTACCCGATCCCGGTGTTTACAAGCAAACACGAAACCGATGCCAGCTACGAGAGATGCGCCCGAACGGTACTGGAAAACCATCGCTATATTCAGCTCAAATGCGCTTCCCACAACATCCGCACCGTCGCCTATGTGATCGAATGTGCCAGGGCCCTGAAGGTGCCCGAGGACCGCCTGGAATTTCAGATGCTCCACGGAATGGCCGAAAACCTGCGGGAGGCATGGAAAAAGCACAACCTGCGGCTCCGTCTCTACTCGCCGGTGGGAGAAATCGTTCCCGGCATGGCATACCTGGTGCGCCGCCTGTTGGAAAACACCTCCAGTGAATCGTTTTTAAGACAGAGTTTCGCCGACGGCGCGGAAAAAGAAGAGATGCTGAGGGACCCGGCGATCATGGCTCAGGAGGATCCGGTCCCCGAGAAAGATCGCGACAGTCCGTCGGAATACGGCGAAAAGGGTCCTTTTTCCAATGAGCCGCCCGTCGAATGGGACATGCACACCCACGCCGCGTTCGCCGCCGCCCTCGAAAAGACCAGGGCGTCTTTTCCCCGGAAAGTATGCCCGGTTGTCAACGGCGTCCGGACGGCCGGCGGGAAACAGATGCGTTCCACCGACCCCAACGCGCCCGGACGGGTCGTGGCCGAAGCGGTTTGTGCGGACGCCGCCACGATTGAAAAGGCGATCGCCGCCGCAAAAACGGCGTTTAAGGACTGGTCCGTCACGCCGGCCGAAAAACGTTCGGCCTACCTGTTTAAAGCAGCCGAGGGCGTGCGCGCCAAACGCCACGATCTGGCCGCGCTGCTTGTCTATGAAGGGGGCAAAAACTGGAACGAAGCCCAGGCCGATGTATGTGAAACCGTGGATTTTCTCGAATTTTACGGCCGCGAAATGATCCGTTTGGACAAACCCCGCGTGGCATCCGAGCTACCGGGGGAATCCAGCCGCCTCGGATACCTTCCCCGCGGGATCGGCGTTGTGATCGCGCCGTGGAACTTCCCCCTGCCCATCTCAATCGGCATGACTTCGGCGGCCATGGTTACCGGCAACACGATCCTGTACAAGCCGGCGTCACAAACGACGGCCATCGGTCAGGCAGTATACGAAATTTTCAACAGCGTCTACTTGCCGAATGGCGTGTTCAATTTCGTCCCCGGAGCCGGCAGCGACATCGGCGACGCGCTGGTCACCCACAAAGACGTCGCCTTTACCGTATTTACCGGCAGCAATGAGGTGGGCCTCGGCATCATCGAAAAATCGGGGCGCACGCCCCAAGACGCGCACCATGTGAAACACGTCGTCGCCGAAATGGGCGGAAAGAATGCCATTATCATCGACAGCGATGCCGATATCGACGCCACCGTCTGGCCGGTTATCCAGTCGGCGTTCGGCTATATGGGTCAGAAGTGCTCGGCCGCCTCGCGGCTGATCGTTCTGGAAGAAAACTACGATAAATTTGTATTGAAGTTCAAAGATGCCGTGGAGACGTTGATGGTCGGTCCTGCCGAGGATTCGCGAAGCGATATCGGTGCGGTGATCGACGCCGACGCAAAGGCGAAGATCGAAAGGTACATCGACATCGGCAGAACCGAAGGCACGCTGCTGACCCGGGGCGCCGAAGCCGAAGGGCCGGGGCATTTTGTGGCACCTGCCGTGTTCACCGATATTTCACCGGACAGTCGTCTGGCCCAGGAGGAAATTTTCGGTCCGGTGGTGTGCATCTTCAAGGTAAACGATTTCGAGGAAGCCTTGCAGGTGGCAAACGGCACCCCGTATGCGCTCACCGGCGGGGTGTTCTCGCGAAGCCCGGCAAACATCGAGCGCGCGTGCCGGGAGTTTTTGGTGGGGAGTCTTTACATCAATCGGGGCATCACCGGCGCCATGATGAAACGCCACCCCTTCGGCGGTTTCAAAATGTCCGGGGTCGGATCAAAGGCCATGGGACAGGATTACCTGCCCCAGTTTATGGTCACGCGTACGATTGTCGAAAATACGTTCCGAAGCGGATTTGCCCCGATGGACGGTGCACCGGACGCATCGGCTCGCAAATAACTGCAGAACGGAGGGCATGGGTGGAATTACAGACGGTTCATGACAAATGTTCGGGGTGCGCCACCTGCCGACTGGCGTGTGCCCTTGAAAATTTCCGGGAAGTCAAACCCTCCCTGGCGGTCCTCCGAATTGAAGGCCGCTTTCCGGCGCCCGGAGATTACCGCATCCACGTGTGCGATCAATGCGGGGCCTGCGCCGAGATCTGCCCGGAGGAGGCCATACACCAGACCGACAGCGGCGTTTTTCTGATCGATGAGGACACCTGCACGGGCTGCCTGGTGTGTGTGGCGGAATGCCCCTATGACGTCATTGTGGTGCGCGGCAATGCCCCGGCCCCCATCAAATGTACCTTGTGCGGGGCCTGTGCGGTCGCCTGTCCGCGGGACGCCATCCTTCTGACACAATGATAAGGAGACAGAATTCCATGCTCCACGGTTACGCCGGCACCATTCTTCGCATCCACCTGACCGACGGACGGATCGAAAAAGAACCGTTACCCGCTGATCTGGCGGAATCGTACATCGGCGGCAGGGGCTTTGTCGCCCGCCTGCTCTTTGATGAAATCGAGCCGGACATCGATCCATGCGGCGAAAAGAACATGTTCATTGCGGCCACCGGCCCGCTCACCGGCCATTTTCTTCCCGCCAGCGGAAAGACGCACTTCGGGTCAAAATCGCCGGCTACCGGCGGGTATGCGGACAGCAATATGGGGGGGCATTTCGGTCCGGCCTTGAAATACGCCGGGTATGACGCGGTGGTGCTCACCGGAAAAGCAACAGAGCTCAGCTATCTGTTGATTGACGACGACACTGTTAAAATCCGCCCGGCGGAAAAGTCCCGGACCAAAGGGGCCCTCACGGCCGAGCGGATGCTGAAAGACGATCTGGGGGATGGGTTTCAGGTCATTACCATCGGCCCGGCCGGCGAAAACGGGGTGCGGTTTGCCTGCATCTCCCATGACTTCGGCCGACAGGCCGGAAGAACAGGCATCGGCCTCGTGCTGGGGGCAAAGAACATCAAAGCCGTTGCCGTCCGGGGAACCGGAGGGTTGCCGGTGTTCGATGTCGAGGGTGCCTATGCCAAAGGGAAAGAGGCCTTTGCAAAGGTCCGGGCAAAACCCGGATTTAAAGGATGGACCCCGGAAGGCACCGCCGGTCTGACCAACTGGGCCAATGAAGTGGGGGCCTTTCCGACGCGCAATTTTCAGACTTCCTATGCGGAGCACTACCGGCAGATAAACGGCCGGGCCATTCTGGATCGCCTCAAGATCACCGACAAAGGCTGTTCGTTGTGCCCCACTCCTTGCGGTAAGTACGGGTTTACCAAAACGGCCCTTGGCCGGGCGCATGTGGAAGGACCCGAATTCGAAACCATCGCCCTGTTCGGCGGAAATTGCGTGCTCGAGACCATCGAGGATGTCGCGTACGCGAACTATGTGTGCGATGAATTGGGACTGGATACCATCTCGGCCGGCGTCGTCGCCGCCTGGGCCATCGAATGCTTTGAAAAAGGGATTCTGACGGAATCGCAGATCGGACGGGGAATTTCGTTCGGGGACCTGGAATCGATTGTTTATCTTCTGGAAAAGACGGCGCATCGGGACGGTATCGGCGATCTGCTGGCCCAAGGCGTAAAGGCGGCGTCCGAGTCCGTCGGAAAAGGATCGGAACACTTTGCCATCCAGGTCAAAGGGCTGGAGTGGACCGGGTACGAGTGCCGAAATGCGCCCTCTATGATGTTGG
Source organism: Olavius algarvensis associated proteobacterium Delta 3 (assembly GCA_903231505.1). GTDB lineage: Bacteria > Desulfobacterota > Desulfobacteria > Desulfobacterales > CAFBRK01 > CAFBRK01. The sequence continues at coordinate 71,215 of CAFBRK010000341.1, read as the reverse complement.
CCTACCTTACCTCCGATATCGGGGCGCATCACGGGCGTGCGTGGGTATTGGGGCATGATGTGGCCGGTAGTTGGAGCAGCGTGCACGACCTGATCGTGGCCGGCGGCGCCAAGGAAAAGCCGCCCAAAGGGATGGTCACCGAAAGGTCTGCGGATTACGTCATCCACTCCCAGCATGAGCGGCCTCTTTTCGATGCCCTGGGAACCTGCCGCCTTCAATTGATGGAACTGGGCTTCGAGGGGGAGCATTATGCCGAGCTGTATACCCTGATCACCGGCAAACAGAAAACCTGGGATCAACTGCTGGCGGTCTCCGAGAAGATATGGCATCTGACACGGGTGTTTAATGCCAGGGAAATAAAACATTTCGGGCGGTCCAGCGATTACCCGCCACGACGCTTGTGTGACGATCCCATCACCAGCGGCCCCAATGAAGGGTATCGGATCCCCATGGAAGACATCGAATTTTTGCTGGATGCCTACTATGCGGCCAGGGGATGGGATGCGAACGGCATCCCCACCGAAGCGACGCTGAAGCGGGTGGGACTGCAGGACGTGGTGGCGCCACTGAAACGACTTGGGATTTTAACTTAAGCAGAAAGGATCATCTCCCGATAAACGGCAGCTTTTGAATAAATAAACGCTGGAAATCCCACTTGCGTGGGGGTGATTCATTAGGATCCATCCTTCGACGCGCTGCGCTTGCTCAGGACAAGCGGGGTCGAGGATTCAAGGGGTCGAGTGAAATGCTAAACAGCTTCAAAGAGCTGAAGGTGTGGAAAACGTCAAATGCTCTTTTTTTGAGGATATACAAATAGAAACCTGAATATTAACAGCAGGAGATTTGGGCTTTAGCGAGGAGGGGAAAGTGGCTGCCACAAAGCGGGACATTACAGAGATCGAAAGAATGCTAAGAGCGTTGATTAACACATTAGAGAACAAACACTTGACCCCTTGAATCCTTGGACCCTTGGATCCTTGGACCCTTGGACCCTCTTCTCTATATTAGAGAAGAACCATCGATGAAATTTATGCGCATATCGGAAATTCATATCTATCGGCATGATTTGCCGGTTGTCGGTGGCGTATTCCGAACGTCACAGACGTCGATGACCTCTTACGATACGACAATCATCGAAATGGTCACCGAAAACGGGTTGGTCGGATACGGTGAGACCTGCCCCCACGGCACCGTGTATCAGCCCCACCATGCCGCCGGCGCCCGCGCCGCGCTTCATGACATCGCACCCCACCTGGTCGGTCTGAACGCCCTCGGGATCGATTGCGTTCGGGACGCCATGGACAAGGCCCTTGCCGGCCACCGTTATGCCAAGGCGGCGGTGGATATCGCCCTGTGGGACCTCTCGGGAAAATTCTATGGTGCTCGGGTCTGCGACCTGCTTGGCGGCGCCAAACAGGAAACCGTTCCCTCCTATTTCTCCATCGGGGTGACGGAACCCGAAGCGGCGGCATCCATCGCCCGGGAAAAACAGGCTGAAGGGTACCGGCGCCTGCAGCTTAAGGTCGGTGGCCGGGACACAGGTATCGATATCGAGGGCATCCGGAAAGTGCATGAAACCCTGAAACCCGGTGTCAGGCTTGCCGTCGATGTCAATCGTGGGTGGACCACCCGGGATGCCGTGACGGTATCCCAGGCATGTCGGGATCTTCCGTTAATCATCGAGCAGCCCTGTGATACGGTGGAAGAGATTGCCTCCCTCCGGGGCCGGGTGTCCCATGCTATTTTTCTCGATGAGTCCACGGAAGGACCCGGCGCCGTATTGCAGGCCGTCGGACAACGGATGTGCGACGGTTTTTCGCTGAAGGTGACCCGGCTGGGAGGAATTTCCACCATGCGCACCATTCGCGATGTCTGCCGGACGGCCAACCTGCCCATGACCTGCGATGATGCCTGGGGGGGCGATATCATTGCAGCCGCCTGCACCCATATCGGCGCAACGGTTTCCCCTCGCCTTTTGGAAGGCGTATGGCTGGCGGCACCCTATATCGACAGACACTACGACCCAAAAAACGGCATACGTATCGAAAGCGGACATATCCGGGTGCCCGGCGGCCCCGGTCTCGGGGTTCAGCCGGATTCAACCATCTGGGGCCCGCCGGTAGCTTCCTTCGGCGGATGAACAGAAGATTGCAAAGGCTGGAGATGGGGAATCCGCCAATCCCGGAATGACATGTAGTGGTTGTCATAAATAGGTTCCGTTTGCAGCAATATGGAAACGATGACCGCGGTGAACCGTTGATCGTAAAAGGAATCGGAACGCAATTCTGGCAATCGCTATACTCCACATTCGGTGAAAGATATCGAATCTGCTTCTTTTTATAGCCAAGGTCTGAAAAGATTTCATGCAATTTTCGGGTTATAGCGGCTCGGGCTGTTATTTTGAAACGGGACGTGGTATGCAATGTGGGAAACCTTTATCGGGCAGCATGATGTGCTGGTTTTCGAGGGGGGGTGTAACGATCTGCAAGGTGATCGAGGTTCCTTTTATTCCACTCTCAGTAACGTTGTCAGCGAACATGATCGACTCGATTTGCAGTGAAACCTACCCCACAGCCTTTTTGTTCCGCCCTGTAACGGGCGTCCGTGTCCCACTTCGTCCCAACGGACTCCTCTACTCAAACTAAAGCAACCGGTTCAGATCTACTCAAATTGAGTGGTAATGGATCAAGACGTATTGTTCGCAATAGAAGTAAAAACAATCGATATAAATCGTCAAGATTCGGGTTGTCCCGAAACAAGCAAAGGAGGTGATACCATGGCAAAAGGTGATTACAGCGTCCGCTACGATCCGGACACGCTACGAACGATGATCGAAGAGGGGAAGACGGCAAAGGAGATTACGAAAGCATTTAAAATATCCCCGTATACCCTTCGGGAGCACCTGGTGATGCTTCAAAACCTCGACAAAAAAATCTATGTCGTCAAAGGACTCTTTGATTACTCCCAGGCAGAAGAATCGAAGGTCAAAAAGGAAGGGATTGTCTTCTCTAAGGATATGCTCGAAAAAACCGGTTTTGCTCCGGGGGATTGCTTCGAGATGGAGGTTGAAGACGACCGTATCATTTTAAAAAAATGTTAACGCCGGGTGCCAAGCAGATGACGTGAAACTGCCGGGGCATCGGTACGAAAGTTCTGCAGTACCAAAAAGATCATGCATGCGCCGGACGCCGGATCCACGCGGTACCGGCATTTCGGAACAGCGCGGCTGTCGGGTACATCCCGGAATGGATGCCACGCATGAAACAAGCCCGAACGACGCGAATTCACGAAGGGCTGTAAAGGAGGTGTTGAATGGCCGAACAAGATTTTCAAATCAGGACTGCAGACACAATCAAAAATCTGGACAACAAGATCTTCAAATACGATATCCAGCCCTGGGTGTTTTTTGGTGCCGCAGGGTTGATTTTCGCCGGTGTGTTCTTCACGATACTCGCCGGCGACGCCGCCGCAACGCTGTTTGCCGGCATCAAGAGTTGGATGTCCCAATACACCGGGTGGTTTCTGGTGTTGACCATGAACGTCGTGCTGGCCACCTGCCTCGGCATCCTGGTGTCGCCACTGGGAAAGCTGCGTATCGGTGGGCCTGACGCCGAGCCCGAATTCTCCTATCCAAGCTGGTTCGCCATGCTGTTCAGCGCGGGGATGGGCATCGGCCTGCTCTTTTACGGGGTGGCCGAACCCATGTTCCACTATGTCGCCAACCCGCTGTCGGAGCCGGGCACTGTCGACAGCGCCAAGGTGGCCATGGAGCTGACCTATCTGCACTGGGGCCTTCATCCCTGGGGCATATACGCGCTGATCGGATTGGGGCTGGCCTTCTTCGGCTTTACCAAAGGGCTGCCGCTGTCGATCCGCAATGTTTTTTATCCGGTTCTAAAAGAGCGCATCTATGGCGGGTTCGGCAACGCCATCGACATCCTGGCCACCATTTCCTGTCTCTTCGGCGTCGCGACCTCTCTCGCCTTCGGCGTGCAGCAGGTCAATGCCGGCCTGGCGCATCTGTTCGGCATCCCGCAAACCGCCTGGGTCCAGGTGATATTGATTGCCGGCATCACCGGACTGGCCACCTGGTCGGTGGTCCGTGGTCTCGAGGGTGGCATCAAACTGCTCAGCAACATCAATATCGGGCTGGCACTGGTGTTGATGGTTTTTGTCTTCCTGCTCGGCCCGACACTGTTCGTTCTGAACGGGTGGCTCGAGAACCTGGGCAATTACCTGCAAAATTTCTTCGTTCTGGGATTCTGGAACGAAACCTATACGGACGCCGGCGCCTGGCAAAACGGGTGGACCATTTTCTATTGGGCGTGGTGGATCGCGTGGTGCCCCTTTGTGGGCATGTTTATCGCCCGGGTTTCCTACGGGCGGACCCTGCGGGAATATCTGGCCTGCGTGCTGATCGTCCCCACCCTGGTGACCTTCACCTGGATGACCGTGTTCGGCAACAGCGCCATCTATATCGAACGGTACGCGAGCGGCGGCATGGCCAAGGCGGTTCAGGAAAACATCCCGGTCTCCCTGTTTGTCTTCCTCGAAAGCTTTCCGCTGAGTCTGCTCACCTCCCTTCTGGCCATGGTCGTGGTCATTTTCTTCTTTGTGACCTCTTCGGATTCGGGCTCCATGGTTATCGATATCATCACGGCCGGCGGCAATCCGGATCCGCCCAAGCCCCAACGGCTGTTCTGGGCGATCCTCGAAGGCACCGTCGCAGCGGTACTCCTTCTGGGCGGGGGCATGGTGGCCCTGCAGACCGCGGCCATCACCACCGGGCTTCCCTTTGCCGTGGTGATGTTCTTTATGTGCTTTGCGGTGATCAAAGGGCTGATAGATCATGTCAAAGAACATGGCTACGACTGATGGGCGTGGGAAGACAGCGACGCGACGTCGCCGGATGCCACCCGGGATGTCGTGTGTCTGTTTTTGACGTCTCGATCAGCTCGTCATGCACACCCTTAGACCAGGAAGCCGGTTTTTAAATAGGAGGTTCTCATGAGAAACAAGGCAACCATATATATTGCGGCAGTGCTGTTTGGATTCGTGTTCATACTGACCGTTATTCTGCCTGTCCAGACCCGGGCCGCCGATAAGGTCGTTCGGCTGGGGTACGTGGAATGGTCCGAGACAATAGCCAGCACCAATCTGGTTCAGGCGGTGTTACAGGAAAATCTGGGCGTCCAATGTGAGATCATTCCGATGACGGCAGATAAAATGTGGGATGCGGTGGCCACCGGCGAGGTAGATGCCATTGTCGCCGCCTGGCTGCCCAGCACCCACGGCCACTATTATAAGAAGGTCAAGGACCGGGTCGTGGATCTGGGGCCGAATCTGGAAGGCACGCGGATCGGGCTGGTGGTTCCGGATATTACCGTGGGCCGCCAGACCGCGGCCACCGGGCAGCGGAATGCCCCCTACATTACGGTCGAATCCATTCCGGAGTTGAAGGACTATGCGAGAAATTTCCGTGGAAAAATCATCGGCATCGATCCTGAAGCCGGCATCATGAAGAAAACCAGAGAGGCCATGCAGGTCTACGGCCTCAGCAACTATCGCCTGATCCAGGGCAGTGAAATCTCCATGGCCGCGGAACTGTCCGATGCCATCCGCAAACAGAAATGGATCGTGGTCACCGGCTGGATTCCCCACTGGAAGTTTGCCCGATGGAAGCTCAAATTCCTCGAAGACCCGAAAAACGTGTTCGGGGGTAAAGAGAGAATCCATACGATGGTGCGCAAGGGACTGAAGCGGGATATGCCCGAGGTGTATCAATTCCTGGATAACTTCCAGTGGTCGCCTGATGAATTGGGCCAATTGATGATCTGGATTCAGGAGGACGAGGGGTTGTTCCCCTATGATAAGGCCTTGCGCTATATGCGCTATTACCCGGAACAGATACAATCATGGCTGAAGTAAGGCGGCCGGGATCCAACGGTCGTGCATGGTGGTCAGCCCGTTCGTTGCGCCGACGGTCGGCGCTCTCGTCAACGGTGAAGCGTTTCTTGATGGGTATCGGCATCTGTTTGATACTGATGCCGGCACTCGGCCGTCCGGTAGCCGGAAAAGACCCGTTCCCACAGATCGATCCGTCTGACGGAAAACGGCCCGTAGGTGCCGGAACCGTCTCAATGGCGCGAGCCACATGGGATACCGGTTGGTTTCAGGCGGAGATATTCAAAACCCTCCTGGAGAACCTGGGCTATGAGGTCCATGGCCCTCAAACCATGGACAACGAAGAGTTCTATCTTTCCGCAGCCAGGGGGGAGATCGATTTGTGGGCCAACGGCTGGTTCCCAAGTCACAAGCCCTTCCTCGGGGATGATCGTGTGCAGGGCAAGTTGGAAGCGGTTGGATTTGAAGTTATTGCCGGCGCGCTTCAAGGATATCTCGTCGACAAAAAAACCGCCGATGCCCTGGGTATTACCAGCCTGGGCGATTTGAAGAATCCCCGCATCGCCAAAGCGTTCGATCGAGACGGCAACGGCAAGGCCGACCTCATCGGTTGTAATGTGGGCTGGGGGTGCGAGCGGGTCGTTGAGCACCACCTGGATGCTTACGATCTGCGCGCCACCGTCGAGCACATTCAGGGAAATTACTCGCCCCTGATGGATGACACCGTCGCCCGATTCAAACAGGGCGGTTCCATTCTCTTTTATTCCTGGACACCCAACTGGACGGTGGGCACCCTGGTCCCGGGCAAGGACGTGGTCTGGCTCCAGGTGCCGTTTGCCAGCCTGCCCAAGGAAAAGGAGGACCTGAAAGATCTGACTGTCATCAAGGGCGTCCCCGGGTGCGTAGCCGACCCCTGCGCCATGGGGTTCCCGCCCAATGACATCCGGGTGGTGGCCAATAAACTGTTTCTCGCGCATTATCCGGATATCAGGCGGTTGCTGGAATTGGTGGAAATTCCCCTGGAGGATATTTCCCGGCAAAATGCTAAAATGCTCGACGGTGAAGATGCCATTGAAGACATTCTGCGTCACGCCGAGGAATGGATCGAACGACACCGGAATAAGGTAGGCCTCTGGCTGGAGGAGGCAAAAGCGCTTCAGGCGGCCAAGGAAAGGTTCATTTTTCCGGAAGATGACCCGAGCGGGCCGAAGGCCGGAATCCTGCGTGTGGTCACCCAGCGGTCCGAACCGTTTGTGATCTATCAGGACAACACATATGCCGGCTTCAGCATGGAGCTTTGGGAAAAAATTGCCCGGGAACTCGGTTTGGAATATGAGGTGTATGGCGTCAATACCATCGCAAAGCTGCTTGATGACGTCAAACGCGGGGCAGCCGATGTGGGGATTTCCGGAATAGGCATCACATCCAAACGGGAGCAGGCCCTCGACTTTTCCCACGCATATTTTGAGTCGGGACTTCAGATCATGGTGTCGGAAGGGTCCGGCTCGCTGCTTGGCAAGGTCGTCAGACAGGTGTTTACCGTTATTTTCTCCCGGGAACTGCTTTCCGGGGTCGCTGTCTTCTTTGTCGTTCTTCTCATTGCCGCACACATCATATGGGTACTGGAGCGCCGGCACAACCCTCAGTTTCCCAAACGCTATGTTCAAGGCATCTGGCAATCCATCTGGTGGGCGGTGGTTACCGTTACGACGGTCGGCTATGGGGACAAGACGCCGAAAGGAACCATCGGCCGGATGTTCGGCCTGGTGTGGATATTGGCCGGCTTTTTTGTCTTTGCCTACTTCACCGCGAGCGTGACCTCAACGGTGACGGTCCGGGAGCTGCACGGAATCATTGACGGCCCGGAGGATCTGTTCGGCAAGCGGGTGGCCACCGTCGAAAGAAGTACGGCCGCCGAATATCTTGCCCAGCAGGGCTTGTCTGCTCTCGAACTCGAGAACGTGGATCTCGTGTACCGCGTTTTAGAATCCGGAAAGGTCGATGCCGTCGTGTACGATGCACCTGTCCTCCAACACTATGCTTCCAAAAAAGGAAGAGGAAAGGTCCAGGTTGTGGGGTTGATTTTCAAGGAGAAAAGCTACGGCATCGCCCTTCCCTATCAAAGCGACCTTCGGGACCGTATCAATATCGCGTTGCTCAGGCTCATGGAAAGCGGCGAGTATGACCAGATCATGAAAAAATGGTTCGGGTCGTGAGCACAGGCCGCCCGGTTCCACCGGCCGGGCGCGTCAGCCCGAACATGGCATGGAATCTTTGGCATAGACACGGCCGACCCATAGCCGGACAGCACTTGGAGACAGGAGCGCGATGACAGTTCCGATGGAAAGCAGCCGTGACGCGATCACCGGATGCGCCCTGGTGCTGAGCGCGGGTTTTCTGTGGGGCACGGTGGGCACGGCCCGGACGTTTGCGCCGGCCGAAGTATCACCCCAGGCGCTGGGCGTGGTGAGACTGTCCGTTGCCGGTGGCGCGTTGCTGATGCTGGCTGCGCTCCGGGGCGACCTTAGCAGCCCGCGACGGTTCCTCTGTCCGGCCATGCTGTTGGCGACGATGGGAATGGCGGCCTATCAATACTTCTTCTTTAGCAGCATTGCCAAAACCGGTGTGGCTGTGGGGACCATTGTGGCCATGGGCAGCCCTCCAATGTTTGCCGGTCTCATGGAGTGGGTGATGCAGGGCGAACGCCCGAATCCGGAATGGATATATGCCACCGCCCTGGCAGTGTTCGGATGCGGGTTGCTGATTTCGGCCGGAGGCGGCCTGAGTGTCGATATCCCGGGGGTTTTCCTGGCGCTGGGGGCGGGTGCCGCGTTTGCCATATTTTCAATCTCGGTGAAACGACTGGTGGTCCATGTACCCGCTTACGCCGCCATCGCCGTGGTGTCCTCGTTGGGGGCCTTGTTTCTCGCGCCGTTCCTTTGGATTGAAAATCTTGCTTGGCTGACGCGACCCAGCGGATATGCTGTCGTCCTGTTTCTCGGGTTGGTTGCAACCGCCTGTCCCTATGTGCTCTATTCCCAGGGACTTAAACGGGTGAATTCGAAAACCGGCACCACCTTGTTGCTGGCCGAGCCGTTGACTGCCGGTATGCTGGGATATTTTTTCCTCGGAGAACGCTTTTCCGCCTTAGCCTTATTCGGCATGGCGCTGCTTCTGGCCGGATTTGTGGTGACCTCCATCGAGGCTGGACGGGCGCGTCCGCGAAGGCCCGGATCGAGCCGATTGAAATTCAGCGAATCTCCCCATGTTGGAGCGAAACGGAAATTCAGCCCAACCGGGCGGCAGCGATAGACATCTGAGTCCGCCACAATAACGGCGTACAGAGCTTTCGTCCTCGGAGCGACATCGTCGCGCTTCATAACATCGGTGCACGATCGTATTTTGACGTCGGCAGTCTTCAGTTCCCTGCAGATCCGCAGATTATTATATAAAATCTACAAGTGATAGAGGAGCCGGGATGGACTCTATACACACATCAACCGTCGTCTTTGTTTTTTTCGGTGTCGTCGTGACCATGTGTATCGTTGGGCTGCTTGTCCAGCGGATGAGGCACCGCCGAAAGCACAAGGCATTGATCAACAGCAAGGAGCGATATCTGTGGGCCCTCGAAAGCTCTACCGACGGCCTCTGGGACTGGGATATCCCATCGGACACGGTCTTTTACTCCGAGCGGTTGCGAGAAATTTTGGGGGTTCCACTCGAAGAATGTCCATGTCCAATGGCGGCTTTCCGCAGCCGAATTCACCCCGAGGACAGCGGTGCTGTCTGGACAGCTATCGAACGCCATCTGTCTGAGCGTATCCCATTTACGGTCGAATATCGTCTTCAAACGAAATCAGGCACATATGTGTGGGTTTTAACACGCGGCCAGGCAATATGGGACCCCGCGGGAAACGCGGTCCGGATGTCCGGGTGGATGCAGGACATCACCGATAGCAAGCGGGCCGAAGTGAACCTTCAGACAGCCCTTAGCGAAATAAAAGAGTTAAAAGAAAAACTTGAGGCCGAGAGAGCGTACCTGCAGGACGAAATCAAATCGGTATACAATCATGAGAACATTATCGGGCAAAGTGACGAGATCAATTATGTTCTCTATAAGGTGGAACAGATTGCCGCCACCGATACAACGGTTCTGGTACTCGGCGAGACCGGAACCGGCAAAGAGCTGGTCGCCAGGGCCGTTCACAACCTGAGCCGGCGCAAAGATCGCGCGCTGGTTAAAATAAATTGTGCCACATTGCCGCCAGCCCTCATCGAAAGCGAGCTGTTCGGCCATGAGAAAGGTGCGTTCACCGGTGCCCACGCAAAACAGCTGGGGCGGTTCGAGATTGCCGACGGTGCGACCCTTTTCATGGATGAGATCGGCGAACTACCCCTGGAGCTTCAGCCCAAGCTGCTTCGGGTGATCCAGGATGGCGAATTTGAACGGCTGGGGAGTTCCCAACAATCAAAGTCGACGTAAGGGTGATAGCCGCCACCAATCGCCATCTTGAGGAGGAGGTTCGCAATGGGAGATTCCGGGAGGATCTCTGGTACCGGCTGAATATTTTTCCGATTACCGTGCCCCCGTTGAGGGAACGCCGTGACGACGTTTCCCTGCTGGTGGATTATTTTGTCGAAAAAATTTCAAAAAAGCTGGGCAAGTCCATCGGGAGCATCCCCACGAGCGTGATGCATACATTGCAGGATTATCACTGGCCCGGCAACATCCGCGAGCTTGAAAATGTACTCGAGCGGGCGGTGATCAACTCTTCCGGACCCAAAATGCGCCTGGTGGACGAGCTTAAAAAGCCGGGCAAGGATGTCACAAAGGCCGACCGAACCCTTGCAGATGTGGAGCGGGAGTATATTGTCCGGGTGCTTGAGCAGACCCACTGGAAGGTGAGCGGCCACAACAGCGCGGCCGAAATCCTCGGTCTGGACCGCAGTACCTTGCGCGCCCGCATGCGAAAGCTGGGTATCCAAAAACCATAAGCTTCATACCAACCCGGCGGCAGGTTCGAAGTGCATCGTTTCCCCCGACGATCACTAGGTGCCGCCGGCCCTGCCAAAATGAGGCCGTTATTTCCGCTTCCCATGCTTCTCAAGACGCTGCTGCGGAAATTGTAAAATGTGGTCATATATAACCATTGGTCACATATGACCACTCCGGTCGGTTGATGTGCGCCTCCTCACCAGCCTTTTCTTTACCAATTCTCCATAAAAATCAAATGGATGTGCACCCTCGCGCTGTCCGAGGGAATTCCGGCATGAAGTTTGAACACGTAAAGGGCAAGAATACCATTGCCCATGTGTGAGAAGCGCTTATCATATTCAACCTCGAATTGCCGTCCAATGGACAAACGTGTCCCATCTGCGGTTATCCTTTTGACACAACAGGAGTCTCGCCATGAAGGAAATGATTGAAACAATTGCGCAGGCTCTGGTGGATCAGCCAGATCTTGTATCCGTTACAGAAATTTCCGGTAAGTATACCTCCATTCTGGAACTCCGTGTCGCGAAAACAGACATTGGCAAGGTTATCGGTAGGCAGGGGCGTACGGCCGACGCTCTGAGAACCCTATTGAGTGCTGCCTCGGCTAAGGCAAAAAAACGGACCGTACTCGAAATCATGGATTAACCGGAAAAAGCTGAGATTACAGAGAGGTAACCGCAATGATCTTTGTAAGGATTACCATGAGCGTGCTGCCGGAAAAGCAGTTGGAGGTAATGCAAACCCTTCTCTCCATGATCGAGCCGACAGAAATGGAAACGGGTTGTCTGAGTTACGCTGTTTTGTCCAATATCGAAGACAGCAACAGTTTCAGCTTGCTGGAAGAGTGGGAAACCCGTGAACATCTGGATCATCATATTATGTCCCATAGATTCGGGGTGTTGTTGGGAACCAAAACCCTTTTAAGTGAACCGCCCACAATTCACATTCACACCGTAGCCCAATCGGAAGGAATTGAGGCCATTCATCGGATTAGAAACAAAAGAGCCCAATAGAATTTATTAGGCATCTTTATATCCTTTAAAGAAAGCATTCAGAAGAAAGATACGGATATGGGACCCCCCGTAAATATCATTGACAAAATAGAGATGAAACAGGATTTGTACTCCGCAGATGATGCCCTGAGGGTTTCCAAGGGTCGCTACCGCAGGGTGTTCGAAACCGCCCGGGACGGCATTTTGATCATTGATGCGATACCGGTCGAATCATCGATGTCAATCCATTTCTGGTTCAGATGCTGGGCTATTCTCATGAGCAGTTCCTCGGCAAAAAACTTTATGAGATCAGTCCGTTCAGAGATACCCGGGCCAACCTGTCCGCTTTTCAGGAATTGCGCGATAAAGGATATATTCGCTACGAGCATCTACCGCTTGAAGCCAAGGACGGACGCCGAATCGATGTGGAGTTTGTCAGCAATGCGTATTGGGTCAACCATAAACGGCTTATCCAATGCAACATCCGCGACATTACCGAGCGAAAACAAGCCGCAGAAGCCAAATCGAGAATGGAATCCCGACTTCATCGGGCCCAGCAAATGGAAGCATTGGCCACTTTGGCCGGTGGTGTGGCCCACCAGTTTAACAATGCCCTGGTAGCGATCACCGGAACTCTCGATCTTCTCGAGATGGATGTATCCGACAATGAGGACGTTTCCTGGTATCTTGGATCAATTCGACAATCGGCGCGTCGAATGACCCAGCTCACACGGCAGTTGCTCGCCTATGCCCGGGGAGGAAAATACCAGGTCGAGTCGATTTCACTGAGTGATTTCGTGAGGGATACGCTGCCGTTGCTCATTCCCGGTCTTAAGCCCGCAGTCACTGTTGAAACCGATTTGCCCGATGATGTTCTGAAAACCAGAGTCGATGTCATTCAGATGCAGATGGTTTTGCTTGCCATATTGTCCAACGCATCAGAGGCCATAGACGAAACGGGACACATCCGGGTTACGTGCAACAATGAAGTGATCACCGAAAAAAACGCAATGGAATTTCCCGGATTGATGCTCGGATCGTATGTCTGTTTAGCATTAGCGGATAACGGGAAGGGAATGGACGAAGAAACACGGGGTAAGGTGTTCGAACCGTTTTTCACGACCAAATTCCAAGGCCGCGGGCTGGGCATGGCCGCGGCCTATGGTATCGTCAATAACCACGGTGGCGGCATTACCGTAACGTCGCAATTGGACGTGGGAACACAAGTGAAGGTCTGGCTCCCTGCCCTATTGGATGATGAAGCAACAGTAAAGGCGCAACAAAGGAATGCGCCGATTCGAGCGACCCGTGCCACGCCGGGAATCGAAAAGCAGGTGTATGGTGCACGGAAATGACGCAGTGGTTCCGCTGTACAGTGCTTCTCGAGACGGATCAGCGCCGTAGAAGGAGACACGATGCCGAAGAACTTAGAAGACAAGAACATCGACCAATTAATGGCCGAGGCCGATGCACTTATCCGGCAGATCGATTCCGATGCCATCAAAGACATGAAAGAAGAGCATCGCACTCAATTTGAAAGACACGCGAAAAACTTGAAAAAAATCCAATCCGAGGTTCACGGCAAGATCGAGAAGACAGGTGCATCGAACAAAAACCACGGCGCCGAAGGTGTGCATGAGGCGATCCTGGACATTGTGAAGGCCATGCGGGACCTGACAGAATATCTTTCCTGATATCCGACAGAATTTTAATCATGGGTGGATCGACGGACGACACGTCACCATAGAGAGGCGGCTGCCATGACATCGGTTATTAAATATTATGAGGGGATCGACTCGGTTGCCGTAATCGGCAACTATCTGCCCCGCCAGTGTGGTATCGCAACGTTCACCACGGACCTGGTTGAAGGTTTATCGGCGGAAGCCCCCGACATTTATAACTGGGCGGCGGCCATGAATGACAAACCTGAGGGATATCGATATCCGGAAAAAGTACGATTTGAGATCAACCAGAACAAATTGAACGACTACAGCATGGCGTCTCAATTTCTAAATATCAGTAAAACAGATATTGTCTGCGTGCAGCATGAATACGGTCTTTTCGGCGGACCGGCCGGCAGCCATCTGCTGAAACTGCTGGCTGATCTGCGCATGCCGGTGGTGACGACGTTACACACGGTGTTGAAGGACCCCGCGCCGGAATATCGTGACGTCATGTGCACGCGGTCCGATCTGTCTGACAAGCTGGTGGTGATGAGCCGTAAGGCAGCTGACTTCCTCAAAGACATCTATGACGTGCCCGAGGATAAGATTGTCTTTATCCATCACGGCATTCCAGATACGCCCTTTATTGATCCCAGCTTCTACAAAGACAAGTTCGGCGTGGAAGGTAAAAAGGTACTGCTCACATTTGGCCTCCTTTCCCCCAACAAGGGTATTGAAAATGTATTGCAGGCGCTTCCGGTGGTACTCAAAAAACACCCTGATTTGGTCTATATCATCCTTGGCGCAACACACCCGCATATTCTAAATTTGCATGGGGATGCCTACCGAATCATGCTGCAGCAGCTCGTGAACAAGCTCGCCATTGGCGAGCATGTCATTTTTCAAAATCGTTTTGTCGAACTAAAAGAATTATGCGAGTTTCTCGGCATCGCCGATATCTATTTAACACCTTATCTTGAAGAAGCCCAGATTACCTCCGGGACCCTTGCCTATGCCATGGGCACCGGTAAAGCGGTTATTTCCACACCGTACTGGTATGCCACCGAAATGCTTGCCGAAGGCCGGGGCCGAATTGTACCCTTTCGCAATCCGGACGCCATGGCGGAGCAAATCAACGACCTTCTGGACAACGATGTCGACCGGCACGCCATGCGCAAGAAAGCCTATATGTTCACCCGCGACGCAGTCTGGAAGGAGGTTTCCCGAAAATATCTCCAGGTATTCAAGGAGGTCCAGCTGACCCGGACCCGGAATCCGCGCCCCCGTCACTCCTATGTCGAAGACATCAAGGCCATCACGAATTTCGAGCTCCCGGAGATCAAGCTCGATCACCTGAAAGCCCTTACCGATGATACCGGCATCTTGCAACATGCCAACTATACCATCCCCAATCGCAGCCATGGCTACTGCACAGACGATAATGCAAGAGCACTGCTGGTTGCCGCCATGGGTCAAAAATTCTATCCGACAAACGGCTTCGGACTGGATACTCTCAGTGGTCATTATCTCGGATTTCTTCTGTATGCATTCAATGAAGAAAATGGGCGCTTTCGCAATTTCATGACTTATTCGCGACAGTGGATGGAGGAGATCGGGTCCGAGGATTCCCATGGCAGATCACTCTGGTGCCTTGGCAAAGCCGTGGCTTTTCTTCAAAATCCCGGGCAGCTGGCCATGAGCACGACCCTTTTCAAAAAAGCACTGCAAGCTGTCGAGAATTTTCGGTCGCCCCGCGCCATCGCGTTTTCCCTGGTGGGCATGCATGCTTACCTGCACATATTCTCCGGCGATAGTGATGTGCGCAGGGTTCGAAGAATCCTTGCCGACAAGCTCTTCAATCTGTTTAAACGCAATTCAACGAAAAACTGGCCCTGGCTAGAAAATTCTCTGAATTATGCCAACGGCAAGCTGCCCCATGCCCTGCTCCTCTCCGGCCAATGGATACATCGTAGCGACATGATCGACATGGGACTCAGATCCCTCGAGTGGCTGCTCACCATCCAGGCTGAAAAAGGTCACTTTGTGCCGGTCGGCAATGAAGGATGGTATCCACAAGGCGGCCCCAAAGCCCGCTTCGATCAGCAGCCCATCGAGGCTAATGCCATGATCGAAGCCTGTGTCGAAGCCTTTAACATCACCCGACACAAAACATGGATCGACAGTGCGGTCATGTGCTTTCACTGGTATCTCGGACACAATGACTTGAATATGCCCCTCTATGATCCCAAGACCGGCGGCTGCCGAGATGGATTGATGGCGGACGGCATCAACCAGAATGAAGGCGCCGAGTCCTCCCTTGCCTGGCTGCTTTCGCTGATGACATTGCAAAAGCTTCATGCCGACGAGATTTTAAAATATCCATCGTCACAGAAACCCGATTGACAATAGGATCCGTCATGCACATTGCCATGCTCTCGCCCATCGCCTGGCGCACGCCGCCGCGACATTACGGGCCCTGGGAAAACGTGGCCTCCCTTTTAACCGAAGGGCTGGTATCCTGCGGTCATGATGTCACCCTGTTTGCAACCGCAGATTCGCAAACCAGCGGCACTCTGCATGCCATTTCTCCTCAGGGCTATGAAGAAGACCGTTCCATGATACCGAAAGTATGGGAATGCCTTCACATTTCAGAACTCTTCGAGCATGCCGATATGTATGACATCGTCCATAACCATTTTGACTATCTGCCATTGACCTATACCGGCCTGACCACCACACCGGTTGTGACCACCATTCACGGATTTTCATCACCCGGGATTCTACCCGTTTATAAAAAATACAACCGCAGAGTCGTCTATGTCTCCATCAGCGACGCCGACCGGTCGCCGGATCTTGATTATATCAAAACCATTCATCACGGCATTGATATCAGACAATTTGATTTTCAACGTGACGCCGGAGCTTACCTGCTTTTTTTTGGACGCATTCACGATGAAAAGGGTGCCCGGGAAGCTATTGATATCGCCAGGGCCTGCAAGAAAAAGCTGATATTGGCGGGCATTATCCAGGATCAGGCTTACTATAACCGGTATGTCGCCCCCCACATCGACAACGACAACGTGATGTATACCGGCAGCGTCGGACCCGCCGAGCGCAACCGGCTGCTCGGCAACGCCTTGGCGCTGTTGCACCCAATCCAGTTTGATGAGCCCTTCGGCCTGTCCGTTATCGAATCCATGGCCTGCGGTACTCCCGTGATCGCCTTTAACAGGGGCAGCATGCCGGAGCTTATCGAAAACAGCAAGAGTGGTTTTCTGGTCGACAACGTGGACGAAGCTGTAGAGACCGTTGCAAAGATCGGAGATATTGACCGGTCCTATTGCCGTCGCCGAGTTGAACGGAATTTCACAACCGATCGCATGGTTGATGACTATGTTCAGGTCTATGAAACGATCCTTGAAAAGGCCTCCTATACCCGAAAAATCTGAATGATCCCGTGGGGCAGACGACGATGACAATTCACAATCCAATTATTAAGCGATTTAAGAATAACCCCGTGCTGACACGACGTGACGTGCCCTATCCTGTTGCCACGGTTCACAATGCAGGTATCGTCAGGCATAACGACCGCTACATAATGCTTTTCAGATCACATTTGCTGAACGGACGCTCCATCATCGGCAGGGCCGACAGCGAGGATGGTTTTTCTTTTACGGTTCATCCCAAACCCTTTCTGATACCATCGACAGAACCGGTGTTTGCCGAATACGAGTCGTTCGGTGTCGAGGACTTGAGGATTTGTCCGGTGGAAAACGAGTACCTGCTAACCTACAGCGCCTATTCCCGTCACGGCGTGCGGATTGCCCTGGCGCGCACTCGGGATTTTGAAAAGGTGGAACGGATTGCGCTGATCACCCAGGCCGACCTTCGTAATGTGGTCATTTTCCCTGAAAGGTTCGGTCACCGGTATGTCCGTCTGGACCGGCCGCATTCCGAAATGTCACCCTGGTCAATCTGGATTTCCTATTCTCCCGACCTCTTGCATTGGGGCGATTCACGGGTGATCATGAAGCCGGTGGCCTATCACTGGGATGAAATGAAAATCGGGCCTGGTGCACCGCCGTTTAAAACGGACAAAGGCTGGCTTCATATCTACCACGGGGTTTTCAAGACGATGTCCGGAACGGTATATCGACTCGGCGCGGCGCTGCATGACCTTGATGATCCGGCCAAGATCATCGGTGTTTCCGATCAGTGGATATTGCAGCCCGAGGATCCCTGGGAGGTAACCGGCTATGTCCCCAATGTTGTCTTTACCTGTGGTGTTGTTCCGGAAAACGATGGGACGGTAAAAATATACTGGGGCGGTGCGGATACCGTCATGTGCGCCGGCACGGCAGTGATCGATGATCTGGTATCACTTTGCCTCTTGGATTCTCGGCCCCCGCTTTAACCCGGAAATTGAATTTCGAGGATGGCCTGGAATTGGCGATCTGTCCTCATGAACGGGCTTGCCTTGCAGTGTATTGAAAATCGATCGACGCGAAGGACATAATCATATGCCCCCTGAAAATCGTTCGAAATTGAAAGTTAGGAGAAAACCGAATAAGATCGTCGGGGATACGTCACGGGTGATCACCCGGCTTCATCTTCCAGATGACAGGTATCGCATCCCAAAAATAATCCAGCGGATCATCCGCTTGCCCGATGCGATGGCCGAAAATTTACTTGCGAAAACAATGGCGGACTTTTCCGGAAGGCATGAAGACCTCGGTCACGTGTTTGAGCGGCATCTAAATGCGGTGAACGGCGATCTTCCACGGGATACGATGCTCAGCGATGTCCAGCGGGATCTCATCGGAGCCTACTTTACCAAGGAGTACTCCATTGAATCGGCCGCCCTGTTTAATCCTTCCATCGTTCCCCATCCGGATCAGAGCCGTATGAAAAAAGGCAGCTTGCGATTTATCATGAGCCTGCGGGCAACAGGTGAAGGCCATGTTTCGTCGATTGTCTTCCGCAGCGGCGTCCTCGACCGGCGCAACAGGATCCTGTTCGACCCGATCAGTGATTTTGTGGAAACCCCGGATCTCCAAATGGACCCGGTGTTTAAACGCAATCCCTTCCAGCGCAAGCTCAACGAGATGGGGGCCTTCAAGGAAATCACCGCCCATATCCTGAACCAGCTGCAGGAAGATTTTGCTTATAACGAATTAGTACAAAAAATAGAAATGCTTCGCGCAAACCCCCTATTTTCGGAAGCGCGCCAAAACAGAACCTTCGAGATCATGCGCTGGCTTGCCGATTCCAACTATGAGGTGAGTTTTCACGCCGATCATCACATATCCGAAAGGGTGATTTTCCCGGTCTCGAAAAACGAAAGTAGAGGTATCGAAGACGCCCGGTTCGTCCAATTTTTCGATAACGGGCAGGCACCTGCCTATTATGCTACCTATACCGCCTATAACGGCCTTACGATCTTGCCGCAATTGATCGAAACCAAGGATTTTATCACATTCCATATTTTAACGCTCAACGGCAAGGCCGTACAAAACAAGGGCATGGCACTTTTCCCGCGAAAAATTGGAGATCGGTATGCCATGCTTTCCCGCCAGGACGGTGAAAATAACCGTATTATGTTCTCCGACAATATTCATTTCTGGCAGGAGTCCCAAATCATCCAGGAGCCGGAATATCCGTGGGAATTCATTCAAATCGGCAACTGTGGGTCTCCCCTCGAAACCAGCGACGGCTGGATCGTGCTCACCCATGGCGTCGGACCCATGCGCCGGTATTGCATTGGTGCCATTTTGCTTGATCTGGACAATCCGACAAAAGTCATCGCCCGCCTGGATGAACCGCTGCTCGCCCCCCATGAAAAAGAGCGCGAGGGCTATGTCCCCAATGTGGTGTATTCCTGCGGTGCGCTGATCCATAACAACGAGTTGGTTATTCCCTACGCCATGTCCGATATCAATTCGGGTATCGCAACCGTTGACGTCCAAGCGTTACTTAGCGGTATACATGCGGTAGATTAGTGTGATTAAGTCGGCACACGGAAAAACCTCGCATGAATGATCGAGAAAATTAAAACAGAGAATTTCCAAAAGAAAGGTGGCTGAGTTGGGCGATAAAGGGAAAAAAGATAAGGGCAAACGAGAAGAACAGAAAAAGGGCATAAAAACACTTAAAGAGAAACGGAAGCAAAAAAAGGAAAAGAAAAAATAAAGGCTGTTGAGCTATCCACCATCATATCCATGATTTCATTAATCATGCGCTAAATCAATACGTGGTTATCGCTCAAGGCAAAGTTCGGGATAGGGTGGCATGTCGTGAGCAAATCGGTTTCAAAAGCCAGGCGTGAGCAATCCCGCGGGGAGGAAATCGCAAACAGTGTCAGCCACGGTATCGGACTGGTAGCAGCAATCGTGGCTGTGCCGTTTTTGATAATCCATGCCGTGCGGTCCGGGGACACTGGATTTATTGTCGGTGCAAGCCTCTTTGCCGGGACCGTCATCATGCTGTATCTTTCCTCTACCCTCTATCACGCTTTACCAAGTGGAAGATCCAAGCGGGTCTTTCGTGTTATGGATCACTCTGCGATCTATCTCCTCATTGCCGGCACCTACACACCGTTCACACTCGGTGTGCTCAAAGGTGCGTGGGGCTGGACGCTCTTCGGGTTGATCTGGGCGCTCGCCATAGCCGGGGTCACACTGAAGGCGTTTAACCGGATGTCCCATTCCATCGTCTCTACCGGCCATTATTTACTGATGGGGTGGCTCATTCTGATCGCCGTCCAGCCGCTGTTTGCCCATGTGCCAATCACTGGCATCTTGTGGATAAGCGCAGGCGGTGTGGTCTACACTGCAGGTGTGGTGTTCTTTGCGCTCGATGCGCTTATGCGATACGGGCACTTCATCTGGCATCTGTTTGTAATGACCGGGACCGCCTTCCATTACATCGCAGTGTTCCGGTATGCGGCGTAACGAAACCGACTGGATAGAGCAATCGAATATAAGAGGAGGAATATGTCAGACGAAAAAAGTGAAAATCTGGCCGTTTTAATCGATGCGGACAACGCTCAACCTTCTGTTATTGACGGGCTGCTGTCGGAAATCGCAAAGTATGGGACGGCGAACGTAAAAAGAATTTACGGGGACTGGACGCTGCCGGGCCTAAAAGGCTGGAAGGAAGTCCTGTTACAATATTCAATTCAGCCTATTCAGCAGTTTGGGTATACTTCAGGGAAAAATGCAACCGACAGTGCATTGATAATTGACGCCATGGATCTTCTTTACACGGGCAAATTTGACGGTTTTTGCATCGTATCCAGCGATAGCGATTTCACCAAATTGGCATCACGGATAAGAGAGGCCGGTCTATTTGTCTATGGATTCGGCGAGAGAAAAACCCCGAAAGCATTTGTTTCTGCGTGTGACAAGTTTATCTTCACGGAAGTGCTGCGCTCCAAAGATGATTATAGTGTTAAGTTAAAACGTAAGACAACAAACGAACTCAAGAAAGACACGAATATAGTTAACTTGTTAAGGAATGCTGTTGAGGCATCATCGGACGATTCCGGTTGGGCTCATCTTGCATCCGTCGGGAGTAACATTGCCAAGCAGGCGCCGGAGTTTGATCCGCGTAACTATGGCTACAAAAAGCTGGGCGAACTTGCCTCAGCCACAAAGCTATTTCAAATCGAAGAAAGAGCTGTCGGCGATGGACCTTCAAGGGCGATTTACTTAAAAGACAAAAGAAAGAAATGAAGAGATAACCAGTTGAGAAAGTGCTTAACTTGACCAGAGCGGATCATAACGCGGCGGGAAGCAATCGAGACTCATGCGCAGATAGGGGCGGTTCGCATCTCCAGGAATAAGCAAATATTATGTGTTGTTTTTCAGCTCGTCGTTATCCAGTCCCAATTCTTCCCAATCCGGAATATCAGGCATTTCACTCGTCGAATATAGAAAGGCCAGAACGACAGCAATAAAGATAATGATGCATACAGCAAAAAGTAGCAACAGCATGATGATTCTCCTTGCCGAAGTATTCCGCTTGCCCGCTTTCTTTTAGAAGCAAAAATCATGCAAAAATATCGAATATCTTAAAATATATGTAATGTCGACAGGTTAGTTTGTCTTCTGTCCAACGCCTTGAAAGGAAATTGTGCCGAAAAATATGAACACTTTCGTCTTTGATGGGAAAATTGTTACATAAATGGCTGATGGGAAATACAAACGCTGCAACGCCACCTGAGGCAGGACTGCAGTGAACAAAAAATGGAACACGGGATCGCCATTCGTCTAATTTCGTTTTCTTTGATTTTCAGTTTGGTTGCGCTCTGGGAAATCAGGATGCCCCGCCGCTGGGAGAGAAATGCTATATTTGGTAATGTGATTGTGAAAATTTGTTCACAGGTTATAGAAGGAATCCCATCCATAAAAAGGTGACATAGCGCTATCGGAGCTCCCTCGAGTCCCGCCCGGTTATCCATTCTGGATTTTCAGGACATATCAACCTGAATATTCATCATGAATTATTCTGTTTATCAAAATACCCATCACCGCCCCATAATGTATTGATTAGAATAGAAATCTTACCGTCTGGTCACGAATGACAGCCCGTTCTGTCGAATGGCTTGACGTTGTTGGTGAATAAAACCCGAAATTTAAGCTAAAATATATCAGATTAATGATATTTTTGATTATTTTTATTGCATAGGTTGGCCTTGAATTTGCAGCGAAGACAAAAATGCCTCTGAAAGGGTACAATCGATTGTTCGATTAACGGAAAGGCCACACCATGAGAGCATCCAGAGCGATCCTATCGCGTCCTCCAGAGGGACCCATCAAAAACAACAACCTGTCCATGGGCCTGATTTGGGCCTGGGGGATGTCGGTGAAACGACCCTGCGGCCAAACAGAAGATCACACGATAACATCACCCGGGATGATCCGATGAGTCCGATCCGAGTATCCATTGCTGTTTTCGGGCTCTTTTTTTTCCTCACGTCGTTGAATGCAGGCGCCGCGTTGATCATGCCCCTGGGTGATTCCATCACCGTCGGTGGTGGTAGCTGGAATAGCGGCGGCTACCGAGCCCACCTGGCTTTCCTGTTGCAATCCGGCGGGCACCCATTTGATTTTGTCGGCTCGCAAAACAGCGGTATACTGACGGATGATGATCATGAGGGCCACTGGGGCTGGCATGCAGATGCGATCCGTGACAATGTGGAAGGATGGCTTGATCAAAACCCTGCTGACATCATTCTGCTGCACATCGGCACCAACGACATCTTGGCAGGCCAGCAACCCGCTTTCATCATCGCGGAGATCGACGGTATTCTGGACAATATCTATCTGTTCACTCCACAGGCTCAAGTCGTATTGGCGCAGATTATCAATCGCAGGACATACAGCCCGGAAGTAACGGAATTCAACATTCTCCTGGCAGAACTGGCCATGAACCGTCAGCAGAGCGGAGACAGCTTATATCTGGTCGACATGGAAAGCGCATTGGACTACACAACTGACATGGCCACAGATGCCCATCCGAATCCTTACGGCTATGAAAAAATGGCGGATGTCTGGTACGCCCAGCTGGAAACCCTGGTCCCGGCGCCGGTTCCAGCGAGTTCAAACCTGCTTATGCTGGGACTGGTTTGCATGGCAGGCATTCGTCTGCGGCTGAAACGAGGCGAACTGTAGCGATCGGCCATGGCAACCGTTCGGAAAAACAATCAGATCGTGACAGACAACTTCTTTCACGACATCTGGGATGGAGACCAGTACAATCACGGTATAAAGGGCGATGCTCTCGAAGTCTTTGGCGGGACGGGTCACTATATCGCCAGAAACCTGTTTGAACACAATGTTGTGGGTCTTTTAATGGACAACGACTCCTCCGGTCGCATCGAGTTCAACGTATTATTATCCTAAAAAGTCAATAATAATCAATATTTAAGTGGAGGGGATCAATCCGGATAGCTGCTTTCTGAGAAGGTCGTAGGAGAAATTGAGTTTTGCCAGGCCATAATTGGTTTCGACCATTTGCTGTTGTCTGGATTTGTTCGACAATATGGTGCGGACCTGATCCATCGTGTTTGAGTTGATGCGGCCGTCAAATTTGATGACGTCAAAACCTTTTGATTCAATATCTGCCACGAATGTTTCGTACCGATTCATGACGATCGGTTTCTCTACAAATATGGCCTCCAAAAACGCATTTCCAAATCCTTCGTTCAGGCTTGGAAACGTGATGAGATCGGCCGCTTTGTAAACCTCCCATAAAGAATATTGTGCTTCCGGATCGAAGTTGTTGAGGATGGGGTTGGCAACGATGCCGTAGATGAATCGGATGTCAATCCCTAGTTTCTCGCATGTCGCCGTAATTCGCCGGTAGTAATCCCAACCCTCGTCGTCCACCTTGTGGGAAACAATTAGTTTGCAGCGGGCATCATTGAGTCGCCGAACGATCTCGAGCGTGTTTTCGATCCCTTTTCGAGCAATCATTCGAGTCGGCTGGAGAATCATGATGTCATCGGGATCCACTCCAATGGTCGTTCGCAGTCGTGATACACGGTCCCCTTCGATCGCCGGCGGGTTTGAATAATCCATCACGTTCGGAATGATCTGCGAAGTAATGCCCGTTCTTTCGAATAACTGCCGCTGTGCGATACTGTTGATGACAACGTGCCGAACATTGGGAAGGTTGGGTGGGAAAGTGCGTTGAATCATTTTCTGATATCCATTAAACTGGAAGCGGCCTCTTTCCCAGTAAAAATCATGATGATGGGCAATTGTCGGTATACGCAATTTCGACAGGACATTTCGGACGGCAAGGCCAAGGGGGACCTGCATCGGGATGGAAATCGCATTTTCTACGATTAAAAAATTAATGTTGTAGGTTTCCAGAAAGGCGAGCAGCGCGGTTTCCAATTCGGCCTTCTGCTGCTGGATGGTTGCAGGGGCGTCGAAATCGGGCTCCCTGTCAAGAGTGATGCATCGGTTTATCCGGTGATTCAATGCCGTTTTAAAGTGGGCTTTTGGCTCTACGAAGCTTCGGTCAGGTGTCCTGTCTGATTCCCCAGCGAACCAGTAGGACTGATGCCCCATCGTATCGATTACCTCGGACCACTTCGCCGCCTCCAGAGAAACACCGTCGATTCCAGAAAAACGCGTCGAAACAAAACCCACATTCAGCGACATCACAAATCCCTTCCATGAATATTGGGGTTTGATTTAGATCATGCCGCCTAACGAAGCAAAATTCATGCACAAGTTCATGCATAAATTTTTTTGGTTAGATTACAATATGTTGGTACTAAAAATACGCTTTGGGGGTAATATGACTGGAAGAGAATCGCGATACCGGGCGATATAATTGTGAAAACTTTTTCACAGGCCTGAAAAAGAAGCCCACATCTCTGGTGCAGGATCAGGAAAGGTCCCACGGTTCCAGCGAGCCGATGACGCGTTCATTTTCTTTGCTTGCCCAAAAAAAAAGAACCAAAAGAAAAGGCACCCAGCCCCTTGGTCCTTCGGACTACCCTGTGCTTCTCGACCCGGGCCTGGCACGCAAAAACTCGCCCCGCCGACGACGGGACTCGGACAGTTTGCGCACCTTTTCGGCCCGGCTCTGCGATGTTTCCCCGCCGTTTTTGTGGCGGGCTCGGCAGCGGGGCAACGGGGGCAGTCTCCACTGCAACTGCCTCCCCTACGGGGGGGCTGACTGATGTCGACCGCTCTCCGGGAATATCACTCACGTGCAAAAACATCATAATAGTGATTGTCATTAATCCTGCCTGTCATATCCGGCCTTTCCCGACCTGTCATCCGATGAACCGGAAAGTTTACCATCTGTTGGAGTTCCCTGGGATTTTCTTCGATGCGTTGGCGAAGTGTGGGGACAGCGGGAACAATGAATCGTAAATATCGTCCTTGATATGGAAATCGCTTCGGCAAACATTTTGTTAAATGGATGATTTCCTACGGTGTGGCCTGCCTCTTATTTTCATTCGAGTCCTCATAAAATCATGATCGATCTGTACATAATATAACGGCAAGACTAACATTTTATGTATATTAATTTTTATGAATAAGTCTCAATCACATCCCATATTGTATAAATATATAAATCATATCAAAAAGTTAACAAATTACCATGAAATTGGCGTGGTAATTGCTAAACTACTGTCACAGAGGGGACACACCGCAATTCATGATCCATCTGCAGTTGGTGTTTATCGAAATAGAGCATCATGAAAAGAGGGTAGCTTTTGAATCTTCTGTCCCTTCATTTCCTGATTTTACTGAACGGTGCTCATGCAGACCTGAAGCCCTTGAAACCGAGGGCATTTATTCCGGCAACTCTTTAAAAACGCTGCCGTGTGTTAAGACTGTCACACAAAAAGGCCAAAATATGACAGCAGGCCGTTCAGGCCTTACCATGAAAAATGTGCTATTATTATCGATGAGTTATGACGCTGTATGGTTGATGGATCCCTCGAGAAACATTCCTTTTGGAAAGATTCACTAACAATGTTCATTCAATTTCTCAAACTGGCAATGAAAATCTTTTTCAGAGAGATCACGGTCAGGGGAGTGGACGATCTGCCGGAATCCGGCCCGGTCATATTTACGCCAAACCATCCAAACGCTCTCATCGACCCCATCCTGCTCTTCTTCCTACCACCTGTATATAAAATCCGATTTGTAGCAAAAGCCCCCTTATTCAGGATCCCCCTTCTGGGCTGGATTCTGCGCAAGATGCAGGCCATTCCAGTCGTGCGTCGATTTGAAGCTGATGGAAAGGTTGACTATAATACCTTTTTTTCCGCCTGTGTCGACGCACTGGCCGCAGGGGGATCCATTTCGATTTTTCCGGAAGGCGTCTCGCGCCCTCAGCCTTACATGGCAGACATGCGCACCGGTGCCGCAAGATTATTTTTTATGGCGCATGAGAGGAATATCGATGTCAAAATTGTGCCGGTGGGACTGAATTACGAACATGGATCGATCTTCAGATCGTCTGTCGTGATATGGGCAGGCCAACCGTTGGATACCGAACCCCTGGAAAAAAAGCACCAGGACTTTCCTCAGATTGCGGTACGCGAGTTGACGGATAAGATAAAAAAGAGTCTTGAGAAACATGTGTTTCAGACCGAAAATTACCGGGACAGGGATTTGATGCTTCTTTTGGAACGGATTTACAACCCGGATAAAAACAGTGCCGCCTGGTCGGAAAGGTTCGAGCGGCTGAAGCAATTTGAGAATAGCCTGAATGTCATCAAGGATTCTTGCGCCGATGGAATTGAAAGCCTGCGCGAAGCGCCTATTCGGTATGCACAATTAACAAAATCTCTGGAGCGTATGGAGCCTTCCCGAACCGGCATGGATCCAGTTTCACCCACACGACTGTTCTTGGCTCTGGCCGGATTTCCGCTGGCCACTGTGGGATGGCTCCTCAATATTCTGCCCTATCAACTGTGCAATCTCATTGTAAAGCACATCAAAAAATCTGACGAAGCTGTCACAGCCACCTATAAGGTGACCTATTCAATGCTGCTATTTCCGCTCACCTACGTGCTGGAAGCCGTTCTTGTATATATCTGGTTTGGGGGTATCGCTTCGATTCTATTTGCAGCACTTATTATTCCGCTCAGCTATTTTACTGTCCGTTACTATGAATGGGTTCACGAGGGCGGAGTGGGCAGATCGATGTCATCATCGAAACTGGCAAGGACTCTATCAAATCGCTTCCTGAAACAGCAAAAGGTTCTCCACGCCCGAATCCATGCTTTGGTAGATGAGCTGGCGACAAAGATCGATCTGCCGGCTGACTAACTGAATTCATACAATATCGACGGGGAAAACCATGCCGCAAAAAAATGATCGAAAAACAATTTTCGGATGGTGCATGTACGACTGGGCCAACTCTACTTTTGCGACCACCGTACTGGCCGCTTTACTGCCGGCCTACTTCGCCGGTGAGGTCGTCGGCCCCGATGGCGTAATGATTGGCGGTACCGTCTACAGCGCTGTGACGCTCTGGGGTTTTGTGGTCGCCTTAGCAGCTTTTCTGATTTTTCTCGTTGCCCCGGTACTCGGCGCCATTTCCGACTTTTCTGCAACCAAAAAGAAGTTTCTGCTTTCTTTCGCGTATGGCGGCTCGCTTTTCACGATTCTTCTATTTTTCTGCCAGTCGGGCGATGTCTTTAAAACGCTGTTGATATTTCTGTTTGCCCAGATCGGCTTTATCGCCGGCAATGTCTTTTATGATGCCTTTTTACCGCAAATCACCACCGAGGACAAAATCGACTGGGTATCGGGAAAGGGGTTTTCATATGGATACCTGGGGGGCGGAATTCAATTTGCGATCGCCCTGGGACTGGTCGCCGGACACCAACAGCTGGGTATTTCGCAGCAGATGGCGGCACGGATCGCCCTTGCCATGGCAGGCGTCTGGTGGGCCGGATTTACGCTTTTTACTCTAAAGTACCTTCGCGAGGCGCCCAGTTCAGAAACCATGCCTGAAGCATACAGGGATAAACCCATGATTGCGGCGTATGTCGCAGTGGGATTTTCCCGACTGATCAAAACAACCCGTAAGGTAGGCCGATTTCGACACATCCTGCTATTTTTGATCGCTTTCATGCTCTACAATGACGGCATACAGACCGTCATCAATATGGCCACCATTTATGGAAAAGATGAATTGGGGCTGAAGACGACGACCCTTATGCTAACGCTGCTGGTCATTCAGTCCATCGCCATTGTCGGTGCCCTCACCTTCAGTCGCCTGGCCGAATTTATCGGAACAAAGCGGGCGGTGATGATTACGCTGGTGATATGGTCTGGCATTGTTATTTACGCTTATTTTATACAGTCGGCCGTTGAATATTTCATACTGGGCATTTGTGTAGGTATTGTATTGGGCGGATCTCAAGCCCTCAGTCGGTCACTGTATGGTTCAATGATTCCCGAGGAAGCCAGCGCAGAGTTTTATGCCTTTTACAGCATATTCAGCAAATTTTCGGCTATTTGGGGTCCTATGGCATTTGCCATCATACGCCAGGTGGCCGGAACATCACGACTTTCAATCGTTTCCCTTATCGTCTTTTTCATTGCCGGGTTGATACTGCTTGCTTTCGTAGACGAGAAAAAGGCCAGGGAGGCCAAGATAGCCGGTGCATTCTGAATTCAGACCACTGCAGTATGCAAACGCCGCAATCATAGCCCCGGCTTTTTCTCATATGAGGTCTCACACAAATAAAAAAGGCTACAGTCAAAAGACTGTAACCCTTTGATGTTATGGCGCGCCCGTTGGCTTCCTGAATTCACTCATACTGGATATCCAATTCCTTAAAATACTTCTTGTAAAACCCGCGATCCCTGGTCAATAGTTTTTCTGATCGCATTGCGGCGTGCGCGCCGATAAGAAAATCGGCTAAAACACGATTTCGTTTGCCTCCCGTTTTTCGATACTGCTGCCATTTTTTTCCTGCATGGTATGCAACCTCGAGATCCAATGATACGATGCGTATGCTCAATTGCCGAAGTGCATCATCCAGCATTTCTTTTTCTGGAAATTGCGGGGAAAGTTCCGAGTAGATAATTTCATTTAGAATCAGGGCCCCCTGGTTAAACGCGATTTCAAGATTTTTTTTTGATTTTAAGCCCCAATCAGGGTCAGGCAGAAAAACATCCAGTAATACATTGGTGTCCACAAAGGTAATCATCTGCCTCGAATCTCCTCCATATAAGGATCTGTGCTTTCATGTTTTTTTAGGATACCGTAAACTTTTTCAATTGGACTTGCATGGCTTGTTTTTTTGCGTATCAACAATCCGCCTTCATCCTGGACAAACTCAACTTCGACCTTCGGCAATAAGCCGTATTTTTCGCGGATCTCTTTTGGTATGGTCACTTGACCACGGTCGCCTATTTTCATAATTATACCTCCATATTTTCATATTCATATTTACATATTAATTCATAACAATAATTATTGCAACTCATCCGCCAAAACACCCTTCTGCTCAAATCAAAATCCTTTTGGCTACAATAAGAAAAGGATATCAAGCCCGGAAAGCCTGACATCCTTTTTGTTTTTACTGGCGCGCCCGTTGAATCCCGAAAATCACTTTCAAATCAGATGTGAAATCCCGCTATCGCCCGCGATAGCGGGAGCAGAATTGGAAAGCCTGTCCCTTCAGGGATCCCGTTTAGTTAAACGGGGCGACCTACGGATTCGTAGTGGCTCCCGGTAAAAACTCAAAGTAGGAACGGGTAGCCATAAGTAAATGTATTCTAACACTTAATGACCAGCTGTCTTCCGCCGTTTTCACCTTGTTTACCCATATCTAACGTGATTTATGGCAAAATTATGGTAAAAATTCTTTGTTCTTTACCGGCTTTTTGCCAAGGGAAATGGGCATGTTTTTATTATTTTAAAATCGTTGTCTGAACGCGAAGTCAACATTCCAATGAACGCCATCACGTTCTTTTTTGTCGCTCCTGGTACTCTTCCGCCGTCTCTTCCGTAACGGTCAGAACGAGCAGGTCTTTTTCCTTTTTCTTAAGCATCTTTTCAAATTCTATCACCTTCCCTGTCGTTTTTTTTTCAAAATAATCTCCTCAATTAGGGCCATTCCAAAAAAATAAGGTTCCGTTTCCTATACGCATCCGGCCGGGACCGCGTGCCGGGTCGACGTGTCCCGTCATAGCTCAAAGAGCTAGGTCGGAAGCCTTGGCGAAGTCCAGTGCCATGCCCTGTATAGCGTCAGAGCCATTGCTCAGGTTCATTCTCAGGGTCCACGTGTTGTGATTCCCCCAAAGTGAATCGGCGAGAACAACGAGATTATGATCGGCACCTGTATAAAGAGCGGCACTTGGTAGAGTGCTTTTTTGCTAAGCTCAAGAAATACCGGCGTATCGCGACCCGTTATGAGAAACTGGCGCAAACCTATCGGGTCGCTGTGATGATAGGAGCATGCTTAACATGGTTGCAGTAGCTTTTTAGAAACAGCTCCTAACATAAATTGTAATTTGAATTGACAGATTATGAATAATTCGGCAGGTTATTGGGTATGATCCGACGTGTTCTGGAAAAGAAGCTGAACGAACTGATGGGTTATTACCCCGTTGTCCTGGTCACCGGCCCACGGCAATCGGGCAAAACCACCCTTTGCCTAATGGCCTACCCGGACAAGGCGTATGTTTCGCTCGAAGCGCTGGATACCCGGGATTTCGCCCAAACCGATCCCCGTGGATTTCTGGCGGAGTACGCAGGCAGCGCGATTATCGACGAGGTTCAGCACGTTCCGGAACTGGTCAACTACTTGCAGAGCGAGATTGATGCCCGCCCGCGTACAGGTCGATTCATCCTCACCGGATCCCAGCATTTAGGATTGTCGCAATCCATATCGCAATCGCTTGCCGGACGCTGCGGCATCCTTGCGTTGTTGCCACCAAACCTGAACGAACTTCTCGAATTTCCTGACGCGCCGGAGGAGTTGTTCACGATCCTCTGGCAGGGGTCCTATCCCAGAATCTATGATCGAGGCATCCCGGCTCACCAGTGGCTGGCGGATTACACCGCCACCTACGTGCAAGGCGACGTTCGGCAGGTGATCAACGTCGGCGATCTTCAAACGTTTTCCGCATTCATGAAACTCTGTGCGGGCCGCACCGCACAGGAAATCAACCTTTCTTCACTCGGCGGCGATGCCGGAATATCGCACAATACGGCACGGTCCTGGTTGTCTGTTCTGGAGACCAGCTATATCATCCACCGGCTGCCTGCTTGGCACGTCAATATCCGTAAACAGGTGGTCAAGGCACCGAAGCTACATTTTTTTGACAGCGGCCTTGTCTGCTATCTGCTGGGTATTCGCGAACCGGGTCAACTTCGCCTTCATCCCCTTCGTGGAGCCATCTTTGAGAGCTGGGTTTTTTCTGAAATCTATAAAGGCAGAGTCCACCGTGGAGAACATCCGAGTTTATTTCACTACAGGGAGGCGCGGGGACCCGAGATCGACTTGCTCGTCGAAAACGGCCAAGACCTGATGGCCATAGAAATCAAATCGGGCTCCACGATCGTCGCGGACTTTTTCAAGCACCTCCGGAGCTTTTTTCAACGGGTGAAAACAAGGGGGGAGACACAAAAAGTCCATAGCTACGTCGTGTATGGCGGTAAAGATACGCAGCGCCGCTCTGACGCCCAGGTTCTCTCGTGGCGCCACCTCGACACAATACTCGAGGGATAGACGGCCCCTCCTGATCCGACTCCTGCAATGGCCCCTTTCCAACGACATTAACGTTTTCGGGCCTCATAACAGTGCCTGTACTCTCGTTCGGTCCGGCTCCAGAGGTCCGTTGCCAAGTTTGCAGGGTTCGTAGAAGAGATGATCAAAAAAACGGTTGCAGGCTTTAAAAAATCCTTGCGGTTTGAAACGGGCCTTCTGATCCAACCGCTCATAGGTAAAGCGAAGGATACTCTGGAAAAATCGAAAGGAAGAAAGACATGATGTAGGATGGGATTCAAGGAAGCGCCGATTCTGTAAACCGATCGCAGGTCGGTAGCGCCAAAGAAAAAGGGACTCACGAACTCCATCGCAAGCCCCTTATAAAACTGGCGCGCCCGGCAGGATTCGAACCTGCGGCCTACGGATTCGTAGTCCGGCACTCTATCCACTGAGCTACGGGCGCGTTGATGTGACTGGATTCATACCAAAGTTTCAGAATGTGTACCAGTCAAAATGTGGGAGGGTCTGTATTGTCCGGTTTCTGGGGTTTTGTCAAGCCGGGATATCCTAATTTATCCGTGTGGGATCCGCTTTCGATAACATGAATACGGACATTCGGCACGGCATCACCCTACCCCGGCCTGTTCCAGGCGAAGATCGACGCGAAGCGATTGGGGCTCTCCAATATTGATTTTTCCGAAGTCCGGATGCATTGGATTTATCAGACAGTTGTATTCTTCAGGGATGACCACGCTGGGTACCTGAAGGACTGCCGAGCGGGAGTCAACAAACCAGGCGTCTCCAAAATCTTTTGATGCCGGCCCGGCCGGCACGGAGTTCCACCCTTCAGGCAACTCAGCCTCTGTGATACTTTCAACCAGATCTACCGGAAATTCAGCCGGGATTAACTTGTAGGCGTTCTGAAGAGCTGCGAACGGGGCTTCACGAGTGTTTACCAAAATCTCAAGAACGGCCAGGGATATATGCTCGGCCGTGTAGACCAGAGGATAGCCGGGATTGTTCCAGCGGCTCCCAAATAGACGGGCACCTTCGCCGCTGTATGCCGTTTTAGCCCACTTTGCTTTGGTGAGCCGCCAGACATTCATCAGGCGCCCAGGCCATGCTCGATGCGGCCCAACAGGTTGAACACTTCCTGCGCGCCGGGCTCGGTGTCGGAAAATTCAAGGGGCGTCCTGTCGTCCAGCGAGAATGCCGGCGTTTTGAACCACCGTTGGGCACGATCCCCATCGCCATCGAAAACATCCAGGGCTTTATTCCACAGCCTGCCGATTCGGACGGCGCGCTCGGATTCGTCCTTGGCCAGGCGCCCCTCCTTCTTTCGCCGGGAAAGAGTTCGAGGGGTGATGTCGATCAGCTCTCCGATTTCCCCGGTCGACAGGTCCAGACCGCCTCGAAGCCTTTCCACAAGGGAATAGTCGACTCCCTTTCGGATGAGCTCAATGAGCGTTATCGGGTTTAGTTCCGTCTCCGGTGCCAGCTCGGTCAAGGTGCCCCCTTTGCGCTTTTTCCGAATGAAGCCGGTTGCGGGGGTGGCCTTTCCGGCTGTTTCTTTTTTGACCAGCTTGACTGCCCCTTTACGTGCGGTCTTTTTGCTTGTCTTTTTGGCCTTGGCGGCTTTGGCTGTCATGGGAACGGCCTCCTTAAATAATCTGCCATATGGCATTATAGTATGCGCCATATGGCTGCATGTCAAGAGGGCCTTCATTTCAGACCATAAAAAACGGAACTTTAAAGAAGGAATGAGCCGATTGTACCCCCTCCCTCCTGCTCCCTCTGGTTCGACTCCGCTCACCACAAACCGCCTGGGGAGGGAGACCAATAACGTCCCTCCGAACGATTTCATTTGAAAACGATTTCATTTGAATAGGATCAATTATTATTTCCGAACCACACCAGGCTGAGACATAACGATATCCGAAATGTAGCTCTTAAAATCGGCTCCATGGTGCGAGATCACATCACGCACGAGATGGGGATATGGGTTGCCAGAGCTCCGAATTGAGGAAGTTACTTTTGTGTTGCCAACTTGTTGCCGAAGCAAACCCGTCAATATACCCACGGCGTGTTTGA
Source organism: Olavius algarvensis associated proteobacterium Delta 3 (assembly GCA_903231505.1). Classification (GTDB taxonomy): domain Bacteria; phylum Desulfobacterota; class Desulfobacteria; order Desulfobacterales; family CAFBRK01; genus CAFBRK01. The sequence goes on along the minus strand of CAFBRK010000341.1, from coordinate 37,354 downwards.
TGGACAGGACATCCGGCATGCTGAAATTCAATCTCAGGGTGTTCCCTCCCCTATCCGGATCCGTGAAAAAATATTTTCCCGGAACAACTGCCACACCGAGCTTTACAGCTTCTTCATAAACCCTGTCCATTTCAAGGTCGGGTGGCCCCTCTAGCCACACGAACATCCCTCCTTCCGGCCGGGACCACTGAAATGAGTCGCTCAACCCAGCATCCAGCGCATCGAGCATGGCCTTTCGCCGCGGCCGATAGCACTCAAGGATTCGTGGAAGATGCTCCTCCAGATATCCTCCCACCAGGTATTCGGCAGCCAGGGCCTGGGAAAGTGTTCCGGTGTGCAAGTCGACCCCCTGTTTGGCCAATATAAGCCACTGGCGAACTTTTTTCGGAGCCAAGCAATAGCCGATTCGTAGTCCGGGTGCGAAGATCTTGGAGAGCGTCCCGACGTACACGACCTGCTCAGGCACAAACAGTTGAAGCGGCGGCACGCTGCCCCCCTCGTATCGCAAATCGCTGTATGGATCGTCCTCCACCACCAGGATTTCATGGCTCTGGATGATGTCGGCCAAGTGTGCTCGTCTGGCCACCGATAGGGTTCTTCCTGTGGGATTCTGAAACGTCGGAACCAGGTACACCAACTTGAGCGGTCCCTGATCTATGGCCTCTTCCAGTGACTCCGGTATGAGGCCTTCCCCGTCTGTCTCCAGGCTGACGTACTCCGGACCGTAGGGATTGAATGCCTGGATGGCACCAAGGTAGGTGGGCGCTTCCACGGCAACACGATCCCCCCGGGAGATGAGGATTTTCCCCAGTGCATCCAGCACTCCCTGGGAACCGGTGGCAATGAGAACATCGTCCTGGCTTGCACACAGCCCCTTTTTTTCCGAAAGGTGTGCCGCCAAGGCCTGACGAAGCGGTGCAAAACCTTCGGTGCAATCATATTGCAGCGCCAGGGAGCCGTATTTCTCGAATACGCGTTCGATCAGATCCTGCAGGATCGATGTAGGAAAAGCTTTTGCCGCAGGGAGCCCGCCGGCCAGAGAAATCACACCCGGCTGTGATGCGACCTTCAGAATTTCCCGAATGGCACTAATACCCATATTTTGTGTGCGATCAGCCAATAGAGTTTCCACGTCAGCCTCCCCGTCATAAAAGATTCAATTCTCTCGAGAGATAAATTCCAAATTTCAAAATCCAAATCTCAAACATAATTCAAATTCCAAAATCCAAACCCCAAACAAAGTCGAAACACATCCGCCGTCGCAAATGCTATGGCGGACAAGTACCAAACACTAAACACTGCCATTTTAATTAAGACCGGTTGGTATATATAAAATAAAAAAATTCAGATTAAATCCTGAAAACCCTCTATACTCTCAGGATTTTAATTGGCCAACATACTGTTGGAGCTGCTTGATGGTGGTATCGAGGATCAGCGGATCACGACTCGATATGTACAATGCGGCCGCTCCGTTTAAGGATATGACGATGAAGTTGGAAATCTCGCGGTGGTCCAATCCGGGTCGGATGAGCCCCTGGTCTTCAGCCTCTTCCAGCCAGTGTTGAATCAATCGGGACATCTGGATGAACCCGCGGAGAATGTGCCGGGTCATGGAGGCCGACTGACCCGACAGCTCCACCAGCATGTTCAGGAAGAAACAGCCGCCGGCGAACACCTCCCCTCCCAGGTAGCGCATCAAATCGTTAACGATGAATTTGTCGATGCGATCCAAAGGGTTTGTGGTGCTCCGGACATTATCGAAGGCGATGCCTTTCCAGACGTCGACCGCCTCCTCATAGACCGCGTACCAGATATCCTCCTTGCTCGGGAAGTGGCCGTAGAGGCCTCCCTTGGTCAATCCCGTGGCATCGAGTATATCGCTGATAGAGGTGTTGTAGTAGCCCTTTACCGAAAACAGCTGGAGGGACTTTTCAACGATATTGCGGCGGGTTCTTTCGCCCTTTTTCGGCATAAGGCCATCCTTTGTATATTATTAATACCGACCGGTCTTTTTTATATTCTGCAAGCCAGAATGTCAAGAAAAAACGCAGGGGATCGCATTGAGGCGACAGACAACTCCGGAAAGACGTAATATCTGTCGCCCAAGTTAGTTTTTTAACTTATGATTTCGGATCTAGTGATCTCACAATATACTGATATTATTTCTTTTTTATTTCCTCATAATTTTTTCGGGAGGCTGGCATAGAAATTGTAAAACTGTAAAAAATTTGATGATTTAGTTATTATCGATCAACCGAAATTTGGAGGATAGCATGATTATGTCCCGCCGATATTCTTCTCATGCCCTCAGCCGGAATTGGAAGCGCTCTGCCCCAGGGAAACCCCAATCGGACGTTCGAGCAGAATCGAGGAAACGGTCATTTTTTTTTAGGACGGCTATTTTCGCGCCGATTTTTTTTCTGTCAGTTCTGACCTTCATCGCTCCTGCTCATTCCGGCCCCCAAACCGAAGCGTCAACTCAGGTTCCCCGCCATCGGATTACCTCCAATGCTACTCAGAAATATCAAATCGGAGGACACCGGCAAACGTATCAAATCGATGATTACGTACTTCGCAACCTGCGGACAGAACCTCCAACGTCTACCTGGATTGAAAACGAAAAGGCCTTTTACACCGATCTGTTGAAAGGCAACACGTACGACGTGCTGGTGGTGCCGTGTCAAACGCAGCTTGGGGGGATCGATCGGGCGGGCAGAGCCATCATAACCTACCTGATGTACAGAAGATTAATCGGCACAACCAATCTGAAAATTGCGCCCATGCCGATCGTTCACAGGGCTCTCGGTTACCGTTCCCGATATTATGAGGATAAGGACGTCTACCGCCTTGCAAACTCATTGGGTGTGCAACGGATTGTCTGGAGTTACGCGGGTGCTTTACCAAAGGCAGAAAACATTGGAGGTTTTTACCCCGACCTAAAATTCTCACTCATCGTCCAAGAGGGCTCCATCCCATTCCATAAGGGCTCTCCGAGCAAAATTCGACATTGGGAAAGTTTCGAGCTGGACCGCAGGGAATTGCCTTCATTGGTTTTCGAATCCATCCTGGAAGATGTGCTCGACTTCATCGGCCTTTCCGAAGAAAAATCTGTTCTGAAGAAAGTCGGATCCATGATGGACAACGCGCTCAAGTTCATCGACCCTTCGAAGAGAAAACCGGTCATGCAGGAGACGGCCTCCGGCACGTCGCAATTAGAACTCATCGCCTCTCCGACAGAAATGCTTCATACCGAATTGAACGATCCGGCCCTACAATCGTTATATTTACAGTTTCTGGGAATCCTGACACCGAATAGTGACACAATCACCAGGGAATACTTCTTTGTTCGCTCCTTGGAAGCGCTGTCATGCCTGGAATCAACACATCCCGACTACACTCTGCTCAAAGCCCGCGCCTATCACTACCTCAATCGCCGGCCGGCAGTGCTACAAATTTTAGAGGCACCCCGAACAAATGCTGAAAAAGCGCTACAGGAAATGGCTAACGGCAATTTAACTGAAATGTCGGAATTTGTCCCTCAGATTACAGAGCCGCTAATGCGTCTGATGGCGGATATTGAACTGAGAGACTTAAGGGTACTCTACTTTCCCTCCGAAAACGACAAATATCCGGAGGAGCTCCTGGAGGCGTATCCCGGCTGGAAGTTTTGGCTGGAGCGCCGGTTGAGAGATTCCGATCCCTGGCATGTTTCCGACAATCTCTCGGTAAAATATATGCTGGACAAGGAATTTCCTATCGCCGGTGTCAGCCTTGAAGACACAGTCCAGGCGGCTATGGCCACCGGCGAGTTCGAGTCCCGACGACTGGAATTTGAACTGCTCGTTCACGAGCATATCAAAATTGTGCTCGGCTCCGACACGGTGATGTTATCTGAAGCTATGGGGACACCGGCGCCCGGCTTTTATGACTACCTGATGTTGATTGACGCCATCGGGGAGTCAAACCTGCATGGCCTGGTCCGGTACTATGGATGGATTCAGGGAAAACCCGAAGTGGCAGTGGATCTGGTCAAAGCCATGGAAACGGTTTACAAGGACCATCCGGAGTTCACTGCGATGATTGCCCATTTTCAAAATGTTAGACGAAAAAAACTGAAAAATCCGGAACGACAAATGGTCATAAACGACGCCTATGAGCGGGCACTGTCTGCTCTCTGGTGGTGCGGAGGTCAGGAGAGGATTTCACATAGCGCCATCCCGTGTGTCCGGAAACTCAAGGGCCGGGTCAAGCCTGCCAGGCCATCCTTCCTGCTTTATAACTCTGAAAAGGCGGTATACAAACTAGACTATCCTCCGCGGGCAGATTATGCCTGCCAAAACAAAAAAAACCTTGCAAGGGATTTGAATTGGGCGCACGCTCTATTTCCAGCAGTTAAAAAACTCCAGAACCAACATCTTGAGAAGAGAGAATTCGATCAGGCCAGGGCAGTTCTTGAGAAATACAGCCATCGATTTCACGGGCACCCGGATCAATTGTGGCTTGAGGCCCTTCAAGCGGCATGCGAGGGCAACGAGCAAAAAGCCGCTGAAATATACAGTAAGGAGATAGCCGAAGGAAACACCACCTGGACCGCGTATTGGGCTCTCGGGAGGCACTACATACGACAGGGGCAATATGAAAAAGCAGGCGCTCTGTTTTTATCGTATCCCAGAATACAGCCGGAGAGCGAATACAATGCGGTGGGCCAATCGAGCTACGCCGAGCTTGGCGGCAGTCAACTTTTCTGGCGCGGTGCCTATCAGCAGGCCATCCCCTTATATGAAATTAGTGCGGGACTCCAAACGGGAAGCGGGTCCAGTCTGGCCAGTGAAGCACGATTATACATGCTGAAAGGCGACTGGGCGGCATCGGCAAAGACGTTTCTCCAGAACGCGCGCCGTTATAACTACCCTCCCGCATACAGAGACTATATGTCGTTGCTCCATCTCATAGGCCAGGACGAGCCGTCCTGGGCAGTGTTCAACTCCCTCCTCGGCCGGTATAGAACTCCAGAGATATGGACCGCGGCATCTGTCGGTCATCGGATCTTGCAGACGGACACTCAAAAAATCGGCCGGTGGCTGAAAAACATTAACGGCATCCATCATCGCAGCAGAAAGCTTAATTATCCGTCCCGGTATGCGGTACTTTGCATGATCGATCGCCCGCCAAACCGAGAACTTGCGGCACTTGCCGATGAGCTGGACGATCGTTCCGGCTACAATGTTGTTCGCAGTGGCTATTTGAGTGGATCGAACGGTGAGCTGTTGGGCCATCTCGATACCGAAAAGATGGTCGCTTTTTATAAATCCAGAAAAGAGACGCCCTCCTTCTATGGTTCCTTTGCACAAGCCTATGTCGCGCTTCAACAAAAACAGTATCAAAAAGCCTTTGACAGGCTGCAGGCCAGATCCATCTATTATAGCTACACAACCAAGTATTTCGGGAGCTGCCTGCTTTCCTACTATATTTGGGCGGCGGTAAAATCAGGAAATACCGATCAGGCAAAGCTGACACTGGCGGAAGCCGAAAAGGAGCAAAATCCTCTCAATAGCGAATTCAATTTGAAACTTGGGGAAGCGGCTCACGCGGGCGGTTTGGGAAACCATGACGAGGCCATTTCACATCTGAAAAGGGCCTTCGGCGTCCGGCCTCACACCAGACTAAGACCCATTTATCCCTGGTACCAGATTGTGGAAATGTGTGAATGGCTTTACGAAGACAGCGGAAATCAGCAATATCTGGATCTTGCGTTGAAGTGGTCCAGAGAATACCAGATCATCCAACCGATGTTTGCCTGGGCGTACGCCGTGGAGGCGAAATACTCGAAAAATCCGGACGAACGACGCCGTGCCCTTCGCTATGCGCTTTATCTGGACAGACAATCGGCGCGGCTTCAAGGTATCCCCGAAACAGAGAAAGCTGCGGCGGAAACATGGCTCCGGAAAAATAACCTGTTCGCACCAAAACTTTCAAACGAGGCGAAGTTGCGGATGGGAACCTGATTTGAAAATGCAATTACGGGAAGATGGCGTACGGGGTCATCTACGCGAACTAGAAATCAATCATCTGTCAGGTCGACGGAGATAATCGCTTTTAATGGATTTCAGGTACTGCCAGTGGGTTTTTCGAACGCGCGGTGTGCGGGATTTCATGGCACAATCCGCACACCACTGCCTATCCCGATGACGATAAGCATCCTCAGCCTCAACGGGTTTTAGGCACCCGGCGCATGGGATCATCCGGAGTTGTCGGTACGCCACTTTCTTCCTCCTTTCCTGTAGACAGGTACCCACTCCCGGCGGTCAGTGGCACGCATCAGCGAACGTGAAACCACATTGCGAAACGTTCGAACTCCGGTCGCTTCCGACATTCGGGCGCAGGACGAGCCTATCCTCCTTCGCATCCGTGACGGGACATCCCCCTCCAATATAAAAATGATACCCGGTGATACATCCCCCGATTGGGGGATGCGGTCACATACTGATATGTGCTATGAAATTTGAGTAGAGCGCATGAACCGGAATTGATGTCGGATCTTTGTTGTCCATGGAGGCAGGCCCCATGCTCATTCGAGGATATTCGGACGTGTCCATTTCCAGAAGCGGCGTCCGTACCGATCGCTTGTGCGATTTGAACTGGGGGGTCTATTTCAAGCTCGATGCGGATGTCAGGGAGCTGTTCCCCTATATCAACGGCACGGTGGAAGGTGCCCGATACTATGATCGACCGCTTCACGTCCGGTTCGTCCGTGATGGCGCCAATTGTGCCCTGTATCCGATTGAAGCCATGGCCGCGCCGTTCCGAGGGCGTGACCACGTGTTCGATTTTATCGAAGATTTGGTTGTTTTCCTCAACGATATTTATGAGAACCGCTCCGAACTGACGCCCAGCAACAAGATTCACCAGGAGCCGGCCTCCATCGTCGATATCGTCAAGGCGCTGCCCCGGACCAACTGCCGGAAATGCGGCTATGCCACCTGCATGGCCTTTGCCGCCGCGTTGCGAAACGGTGAGACCACCCCGGCTGACTGCCCGGATTTTGCCGAACCGATCTCAGTGTGCGCCGTATATCCGGTATTCGGCCCTGACGGCACCGTCGAATCGACGATCGCGATCGAAACCGACGGCCGTGAGCCGGCAAACCAGGAGGAGGAACCATCCCGACAAACGGAACCATCGACGGAAACGCTTCCGGAACAAACAGAGCCCCTCTATGACCGGTTCGGCATCCGGATCCAGAAAGACCTCACCGGAAGGGAGCTCGAAGTCCTGCGTCTTGTGGCAGACGGTGCCAGCAATTCGGAAATTTCGGAAATGCTGTGCATCAGCCCCCATACCGTAAAATCCCACGTTATCCATATATTCAACAAGCTCAACGTCAACGACCGGACCCAGGCGGCGGTCTGGGCGGTAAGGAATCAAATTATATAAATTCTTCCCCAACTGAGTTGGAGAAGAGGATCCAAGGATCCAAGGGGTCAGGGGTTCGAGGGTCCGAAAACAAGCTAAGTAGTTACAAAAAGAGCAATGCCTGGCAAAGGTCACAGGAAACCTGGCTTCAAATCACTAACAAAGCAATCTTCAAAAGAAAGAGCCGAATTAGCTTTCAAAATCAGAATACCTGCCGTGTGTATACCGTACTATATTACAGGTCATCTCAAAATTACTAAGACAGGGTCGGAATCAGTGATGAAAACACTAGGTGGCCAGAAGCGTTGTCCGCTTTTGAGGGCTTGTCATCCCTTGAATCCTTGGCCCCTTGAATCCTTGAATCCTTCTATACTAAGAAAGAAAAAACTCAATTTCAGAAAAGAGACAGTCAATGTCCAAAGATATTGTTGAGCGGTTTTCCGACCGCCTTGGGTACACTGAGAAGGAAAGAGAGCTGTTTCAGGAAAGTGGCCACCGGATTCGACAGGTCCGCCGCATGTCCGAAGCCGCCCCCCGTTTTTCCATTTTAGCCGAAGTGATCGCGTCTCGGCATTGTAACTCCGGGCACACCAAGGGACAGACGTTGCTGATGGACATCGATGGCAATTTTATCACCAAGCACTGTCCAAAGAAGATGTGTGTCTATCTGATTTCCCAACTGACCATCCCGGTGGCCCTTATCAACGAACGGATCAACGAAGGGCTCGACCCGAACCATTTTCACTTCATGCGACAGGTCAGTTGTCTCGACGTGGGTGTTGAATGCATGGGATATGGACAGGTGATGGTTGCCGTGTCTGTGGTTCCCAGGGATCCCCTGCCCACAACGGTGTAATTTACAGCGAGATCGACTCAAGTCGCGCCGCTGTGATCCCCCTCCCTTTAATTCCCTCCCTCCAGGGGAGGGAAAGTCTTGTGATCTCGTTGTCTTGTGCTAGGTCCTCCCCTGTTTTTAAGGCTATTTTAGGGTTCTATAGCCATTGTCATAACTCCGTTCCGATTGAAACGGCGCAAAAGCACTCGCCGTTGCAGGCGGGTGCGGGGCCCCTCCTTCCTGATGGTCGAATCAAAAAACTCAACACAGAGTCGCTGGGTGCGCAGAGAGGATCATTTGTGTTTCAGAATCTCTGAGGGGGGATTCTGAAACAGCGACGCCGTCTGAAAGATGGGCATTTCGCTATTTTGACGAGCCTCCAGGCTATCCGTGACGGTGGGCCAGCTTCTCGAACATGAGTGCCAGCCCGGCGCCCAGCGTGTATATCGATTCGATGTTCAGGTTTTCTTCTGCGGCTTCGTCAAAAAATAGATGAAGATCCGATCCGAGCCCGTCATCCGGCCTCCAGTAGCAGATGAGCACCGGAATCTTGGGCAGCGGATGGAGCACGACCGAGATATCCGATTCAAAATGGCGTTCCACCTGGTGGCCGCCGAACAGATGAACCATATCGTCGAAAAGTTCCGTGTAGGTGTCGGCAACCTTTTTTATCGGTTTTTCACATCGCTGTTCAAAAAGCCGGTACCAGTCCTTGCCCCCCTTTAACTCCCTCAGCGGCACCCAGTTTCCAGTCACCTTACCCGAGCCGCCGAAGAGGATATAATTCAGCACCGGAACTGCCACCCACATGTGGACATGGATGTCGGTGAAAATAGTTCCCTTCTTATCCACGCTGAAATCTTTGCCCATGATCTTCAGGGTCAGTTTACCATTGTTACAGGTTCCGCCTGTTCTTTGTGCAACCGAAGGAAGGTCTATCTTTTCAATCTCCTGCTGAAGCTGCCTAATCGCCTCTTCCGCCTCCTGCTCCATCGTCTTTACCGTTCCTGAACCGCTGTACCGACCGATAATCTGTGGATCGAGAGTGGGACACTCGGACAGCTGTCGGGCGCCTTTAAACACAGCTGCGGCAAACGCCAGGCACGTGGCCTCGTTGCATTTTCGGCAGTTGGACTTGTCGAGAAGCTTGAAAATTTCCATGGCATTTTGAATTTTCGCCATCGATGTGTCTCCTAATAAAATCGTGGAACGATTTTATGAAACGCGGCTTTGCCGCTCTCAGGGCAAAAGGTCTGTCCGCCAGATTCCAATGAGACCAATCTACGAAACATAACATAGACGCGCATCACCCAAATGGGGGATTTTATGTTTTTTTGGTCCTCTGAACAAAAATAAGGGGTGAGTCTGTTGTACCCCTCGCTCTGAATCCTGTTTAGCCGCCCGCTCTCCTTCGACTGCTCTCAGGATCGCTCGACGGACGCAGACAATATCCGCCCGACCTGGCCGGATATTATATTCGATGCCCTGCGGGAATTTCCTAATTGCAAACCCAGCCATGGCGAACACTGTTCAACTCGACATAACCAGGCCTTAATGGTACCCGGCCCTCCGCGGAGCGGTGACGGTTTTCAGCCGAGCAGGTCGCTCGGCTGAAATGTCTGTGTTCGTCTGCGACGGTCTGCGGCTATTTTCTTTCGGTGCTGAGAATAAATGGAGAATATGTGCTTGTTGAACTCCTCCCTTTCAATTCCTCCCCATTGCCGAAGCAGGGGTGAATGGTCAAACACCTCATCCTTAAATTTGGTTATGGGCCCGTATTTTTTTAACTGGTTATTCTGGTTTCTCTGTACCGAGTTCGTCAAGAACCTTGAATACGAACCGGGACGGCCAGTCGGCTACCCCGCCGCTCAAGGCCAGGGCCACGGCCGTTGCTTCCAGTATCTCGTTTTGATCGGCACCGGCGTCAACAGCACTGCTGACATGGTATTCGATTCAGCCATAGCATGCCTTGCTGATGCTGATACCCAAGGCGATCAACTCCTTTGTCTTCCGATTGAGCGCACCGTCCTTGAGGGCATCTTCTTCGGCATCCCAAATTTTGCGAAACGTCGAGATGCCGCTGCGCATCATTTTCGCATTGTACTTTTTTCGCACACGTCTGATCTCTTTAACATCCTGGAACATCGAATCTTCCTTTCATCTGTGGGTGATCCGGTTCGCTAAAACAAGCTGCGCGGTATCCAAGCGGAATATCGTCGGTCTTATCCCCCTCACCTTGCCTCTCCCTCCCCCGCGATAAGGGCGGGATCTTCGACACGACAGAGAAATCGCAGGAGACTCGCCGCAGGTCCGGTGAGCGGGATTTCCACTTTTTTACAACGAGTTGCGGGAAATGATGGAGTTTAGTGGGAGTTTTCTCAGAATGTCAATTATCGATGTCACCTTGCTGCCGATAGTGAACGACAAAGTAGGTTCTCACATACCGGTTTATGGGTATCTGTTCGGTCACAAATGAAAACTTCGCCTGCCTTTTTTCGATGTTGGATCGCATGTTCAACTGTTTTCTGCACACGAATCCCTCGTCAATAAGCAGCACCTGGAGCTCAACCTCGTGAGCTTCCGGAGGAACGTACGTTTCTTTGAATTCCATGTGTCCGTCGACCCGGTACAACGTGTTTGATTTCCGGACGTCGTAGGTGATCGTGCAAAGCTTTCGCCTGGCCTGATGCTGCCCTTCTTCGATCAATACACACTGCTGGGGTGAAAATCGCTTGCCAACCCAATAAGACTCCGCCGATTCACCCGTGTAGAGGGCTCCGCCAAACAGCATGGATATGCTGATAACCGAGGGGATTGCCCAGGTTGGAATCATGTTTCTCCCCCTTTTTCCATAATGTCTTCAGTCGACAGCAATGGGATCCGAGAACGATCCGGTTATTGTGTAGGGATTCTGGAAAAAAAGATACCTTCTCTGCGCGCCCTGCGCCTTTGCGCTAAAAATGCTTTTGATAAACTTGGTTCCCAATACGCTTCAAACGGAACATATTTATGGCAACTGTTATAAATTGGTGAAAAGATCAGTTGAATGGCGCAATCAATTCAAGGCTGATGCGTAAACGGCCCCATGAGACCAGGCGAAAATAGCGTCCGCCGAGTCGAACACCTTTTTTCGCCTTTTTTAACGGAATGCGATGCACGTAGGCGTAGGAAGAATCCAGTTCCGGGAGGGTGACCTCAACCCGAATTCGTCCATCCTCGACTCCCCGGTAGACCAGTTTCAGCTTTTTCATCACACAGTCCCTGCCGGCCTCGAGCACAATGCGTTCTCCGATGACAGCGTCTGTGTAGTCCAGCGGGCCTGTGGGAGATTGGGGCCGCCAGTAGTATTCCGGGTCGGTTGTTCCCAGCAGGAAATAAAGCAACGCGCCGGCGATGAAAAAGAGAACGCCGGTAAAAAAGAGACGTGCCGGCCACCGGAGTCTGCGTTCGTCCTCTTCACCTTCCCACATAATTCTCCTCCATTGAGGACGGACGGTCCGGGGCTGCCGAGCCCCGTGACGGTCATCCGAAAACCAGATCTGTTTCAGTTTGGCAAGCAACGCTTCAGATCAGAGCATCGAGCACCTTATCCCCCCCACCGCGCCTCCCCCATCAAGGGGGAGGACTTTTTTCTCCCTCCTCTGGCGGCTCGTGGTGAGCCGAGTCGAACCAGAGGGAGACATAGGGGTGCTCTTGAGCGCGGTGTCTCGCTATTGCTCCAAAAAACCACTTTAAAAAATATCCGGGATTATCCGAATATCCCAATCCCAAAACCGGCCGTCCACAGTACGGAGAAGACGACAAGCACCACCATCCAGATATCTTCCTTCTTCATAATGCCTCCTTGCATTTTATGAAATCAGATTATTCTTGGTTGGCTTCTATCCGCCGCAATTCTGTGACCAAACAGATGCAACGATCATAAAAGTGGATTTAAATTGTTCGATCGTATTCAAGATCGCGGCGGGCGGCCGGGCTCAACCGGAGGAATATATGTCAATATTTCGAGGATTGAGCCCGGCCGTCCAACAAATATATTGGATACGAGAGGAGGATTTAAATCCACTTTTTAGGCCTCTTTGACGACCAGGTTGATCTCCCTTTCAGCCCTCTCCAGTTGCTCGTCGGTGATGGTGGACATTTCCGCTTTGAAGCAGAGCGCCCACATCATCACAATCCCGAGAATCCACCAGAAGATCTGCCAGGACCACAAGGGTGGAAATCCGCAGAAGGAAAATGCGTTGTTACCAAGGATACAGGCAGGGCCGATGGCAAAGAAAAACCAGGCGGGAACAACGAATTTCATCGCGTTTCGCCATTTTCGGCCGGATTCGCTGGGTGAGTCGATACTATCGATCCATGCCCGCATCTCGGCCTGCCGTTCGATGGTTTCGGGACTATCCTTGAGTCCGAAAGCTCGACAGGCATAGGCGACGGCAAGACCGACGCCGGTTCCCCATGCCGCCGAGTGCATGGTCAGGGGATACCGTATGGAAGGGATCCCGTATGTCACGTAGACGGCAACCATTCCGGCCAGCACCCCCATCACCGATCCGATAGATGGCCATCGAAATCCCCAGTTTACACCGAGAAGCAGAATGTACATGACAAATCCGAACGCGGTGGCCAAAGCACCGAGCATTACCAGTGCTGCCTGGGATGTCATGCCGACCCAGAGGGCTGCGATTGTCAGACCCGTGGTCAGTAACCGGTTTACCCAGATCTGCTCGCTATGACTCGCCTGTTGTTTCTTGATGTAGCGCCAGTAGACATCCCGCAGCAGGATCGACCCGCCGGTGCCGATATAGGGGGCCGCTGTCGAGTGCATCGCCGCGATGGCCCCGATAAACACGATCCCGAGCATGAACGGCGGCAGGAACTCCTGCATGAGGATGGGAACAGCGGTCCGGTTGGTGACGCCGATAAAGGATTCCACCCCTTGGAGCTCGAGCACTTTGGCCCCCATTCCCTGGAACGCAGAGAAGTAAAACAGGGCGAATCCCACAACGAAGGTGGACATGAAGGCCTGCTGCCAGGGGAACGGCCTCGGGTTTTTGTTGGCGAAATTCCACATGGTAAAGGCCGGGGACGACTGGATTCCCATCAGGGCGAACATATAGGTGAGGATCATGACTGCCGTCCAAGGACCGCCCTTTTTGGTAAAATGAATCACTGCGGGAACCTCCAGATACTTGCTCTCGAGGCCATTAACCGCCTGGGAAAATTCAGTCCAGCCACCAAAACGGCCCAGTACGTAGGCACCGAGGATGACGATGCCGCCGACCAGAAAAACGAACTGGATCACTCCGACCCAGGTGCTGGCCCGAAGTCCGCCCGTGACGACATAAAACCAGACCACAAAAGCGAGAAAGATACAGCCGAAGGTAAACGGAACGCCGGCCACAACCTGGAACAGCGCCCCGGCCGCCATGAGCTGCACCGCGGAATAGAACATGGCGTACAGAAAAGCTGTCAGCACCACCAACCACCGGATGATTTCGCTATTGTAGTAGTATGCAAACATGTCTCCCGGCGTGATGAACCCGTACCGTTTCCCGAAGAGCCAGTTGCGTTTGGCAAAAAAGGTGCCGGTGATGGGGATTGTCAGGACGTAAAAAGACGCAAACGCATAGGCCAGGCCGTCCCGCCAGATCAAACCGGGGTGACCGATAAACGTCCATCCGGAAAAGGAGGCCGCCGTTGCCGCGAGCAGAAAGGCGATCATCGGGATTGACCGACCACCGATGGTGTACCCGGAAGAGGTCTTCTCCGTAAAGTAGCCTTTGAGTCCCCAGTAAAAGCAATAGACGATGTAAATGCCCAGCATGGTATACACCCAAGTATTTCCACTCATAGTTCTTCCCTCCCGAGGAAATTGATGCCGGGCGGCTTGCACCCGGGTTAGGATCCTGGCGCCTGCCCTATCACCTCCTCTCCATCATTAATCTGTGCCGATGTGGATTCCCCTTTGGGGCCTGACTCCGCTCCCGGGAAGAACGGGTTGGTCGGGAAAAGGTGCACGCGGGGGTACCCGGGAGCAGAACGCACCCTCTTCTGAATGGTTGTTAAACTCATTTGTACATATTAATTGTACCTTGTCAAGTACAAAAAATTTATAAAATGTGTATTTGATAAATTATGAATATGTTTTTCAGAAGAAAAATAATTAATATTGAATTTAATTATTTGTTATTTAATATGTTTTTTTCTAAGACGGATCAAGAATATGGGTCCTGTGTTTTCCCTCATCACAATTATTGAATATCGCTAATTGGGTATATAAATTTACTCATTTGAGTAGTTTTTTTGTTTTTGGATGTGTTTTTATCCGTGTGAGATCATCTTTTACGTGTAACCAGATCTGTGGCGGCCGGTATAAATGAAAAATTCGGCGGAGGGCTCTTTAACACGTAAAATACGTGTTACACTCTTTATACGTGTAAATAAGAATGGAGAAATACCATGAAACAAAACATTACCGTCAGCATTGAAAAAGAGCTCATAAAAAAGGGTAAATTCTCGCTGCACAGCGAGATAGTTCCATTAGTGGGATGCTGGGAGAGATGCTGAAGAATATCGTCAATAATGATGATCATTATGAAGCAGCTAAACGCCATGCACTGCAGGTGCTGGAGGAAGGGTTGCATTTAGGGGGGGGCATTTCCTGGACAAGAGAGGAGCTATATGAGCGATAGGACCTTTGTGGACACCAAGATTCTGGTCTATGCCCAATATCTCGATGCCGGGGAAAAGCATATAGTTGCTAAAGGCATCGTAACTGAACTGTGGAATTCTCGCGCAGGTGTTCTAAGCACTCAAGTGTTGCAGGAGTTTTATGTGACGTTGACCCGAAAGATCCCTTCGCCGGTGAAAGTACCGAATGCACGACGGATCATCAGCAATTACCTGAACTGGGATGTGGCCGTAAATGACGGTAGGACCATTCTGCAAGCAAGTGAAATTGAAGAAGCCTATAACCTTTCATTTTGGGATTCCATGATCATTGCTGCGGCCTACAGTAAAAATGCCGCCATCCTACTCACTGAAGATCTAAACGGCGGTCAGAAGATAGAAGGCGTCACCGTGCTGAATCCCTTCTTAGACCCAGCCGCCGCCGAATATGCAGCCCCACGAATATGATATGGAATAGCCATCAGGGAGACCGCCGCGGCAGGTGCTGCCGGAGTTGATAACTCCCGGATCGCGCTTCTTAGCTGCCGCTTGTTCCGGCTGCCTCTCGGATTAGTCCCGTTCCCGTGTGACCGCCTTCCGGTGCTGCTTCAGCCGTCCGCGATACCGTTTGGCGTCCAGCCTCCTCTGCCGTGCGGCGCGGCTCGGGCGGGTTCGGATGCGGTGCCTGGGCGGTTTGGCGGCGCTCCGCACGAGTTCAAGCAGCCGCTCCGTAGCATCCCGCCGGTTTTGGACCTGACTTCTAAAGCGGCTGGCCCGGATGACGAGAACGCCCTCCGATGTCACCCGTTTTCCGGCCAGGCGCATCAGTCGCCTTCGAACCGGTTCCGGCAAGCTGGGTGTGTGCTTGACATCGAACCGCAGCTGCACGGCCGAGTTGACCTTGTTGACGTTCTGGCCTCCCGGTCCCGGCGCCCGGATAAAGTCGAATGTCAGCTCGTCCCCGGGGATGGTTATTATGGGTGTTGCCTGCAGCATGGTTACCTTCCTTCAAGGCTGCGCCCGATCTATCTAAAAATGAAATAAAATCTAATTCTTACATACTATAGCGAATGTTATAATTCCGTTCCGATGCGTTTCGGGACCACGATTTACCGCAGAGCCGCAGAGGACGCAAAGATTAGCATAATTTTGCTTTTTGCTGCCCCTTCGACGGAGCTCCCTTCGACCGCACTCAGGACAAGCAGAAAAGAAGGGCGAAACGCATAGCGGCTCCTGCCGGGACATAAAGATCGTTTCTTCACTTGTGAGGCAGATCTTTTCCAGAATCCCCCTCTCAGGGATTCTGGAAAAATAGATACCTTCTTTGCGTACCCTGCGTCTCTGCGTTGAGAATTATTATGGTGAACCTGGTTCCCAAGACACTTCAAACGGAACATATTTCTGACAACCTGCATAAACATAACATCATACATCGGTTTTACGAAACACGACGGGGTCAGTCAACGGCGACCTTGCTCTCAGGTACGAGACGTGGCACATTCTCCTGAGGCAACGAAACCGCGTTCACCAACCTGGAATAGAAATGGTTAAATCTCACGAAGCGTATATGGGACTCGCCCTGGATCAGGCCGAGGCTGCCGGAGCCACCGGTGAAGTGCCCGTCGGAGCGGTGTTAATCGATGACAGTGGCAAGGTGATTACATCTTCCGGCAACCAAGTCATCACCCGGCTCGACCCAACCGCTCATGCCGAGATGAACTGCCTGCGGGAAGCTGCCGCGCAGATCGGCAACTATCGCCTATTAAATACCATTCTCTACGTCACCATCGAACCCTGCGTCATGTGCATGGGGGCGCTGATCCATGCCCGCGTAGCTACGATCGTCTTCGGGGCGACCGATCCCAGATGGGGTGGTGCCGGATCCATATACGACATGGCCGGTGATCCACGCTTCAATCACCATCCCCAAATCATCAGCGGCGTCTGTGAGGATCGTTGCCGGACGTTGCTGCAGGATTTTTTCAGGGCTCGGAGGAATTCTGTTGAAAGCGATAAGAAACTCCAATAATAGAGAAGTTTTGCATAAAATTTTTTATCGAGGAGGATTGCGTGGCTAACATCGTTATCATCGGGACGCAGTGGGGAGACGAGGGTAAAGGCAAGGTGGTGGACCTACTTGCCGAGCATGCGGATGTGGTCATCCGCTTTCAGGGCGGCAACAACGCCGGACACACCATGGTCGTGGACGGTGAGCAGTTCATCAGCCACCTGGTGCCCTCCGGCATCCTGCAGGGAAAGACGTGTGTCATTGGAAACGGTCTGGTTGTCGATCCGGAAGTCCTTATCGAGGAGCTCGATTACCTGGCCGAAAACGGCATCGATGTCGGACCCGATAAAATCAAGATCAGCGAAAAGGCCCACGTCATCATGCCGTACCACAAGGCCGTGGATCACGCCCGGGAGAAAATGAAGGGCGACAAAAAGATCGGCACTACCGGCCGGGGCATCGGCCCCTGTTACGAAGACAAGGCCACCCGGCGCGGTATCCGTTTTGTGGAACTCACCGATCCGGAGTTATTCCTCGAAAAATTGACGCCGATTCTGGATGAAAAAAATTTTTATCTGAAAAACTACCTGTCGGCCGACACATTAGAGCAGGAGCCGATTATCGACGCCTATACCCGGCATGCCGAACGTCTCGCACCCCATGTCACCAACGTCTCGGTTGCGGTGTGCAACGCGGCCAAAGAAGGGGGCCAGCTCCTGTTCGAGGGCGCCCAGGGCACACACCTGGACATCGACCACGGCACCTACCCGTTCGTGACGTCATCCAACACCGTGGCCGGCAACGCCTGCTGCGGTACCGGTATCGGCCCCACGAATATCTCCGGGGTCATCGGCATTGTCAAAGCTTACACCACGCGGGTCGGCCAGGGCCCGTTTCCCTCCGAGCTGTTCGACGCGGTGGGCGATCGCATCCAGAAAGTCGGCGCGGAGTTCGGTGCCACCACCGGCCGTCGGCGCCGCTGCGGGTGGCTGGATACCGTCATCGTCCGCAATTCCGTGCGCCTCAACGGCCTGACCGGCGTGGCCATCACGAAGCTGGACGTCCTGGGAGGCCTGGACGGGCTCAAGATATGTACCGGCTACCGGGTGAGCGGCGACACGATGTCCGATTTTCCGGCCAGCCTCAAGGTGCTTGGAGCGTGCGAACCGATCTATGAAACCCTTCCCGGGTGGTCAGAGGACATATCCGAGATCCGGAGTTTTGGAGAACTCCCTGAAAACACGAGAAATTATTTGAACCGTGTGGAAGAATTGCTGGAGACGCCCATCGATATCATCTCCGTGGGCCCCGGAAGGGATGAGACGATCGTGCTGAAAAATCCGTTTACCCGTTAGCCCGTGGGCCCGTTTGCCCGTGGGCCCGTCGGCCCGTTCGCCCGTTTGCCCGTGGGCCCGTTCGCCGGTTCGCCCGCTAACCGGTTGCCAATAGATTGTATCCTGGATCCTTCATCTTTTACCTTAACTTTCAGCTGTTTCATCTTTCAGCTTTGAGCTTAGGACTTTCAGCTCATGGCGTCTAATCCAACATTTAGCGCTGCAAATCACCGGCAAACCGGCAAACCCATTCATTTAACCGTTGACATTCATAGCTCTCTGGCCTAAATAGCCAATTTGTGTCGGGACGTGGCTCAGCCTGGTAGAGCACAGCGTTCGGGACGCTGGGGTCGCTGGTTCAAATCCAGTCGTCCCGACCAAATAAAAACAATAAGTTAGGCCGAGGCTTTTGCCTCGGCCTTTCTGCTTTTTGGGGTAACGCGTATCCTCAAAACCTGCCTCTGATTCACCACACTATTAATTAATAATCATCTTTTTTCTTGACAATGTAACTTTTATTGTATTAATACATTTTTAAATATTAACGTCACTATTGGGGGCGCTATGGAAGAAACAAAATATTTTCAATTCAAAATGCTGCCAGGGGCCCATGCCCGGCTTAAAAAAGCGGCTAAACAGGTAGGACTTTCTAAGGGGAAATTCATCGAAAACCTGTTTAGTGACTATTTATTTCGACTGGAAGAGGCGTTCAAAATAGCTGGTATTATCCGCGACCATTCCGAGTACGTGCCTGGCCTGAGCCTGGCGATGTGGGCAGCAAGTCAAAATGGGTGGCCTCAAAAAGAGCTATTTAAGCGGTATGCCACAATTGGCCTTGCTGCCGATGAAGATGAGGAATGGCAGCCGGAAATTAGAATAAGCGAAAACCGCAGGGTTTTGTCGCCTGAGGAAATTGAGCAGTATCGCAAAGGAACAAATGGTGAAAAAGACTCTTAACACATTCAAAGAGCTTTTGGCTCGAGTTCGCCGGCAAAAATTCACTGGTACCAAGGTAGTCCGACTGGACTGTAACCAAGGCGGCGTTCGTAACATTAGGGTAATCTCGGAGACGCCCGAAAAATAAAACCAACCGGACTCTTTTAAAGCCCGATAGCGGCCGCTTTAGGAGCCCAGGACACTTTAGAAGCCCGGACAAGCAAGGTTATCCTTGTTTATCCGGGCTTTTTTGTTGGCCATGAGCATCGACACCCAGGAA
This sequence comes from Olavius algarvensis associated proteobacterium Delta 3, assembly GCA_903231505.1. Lineage (GTDB taxonomy): Bacteria > Desulfobacterota > Desulfobacteria > Desulfobacterales > CAFBRK01 > CAFBRK01. The sequence continues at coordinate 17,876 of CAFBRK010000341.1, read as the reverse complement.
GAAATAAACGCAATAAATAAAGAGCTCGAGCTTCTTGAGCTACTCAAGGCCCGGCTCTTACACCGGCGCGCCTTTCTGATTGAAACCCTGCCGCCCGTGACCGGAAATTCAGACACCATTACCGATCCGAAAACCGGAAACCAAATAACCATTAGGAGACCCCATGGATGCGAGACAGGTGAAAATTAAGCAGCTCATCTTCGTACTCGATAACTTATGGGTGAAATATTTGCACCGCCCTGAATACTGGTTGACGGCGACCATCTTTATCCCACTGTTGCTCAAGCGAATTAAGGAACTTGAGAGCGAACTTGAAGACAAATAGCCTTTTATTCAAATGGCGAGACGCGATTGCCTCTGAGCTGGGGCCGCCGGCAATGACACGGCTTATACTTCTATGTCTTGCCCTGCATATGGACAAAAACGGAAATAACTGTTTCCCGAGTACCGAAAAAATAGCAGCTCGGGCCGGGGTTTCAGAACGAACCGTTTGCACACATCTTGAGCAAGCTGAAAAGGCCGGATGGATAAAACGCGGTTTCCATTTAAAAAAAACAAGGGGATGGAGGCGCCACCAATACTATCCGGTGATACCGCCCATGGTACTGAAAATAATTCAGCACCATGAGCGTAAAAATTCCCATGGTACTGAACCTGACGACACCATGGTGCTGAAAGAGGTTCAGTCTAATACATCAGTTAACTCTTCAAATATAGATAGTCGTTTTTTTTCTGAGGTTGTTTCCTATCTAAATTTAAAAACAGGTAAACATTTTAAACCTACCTCAAAAGCCACCCTTAGACTTATCCATGCAAGAGCCAGTGAAGCATTTACCCTCGAAGACTTTAAGCACGTTATCGACGTTAAAACCGAGCAATGGCTTAGCGACGAGCAAATGTCAAAATTTCTCAGACCTCAGACACTATTCGGAACCAAATTTGAGGGCTATTTACAGGAACAGTCAAAGCACAAGCCCGAAACCCGGCAGGAGTATCGGCCGGTTTCAAAAGAGGACTTGTCATAATGCAGATACCTGAAGCGCCAGAGCATGAGCTGAGCATTATTAAAAGCGCCATGTTGGACAGGGCTGATATGGCTTATGCCGCCGACGTTTTAAAGCCGGCACACTTTCAAAGTCAATTCCGGCGCCAGGTTTGGAAAGCTATGCTTTCTATCTACCATCGAGGCGATAACGTTGACCTGGCTGGCCTTGTAAACAAGCTAAGGCAAACCGGCCAGCTTGAAAAGCTCGGCGGGGCTGTAAAAATCGCCGAGCTAACAAATGAGCCACCGGTTATCAGCATAAAAAAATACTGCCAAGTCGTAAGAGAGAAATTTGCACGGCGCGAAATTCTTTCACTGTCCGAAAAAATAAAAAAATTTATCGAAGACGGCAGCTCGGCAATCGAGGCCATAGAAAAAACTAAAGCCAGACTTACGAGAATTGATGAGGCGGCTTTAGGTGAATACAGGTTCTGCACGATCCGGGAATTGGCCGGGCCCTGCTATGAGCACCTGGAAATGCTCGCAACCCGAAACGCAAAAGTTTCCGGTATCCCTACCGGGTTTCCCGACATTGACCGCGTTACCGGCGGGTTTCAAAGTGGAAATTTAATTATTATCGCAGCCCGGCCGAGCATGGGCAAAACAGCGCTTGCCTGTAACATTGCACAACGGGCCGGTGTCCCGGTTGTATTTTTTTCGCTGGAACAGTCTCGGGAAGAACTCTATTACCGCGCGGTATCCTCTATATCGAAAATAAGCCTTACCCGGCTTAGAGACGGCCGCCTATCACACGAAGGCTGGAAAACCGTCAACTCTGCATTTCAGAAGACAGAACAGCTCCCCATAATTTACGACGACACCCCTGCCCTGCACTATAACGAGCTTAGGCGGCGCGCGCGCGAAGCTAAGCGGCGCCATGGAGTTAAGCTTGTCATTGTAGATTATCTGCAACTAATGCACGGCGACCGAAACACTCCGAGATACGAAAATATAACCGCCATAAGCCAAACGCTAAAAGCTATCGCAAAGGAGCTTGGCGTTCCCGTTGTCGCTCTTTCACAGCTTAACCGGGCTTGTGAGCAGCGGGACAATAAAAGGCCCCGGCTTTCGGACTTGAGGGACTCAGGCAGCATCGAACAAGACGCCGACCTGGTGCTGTTTATTTACCGGGACGAAGTTTACCGGCGGGACTCTGAAAAAAAGGGCCAGGCCGAAATTCTATTTTCAAAACATCGAAACGGGCCGGCCGGCATATCTGTCGAGCTGGTATTTCACGGCAAATATTGTCTGTTTCAAAATAAAATTCAGGGAGAAGACCATGGGCGCCAAAATAGATTATAAGGAAGCAGCACAAACCGTTGACGAGCACTACAGCTATAACTATGGCCGGCCGTTTTTAGATATTGCCGCCATAGTCGGGCAGTTTTCAAAAGACAATGACCGGATAGGACTGTCCTGGGTATCTCGGCAACTTGTTAATCTGGCCATCGTAACTGGCAAGGCGGCCGGCCTGGACATTAAGGAAAAAACGCATTGACTCGGAAAGATACATTGAAGTATTTAAACAAAAGGCGACCCAAGCTAACGGGTTTCCAAAATACATCGAGGCGGTGCGAAAGCCTGCCTTACATAACCGTTTCCAGCAAGCCGGCGATGCGAGCAGCTTTCCGGTTTGGCGGAAAAGAGCGAAAGCCTTTTCTTGGAGAAATTTTCCAAGGACAGGCTTTTTTTATTTTTAGGTGATGGCAAATGAAAGAATATCGAAGTTTTCAATTAGACCTTGATACCCGCGACGATAAACAGCGCACGGTTGCGGCGTCTTTAAGCTCTGAAGAACCTGTCCTGCGTGTCTACGGCCGGGAAGTTTTAGAGCATACCGCCGAGGCCGTTGACCTGTCGAGAGAGCCGTTTCCGCTTATCGTGTCGCATGATAACTCGGACACGCCTGTCGGGATTGTTGAGAACGTTCGCATTGTCGGGCGAAAGCTCCGGGGCCTTTTGCGGTTTGGCAAAGGCAACATTGCCAGCGAGAAATGGAAGGACGTTAAAGACGGCATCCTGAGAAATTTGTCTATCGGGTATCAAATTTTAGAAGGCCATAGCGACGGGGAATTTTACCGGGCCACGCGCTGGCAGCTTGCAGAGGTTTCGCTGGTTGCCGTGCCGGCCGACCCTACCGTCGGAATTGGCAGGAGCGAGGATTTTATGGAACAGCAACACGAAGACAAAAGACGGCCACGGGCAATCAAGCGCGAGGCACGTCAAGAGGCTATCGAAGAATTAAAGGAAATTAGAGCACTCGGCAAGGTTCACGGTTTTGAGGCTGAGGCCGACCGGGCCATTGACAATGATTGGCCGCTTGAGCGGTTCCGTGAATTTGTGATGGATAAGCTGACAGAGCAGAACCTCAAGCCCATTGAAACCCCTGGGTCGGTAGTACTTGGCCTTAATGACCGGCAAGCGCAGAGCTTCAGCTTTGTTCGGTTTTACAATGCGCTCGCTAACCCGCAAGACCAGAACGCGCAGCGCAATGCCGGCTTTGAGCTTGAAGTCTGTCGGGCCTATGCCGACCGTATTGGCTCTCGCGGTGAGGGTTTCAGGATACCGCCAGAGGCGCTTGTCGGCAGGGACTTGACTGTCGGAACAGACGCCGGGGGCGGCTATACCGTGGGAACGGATATGCGGCCCCAGGACTTCATTGACGCGCTCAGAAACAAGATGGTGTGCGTACAGGCCGGAGCAACCCTATTATCGGGCTTGGTGGGTGATATTGCAATCCCCCGGCTTTCCCTGGCCGGCCTGGCCAAAACTTTAAAAGGTACTGTGAGCGTGTTTCATGCGGGTGACGCGGACAGTAAACGAGTTTTTTAGTCAACACTAAAATTCAGGGGTTAACTTTTGTTATAATTATGTTAATTTTCGAGATAGTAATACTATGACCTAAATGCACGTTTTACGGTAGTTTACGGCTGATAGTAAAAAAAATAACGGGTTTATAACCCGTTATAAAGGGCTGTTAAACGTAAATGGCGTTAATTTGTGAAAAGGCTTGTGCTCTTTGACAAATAGAGGCGTGATCTAACCGTGTAGTTTCGCGCTTTTCATTATTTCAACAATGGCTATAGATGATTGTCAAGATAATCGTGAACTTTACAAATAATTATTCTGTTAAAAGGCTTTTTAAGATCTTGCTTGCATGCTTATCCGCTCCAGTTACAGCTCCATTATAAATGCGAGAAAGCACATCCTTTAATTCCGGTCTAATACCTGTATCTATAGACAAAAGCGTTTGAGCTTGCGTCTTCACTTCAAATAAAAATGTATACTCTTTATCAAAGGTCGTTGGTCCTATTGGTCCGGATTTTAAGCGTTTCAGTCTTTTGGCCCTTTGGATATAAACTACTAATGGTCGACCTTTTTTCATTCGGTCCCAACGAAAGGTTGATGGATTCGGTTGGGTCCAAGGAATTTCGCCAGCCGCGGACTTATTTGCAATCTCATTTAAATCATTAACTAATTCACTATTTTTAGACGCCATTATTCATTTACCTCGATAGTTCGTTTTTCAAAAAGACCTGTGATTTCAGCCACTAACATGCTTATGTTTGAAAAGTGCCCCTGTGTTGCAAAATAAACAGCATTTGATGGAAGGTCGATTTCTGCCTCAGCTTTAGGACGTACTTCATTTAGAGCAGTTTTTGCTTCAATAAATGCTGTCCTTAAGCTTTCACAAACATCCACCAAGTCATCTAAATGTTCAAATGGGGCGATTAACCTCATGAGTCGTCGGCTAACCTCATTAAGCAGGTCACGTACATCTGAAAAACTTACGTTAGAATCAAGTTTATCTAATCTTTGAGCAATTTCTGTAAGTTCAATTGTGATAGTTTGAATTTTAACCGTTCGACCGGCTTCTGATGCAGCTTGTTTGGCTTTTCGCGCTTCCCTAAACGCAAGATAGGAAAATATCACGCTTGCTATGCCAACAACTAAACCAATCCAAAACCCAAAGTCATTATAAAATGGTTCCTGGAGAGACTCGGCCACTTTGGCTATATCTTCAGTCTCCAATATTAATACCTCTCTGGGAAAATAAGAAACTATTCTTGGCCTGATTCATTGTATTTTTTCAATAGTTCTTGAATGGCTTCAATAAATAATTCCGTAATGGTTCGGTCTTGCTTGGCCGCGAGAATTTTAAGCTTGCGGACGATGGAAGGGTCAACTCGAAATGAGACTTGTTTTCTATCCATATGGAACACTTAATGAACTGATAGATAGATATCAAGATATTTGTTGATTTGTACAACAAGCTATCATAATAGCTTGTTAGCTTGATTATTTCCCTAACCGTGACCATGACGAAACAGGTCTACAGACAGATACCCGAGGTTCTGCATTCCGCAAGGGTGCAGCTGGTGTCACGGCCAGGGGAAGCCTCGGGTTTCTTGTTCTCAGAGAAGGGGGGAATCATGTTTAAAAAGGCTTTGGCGCGGCCGTTTTGACTCTTGCGATTGCGGCGACGGCTAACTCAGAGGATGAGGTCGGACGTTATCAGTTATTCATGGGGGAATATTCGTCTATGACTATCAAGGGTGGAGAACAACGTGAAAAAGCGCTGTTTAAAATAGACACAAAAACCGGTGACGTTTGGATCGGGAGGCAAAGCCAAACCCGATACATACAAGGAGAATCGGAAGGAGTGGTTCAGGTCCGCACTTGGTATGAATTTGAACAAGAAATGAAAATTCCAAAAGAAATATGGAATAATATTAAAAACTAACGCTCTTTTGCCGAAAGGGGGAACCATGAGCGTACACCAAACCAAGGACGGCCGCTGGTACGCCATACAGAGGCGCCGAGACGACTGGCGAAAATTCAAAAAGAAATATTTTGGCCATGAACCAACGGCAGAGGTTGAGGCCCGCGCCTATGACGCGGAGCAGATAAACATTCGTAAGCAAGAGCGGGATTATGACCGGAAGGTTTACGGTTTCACAAAGCTGGTCGAGTCTTATTATGCCGATAAATACACAACCGGGAAAATTACCGAAACGACTTACCAGGGAATGTGGCCGCGTGTTGTTAACGTTATTCTGCCCGAATTAGGCCGGCTCCCCTACCCTAAGCTGACCCGTGAAAAGCTCAACGAGTACACCGCCAAACGTTTAAAAACTCAGAAAACGGTTATGACTGGCCCAAAAGATAACCGGAAACCTAAGCCTTTGTTTACCGCTGACGGCTCCCCGCAACTGATAAGCCCCACAACCGTTGAAACCGAGCAAACGTTTATTTTAACCGTGCTTAATTGGGCTGTAAAAAAAGGGCTTATTCCCGGCCATAAGCTAAATGGTTTCGAGAAAACGAAACGGGCGGTTTCGGTAACCAAGCCGCCGACCCCGCAAGAGGTTCAAGCAATATTCAGCCAAGCAGCACCGCATTTAAAGCGGTATATTGCCCTTGTATATTATGCTGGCATCCGGCCGGGGCCCGTGGAGCTGTCAGAGCTTGAATGGGACAATATGGACTTTGAACGGGGCACCATACTTATTCAAAGCGCCAGAAAAGGCGGACCAGAGGCCAGGATAGTGCCATTAACCGAGGATGCCTTGAAACTATTTAAGTGTTGGTATAATGAGGACAAAGAAACGGCCGTGCCGATCCGCAACATCATCCATTATCGAGGTAAGCCTGTCAAAAGTATAAAGCGCTCATGGGCAACCGCTAAGCGTAAGGCCGGTATCACGCGAAAAGTGAAACCTTATGCCCTGAGACACGCCTTTGCCACCGATGCACTGCATGAGGGCGGAGACGGCGCGCTCAAAGCCGTTTCAATGGCACTCGGACACAGCCGGCCGGATACTACTTTGAAAATATACCAGCACGCTACCACGGCACTTGTCCGAAACCTCGTAAAACGCAAACCAGCCCTTAAAAATTTTTCTGGGGAAACGCGGGGATACGTTGAAAAAGAAAAGTCGAAGAAAAAAATTATTAAAACAGCAGCTTAGAATAGAACTTAGCGTTCGGGACGCTGGGGTCGCTGGTTCAAATCCAGTCGTCCCGACCAAATTTAGAGATTTAATCGATAACTTAGGCATGAGGATCGGGACGTGTGCCCACTTCGTGCCTTAGTTTTTTTAGATCCAGCCGTCCTCGCCTTCCCTTTCTCCTTCAGCATATCTGAGTAGCTCTCTTCAAATGAAGATCCATGTGTGATGGTCAGGTTGAGATGTAACGTCCGTAGGAGCGATAGACCACTTGCAGCTCACCCTGGTGTTTCGTCGGCGGCAAGCGCCCATAAGGCCTCTTTATGGGTCCCCAATATCCAGCCTTTCACGCCTCTTGACAAAATGTCAGATTTGACATATTTATTCCCCTGCAATTCTGATTCTGGAGGTTTTCGAGAAAAAATCCGCCAAGACCTCCAAATCGGTTATCGATACCTGCAAACAAAGAATCACCGGCTATGAAGCCGCCATCAAAGAGGGTGGGAATTAGAGATGGATAAAAAGAAAAAAAAATTACTTGAAACAAAAGGCTTCAAGGTTGGCTCCGTTGATGAGTTTCTCGGGCTGAGCAGGGAGGAGTCTGAATACATCGAACTCAAACTGGCGCTCAGCCAGAGCCTGACGGAGACCCGGAAGAAGAAAAAGCCCACGCAGGCGCAACTTGCCAAGATGATCAATTCCAGCCAATCCCGTGTGGCCAAAATGGAAAAGGGAGATCCGAGTGTCTCGGTGGACCTCCTTGTCAAATCGTTGCTGGCCATAGGGGTCGACAAAAAGAGTATCGCAAAGGCGATCGCATGAACCGCCTCATGGCGGCATCATGCGATATGAGATTCGTAGGCAAATATGCAGCCAGGACAGTACAAAACAACAGCCAATGTTGCTTGCTGGATCAACTATTTCAACAAGCTATAGAATCCGGCCTTGACACCGTGGCCTTTTAAATTGAGTATGTTTTTATTTGTTTTCTACCTATTGATTATTTCAGGGTCCAAATCCAGTCGTCTCGACCACATCCGCAAAAATAGGCCGAGGCAAATCGCCTCGGCCTATTTTTTGAGCGTATCTCAAAAACGTTTCGGGCCCGTGACGGCCTCGCAGGTCGGGCTGAAAATGCTCGCCAACTGTTTGGAAAACGATCCATAGCCTATTGACAAACTGAAACCCTTGGTCATCATGAATTACAGGAGTTCTTGGGGAAAAGTAGCTGCTCTGCTGTTTCTGCTGATATTCTTTGGAATTGAAGTGGCAGGGTACCTGTTTTCCAATCGATACGACAGCGTCTCATATCCGACAAAAGGATTAATGGCATTTTTCTTTTTGATTTTCGTAATCCTTTTTGTCAGAGAGATAACCCTTCTAATTCGGAAACATCGAGAATCCCCAAAAAACCGATAAGTCATGATTAACTGATTTCTCGCCTCGATCTTTACTCTGCTCGATACTAAAACCGAGTAAGACACCCCTGAGCTTATAAGCCTGAAATGCCCTATAACGTTTTAGAAGTGGAGAGGTATTTCTACGTTGACACCCCTTGAATGGGCGACCCTTTTTTATTCCCACGGCCCCTCCCCATCGTTTAAGGCTGGTCCGACCCGGATACAGCCACCCCTTCTCTTCTCTTGACTGAAGCCTAGCGTTTTTGACACACCCCCAAATTCCGAGTAAAATGTATGGTGTGTTGAGCATATGATCCGAAGCCTGACAAGTGGTTTGAAAAAGCTGACGGCATCATACGATGCTGTGGTTGAATGCTCCAATACATGGTCGAATGAGGGCATAATTGGAGAATACGGATGACCGCTTTATGTGAATTTCTACTCAGAGGCCCGGGCCAGGTTCCGGAATTGATGGCGTTGGCCTTGGTGGCCATGATCTTTTGGGGCACCTGTGCGCTGTACAGGTCCGTACATTGGATCCCGGCGCTGCTGGTATTGATGGTGGCGTTCGCTTCAGATGCGATCATCGTCGTCAAAATTTTCACCAGCGTGGGAATGCCGATTTCGGAAGCCTTCAATCACTACGTCAATCGGCTGTCCTCATATCTCGCACCCTGGATTGTTGTCGGGATCTGTTTCCTGGCCGGATCGGCTCTCGATGTTTTGGCCCAGCGCAACCTCAAATGGCTTCCCGCGCTCGTTCTCGGCGCTTTACTGATATCGGTTCATGTGCTGATCATAGAGGTTGGCTGGCAGACAGTGCTTCAGATGCCCAAGTACGGGTGGGGATTGCAGTACATCAAGCTGTTGCCGCTGTTTTTGCTGATCAGCATGCTGGCCAAGTTCCCCGTGAAAAACATCACCCCACCGGAAGGATACCGGAAGGGCAATGGCACCATCCGCTGGATCACGATCGCGGTGCTTCTGGTTTTTCTGATAATCTCTCCGAAATTTACTTCCAATTACGTTCAGTTTAACATCGTTATGATCGGAATGTATGCCATCACCATTTATGGACTGAATATCCTTACCGGGCTGTGCGGCCAGGTCTGTGCGTCCCAATGGGCCATGTTCGGTATCGGCGCATTTACTGCCGGGATCGTCAATACGAAATTCGGTTACAGCCTGCCCCACACTTTTGCCATGGCCGGGATCGCGGCGGCTTCAGTGGCGTTGCTTCTGGGCCTCTTTTCATTTTTGAGCAACTACCATCTGGGTATTCTGACGGTTATTTTTTCCGGAATGATCGTCCCGTTAGCGATCTCTTTCGAATCGTTCACAGGCGGGCCGCGTGGGTTGGTGGTATCCGGACGCAACCCCCAACTGGTTTACTACATCACCATAGCCGCCACCGTAATTGCGATTTTACTTTATGAATTTCTATCGAGATCCCGAATTGGACGGAAAATGGTCGAAGTTCGAGAAGAGCGCGCCACTTCACTTTTCACACTTATCTACTCCGGGTTTTCGCATTTACCATCTCCGGTTTCCTGGGCGGTTTCGCCGGAAGTCTGTATGCGCATCAGCTGGGCTTTTTAAGCCCGCCAATGTTCGGTCTCCACGAGAGCGTATTCCTGTTATGCATCCTGGTCATTGGTGCCATGGGGACAGGCTTGGGGCCACTTGTGGCCATCGCCGGCGTTCAGTTCGTGCAGGAATATGTATTGAGAGCGTTGGATCTGGAAGGTGCACGATTTGTCGTGCTCCCCGCTCTGGCAGTCGGTGCCGCCTATGCATACTGGTATGTGTTCCGTCTTCGGCCGCAGCGACCAAAACAGACTGAGGATTCGCCCGATACGCAGGCGTCCTTCGGGAGTATCGCCCAAGAGGCCGGCGCCTGAGGAAAGGCATGATCCCATGACGGTTTCCTGTAAAAACCATCCCACCCAGCCCGCCCACTGGCAGTGTGGTAACTGTCTGGATACCATCTGCCCGGAATGCATCGATCGCCGTGAGAAGGGATACCAGTTTCCGGACCAGTTTCTCTATTTCTGTTCGAAATGCAATAAGGAAGCCCGCTGGCTGGGTGCGGGCAATATTATCGACCCCTTCTGGAAGCGCCTGCCACGCTTTTTCGCCTATCCGCTGCATCCGCGGCCGCTGATTCTGCTGGGCGTATTTTGTGCCATCACCACCATAGGGATGCTCACCCCCGGTCTTTTCAGCCTGCTTCTCATGTTGATGAGCTACTGTATGATGCTCCTGTATTCGTTTGCGGCGCTCAAACAAACCGCCCAGGGAAATCTGAATCCACCGCCGCTGAACCAATCCACCCTGTCGGATGATTTTGGACTGGTGCTGAAACAGGTGGGGATATACGTGATCATCGGTGTGGCATTATTGTTCACGGTATCCAAGTTGGGGATATTCTTCGGCATCATTGTCTTCGTGGTGGCCCTGCTGGGATTGCCGGCAATGGTAATCCTTCTCGTGACAACGGGCAGCCTGATTCAGGCGGTCAATCCGATGTTATTTATCCCGTTGGCCTTGCGCATCGGTTGGGGTTACATGCTGATGTATCTTTTTCTGATTTTGCTCGGCGGCGCTCCCCAGGCGCTGGCCGGCCAGATCGCCTCCGTGGTTCCCGCCGGTGTGATGCCGCTGCTGTCCACAGCCGCCAAATTTTACTACATGCTGATCTCCTACCACATGATGGGCTACGTTCTGATGCAGTATCATATGGAGATCGGGTATACCATCGATCAGGAGGACTTCATAGAGTCTGAAGCATCGGCAGGCCAGCCGGTCGCCACTGGCGGAGATGACAAAGCGCTGAAGGATGTGTCCCTGATGCTGCGCAGCGGGGAGGTCGAGGACGCCATCGATCATATCCAGGCGTTCCTCCAGAACCAGACGATGAAATCGATGGAGTTGTCACAGTTGTACCTGAAGATGTTGAAACTGAAAAAACGTAGCAAGTTGCTGGTCGCCCATCTTTCCGTTCATCTCGGCATATTGGCCGGAGAAAACCAGAAGAGCGAGGCATTGGCCCTGTATCTCTCGCCGCTGTTCAAGAAGAAAGGGGGGTCGCTGCCGGCGGAGACCCGATTCAAAATTGCCGGCTGGTTGAACGAAAAGGGTAAAGACCAGGAAGCTCTCGGCGTGCTTCAAGAGATCATCGACGAGGATAAGCAGTTGGCGCTTATCCCCAAGGCCCATTTCCGCATGGCTCAGATTTTGAACGACCGGATGTTAGAGCCTGGAAAGGCCAACGCCATTCTCGAAGACGCTATTCTCAAATACCCCGAAAGCACCATCATCGACCAGATGCGGGCGTATAAGACGCACCTTTAAAACGGTAGATAAAGTGATAGCGACATCCGCGCGATTTTCCGGTCAGGAAGACGATACCGGTTTTGGTAAACACACCGTTACCGTCTGCCCATGGACCGTTATCCTTGCTGCAATGCCTCCCGCAGTTCGGCCGCCTCAGGAGACTTGGGAAACCGTTTCAGAATGACCAGCCGGCAACGTTTCACCAGGTCGGCGTTGCCGGCCTGTTTCCAGGCATCCGCCAGTCTGAGACAGGCGGTGGGGAGGCCGGGCATGTCGGGCTTGTTTTTGAGCAGCATGCCCAGAATGCGCTGGGCATCCTTGGGTCTTCCACTGGCGGTCAATGCCCTGCAGAGCCCCAGAAACAAGACCGGCGGAAGTTTCGGCGTTTTGACGGCGCTCATGTAGCGGTCGTACGTCTTGATGAGTTCGTCCCTGTCATCGATGTCCTGGGAAAGATGTTTCATGTAGGCAACTGAGGTCTGATGGATCTGGGGCCGTTCGGGATAGTGGCGGTCGATGCCAAATAAAAGACGCAGTATCTCGGGATTGTCCGGCTCTTCCTCTTGAAGTGCCACCAGCAGGCGGCGGGCCGGCCCGAATTCCAGTTTGGACATGTGGGTCATGGCCTCTTCCAATACCGGAGATGTGGTGTCTTCCTCGTCATCGCCCAGCACTTCCGTGTTGGTTTCCCGCCAGAAACGCCTGTGAAGAAAGGCCAACCCCGCACCGCCGATGAGGCCGCCGATATGCGCCGTGTAGGCAACATGGCTGGCTCCGCCGAAAAACAGCTGAAACAGCTCGTTGCCCATCCATAAAGGCAGCAGGTAGATGGCCATGATCCTGAAGGTGTTGAAATAGAAGCCGACCGTAAAGAAGATACGGATTTTTTCTTTTCCGAACAATACGGCAAGGGCCCCCATGAGCGCCGCGATGGAGCCCGATGCCCCCACCAGCGGAAGGGCTGATGTGTAATTGATGGCGTAAAACAGCCCGACGGCCGTCAAGCCGCCGAGAAGGTAAATAATCAGGTAGGACACCCGGCCGGCCCCGTATTCCAGGATGCACCCCACCAACCAGAGAAACACCATGTTGCCGATCAGGTGCCCCAGACCGCCGTGCAGGAACATGTAAGTGAAGGCGGTTGCCGGTCGATGATAGATGGGCCGAAATCCCCATTTCACGGAGACGGAAGATTCGTATCGCTTCCGGAACTCGGCCCGGACCGGTTTCCATTCTGCGTAGGCCGGGTCGTCCGGCCGGATGATTTGGTCGTTGTCCAGCGCACGCTGGAACCGGCCGTCTCGGATGGACCGGCCCAGCAGGTCATGAAGGGCCGCCTCCTCCAAGTTTTCGAGGGCCGCCAAATCCTCGTCCGTATATGCATGGCCCTCCGTGAAGGCCAGATAGCGGGGCAGCTCGATCTCCACCAGCCCGGATTCGAAGTAAAACTGCTGTGCGGACATGGACTTCGCCATGTCGCCGAATTGCAGGCCGAAGTAGATCACCACATTGATCAGCATCAATAAAATCGTGAGCGCCGGCGGGTTGCGAAGACTGATTTTTCCAATGATGGGGATGATCAGCATTGGTGAAATCCCGGTTCGTGAAAAACCCGATTATAAATTCGGGTATGAGTATCGGATTGAATTTGTTGAACTTTTAAAAGGTATTATATCATAAATTTCGGAAGGGTAAAAACTTACGGGGATTCTGAAAATGCGTGCCGTTTTTATCCGGTGGATATGCCGGTTCATTTCATCCGGCGATATGATCAGACAAGGTCGTGTTTTCTTGATTTCCGAGCCTGCGCTGGGATTTAAATTGATCGGGTAAGTATTGTAATTACCGTGAGAAGGTCCACAATTTTCATCTCAAACGGTCCTGAAAGAGAGGCTGCTACAGGATAGAAATGAAATCAGAACGATAGATGACGGACTGAAGGAGCTTCAGGCGGAAGATGGTCTAAACAGCTGAAATTCAAACAGATACGAAGATTTATAGCACACTGAAGAGAATGCGCAAGATGTGATTTGCAAATTGCCTTAAGGAGTTCTCTTAGAATGGTGTTTTCGGTATCCAGCGGAGCGGGAGTTTGGTTTCGGAACGATAGTTTGGTAATCCCTATAACCAGGCAATGAACATTCCCGCATGGTGATGAGCGTGTAGACGGGGCAGCTTGCCCCCTTCAGCCCCCTGAATGATGGAAACCCGATGCCCCAGTTAAACATTACCTCCCTGGACGTGTCTATTCTGATCACATACGTGCTCGGAACCCGGATTCTCTTCGGCTGGTATGCCGCCCGTAAAATGCGAGGGGGCGATTCCGAGGCTTATTTCCTCGGCGGCCGCAACATCCCCTGGTTCATGATCGGGCTGTCCTTTTACGTTTCGAACATGAGCGGCAGCACCTTCGTGGGGCTGCCCGGCAGCGGATATCACAACGGTATCGCGGTCTACCATTACGAGTGGCTTCCTGCCGTCATTCTGGTATTTTTCGTTCTGTTTATGCTTCCGCCGTATCTGGCGTCGCGGGTGTATACCGCACCCCAGTTTCTCGAACGCCGCTACGACCGGCGCTCGAAGGTCTTGTTTTCCGCTTTTCTAATGTTGGCCAACATTTTCATCGATGCCGCCGCCGCTCTGTATGCCGGGGCAATGGTGATGCAGGTTCTCTTTCCCCAGATCCCATTCTGGATAACGGTGAGTCTCGCCGCCGCGATCGCCGGGGTTTACATATTGTTTGGCGGACTGGAGGCGGTCGTTCTCAACGACACGGTGCAGGCCACTGTCATTCTGGCGGGCGGCACGGCGATCTTCCTGATGACCCTTGACCGGCTGCCTTCCTGGCAGGACCTGCTGGCGTCGCTTCCGGAAAAACATCTACACCTCATGCAGCCGGCCGGAGATGCGGTGATGCCCTGGCCCGGCATTTTCACCGGGGTTCTCATTGTGGGCATTTACTTCTGGTGCACCAATCAGTTCGTCATTCAGCGGGCCCTCGGGGCTCGATCCCTCGACCACGGCCGATGGGGCTCGATCTTTGCCGGGTTCTTGAAACTGCCCAACCTGTATATTCTGATTCTACCGGGGGTCATGGCAACGGCGCTGTATCCGGATCTGGATCGGCCTGACCTGGTGTTTCCCTTGCTGGCCTTTGACGTGCTGCCCGTTGGGTTCAGGGGGTTGATCCTGGCTGCACTGGCCGCCGCGATTCTTTCGAGCCTGGAGGCGATTTACAACTCGGCGGCAACGCTGTTTACAATGGATTTCGTATCCGGATTCCGGCCGAATCTGTCCCAGTCGGCGCTGGTGCGCATCGGGCGGGTTGCCACAATGGCATTTATGGTGCTTTCGGCATTGTGGGCGCCCCAAATCACACGGTTTCCGACCTTGTGGCAGTATCTTCAGTCCATATTATCCTACGTCACACCGCCTGTGGTTACCGTATTTCTTTTCGGTATCTTCTGGAGCCGGGGCTCACCCACAGCGGCGTTCATTACCCTTTCCGTGGGGATCACGCTGGGCATTGCCGGCTGGATCGGCAATGAAGTCGCCGGTATGATATCGATCCAATATCTATATGCATGCGGTATTCTGTTCGTGGTCAATAGCATGATGTTCGTGATTGTCAGCATTGTGAAACCTGCGTCTCGGCCGGCTGAAACGTCCGGGTATCGGCAGATAAGACAGTCTCTCCGCTCCCTGCTGATGGCGTCCGAAACGCAGCCCTGGTACCGGGACTACCGGGTCCTTTCGATTCTTCTGCTGACCTCGGCCCTGGCCATTGTCGTGATCTGGTGGTAAGCAGGCGCCATGGTCGTAACATGAAACAAAGGGGTTGCAATGAATTATGATGATGCGACCCTTTTAGCTCTTATTCACACACTCTTGTTCTCAACCCCGACAATTGTGATCCACTGAGGATACCTTGACGCTTGAGCGGGCCGGGGTAACAGCCGAAGATTGCCGTACGACACAGTGCCGGTTTCAGATCGACATTTGAAATATTAACAACGAATTTATATAGTTATGAGTGAAGCGGGCACCGGGGCAGTCCTAATGAAGGAAAATGAATTTCCAGGGCCGGAAACCCTGGGAGTTCGGTTCCCGCTCCCGGAAGAATGAAAAATATATAATAAAATAGAATAATTGGGGATAAAATACCCTAAACGGGATCTTCCTTTCAACACCGCTATATACTGTATTATTATATAATATCAGACAGATATCTTCATTTGAGTCATATGGCATGAATTTTGATTTTAGATGATTATGCGCCGCTTTGAACCGCACCGGCGAGCGCGTCCCCTTCAGCTGGGTGAAAGGCAGGGGAAATCCCGGCTTTGGGGGAAAATCCCTCAGTGGAACAGTCACTTTGGTCATATGAACACGAGCCTGCAGAGGGATTCTCTCCCCAGAAAAGAGAAGGGGGAGGGTGATTGCTGAGATCTAAATAAACGCAGCGCGTGACAACGCGGGAGAAAAGCCATGACGGCAACAAACGGTAAATCATTTGATGGGGTTGCATTCCTAACCGAGACATTCGGCAAGAACGCCTCCGCAATGTGTCAACTTATCAATGCATCCCAAAACTATATCGTCGGCCTTTCCAAATATACCGGCGACTTCTTGATGCCATATTTAATTTCCACCGGGTATTTTACGAAAGTTGAAAGCGGAAAATTACTGACCTCAACTCCGCTGGACAGCATGTTATCCTACCTCAAATTGCAGGATTTCAATATCGATTTGCTTAACCGGGCATTTTTCTCCGGGCTCAGGTCCATCAACAGCTACGGTCAAATGGAAATGGGAGCGCTGATCGCCGCCCTTGGCAGCGCATCATCGAATGAGAACGGGGAACCATGGGCGGCCTTTGCCAGGAGGCAGGCCTATTTAATGGATTTGGTGGCAAACGCTTACCCAAAGGCCATTCAGGCCATTGAGCCCGAATATGGTTTTCATTTCGAAAAGGGGGAGCATACACTGGCGGGGGAAACAGACCGATTTTTGCTCTATCAAATAGCGCCGACAGTCAAAGGATTGGAGATAAAAAAAGACGGGAAGCCAGTATTGATCCTTCCGCCTTATGTACTGGGCGCCAACATTTTAGGGTTCTTACCCGACGAAAATCGAAGTTACGCCCACTGTTTTGCCAACCAGGGTATCCCCACGTATATACGGATATTGAAGGATATCCAAACCACAGAACCCCTACAAGTGATGACTGGTGAAGATGATGCCAGGGACACCCGATTATTTTGTGAAACCATCATGAAACGTCACGGGAAACCGGTGACATTGAACGGATATTGTCAGGGCGGATTTTCCGGTCTGTGCGATCTGCTTTCAGGGGAACTCGATGGTCTGGTGGACGCCTTTATTACCTGTGTGGCCCCCATGGATGGTACCCGGAGTAAAGGTTTGTCGGAGTTCCTAAACACCCTCCCCCCGCGGTTCAACGATCTGGCGTATGGTATCAAGACCCTGCCCAACGGCAATGAGGTGGCAGACGGCAAATTGATGGGCTGGGTTTACAAAATCAAAAGCATCGAGCAAGAAGCGCCGATTCCATCATTTTACAGGGACTTGATGATGTTTGCCCGGCAGAAGGGAAAGTCCGCCCGGGTCAGTAAAACCACCGCCGCCTTGAATTACTGGTTGAATAATGAGCGTAACGATCTGCCCTTGGAAATCACTAAAATGAGTTTTCAGTCTTACAACATCCCCATTACCAGCGACGGCACGCTTCCCGTCAAGCTTTTCGGAAAGAGGCTAAATCTGAAACGGATAAAGGAAATGGGCATTCCTTGGCTGATTTGTTACGGAAAAAATGACGATTTGGTTGAAGAAGAAACCGCCCTGGCTCCCTTGGACCACATTAAGGCTGAAGTTACGCCTTTCCCAAAGGGGCATGTCGCCATCGCCACCTCATGGTCCGACCCTAATTCCGCTTGTGCCCTGCACACCAGATTTGGGGAAGGAAACTGGCGGGGGCCGGTCCGCTTTCATTTGGATCTGGACGATGGAAACAGAGGGGTCGCATCTTGCCGGGCTGTTGCCCGAACCGGTTTTATCGAGCCGTCTTTAGCTCCATGACGCATGCTCTTTCAACCAACATGGGAGCATGATTTAATTGCGATC
>CAFBRK010000340.1 GCA_903231505.1 Olavius algarvensis associated proteobacterium Delta 3 | reverse complement strand
CAAGAGCTGTTAACGGCCACGGTTCAAAATATACTGGTCTATGTTCGGTATGCCAAAGATCGTAGGAGCCGGGCGGCGGCAGGATTGCGGATCAGCAACACCTCTGCCTCTGTCAGTTGGTACCGACGCAATCTAATGCGACTCAGATCGCAATT
>CAFBRK010000339.1 GCA_903231505.1 Olavius algarvensis associated proteobacterium Delta 3 | reverse complement strand
CCGGCGTGCTCGAGCATGATATCCAATTCGTTCTGTCGCAAATGGCGCTTGAGCGATCTGCCGGTTTTACTGCGCGTGCATTGATCCAACAGGTGACATCTACCGCAGGTTTTCAT
>CAFBRK010000338.1 GCA_903231505.1 Olavius algarvensis associated proteobacterium Delta 3 | reverse complement strand
CCGGCGTGCTCGAGCATGATATCCAATTCGTTCTGTCGCAAATGGCGCTTGAGCGATCTGCCGGTTTTACTGCGCGTGCATTGATCCAACAGGTGACATTTACCGCAGGTTTTCAT
>CAFBRK010000337.1 GCA_903231505.1 Olavius algarvensis associated proteobacterium Delta 3 | reverse complement strand
TATCCGCTACACGGAGCCGGCAAGGCGCCTCGCTTCGCGATTCGCTGCTTACTACGAGAGTGAAGCTGTAGTCCGACTACCGCGAATCTCGAATAACGCTGTCCATGGAGGTCTCCGTTTGGCCCGCAGGGTGAAATCTTTTCAGGTCGTTCAACAATTTTTCAACGTTGCAAATTGCACCGCGGTCCAATGACGCCGTATGCACATGAATGCATTGAGATTGTTTCTGTTTTGGCATTTGCTGAAAAGATGTCATGCAATGTTCGGGTTAGGCTTGTTGGGCGGCCATCTCGACAATTCGAGAGAAACCGGAGGGATCGGAAATTGCCAGATCCGCAAGCACCTTGCGGTCGATTTCGACCCCGGCCTTTTTCAAACCATGTATGAACTTGCTGTAGCTCATATTATTCAGACGCGTACCGGCGTTGATTCGGGCTATCCACAGGCGCCGAAAATCACGTTTCCGTTTCTTCCGATCCCGGTAGGTATACATGAGTGCCTTGTCTACGGAATCGGCAGCCGTGCGGAAGAGTTTGCTGCGACCACCGCGAAATCCTTTGGCCAGTTTCAGGACCTTTTTCCGCCGTCTTCTTGCTTTAAATCCACGTTTGACTCGCATTACAGTACTCCTTGATTAAATTCGAAATCCGAATTTCGAAATCCGAATTTCGAATTTCGGGTTTCGTGCTTCGGTATTATTAATTGTTTAATCCCAGCACCAAATGAATCGCGCTTGTTGATTACGAAAAATATATGCCCTGGGAACAAAGACCCACGGGGTTATCCGTTCGGCAGCAGCAGCCTCAACTCCTTCATGTTGGATTTGTCGATGACGTGGCGTTTGCGCAGGGTGCGTTTTCGCTTACGGGACTTCTTCGTCAGGATGTGACTGGAAAAAGATTTGGAATAGGCATACTTTCCGCTTCCGGTCCGTTTGAACCGTTTCGCTGCGGCCCGATTGGTCTTAATTTTGGGCATAGCATCCTCCTTACTAAAAAATTGATGGCGTGAGCGATCATTTCCGCTACGCCACCATTGAATCTTCACTTTTGGGTTGCGGGGGATTATCCTCTACGATTGGCTCCCATTCGCGTCAGGTTTATTTCGGCGCCAGTACCATCACCATGGTGCGCCCCTCGAACTTGGGGTACTGCTCAACGAGGGCAACGTCTTCGGTTTCCTCGGCGATCCGTTGAAGCACCTCGCGGCCGAGTGCGGAGAGGGTGATCTCCCTGCCCCTGAACATGAGCGTAACCTTGACCTTGTCCTTTTTGTCCAGAAATCGTCGGATGTGGCCAATTTTGACTTGCAGGTCATGATCGCCTGTTTTTGGCCGTACTTTAATTTCTTTAACCTGGAAGGTCGCCTGTTTCTTCTTGGCCTCTTGCAGCTTTTTGGTCTGCTCGTACTTGTACCGCCCGTAATCCATGATCTTGCAGACCGGCGGTTTGGCCGTTGGCGAAATTTCAACCAAATCGAGGCCGACTTCGGCAGCAATGTCAAGAGCTTGCGTTGTTGGTACGATACCTACCTGGTTCCCGTCCTGATCGATGAGCCTGATTTCCCTGACGCGTATATTTCGATTAATGCGTACGCGTGGTTGCGGCTTCCGCTTAGCTATGTTTTCACCTCCTGCCTAAGAGATACACACCAACGGGCTGAAGCCCGGCAACAAATCCGGATTGTAAATTAATAAATAAAATTAAGAGATGCAAGAAAAAAAAGCAATAACAAAATATGCGCCGCGTTCATCTTGTCAAGGGAGGATGTCATGCAGTTTCAAGGGTATAGCGTGCCAACAGGCTTCCTTTCCAATATGTGTTGGCGGGATTTGAAAAGAAAGTTTTAAACAGCGCGAGGCTTTCCCTGCGGCGAACGTGGGGCAGAATTCGGACTTTTCGACGGTACAGCGGCGTCAGACGTTCCATGTCACAGCCGGTGCCGCCGCCCATGACATCTTCAAACGCGTATATGATTTCATTGATACCACTGAGGATAATGGCAGCATAGCACATCAGACACGGTTCCATCGTGCAGAAAATCCGTGCCCGATTCAAATCCGGCCGGGGGTGTTGACCAGCCAGCCGCCGAAGCAGGACCATTTCGGCATGATCCACTTCGTTGGCAGACTCACCGGTGGTCCCTTCCCGGCTTCCGGTGGCGATGACCGTGCCATTGCATTCGAGAATGCAGCCCACCGGAAAATCTCCCCTTTTAAGGGCCTTCTCGGCTTCTGCAAGGGCGAGATCCATAAGTTTCTCATATGTTTGTCGCTCTTCACGTTTCATGAATAAACTCGAAATAAATTCAATATGCTGCTGGGGCTCATTGCCCGAATCCCCCTCTCAGGGATTCGGGGAAAAATACAGTTCCTTTGCGTCCTCTGCGACTCTGCGGTCATCGTTTCCATATGTCTGCAAACGGAACATATTTAGGACAACGGCTATGAAAAACAATTCCTTCGGATTTAACTCGATTATTCCCTGTAGCTTGCTGCAGGATGTCCTTTGGTTCCCTCTCCCCGCGGTGGGAGAGGGTTAGGGTGAGGGGGTTAAGAATAGATATCCTCCCCGTTGATACCCCGCAGCTTGCTGCGGGGAGCTTCATTCTCGGGTTATGAATAAAAGAATTTCGGTCGCTTGATTAGCTCAGCGGTTGAGAGCATTTACTCGGAAATTCGACAAATGGTGTCATCGCAGGGGCAGGCGTTGTCAATTTCGTACGCGAACACGATGCGCGACTCTCCCTCTGCGCGTTCCCTCGAGATCGGCTTGAATCCGAAGGACCGAAGTTTATTTAGAATGTCGCTGTGTGCGGGAATGCCGCCCAGCCCGGAGGCGAGACGTTTTCCGCTCTGGCCATCGAGAATATCCGCATCCCGCCCGTTTGTAATAACCACCAGGGGTACCTGGTAAGGTTCGATCAGCCGGGACAGACCAAGGGCCGGGCGATGTCGTGTAACCAGGGATCCGGGGCCATACTTGACGATCATACACACACGACCATCGATCCAGACGATATAATCGAGATGGATGGACGCCTGTTTGCCGCATGCCGTCAGTACGACCTGTCGCCGTGGCTCGATCTGTGTTTTGTCAAAACCCTTTTCATCGATCAGGAGTCTTGCCAGGTCCTGACGAAGCCGCTCGTCAAGGGTGTCGTCCAGGGTTTCTCCGGTGATATGGTCTTGGAGCGTTCCAAGTATGAGGTGATGACCCACAATAACTACCGTATATTGGGTAATGGGTATTGGGTACTGGGTTCTAACCGACATTCTGAGTTACTGAAAAATGTTATTCTTTTTGGAAGAAAGTAAAGAGACCGGGGGTTTAAATAACAAATATCAAATTCCAAATCTTTTAGCTCGTCGGCCCGCTAGCCCGTTAGCCCGTCTGCCCGATTGCCCTGAGCACAGTTGAAGGGTTGGCCAATTGAAATACGGAGTAATGGAGTATTGGATTATTGGAATTTAGTTCATCACTCCACCACTCCGATACTCCTATCGCTGACACCCGAACCCCGACACCCGAAACCTGACACCCGACACCCGGAGACCATCCAGCATCCAGAATCCAGCATCCAGTCCGCCAAAGGCGGACAAGCATCAAGGATCCAGTATCGCCCTTTCCCCCAGGTTGCCGTAGCGGTGGTAGTTGTCGCAAACCGCCTGGTTTATCAGGTAATGGAGCAGTTCGATTCGGCCCTGCATGAGAACCGGCGCCCGGGCGATGTAAAACCCGGTCTCGGCTGCTGCCTGCAATACCGATTCCGGCACCCGTTCCGGCGATGCATAGCGGATCCGCTGGACGTCGGGAATCGATTCGGCCAGGTCATCGTCAGATTGCTCGACGACGGCGGCGTTCCCGAGAGCCCGTTTTCCCCATCGTCCTGCAAGGAAATCGGTGGCGGGACTCTCCAGCCCGGGAGGCAGGCTGACGATCAACCCGTTTCCCGTGATCCGGGTGGCCGCAATCCGTGCCAGGGTATCGAACAGGCCGTCTTCTTCGTGAAGGCGGACCACCACTTTGCCAAGAGGTAGATAGCGCAGAATATTGTCCTGGCCCCGCAGGTGAAAGTAATCCTGTTCGCGTGAAAATACCCGTTCGTACCAGTAGAGATAGCTTGGAATGGCCTTCACGGTCTTGTGAAGTTCTTCACCCGGGTCCTCGATCAGGCCCCAATCAAGATCCCGTTTCCATTCTTGTGCCAGCCTCATGAGATCGTATTCCCCTGCCAGTACATCTGCCGATGGGGTGTCGGTCTCGAGAAATTCCATAAATTGGGCGACGTAGTTCGGCGATCCGGCTTTGATGGCCGGACCGATGGCGGATTTGCCCATGCCCCCGAAAGGCTGTCGCAAGGTTATGGCGCCGGTGGTGCCCCGGTTGATGTAAAGGTTGCCGGCCTTGATACGGGATTTCCAAATACGTTG
This sequence comes from Olavius algarvensis associated proteobacterium Delta 3, assembly GCA_903231505.1. Lineage (GTDB taxonomy): Bacteria > Desulfobacterota > Desulfobacteria > Desulfobacterales > CAFBRK01 > CAFBRK01. The sequence continues at coordinate 20,810 of CAFBRK010000337.1, read as the reverse complement.
TTCCCTTCGATCCAGGCTTTCAAGCCCGGACGTCAATCCGTAGCCGGTGCCGTTTGCCAGTTCGATGGCGTCATCCAGGTTTTTTGCCCCCATGACGCCGAGCAAGGGACCGAAGAACTCCGTCCCGTAGGTATAGGATCCCGGCTGGACGCCCCACTTGATGGCCGGTGTCCACAGGTTCGGGTTGTTGTCGACCATACGGGGGGCCAGCAGCCACGCCTCCTCTTTTTCGAGGTGATCAAACGCCTGCTTCAGGTCCCCGGCCGGCGGGTGAATCAGCGGTCCCATCTTGTTGTGAAAATCCCATGCCGATCCGACCGCATAGCTCTCTACGGCATCCTTGAGCTGCTGTCTGAATTTGTCGTCTTCATGGACCTCCTGCTCCAGAATCAGCAGCGATGTGGCGCTGCACTTCTGTCCGCAATTGCTGAAGGCCGAATGGATAATGTTTTTGACGGCCTGATCCCGGTCCGACATGGCTGTAACGATCGTGGCATTTTTGCCTCCGGTTTCTGCTGCCAGAAAAGTCCCGGGATCTGCGGCGAGTATTTTCAGCCCGGTTTCGGTGCCCCCGGTCAGAATGACAAAATCGATATCCGGGTGGCTGGTGAGGCTCTTTCCGGTGCTTCCACCGGAGCAGGGGACAAACTGCAGTGTTTTCTGTGATACGCCGGCACTCCAGAAGCATTGACAGAGTTGCCAGGCGACCAGTACGGCGTTGGATGCCGGTTTGAACAGGACCGTGTTCCCGGCGGCCAGGGCCGCGGCAATACCCCCGCAAGGGATGGCGATGGGGAAATTCCACGGGGAAATGACAACGCCCACCCCTTTTCCGTGTGCCTCGAGATTGCCGAGTCCGGTAAAGGCGCCAACCGTAAAGGGATAGAATTCGGCAAAGTCGATCGCTTCGGAAACCTCCACGTCCGATTCGGTAAACACTTTACCCGTATTCGCCGCCACCGCACCGATCAGATCGCCCCGGGCGTAACGGATAGCCATGGCCACCCGGGACAGGATTCCATGCCGTTCACGGTGGGATTTTCGGCGCCAGCCGTCCGGATCCGCCGTTGCGACGGCGACCGCCTGTTGGATATCCGAATCCGTGGCAAGTCGATATCTGGCCACACAAACATCCTCAGGGAGCTGGTTCGGATCGTACAAGTTCCGGGTTTCCCTGTCATCAAGGATCTCCTCGCCATCGATAATCAGAGGAATCTCTATTGAGGGATCCTCAGGGTTCTTTTTCCACGCTTCCCGAATGGTTTCCGCCCACTCCCGGTTTCCGGAAAGGGACCAGTCCGTATCCGGCTCGTTGGTAAACTCCCCCTGGTAATAGGTTCCCATGGTGTCCGGGAATTTTTCGGTGAGTCGATTCTGGGTTCGGTGGGCGGCCGTACCGGCGCGGGCCATGTGGTGGCCCGAGGCGATAAAGCGTTCCTCGAGAAATTGCCAATCTTTGGATTCGGTTCTCAATTGCGGTGCGTAACGAAGAAAATTTTCCTCGGACGTATTCTCATCCAGGCGGCGAATCAGGTAGCCGATGGCGTTGATAAATTCATCACGGGTGGCCACCGGCGCGTAAAGCAGCACATCTCCGGCCATTTCCTTCAACGCCCTGCGCACATGGTCAGCCATCCCTTCAAGCATCTCGAACCAGAAGTATTCGGATACGCCTCTCTGCAGGCCCAACTCGTAGGCGTAGGCCAGTTCGAAGAGATTGTGAGAGGCGATTCCCAAGTGCACCGCGCGAATATGCTCGGGGATCATCCCGTAGGCCACCATCCGTTTATAGTTGGCATCCACATCCAGCTTGTTGTCATAGGGGGCGAGGGGCCAATTGAACAGCGATGCCTCGACCTGCTCCATTTCCATGTTGGCGCCCTTGACAATCCTCAGTTTGACCGGGCTGCCGCCTTCGGTGACCCGGCGGCGGGCCCATTCCGTCAGTCTCTCCTGGAGGGGGAAGGCATCCGGCAGATAGGCCTGCAAAACGATGCCGGCCGAAAAATCTCTCAGATCGTCCTGATCCAAGGCACGGGTGAAGGCTGCGTAGGTGATCTCTATATCCCGGTATTCTTCCATGTCCAGATTCACAAATTTAGGCACTTTTGTGCCGTCATTCCGGACGAAGTGATGTTTCTTGGCGACGCGATACAGCTCGGTCAAACGGTCCGTGAGAATCTCGACGCTATGCTCAAATGCGAGGGCCTCGATCTGGGAATAGATGGTTGAAATCTTGACCGATATGTATTCGATTTCAGGATTCTCGAGATCGTCGAGGTAGGTTGCCAGCCGGTGGCGGGCTTCCTGTTCCCCCAGAACCGCTTCGCCCAGATGGTTGATATTCATCCGCACACCCTGCTCTTTTCGCTTCTTGAGGTGGGCGTGCAGGGCCTCGGGTTCACCCGGGATGATGGCGCGACTGCTGTCCTGGCGCATCTTTTTGATCATTTTGGGTACGGACAGGGAAGGGAAAAAGCGCCCGAGACCCAGAAACATCTGCATCAATAGGCGATCTACCGAGGACAGAAAGTCCGGGACACCGTACTGCTTGAGAATGGCGTTCACCTGGTCTGCCACCCGGGAGTTGTCATGGGAGCGAAAGCTCTGATCGATCAACTTGGTCAGTATGACCTTGTCCATCGGGCGCGTCAGCAGGCGGCGGAGCTCATCCTGAATCCCTTTTTCGTCATGGGTCAGCAATTCATTGGCGCGATTCTGCCAGGATGTTGCCCGGTCAACCGCTTTTTGGAGCAGTTCCTCATTGTTCTCCGGTATATCCATGGTTAAGCCTCCCTGTTGCATGCCATGTTTCAGCGAAGAATAAAGCCGTGTTTGAGGGGATCGTCCGGATCGATGGTAACCCATGGCGACCGGTGATCCGTGCCGACCCTTCCACCTCGGGGATCACGGCGTCGTATGGTCCAAAACGGGTTGCCTGGATGACTCGTCCGGTAAACCGGCTTCGAATGATACTCTCGATGGTGATGGTATCGCCGATACCAATTTCGCCCCTGGCGTGATGAATTGCCAGCCGGCCGCTGACACCGGTTCCCGTCGGGCAGCGGTCCACCTCCCCTTCTGCGAACACGCAAACATTGCTGCTGTGAGCATCCGGATGCTCCGGGGGGCCGATAAAAATAGTCCCATAGAGAAAACTAAGATCCTCTTCGAAAGGGTGAGGGATCGGTCGGCTGTCCATGATGGCACGTTTGATCGCCATGCCCTTTTCGACCAGGGCGGAGAAGTCATCCGGTCCGGTGGTCAGACCCACGTCAGCGGCCTGCACGTAGGCATAAAAAGCCCCTCCAAACGCAATGTCGTAGCGCACGGTTCCCAGCCCGGGCACCTCGATGGTGTCGTCCATGGCAAGGACAAACGACGGTACGTTGTGAAAGAAAACACTTTCGACCCTGCCGCCTGCCACCCGGGCGTGGGCCGTGATCCGTCCGGCCGGGGCGTCGATCCGGATGGTTGTGACAGGCGCCGCCGCAGGCACCATCCCGGTCTCCACCGCGATTGTCGCGATACCGATGATCCCGTGACCGCACATGGTGCTGTAGCCCTCGTTGTGCATAAACAGAATTCCAAAATCGGCGTCCGGCGAATCGGGAGGTGTTACAATACCGCCGTACATGTCCGCATGGCCGCGGGGTTCCCACATCAGAGCGGTTCTGAGGTCATCCAAATGCTCCCGAACATACCGCCGGCGCTCCAGGACAGAATTGCCGGGGATTTCCGGCAGGCCCCCGGTGATGACCCTGAAGGGCTCGCCTTCGGTGTGCGCATCGATGGTGGTAATCGTTTGCCAGTCTGAAGGAGGTTTCCAAGATCGGAGTTTGTCGTGCATTATGAGATCCTTTTTTTATGTTTAGCCGCCCGCTCGCTCCGCTCGCTCGACCGACGCAGATAATATCCGGCCGACCCGCCGCCGCTTTTTAAGCTAAGGCGGGCAGGCGTGGCCGGCTATTTGACTCGATGCCCTTCGGGCAAATCCAATAGTCTCTTTCGCGAAGCGATGACATCTTTGATCCGAGCACGCCTGCCCGCCATAGCTGAAGGCGACGGCGGATCGCTCGGATCAAACGTCTGTGTCTGTCTGCGTGTGTCTGCGGCTAATAGTGCTCTTTCTCCTAAAAGGAATACCTCTATACAATTCTAAAGCAAGACATCTTTAAGTTCTGCTTCGATGACCCTCAAATGCTGTCGCATGGAATCGGCCGCGGCGGGACCATTTCCATTCTCGACATATCGCACCACATGCTCTGCCGAAGCGACCGATGCCTGGCGGTATTGGGTAGAAAACCGTCTCGTTTTCAACCGGTCGTGGTGATGCACGGTTTTATCCATGAGCAGCTTGGTCAATTCGCAGACGACGATGTTTCCCGTCGCCTCGGCAAGGCCGGTATGAAAAGCGGTGTCCGCGTTTAAAAATGCCGCGTAGTCATTGCCCGTTCGGGTCATCCGCACTACCGCAGCGGCCATGGATTGAATATGGCCGGGATCGGCGCGTTCCGCCGCAAGTTCGGCCGATCGGCACTCCAGAAGTTCCCTGGCCTCCAGCAGGTCCAGAAGCGGGCTGGCCCTTAGCGCAGCATTCAGGCTGACGACCGAAAGATCATCCATTGGCACATCATCGCGCACAAACGTTCCTTTTCCCTGAACCGCTTCCAGAAACCCCATGACAACAAGGGCGTTGATGGCTTCTCTCACGGAAGACCGCCCCACCCCCAGGAGCTGGGCCAGTTCACGCTGTGGCGGAAGCTGTGTCCCGCTCTGAAGCTCACCGGACCGGAGCTGTTTGACGATCTGCTCCGCCACCATTTCCGGGGCCGATGCTTTATGGATGGATTCAAAGGGCATCAGTACGGGTATTGGATATTGGGTATTAGGTACTGGTTACTGGGTGTTAGATATTAGGTATTAGGTATTAGGTATTTGGTATTCGCTGCTATAGAATATTTCAAATTCCACTGGCTGATACCCAGTACCTAATACCGAGTACCGAACATGAAAATCTCATTAGAGATTTTCATGTTCAGTCCTATCTATAATTTCATCCTGCAGCTCGCGGGTGAGGTCCACGAAATAATCGCTGTAGCCGGCGACCCTCACAATGAGGTCTCTATATTCGTCGGGGTGTTTCTGAGCGCGCAACAGTTCATCACGACCCACGACGTTGAACTGGATATGGTGCCCGTCCATTTTAAAATAGGACCGCACCAGGTGCGCCAGTTTGGCGATCCCGCCGTCATCATCGAGAACCTGGGGCAGAAATTTCTGATTCAACAGGGTGCCGCCTGTGCGGATGTGGTCGATCTTCGCGGCCGATTTCGTCACGGCGGTGGGGCCGTTTCGATCCGCCCCCTGGACGGGCGAGATCCCTTCGGATAATGGCTTGCCGGCCCGTCGTCCATCCGGCAGCGCCCCGATCACACTCCCGAAATAAATGTGGCACGTGGTGGGCAGGAGGTTAATCCGGTGTGCTCCTCCCCGGGTGTTGGGCCGTCCATTGATCGCCCCGTAATATGCTTCAAACACCTGCTTCAGAATCCCATCGGCATAGTCATCGTCATTACCGTACTTCGGTGTTTCGTCCAGGAGGCTGCGATGGAGGGCCTCATATCCTTTGAAATCGGCTCGAAGTGCTTCGATCAGATCATTCATGGATACGCGCTTTTGGTCGAAAATCTGGTACTTGAGGGCTGACATGGCATCCGTGACAGATCCCAGGCCCACCCCTTGAATGTAAGATGTATTATAGCGGGCGCCTCCGGCATTGTAATCCATTCCGTTTTCAATGCAGTCATCGATGAGCAATGACAGGAACGGGACCGGCATATAACGGGCATTAAGCTGTTCGATGATGTTGTTCCCTTTGATTTTGATGTCGATGAAATGGGCGAGCTGCGTCTTAAACGCATCGAACAGCTGATCGAAATCCTCAAATTCCGAAGGCTCCCCGGTTTCCGGACCCAGCTGCTTTCCGGTGCGTGGATCTCGGCCGTTGAACAGAGTGATTTCCAGAATTTTCGGCAGGTTGAAGTAACCGGTAAGGATATATGCCTCCCTTCCGAACGCCCCTGCTTCCACACATCCGCTGGCACCCCCTTGTCTGGCATCCTCGACGGATTTTCCCTGGCGGACCAACTCTTGGACAATGGCGTCGGTGTTGAAAATGGAGGGTTGGCCGAAACCGGTACGAACGATCTTAAGGGCCCTGCGGATGAACCGATCCGGATTTTTCTTGCTGAGCTGCACCATGGAGCTGGGCTGCAGCAATCGCATTTCTTCGATGACATCCAGCATGAGATAGGTCAGTTCATTGACGCCATCGATGTTGTCCCGGGAAACGCCTCCAAGATTAATGAGGGCAAAGTCCACATAGGTGCTGCTCTCTTTCAGAGTCACGCCGGTTTTGGGCGGGGCCGGGTGATTGTTAAATTTGATCCAGAACGCGCACAATAGTTCCTTGGCCCGTTCCTTTGTGAGAGTGCCCTCATCTATCTCTCGCTGGTAGAACGGGTAAAGATGCTGATCCAGACGGCCCGGGTTGAACGAATCCCACGGGTTCAGCTCGGTAATCACGCCGATGTGGACAAACCAGTAGTATTGCAATGCTTCCCAGAAAGACGTGGGCGCGTTTTCGGGTACCCGCCGGCAGATCGCCGCCATTTCGAGCAGTTCCGCATTTCGAAAGGGATCTTCGGTCTGTCCGGCCAGAGCCGTCAGTTTTTCAGCGTGTCGCTGGGCAAACGTCATGAGGGCTTCTGCGACGATATCCATCGCCGTCAGTTCCTCTTTTTTATTCAATGCATCCGGATCGTTATAAAAGTCGAGGTTTTCGATGGCGGATCGAATCCGGCGTTGCATGTCCCGAACGCCCTCACGGTAGATTCTGTCGCCCAAGACCGTGTGCCCCGGCGATCGCTGCTCCTGGAATTCGGTGAACACTCCCGATTCGTAAGCGTCTTTCCACTCGGACGGCAGGTGGGAAAAAATTCTTTCCCGATTCGTCTTACCTTTCCAGAAAGGGATGATTTCTGATTCATAGATCGCTTTTGTGTGATCGGCTACAGCGAACGGGACTTTCTCCCGGCGATCCATGAGGTCCAGGTCCTCCAGGGAGTGCAGGCAAATTTCCGGGTAGGTGGGGGTCGCTTTGGGTTCGGGGCCTCTTTCGCCGACGATAAGTTCATCGTCATCAATGCCGATGGATTTATTTTCCAGGACATGTTTGAACGCGAGCGCTCTTTGTACCGGCACAGACTCCTTTTGGGCGATTCCGGTTTGATAGAACTGGGTAACCAGTTCGGCCCGTTCGGACGAAATGGTGGGCCGGGCCATTAGGCTTTGTGTTCTTAGCCGTTGAATACGGTCATTCATAATTATCCTCCCACATTCACAATCAATCCTCGTTCTTCAAATAGTTCTGACACCTGACGTATCATGTCGTCGGTAGGCGGTGCTGTCTCCGGTAGATGCTTATCCCTCTGCAATCTGTCGTATTTGCCCTCCCCGGTTCGATGAAACGGGAGAATGTCGATGGTGTCGATGGTTTGCAGAGATCCGACCAGATCGGCCACAGCGTTGAGATTGTCTCGTTCGTCCGTTATTCCGGGGACAAGGGGAAATCGGATCCGGACCGGGGTCGCTTGCTCCGAGGCCAGGTTCAGATTTTGAAGCACATCGTCATTGGCCACAGTGGTGTATTTTGCGTGTGTTGATGAATCGATAATTTTAAGATCGAACAACAGCAGGTCGGTCATCTCGGAAAGCTCGGAAAACACATTCGGCGGTGCGCAGCCTGAGGTGTCGATGGCCGTATGTATTTCCTGGTCCCGGCAGGCGATCAGCAGTGATTTTAGAAATCCGGGCTGGAACATGGGCTCTCCCCCCGAAAATGTGACCCCGCCACCGGATTCATCATAGAAGATAATGTCTTTTTTCACCGCTGCCATGATGTCCGAAACCGAAGTGCGCTTGCCGATGGCTTTTGGCCCGGAAGAAGTTTTCGCATCAGCTTTCAGAGGCTCCGGTTCCGGCCGGATGCCCTCCGGGTTGTGGCACCACAGACAGGCCATGGGGCAGCCCTTTAAAAATACCGTGGTCCGGATTCCCGGTCCGTCATGGATCGCGTACTTCTTAATCCGGAAAATGATTCCGTCTTCCGTGGGTAATATCATGTGCGCATGGAGGTTTAGGCTAATTGTTCAGGTCTTCAGACCAATTTATAGATCATGAACATCTCACTTTGCAATAGCAAATGTAGGGAAGGGTCCAAGGGGTCGAGGTTTACCCGCCTCCGGCGGCGCCAAAGGCGACCAGGGATTCAAGGATTCAAGTGAAATACTAAAGGATACCTGGCGGTTGTATGTCAGCCGGAGCTATGCAGCAAATAATGAATGATCTTTTTACCCCCTCCCTTTAAATCCCTCCCGCCAGGGGAGGGAGAAAAAAGTCCTCCCCCTCGAGGGGGGAGGTGCGGTGGGGGTGAAGAATGGTGCATTCCGAACACTTTTTTATATACGAAAAGAATCTATAAAATGTTGGGTTAGAATCGTGACAGAGAATACGGTTCCGGATCGACAGAGGGCGGTTCGCCGCTGAGAAGCTCAGCCACAAGCCTTCCAGTTTGAGGCGCCATTGATATGCCCACGGTATCGTGGCCGGCCGCGACCATGACATTGGTGAATTTTGGCAGAAAATCGATGACCGGCAAGCCATCATAGGTCATCGGTCGCCACCCGTACCAGGCTTCTCCATTTCTCAAGGCGGGGACGTTCTTAAGGTAAGGTAATACCCCTCGGGTCAACGAATTGATGCGGACGGGATTGAGGAAACTGTTGTAGCCGGAAAATTCCATGGTACTGCCGATACGAAAGCCGCTTTCCCAGTTTGTGGCTACCACCCGTCTCTCCTCAAAAAAACAGGGTGTTCTGGGTAGTCCCGGAGAAGGTTCCATAGTGATAGAATATCCTTTTCCAGGCTCTATGGGCAGAGCAATTTCTAATTCGCGATGGAGCAACCGGGTCCAGGCACCGGTTGCCACCAGGAATTTATCCCCTTCGACTGGCCCACGGCTGGTCATAACCGCTGAGGCCTTTCCAGACTTTTTCTGGAACCCATAAAAAATAGTTTTCTCAGAAATAGTTACTCCAAAATCGATTAGCACCCGTTTCAACTCGGTCATGAATCGGTCGGGCCGAAGCCGGGCCACAAAGGGGTCATACCACCCACCTGACAGCCCGGATTGCAGCGCGGGTTCATGGGCGGCAAGGTCTGGTGGGTGGACGATCTCCGCCCCCATCCCGAATCGGCGGGAAACGGCATCGACCTCACGGAATTTCTTAAATTCCCGAGCCGAGCGAAACACGTGAAGGGCTCCCTGCCGCTTCCAGTCGCAGGCCATCTGTTCCCTTCCAATTATGTCTTCGTAAAGCTCCAAGGCGCGTTGGAGCAGGGCGGCCCTGGCCATAGTGGTCCGGTGGACCTCTTTCTTCCGGCACCGAAGTGCAAATTTCATGAACCAGCCGATGCGTCTCGGATTTAGGGTGGGCTGGATATACAGTGGGGCATCCCTTTGAAGAATCCATCTCAGCCCGGACTTAAGATTGCCTGGCGTGTTCAATGGCAAGACATGGCTAGGTACGACCAGTCCGCAATTTCCCCATGATGCCCCCTGGCCGAACTGGTCTTTTTCCACAAGGGTAACGTCCCAGCCCTTTCGGGACAGATAATAGGCGGTGCATCCTCCAATGACGCCTCCGCCGATGATGACGGCTCTGTTGCTACTGCTCATGGTGTTAGGTATTGGGTATTCGGTACTGGGTACTGGTTAATAGGTATTCGGTATTGGGTACTTGTTACTGGATATTCGGTATTGGGTATTGGATACTGGCTAACGGTAAACGGATGATCTGTTTAGAAGCTAATACCCAGTACCGAATACCTAATATCTATTTTTTATTGTCAAACCCCGGGCATCCGGTCATGTTGGCATGCTTTCGGCTTACGGGGTACTGACGGCAGATAGTGGGCTTCACGTCGTGAATCCGGCAGGACCATCGGTTTTCTGTCGGGACTTTCGTTAGAAATGGGCACGCCTCCTCAAGCTCCAGTTTGCCCGGTTTCATCCAGATCCGGTAGATGGGTTTGCCTTCCTGAGATTTAAATTTGCCAACCCTGTCGAGAATGCCGTTACGCCCAAGAGCTTTCAATCTTTTTACATCCTCTTCCGTCAATGCATCCCTGTAATCCAGATTTCGGCAGCACTGCCCGCATTGTCTGCAGCGGAAGGACTCCATGCCCGTGTCGATGCGAATGCCTGCTTCCCCGGTATCCGGATGTTCCGCTGGTGTTGCCCGGGTCCGGAATACCCTGGCGCAAATGGCTGCGAGCATGTCCGGGCTGAGGTCTTCACTGGAGACGGCCTCGCACATGTACTCTATCAGTTCGGAGCCCTCTATCCATCGCATCTTTCGCCGGCCCGGTTGACTGATCCACAGACCGTTTTTGTCGGCCTCTCTTCGAAAAAGCGTATTCCCGTCCGACATCAGCCGGATGAGCTCACAAAAGAGCAGAAGCTGGGGCTCGTAATGACGGAAATCAAAACAGAGAGCCAGGCTTGCTTCCCGGAGGGAAAGGAATAGGTGGGCTTTTTCGGTCGTTTGCTCGGACATTTCGCGAGAAGAGAGATTTGGGGTTCATGGTTGACTGAAGAACGTTGCGAAGTGTTAAAGAGTCTGGTGTGGAGACGTCGAGCAGCCGGATGTACGGTTTCTTCAGTTTGATCGTGTGTAACATGGAAAACGCACCGGCACCAGCACAATAGACGATTCTGATTTGAAACGATATCAGGATATCGCAAAGGCCTTAATTCAATCCCGATTTTATAAACTCAATTCTAACGGGCTCTAAACGGCGGGTGCAGTGACCCGCCCTACTACTGCCCTAAGTAGTAGGGCCGGGCACCGTACCGGCCTCTTATGATTTCTTTAATCTGTTTTAGCTGAAAAGACGTTACACAATGCTGGATCAGGCGGCTTCTATCTTCTTCAAGCGGGCAGACCTCATCGCATGCCGTTTTCCGGCAGGCAGAATTTCCTTTCGGAGTCTCACGGACAGCGGGGTGACCTCCACCAGTTCATCATCGCTGATAAACGCGATCGCCTGCTCCAGGGTCATCGGTCGGATCGGAGACAGAAGAACATGATCGTCCTTTCCCGCGGCCCGCATATTCGTCAGTTTCTTTTCCTTGCAGGGATTCACATTGATATCCACCCCTCGATTATGCTCTCCGACGACCATCCCTTCGTAGACCGGATGTCCGGGGACCACAAACAGCCGACCACGGGGCTCCATATTGAACAGGGCATAGGCAACGGCCGATCCCGAACGGTCTGCCACAATGGATCCCGAAAACCGGCTGGGACATTCTCCCCGGAATTCGCCATATCCATCGAAAATCGAGTGCATGATTCCCGTTCCCCGGGTATCCGTCAGAAATTCGTCGCGGTAGCCGATGAGGGCCCGGGCGGGAACAGAAAATTCCATGCGGACGCGACCGCTGCCGTTGTTGACAAGATTCAGCATTTTACCCTTGCGAAGGGAGAGTTTTTCCGTAACGACGCCGAGGAACTGCTCTTCACAATCCACCAGCAGGCGCTCCATGGGTTCCATTTTCCGGCCGTTTTCATATTTAAAAATGACTTCCGGTCTTCCCACACAGAACTCATAGCCTTCCCGGCGCATGGTCTCGATCAGAATGGCGAGTTGAAATTCCCCCCGCCCCTTGACCAGAATGCTGTCCCGATCTTCACCTTTTTCCACCTGGATGGCCACGTTCATTCGGGCTTCCTTGTCGAGCCGTTCGCGAAGCCGGCTCGATTGAACGTATTTTCCTTCTTTTCCCCCGAGGGGGGAGTTGTTGATCGTAAACTTCATGGACACCGTGGGTTCGTCCACATGGATACGAGGCAGGGCTTTGGGGGCATTCTGGTTGCAAATCGTATCACCGATGGAGACCTCTTCGATGCCCGCCAACACCACAATGTCACCGGCTTGAACTTCCGTTACTTCGTGAAGTTTCATGCCCTGGTAGACTTGCAGCTTCGACACTTTCAATGGTGTGGTTTGGCCTCCGTCACCGATGCAAGCAAGGGTGTCACGGGAGCGGGCGGAACCGTTGAAGATCTTTCCGATCGCCAGCCGCCCCATGTAGTCTGAATAGCCGAGATCCGACACCAGCATCTGGAACGGTGCCGCCGGGTCATAGGACGGCCCCGATGTCTTTTCGATGATGGTATCGAACAGCACGTGCAGGTTGGTGCTCTCCTCATGGAGATTTTCTTTCACGATGCCGTCTCTGCCCACCGCATAGAGGAGGGGAAAATCGAGCTGATCTTCGGATGCGTCCAGATCGATGAGAAGATCGTATATTTCGTCGAGCACTTCATCGGGTCTTGCGTCGCTTCGATCTATTTTATTGATGATGACGATGAGGGTCAGCTGCGCTTCCAGGGCTTTTTTCAGGACGAAACGGGTCTGGGGTAGGGGGCCTTCGGAGGCGTCCACCAGCAGAATCGCGGAATCGGCCATGGACAGGGTCCGTTCCACCTCACCGCCAAAGTCCGCATGGCCCGGTGTGTCGATGATGTTGATCCGAATCCCTTCCCAGAGGACCGAGCAGTTCTTTGCGGCAATGGTGATCCCGCGCTCCCGCTCCAGGTCCATGGTGTCCATGAGGCGATCGTCCACCTTCTGGTTGTCGCGAAACAGGCCGCTCTGGTGGAACATGGCATCGACCAGGGTTGTTTTGCCATGGTCAACGTGGGCAATGATGGCCACATTTCTCAAGCTGTTGTTTATGCGTGTATCGGTCATGAAGTTCCTTGTTGTATGCTGATCTTGTAGGGGCGAAGGTGCACATTAACCATTTTGGCCGAGAATTCAAGGATCTTGTTACATGGCAACAAAATCCGAACAATTCTCCACATGACGGTCAAACGTCTGGCTTACTTGCCGTTTCATCTGATTTCCTTGATATGAAATAGAGCGGCATAACGCCCGGATTACTTAGCCGTCATCGTCCAGACCCCGTCCCAATTCTCCGGTTTGGCGGTGGCCAGCTCCTGGCATTTTCTATAATAACGTGCGGCCGGGGCATCGTCTTCCATGATGGTGGAAAAAAGCTCTGCGGCTTCTGCGAACCGGCCGTCGTAAAAGCATTTCAATCCGTTTTCGAAAGTTTCAAGCACGCGGCGGCGGTTTTCGTATTCATCGGGGAACATCGGTTCGTATACCACCACCGGCTCCTTTTTCCCCACCACGGCCACCCTCGCCAGTTCCCGGACAGGGAATTCGTCCCCCATCATCTGCCGTGTGGATTCGGATATCATCGTGTACGTCCCGAACTGTTTGTTTGCCCCCTCGAGCCGGGCCGCCAGGTTCACGGCATCGCCTAACATGGTGTAATCAAACCGGGTGCGCGACCCCATGTTTCCGACCACGGCGGGCCCTGTGTTGATGCCGATGCGCATATGCAGTTCCGCTTCTATCTGCTCGAAGAACACCGGCCGAAGTTCGGCAAGCCTGGACTGGCAACGTAGAGAGGCCTGCACGATACAGGCCGCGTGGTCCGGCACTTCCAGTGGCGCATTCCAGAATGCGACGATGGCATCCCCCTCATATTTGTCCACGGTACCTTTTTCCTGGTGTATGATCTCCGTCATGGCCGACAGGTACGCGTTGAGCAGCGTGGTGAGAACTTCCGGAGAAAGCCTCTCCGAGATACTGGTAAATCCTTGAAGATCTGAAAAGAATATGGAAAGGGTGCGGCGCTCTCCGCCCAGCTTGAGTCGCTCCGGATACCGGATCAGCTCATCGATGACGATAGGGCTGAGATACTGCCGAAACGCGTTCTTGATAAATCGCTTCTGTCTGCCTTCCGTGCTGTAATTCACTATCAGAGAGATGGCTAAAGCCAGTGCCACGCCGGCAACCTGGACCATTAGCGGCAGCCAGAATCCCATGCTGTAAGCGGCAAGGCTCAAGACAGCCGGGAGGATGAGAAAACCGGCGCTCACAACCATACCGCCCAGAGCGCTCGAAAAGATGGTTGCGGTTAGCGCCGCCGCCATGGCCATTCCGACAACCATGGTCGTGGTCACGCCGGCGGGGGCATGGCGGAGAAAATCGCCGGAAAGGAAATTGTCCAGAACCGTGGCGTGAATTTCCACCCCGGGATAAATTCCGTCCACCGGGGTTGGGCGCAGGTCGAACAGCCCGGGAGCGGAAAAGCCGAAAAAGACAAATTTTCCTTTGAGGTCATCCGGGCGCACTCCCGGGGTTTCACCATCCCGCAGGCGCAGATAGGATTGGATGATGGCCGCCGCGCTGAAATTCTTGTGGGTTCCTGACGGTCCGCGATAGCGCAGCAGGGCTCGGCCGCCATCGTCCAATGGAATTTTGTGTTGATCCAGCACAGCGCCATGCGGATCGAAATGGACGGTTAGATTCCCATGCAAGGCCAGGAAAGGGGTAAGACCCAACGTCGGTAGTATTTGTCCATCAAAACTGCTGAACATGGGCACCCGCCGGTAGATGCCGTCCGAATCCGGTTCCGTGCTCACGCTGCCGAGCACGGTCGATTTGCTGGAGATTTCCGGGATTGGGAAGGTAGCGCGGGGAAATCGGAGGATATCCTTACGGTTTAACGGCGACTGTTTACCGATTCCTGCAGCAGAAATCGGTGGGAGCGGAACCGATTCCGGCCACCTTTGCTGGCTGCCTGTGGATTTTCCAAGAAATACCGGTGCTGCAACCCGGCCGAAGGTGGCCATCGAGGCCGCGAGGGCCTTGTCATCCGCCGTGCCATAGCCGGACGGCTCGGTAAAGAGCACATCGAAGGCAATGGCCTGTGCCCCTGCCATCCGGCAAAAATCGATGATGGCACCATACACTTCCCGGGGCCACGGCCAGGTCAGCCCGTTTTCTTCTACAGCCCAATCGAGGCTGTTCTGGTCCAGCAGAATCAGAACGATGTCATCGGTGGCCTGCCTGGGGGCCGCCAGCATCCGTGCCCGCCAATCCCAGGTTTGCCTTTCCCAGGGATCCAGGATGCCGCTTCCCCAGAGGATGAGGGATACCGATGCCGCAGCCGCTCCGATGATCACACCCTGCAGCAGTTTCCGGACAGGCGGCACGGGCTACACGCTTCCTAACGCTTCCTCGAAGCGCTTCTGACGAATTGCCGGCGTAGATGCTGCTTTGTAGCGTTCCGTCGTGTTCCGGATGTCTGCCACCCGGTTTTCCGGAGCCGGATGGGTGCTTGCAAAATCCGGACGGCCAGGTACCAGTTGCCGATCCATGGCGTTTAGCATTTCGATCAGGGCGTTGGGATCATATCCCACCCGGTGGAGTAGCGTGATCGCGGTGCCGTCCGCCTCACGCTCGAATTCACGGGAATACCCGTTGTTGATCAGCGTTCGTGTAATGTCTGTAATGGAACCCTCAAACGTCCGGGTCAAGGTCGCAAGTTCCTTACCTCCCAGGTGCTTGGCCCCTTCCATGCCGATAATGGTCAGGGCCTCTGTGATCCTGGACTTCTTGATGGCCTGCAGCCCGTGCTGTGCCTGGACGTGTCCGATCTCATGGGCAATCACCGCGGCCGTAGCATCCTCCGTGGGGCAGCAGCGCAGCATCCCGCGGGTGATGAAGATGAATCCTCCAGGGGCCGACAGCGCATTGATGTCATTGCTGTCCTGGATGAGGAAATGGTACCCGCCGAACGTTTCGGGACGATCCGATGCCCGGGCCAGGGTCTGGCCGATCAGGTTGATGTATCTGTTGGCCCTTTCATTGTTGTAGGGTGGGTACTTGTCAAGGATGACAGCTCCCACTGCTCGCCCGATGTAATACTCCTGTTCCGGCGTGATGTCTTTAAAAGTGCGGGCGACCGCATGCGCGCTTTTTCGGATAGATTCAGCCTGCTCCTCGTTGATGGCGCCTGCACCCGTGCCGAGAGCGGTACCAAGATCGGCCACTGCGCCCATGTGCTCGCAGCCATAAAGAAAGGTCGAAGTTGCAGACAGACTGCCGGCGGCCAGCGCCCATCGGGCGGCGGCGTGAAGAAATTCCCTTCGGTTGGTCGGTTTCATCGGTCACCTCCCCCGGGCTCGAGTTTTCCTTCTTTAAGAAACACCCAGACTTCCGGCTGGCTGACCTGAAAGGCCTCCATCCGGTCAAGTCCGGTATAGTCGAGGCTGGGATGTCGGCTTCTAAACTCATCTTCAACCTGTCGGTTGAATCCTTTTCCAGCCAGGGCGATCTCATCGGTTGTGGCCGCCTTCCGGACGTCCTCTTCACCGGGTCGAAGGACGATTTTTTTTACGGTCAAGGCGGATTGGTGGATCCACCCCCCTGTCTGCGTCGGGTGGTGACACCAGGAGCCAGGAACTTTTTTCTTCCAGGACCGCAACACGGTCGCCATACCTAACGGAGCCAATGATTTTTCCTAAAAAGGAGGGTGTGGTCCGAAGTCTTCCTTCCCGGATCTGAACGCTCATGGTCTTCGATTGGACAGTCATGGGTTTTCTCCTTGGTTGTCGAAATTCACATCTTCCCAACGGAACATCGCTTAGACAATCACAATACCCAACCAGCAAACGCAATGCTGTGGTGATATATTTATCAGAAGGTAAATGCGCATACAATATCTAGTGGTGGAAGAAATATAGGGAGCATTGTTGACAAAGTTGACTAACTTTATCTCTAAGACATCCAGGTCTTCTGGCTTCGCGCTGATGGTTTCAGCGTGGAATAATACCTTTCAAAAAAGGGCCCAGCGGGAGTTTGTCAAGTTTGTCAACAACGTCCCCTATTCTTTAGGAACCGGATACATTCTCCCTAAAAGGCCGCCCTTACCCTCAAGCCGAAAACCCACATCGTGTCTTCGGCCGGATTGAGGGCAGGATTGGCAATCCACTGGATGTCCGGGGTGAAGGCCAGGTTCTGAGCCAGCTGGAGCCGGTAGAAGACTTCCGTGGTGAACTGATCCTCGAGTGCCCCGTCCGGCGGTCTGCCCCAGTTGAGGCCAACACCAAGAAGATCCTTACTTTCGGCAAAATAGTAACCGATGCCCCCGCTCACAGACGCCTCCAGGAGTGCACCGCCTCCGTCCGAATAGCCTCCCCGAAGAAACGGCATCCAGGTGTCCGACACAAACCATGAACCAGAAAAGGCAATTCCCTTCCCTGCCTCGACCCGGGCATTTTCTCGTTCATCGGCATACCAGCCGGTGACGTGGATATTGTCGAGATAGATCCGATCCTTTGACGAGGTCCAACCGATCTCAAAATTGTAGAAATACTCACTGTCATTAAAAAACGTGTCGAACCAATCTCCGATCGGCCGGGTCGGGTCGCCATTTGTGTCTGCTAGGCCACCGAGAACATAAATATTCTCAGTAACCATCGCACCGATTGCAGCGCCCAGCCCCTGGTTTGGGGCTGGAATTGTCGGGTCGGTTAAAAATGCCAGGTTCTGAAAACTGGTCCAGGGATTCAGCATTCCGTAAACGTCGAGGTAATCGGTGACGTCAACAGCCCCGGCAACGAATGAAACCCGTCCTCCCTTGAACCGCTGTTTCCAGTAAAGATTAGTGACGCCCCAGCCGTAGTCGCTGAACGCCGTGCCAGGAATGCCCTGATAACCTGCCTGAAATCCGAGGTTCTGGGGTGCCACGTCGGTTCCCAGGCGATGGCGGCTTTCGATCTTGTAGACAATGGAGCCCGTATTGCCGCTGTCTCTGCCGATCACCGTCCAGTTGCCGAAAAAGCGGAAAATGCCGCCGGCCGCGTTATCCTCGCCAAGGCTATTGGTGATGTGTTGGCCTAGCGCAGCGTAATCGAATCCGATGCTGAGCCCGTACTTTTCATTCAGATTGCCCTTCCACGCGAAATACGGTTTCAGCGCATTGTCGATGCCTTCCAATCGAAAAAACGGTTTTCGGACCTCGTTGTCTTCTCTCAGAATCGCGCCGACACTGCTCGGACCCCCGAACTGGGGCACGTCTTCGAAGCCGGATTTGGTTTGCGACTCCTCCTGTGCGCCGGCCGGAAGCGAAAACGCCACCAACATCACTGCCGAGCACATCAACGCGGCGATCCTGACTCGAGCGGCGCTGCCTTTATCTTTCAGCTGCATCTATCGATTCTTTCCAATGGTGGTCGTGCCGTGCCCAAAAAGAGAAAAATCTTTAATATTGATTATCATACCTGCGAAGGCACCTGTGTAAGAAACAAGTACACGGGCAACCGCCGGTCGCCCCGCACCCCCTTTTTGCTTAGAGCGTGCTTTTGTAGATCTTGCCGTCTTTCATGATTACCCGCATGGTATCGATGCCTTCGCCAAAAGGCCGGGGCTCTGCGTCGAACCATTTCTCGTTGCCGCCGATTACCGTGATATCTTCCAGAGGGTTACCGTCAACCAGCAGGATGTCGGCATAAGCGCCTTCCTCGATGACACCGATCTTGCCTTCCGGGTAGGGATCCCTGACTTCACCGGAGAGCTTAAGGATTTCACCGTTTACCGAGGTGAGTGCCTTCAGGTAGTAATGGTTGCCGAAAAACTTGGCGCCCAGGTAGATCTGGTGATCGGTCTGAGCATTGCAGGCGAGCGGCATGCCGACGCAATCACTCTGGAAACCGAGCTTGGGACGGTATTTCTTTACATTTTCGACATAATTTTCAAACGCCTTTTGGGCCGAGGCCGCCTTGCGTGCCGAAGCCGGGCTGGCCGAGATGGCCGAAACCTGACCCAACGCCGGTGAGAAGGCTTGCATGTTGGTGGTCATGTAGGCACCCTTTTTTTTCATCAACCTGGCGATGTCGCCATCAAACATGAAACCATGCTCTATGGTTTTAACACCGTTTTCAAGACAGCGCATGATGGATTTTTTACTGTAAGCATGGGACATGACGTACGAATGATAAGCCTCGGCGACTTCGACCGCAGCACGAATTTCCTCGGCAGAATAGGCGTCGAGCTGCCAGGGGTCGAACTGGGAGACAACCCCGCCACTCGACATAATTTTAATCTGTGAAGCGCCACGCATGAAATTCTGCCTCGCGGCTGCCTTTATGGCATCCACCCCGTCAGCAGTCAGACTCATGCCTAGACGACCAACGTTTGTCTCGGGACCGTATAATGTCTCGTTGGGTGTCGTGAGGCTCCTGAAATCCGCATGGGATCCCGACGGGCCGATAAACGCACCGGAGGGGTAAATCCGCGGCCCGATGACCAGGCTTTCGTCTATGGCTTTTTGCAAGCCGTTAGCCATTCCGCCCGCGTCACGCCAAGAGGTGAATCCCGACATCAGCGCGTTTTCGGCATTCACCACGGACCGAATCGCTATATCTTCCCAGGTTCTATTGTTTTCGATATCGGCGATGCTGGTACCGTTCATATTCATATGCCCATGGCCTTCAATCAAACCGGGCATCAAGGTGCGTCCGCCGCCATCGATGACATTGATCTTGATCTCTTGCGTTTCGGTTTTGGCGTCACCTTCTCTAACGGCTATGGTGTAGGTATTCCAGGCATAACCGGAAAGAACCGTCACCTGTTTTTCCCCACCGCTGGTCACTTCAACTGCATAGCTGCCGGAGGTCGGGATGTCCTCTGCAATCTTATGGATCTTGTTGCGAACGATCAGCACATCGTAACCCATCTTGAGCTGATCGCTGACCCCGTCGAAGATGTTGACGTTCTTAAAGAGCGTGACTTCCGATGGGTACTTATCTGCGGCCACTGCTGTTCCGACCAGCCCTGCCCAGACGGTCAGTATGATCAAGGGCACGATTAACGCTTTATATTTTAACATTATTTTTCTCCTGTGTTTTAATCAATGCGTTATTTTGCCGATTGACGACGTTATCGTTTGTATCTTTCGACAAGAGTTGCATGTAGTTTGTAACTCATGTTGATGTCACCTGATCCATCCTGAAGAAAAAGGTTTTTCGTGGCTGCCTGCGTCGACATTTTGCCAGTCACCCAGACCGGTTCGTAGACGCTTCTGCTTTCGAAAGCGTTACCATTGTCGATTACGACATGAACGATCTGGTTTGGCGGCGGTGGAGGCGTATGGATGCAGGCGCCGACCCAGGGGACCAGTAAAAATTCTGTGGCTTTGCGGCCGGAAAATTCTAACGGCAGTAAGTAGCCTGGCATTTTGACTGATACACTGTCGAGCTCCTTTACAACTGCACCGGCTCTATTTTTGCGCAGTTCTCGGATTTCCTCGCGACGGGCAAGCAGGCCGTCAAAATCAATCCCTTCCTTGATTAACTCGGCCTCAATATCCGCCGCCTCGTTCCTGGTTTCCTGACTGACCTGTTTCCCTGCGGCGATTAGACTGCGAACACGTGCCAAAAAGCCTAAATACTCAAGCTTTTCCCGTTCCAATTCGGCAAAAGGGTCGTCAAAGGCCACCGAACTTGGAATCAGATCTTCCCAGTTTAGTTCCCTGACGGTTGACGCAAAAGTAGGAACCAGGAGGAAAAACATGAGTAGCAGACCTGTTAACGTGTTGAATATCTTGTTTCGCATTTCAACATCTCTTCATGATGGGTTTTTATTTAACATTCACAATCAAAAGACCTTACACTCTCACCGTCATCCCATCGGAAAGACCGACCCGGGGTCACATCTCAACGGGCTGTTGCCCGAACCGGTTTTATCGAGCCGTCTTTAGCTCCATGACGCATGCTCTTTCAACCAACATGGGAGCATGATTCAATTGCGATCTG
>CAFBRK010000336.1 GCA_903231505.1 Olavius algarvensis associated proteobacterium Delta 3 | reverse complement strand
TCTCAAGATGATGCTGCTTCTGGTGCTTTACAACGTTCGTTCCGAGCGGGAACTAATGGACACCATCCCGGAGCGGTTAGACTGGTTATGGTTCCTGGGATATGACCTGGA
>CAFBRK010000335.1 GCA_903231505.1 Olavius algarvensis associated proteobacterium Delta 3 | reverse complement strand
CCTTTATAGCCGTTGCCAAATATATGTTCCGTTTGACGACCTCGGATGGCCGGCACGGCGTGCGGGCCATAGCTTTAGCGGCGGCCTGTGCCCGGCCCTACATCACAGTTTCCGTTGCGTTTTCGTAGGGCGGGGCACCGTACCCGCCCGCACTAATCAATCAGATCCAGCGCCTCGTCGTAACTATTCATTGCGCTTTCATAATGTCTTTCAGCGCTATCGACGCTACCCTTGCCATATTCATCAATGCTCTTCTTGAGTTCTTTATTTCCTTTATCAACCTCCTTGCCTGCTTTGCTATATGCGTCATCCTCGGCTTTCGCCAAATGGTCCTCCGCCGTAGCAAAGCAATTAAGGCCTTTGTCGTAGTGTTTCACCGCCGAATCAACCTTGCCTTTAGCAAGCTGATTGTCAGCCTTTTGGAATTGCCGAAAGCCTTTTGCCATGTTTGCCGATGCTCTGTGCATTTGAAAATCAATTCCCATGATTCTTCCTCCTTTTGTTTCAGCGGCGGCGGCCCGCGCCGTCCGCTGCGGTCTGAATGTTACTTTTTAAAATGCGATGTTGCTTTATCGAAGGCGTTGCTGAGCTCCTGCCAGGATTTCTGAGTACCATCTTTCACATCTTTCCAGGCGCTGTCCCCGGCCGCCCCAAGTTCATCGATCTTTGTTTTCATGGCATCGCTGGATTTGATGAACTCCGCTTTCTTTTCTTCATATGCTTTTTTTGCGTCGGCGCCCTGGTGCTGGACCTGGGCTTCGTACTTGTCGCGTTTGCGGCTCCAGTTGTAGCTCAATTCATCGTACTGTTTTTTCATCTTCCCCAGGTACTCACTTTTTTTGTCTGTCATGGTTCACCTCCATTTCAATTGGGTTAAGGGTAAAGGGTTGAGGGTGTTCAACTTAAGGCATATTTTCCTTTTTTTAATACTTAGTCCGTATATCGCTAAACGGGACCCTTTCGGGTAGATGATGGCTCGATATTTCGGGACGATTTAAGATTATGATCCTGCTTTTTGCCGTCCCTTGAATGCAGGGCGATCTTCTCTTGCGCAAACTCATAGCTTCCCTTTTCAAGAGTCTCGCCAATGCTCATTTCAAAATCCTGTCCAAGAACCTTGGCCCCACCGATCAACACTGAGTAGTTTTCCCGATTGAAGTGATTTTCCATATCCTGGCGTGTCTTCCATTCCCCTATAAAGCGATAAGCGTTCTTACTCTGAAGATCCTTGTACAAATCGAAACCAAGGCATCCCGTCTCTTTACAAATTCCGGTCGATAGAAAACGCAGCGAATCGATAAATTCATCGAACTTGTTTTCTGCGACAACGAGTTTCAACTGGTAAGAAATCAATTCAGCCACCATTTTCAGGGATCGATGAGAGGCAAACTCCAGTCCCAGTAGTTCAATTCGCGTGCCATCCTGAAAAAACGATTCGTTGCTGCATGCAACTTATTGAAAAACAATATATATTGAGCTTTCAGGAGGGATTGCCCTGTCTGAGAAATATACCATCTGAGGGGCGAAATATCGTTCCAGGGGCGAAATGTCGCCCCTGAGCTAGGGTCTCGTCAGGTATGAAGCACGGTTGTTACCCGGGAAGATGATGGGGCTTTAAAGTGACCGCTTTAAGTATCGGGAACCAGGATTGCTCAAAACATTCTTAACGCAGAGGCGCAGAGTGCGCAGAGAAGGATTCTATTTTTCCAGAATCCCTGGGAGGGGGATTCTGGAAAAGAGCTGCCTCACAATCTACGGGACATGAGAATAGAAGTGGATTCAAAATCTTCAATCGTGGTTTATAGGGATTGCCAAAAATATGTTCCGTTTCACGACCACATCAGGCCGGTACGGTGACCGGCCCTACATTGCGCTGTCCTTCTGTCTCGTAGGGCGGG
>CAFBRK010000334.1 GCA_903231505.1 Olavius algarvensis associated proteobacterium Delta 3 | reverse complement strand
GGTCAGTTCGACGCCTTCGTCGACCGTGTGATCGCCTATGGGGTCAAGCGACGGAGCTACATTTACTTCGTTGACCGTAACGGTGATCGTCTCTGAATCACTCAGGGCAGGCGTGCCGTTATCGGTCACCACCACCTCGATACCGTGGGTCCCCGGGCCCTGGTCTTCTGCCGGTGTCCAGGTAAACACACCGGTGACCGGATCGATGCCGGCGCCGACAGGAGCTCCTGCACCCAGACTGAACGTCAACGTATTCGCCGATATGTCGGTATCGCCGGCCGTGGCCGTAAAGGTCAGTTCGACGCCTTCGTCGACCGTGTGATCGCCTATGGGGTCAAGCGACGGAGCTACATTTACTTCGTTGACCGTAACGGT
>CAFBRK010000333.1 GCA_903231505.1 Olavius algarvensis associated proteobacterium Delta 3 | reverse complement strand
TCTTGCCGGGCTGTTGCCCGAACCGGTTTTATCGAGCCGTCTTTAGCTCCATGACGCATGCTCTTTCAACCAACATGGGAGCATGATTTAATTGCGATCTG
>CAFBRK010000332.1 GCA_903231505.1 Olavius algarvensis associated proteobacterium Delta 3 | reverse complement strand
CGCTCCGGGATGGTGTCCATTAGTTCCCGCTCGGAACGAACGTTGTAAAGCACCAGAAGCAGCATCATCTTGAGAATCACCGGTGGGGGAACCGACACGTTGCCTTTTGATCCGTAGGCATCTTCGACTTCATCATAAATGAAATCAAAATCGATCAAATTAT
>CAFBRK010000331.1 GCA_903231505.1 Olavius algarvensis associated proteobacterium Delta 3 | reverse complement strand
TATTCGATAATTTCGGCAACCACGCCGGCACCGACGGTGCGACCGCCCTCGCGGACCGCAAACCGCAGCTCCTTTTCCATGGCGATCGGCGTGATCAGTTCCGCGGAGATCGTTACATTGTCGCCGGGCATCACCATCTCAACACCCTCGGGCAGCGTCAGGATACCGGTGACGTCGGTGGTCCGAAAATAAAACTGCGGACGATATCCGCTGAAAAACGGCGTGTGCCGACCGCCTTCTTCCTTGCTCAGCACGTACACTTCGGCCTTGAACTTGGTGTGCGGCGTGATCGATCCGGGCACCGCCAACACCTGACCCCGCTCCACATCCTCGCGCTTGGTCCCGCGAAGCAACACGCCAATGTTGTCGCCCGCCTGGCCCTCGTCCAGAAGCTTGCGGAACATCTCGACACCCGTGCACACCGTCTTGGTGGTCGGCCGAATCCCGACAATCTCGATCTCGTCGCCCACCAGTACCTTGCCCCGCTCTACCCGGCCCGTGACCACCGTACCACGACCCGAAATGCTGAACACGTCCTCGATCGGCATTAAAAACGGCTTGTCGATGTCGCGCTTGGGCTCGGGAATATAGGCGTCGATGGCATCCATCAGCTCAAATACCGGCTTGGCGGCATCGCTGTCCGGATCGTCGCTCTCCAGCGCCTTGAGCGCACTGCCCCGGATGATCGGCGTGTCGTCTCCGGGAAACTCATACTTGTCCAAAAGCTCCCGAAGCTCCAGCTCCACCAGTTCAATCAGTTCCTCGTCGTCGACCATGTCGGTCTTGTTTAAAAACACCACAATCCGGGGCACGCCCACCTGACGCGCCAGCAAAATGTGCTCACGGGTCTGGGGCATCGGCCCGTCATCGGCCCCCACCACCAGTATCGCGCCGTCCATCTGGGCCGCACCGGTAATCATGTTCTTGATATAGTCGGCATGTCCGGGACAGTCCACATGGGCATAATGGCGACTGTCGGTCTGGTACTCCACGTGGGCCGTGGCAATCGTAATCCCCCGGGCTTTCTCCTCCGGGGCCTTGTCGATCTGATCAAACGGCACAAAATCGGCCATCCCCTTCAGACCCATGTGCTTGGTGATTGCCGCCGTCAGTGTCGTCTTGCCATGGTCAATGTGACCGATCGTCCCTACGTTCACGTGCGGCTTGGTGCGCTGAAACTTCTCCTTCGCCATGGTCTCACCCTCCC
>CAFBRK010000330.1 GCA_903231505.1 Olavius algarvensis associated proteobacterium Delta 3 | reverse complement strand
TACCGCAAGACGGCGCGTCATAGGTTCGGCACGGCGCTCACGTCATTCGTTGTTTGGTTGATCTGTAATCTTTCAACTTTCAGCTTTGAGCTTTCAGCTTTCAACTTCAGTAAACTTTCACCTTTCAGCACCTCAACCTAAAATTCCTCAGATGCCTTCCTGTGAGATTTTTCTCTGTGGACTCTGTGAGCTCCGTGAGAGATATTTTTTTTCAGCATCCAGAATCCCTTTTGCCCGGGAGCCCGAAGGTGAACTCTTTCATTGATTCTTGCTTTACGGCAAAATCGTGTTCGAGATTTTAACCGGATCGAAGATTGTTGTCAAGAAAAGATGGGTCTGCTTACTTGATATTATTAATGTTTTTAGCTGGTTAAATCCTTCCTTCGATTCATCGGCGTTACATTAAAGGCATGAATGACACCGTGGCATTTACAGGCTGTGGCCAGGAGAAATGGTCCGGGATTTTCGGTGACTTCAGTCAATACCGTTTCAAGTTCTGAAACCCGATACCCTCCAACACCGGGGGCCAATTGGCTGCTGGGGATCACGATGGACCTAAATTCTGGATGTTTTAATTTTGCCAGGGCCTCATTTAACACAACCGGTCTCGGCTGTCCTGTATAGGTGCAGAGGGCTTCCGGCTCCGGGCAGTCGTCCGGACAGATGAAATCGGCGATGCTCGTATAAACCGCCTTCTTTGCACCCCTGCACGAATTCGGTAACTTCTCGAAGATCTCATCGGGGATGTCGAGCGCTTTCAAATGACAGGCGTTCCTCAAGCTTTTCCCTAACCACCCATACGCCACATGGATCGAAATAGCCGGAATAATCCAGTCGTCCGGGCTCATGGCGGGTAGCTCTATGGTGAGACCCGCAAGACCATCCATTTCCAGCAACCGAACTGATGTGTCCCGGATTTGGCTCAGCGTTTCGGCTTGTTTGTCGACTACGGTGAATGTGGCTGACGGAAATTTCTGTTGCAGTCGATCCAACGCCAGCCTGCCGAATTTGCCGTAGCCAATGATTAAGAATTGGGTATTGGGTATTGGATACTGGGTATTTGGCATTTGGCATCTAAAGTTTGTTATCGGGTACTCGGTAACTTTAGTTTGCTATTGGGTATTCGGTATCAGGTATTGGTATCTAAAAATGGTTATTGGTTAATGGGTATTTGGTACCCGGTTTTTGAGTCTGGTTGTGGTCCATCGCGGACTGAGATATTCATAACAGATTGGACAGTGGGTTCCAAATTGCCAGATTGACAACATGTTAAGGTTGTTATTTCCTAATGACTCTCCCCGCAGCCCCGTTGAGCGGGATTTCTGCTTGGCTACAGCAAGCGGAGGGGGATCCAAGCGGAATATCGTCAGTTTTATCCCCCTCACCTTGCCTCTCCCACCAGGGGAGAGGAATCGCGCAGAGGACGCCCCGCACCGAGATAGGGAATAAGCGAGTCCAAACCGAAAGCATAGCACTACGTAACAGCTTTAAATATTTACAACAATTGTATGATTTTATGTGTGCCGAATACCCGGCCTGCCGGGGCGTCTTGTCCCGTCATCTTGTGGGGTCGACTTGTAGGGACGAAGCTTTACGCAAAGCCCTAAGATATTCAGCGAAGCCCCAAGCCCTAAGAGCGACTTGTGCAGTGTAGTTTTAACGAAGACGTAGGCCCCAAGACCAGTACCGAACACCCAATACCGAATACCCAGTATCAAATACCCAATACCCGCCCTTAATCTTGCCAAGGGTCCATCCATCTGTTAGAAGCCTGCCATGTTTGAAAACCAGCCACCCGGACTGATTCTGGCCTCCCAATCGCCGCGCCGAAAATATTTACTCGAACAGGCCGGCCTGAAATTCGAGGTCATTCCCAGTGATTTTAATGAAAATTCGGTGAGCTTATCGGACCCGGACACCTACGTCACTGAGCTCGCCGAAGGAAAGGCCGCCTCCGTAGCCGGAAATTACCCGGAAAGCTGGGTGATCGGGGCGGACACCATTGTCTGGAGTCAGGGGAAAGTCCTGGGCAAACCCGGCTCGGAGGATGACGCACGGAACATGCTGCGGCGACTCAGCGGCAGAACCCACCAAGTTTACACAGGATATGCGTTTGTGTGCAGTTCCAGGGGGAGAACCGAGTCCAAGGCTGTCCGAACCGATGTGCTGTTCAAGAAACTGAGCGACACTGAAATAGACTGGTACGTCCACACCGGAGAACCCTTCGACAAGGCCGGGGCTTATGCCATCCAGGGGATCGGCACCTTTCTCATCAGAAGCATCACGGGATCCTATACCAATGTCGTGGGCCTGCCGGTGTGTGAGGTGATCGAGTTTCTGTTGAACGAGAAGATCGTTGGGTTTAAAATCGATAATTGAACACCTATCACCACAGAGGCACAGAGCGCACAGAGGATAGATGTCAGAGGACAGAAGACAGAGGTCAGATGGCAGAGGACTGAGGACAGATCTCGGAGGGCGTGGGTTTCGCTCTGTGAGCTTAGACCCCTCAGACAGATTTCGGATTTCAGGAATAAAAGGATCGCACAGAAGTCACAGAGAGAAAGAATGTTATTGACTGTGACACATGTCCCTCTCTGAGGTCTCTGTGAACTCGAGCATCAGCGGGTGAGATAATAGGCTCTTGCAGAGTTATCAAAGCTAAACTTGGTGTAAATCGTGCGATTCGTGATTAATGTTACGGGACAAGATGACAGATAACATCCGGGACAGATTTCAGGAAGTTATGGATCGGATTCGCGGAGCGGCCCAAGCCTGTGGAAGAGATCCGGAGAGTGTGCGTCTGGTGGTGGTGAGCAAGACGGTCGGGGCCGACAGTGTGAAGGAGGCGATTTTATCCGGAGCGAAGATTCTGGGTGAAAATTACGTGCAGGAAGCCCGGGACAAGATCAACGCCCTCTCCCTGAGCGATATATCATGGCACTTCATCGGCCACCTCCAGACCAACAAAGCCAAATATGCGGTGCGACTGTTCGACCTGATCCACTCGGTGGACAGTTTCAAACTGGCCCGGGAAATTGATAAATATGCCGGAAAAATAGCCAAATGCCAACCGGTGCTTGTCCAGGTCAATATCGCCGGGGAAGCCACAAAATCCGGAATTTCGGAAGAAAAGGCGGTCAATCTGGTAAAAGAAATCAGCCGGTTGGAAAACCTGTCCATAAAAGGGCTGATGACCATGCCGCCGTTTTTTAATGCCCCGGACAGGGTTCGACCGTTCTTTGCGGCACTCAAGGTTCTTTCCGGCCTGATCCGTGCGGAACAGATCCCTAACGTGGAGATGGCCGAGCTATCCATGGGGATGACCGGCGATTTTGAAGTCGCCATTGAAGAAGGCGCCACCCTCGTTCGAGTGGGAACCGCTATTTTTGGGGAGCGTTCGTGAAAATTCTACTGCATACCTGCTGCGGTCCGTGTACCATTTATCCCACTGACGTGCTCCGGAACGAAGGCTTCGATGTCATGGGTTTCTTTTATCGCAACAATATACACCCGTACACGGAGTGCCTCAAACGTCAGGTTACACTGCAGGACTATGCGGACCGGATCGAGCTTAAGGTCATCGTGCAGGAGGGTTATGACCTGGAAGGCTTCATCCGGAATGTGGTGTATCGGGAATCGGATCGGTGCCGGCACTGCTACCACGACCGGTTGCGGACCACAGCCTTAATGGCCAAGCGGGGAAAGTTCGATTATTTCACCTCTACCCTGCTCTACAGCAAATTCCAGAAACACGACATCATCCGGTCTTTGGGAGAATCGGTTGGAAATTCTATCGGAGTGCCATTTTATTATCAGGATTTTCGGGAAGGCTGGAAGGAGGGCGTCGACAGGTCCAAGCAGTTGGGCATGTACCGACAGCAATACTGCGGGTGTATCTACAGTGAAAAGGAGCGGTTTTTCCGATCCAGCGATCGGAAACATCCATAAGGCCAATTCAAGATGAATTTAGTTGGCCGCAAATGCCCGCAGTAACCCTTAAATATCTCAGACGTGCGTGTTATTCCATCAATCCCTTAACCGCGTGAGCCATCAAACCATCCAGACACCATGTTCGGAAATTTCATCTATTTTATCGTCGCCCTGCTGATTTACACCACCTATCAGCCTTCCGACGAAACCAACTTCACGCTGTTCGGAAGCCTGGGGCTGTGTCTGTTCCTGACACTTGTGTTTGCACAGTTCACCCGCAGCGTCTTCCGGAAACTGGAGTATCGGATTCTGCAGAACCGGTTGTTTCACCTGGACCACCGTTTTGATCAGCTCGTAACGCGTCAGTCCATCCTCGCGGTCACCCTGTTTGCCATAGCCATCTACGGTCTGAACCTGCCTTCGTTCTTTGTGAATGTCCCGCTGTTCCGTTCCATGCCGACTTTACTGGCAATACTCTTTCTGGCGCTCTTTGTCTTTTTTCTGTCCATCGTCTGGGCCGGAGCCTACCGGTGCCACCGTCTCATGCACCGGTCCGATGTGTCCTTACGTTCGTATGTGGTGTCCAACATCATGTTTTCCGCTCCGGTTCTCCTGCCCTGGGTAATTCTGTCCGGAGTTCTGGATGTTATTTACGCCCTCCCCTTCGAGGGTCCCAAGCGATTGCTGGCCACCCCCGAAGGTGAAATCGCCTATTTCCTTCTGTTTTTAACGACGGTGGCAGTGCTGGCTCCGGTGCTGATCCAATGGTTCTGGCGGTGTCATCCCCTCGAAGACGGTGACATTCGGCATCGCATCGAAGCGGTGTGCCGGATGGCCCGTTTGAAATATTCGGATATACTCTACTGGCCGATCTTTGGCGGCCGCATGATCACCGCCGGGGTCATGGGGCTGGTAGGCCGTTTTCGGTATATACTTGTCACCGGCGGCTTGCTGAAACAACTGGCGCCCGAAGAAATCGATGCGGTCATCGCCCATGAAATCGGCCACGTAAAACGTTACCATTTGCTGTTTTATCTGTTTTTTTTCGTCGGGTATCTACTGGTTGCGCTGGTTCCACTTCAGCTTATCATCATTGCGGTTTTCTATGTGAGCCCCAGCTACTATTTCATTGAGATGCTGAGCATTAACCAGACGACGATTCTCAACATAGGAATCATTCTTCTGTTTCTGGTCTATTTCAGGCTCATCTTCGGTTACTTCATGCGAAACTTTGAACGGCAGACAGATACATACGTCTATGAGCTTTTCAATTCTGCGACCCCTCTGATATCTACCTTCCAGAAGATTGTTCTGACCACGGGGCAGTCGCCGGACAAACCCAACTGGCATCACTTCAGTATCCGCCAGCGGATCGATTACCTGAAAAAATGTGAGGCGGATCGATCCTGGGTGAAACGCCACGACCGGAAAGTCAAAAAGAGCATCGCCCTCTATGTGGCGGTGATTCTCATTTTCGGCGGTATCGGATACAGCCTCAATTTCGGCGAATCCGACAAACGGATCGATCGGCATTTCAGGGAAACCATGGTTCAGCGCGAACTTCAGCGGGTGCACCGTGAACTTCAGGCGTCTCCTGAAAATGCAGATCTGCATCGGTTGCTGGGGGATTTGACCTATGAGGCTGGAGAACTCAAGCGGGCTATAGATGCATACGGAGACGCCATTCGGCTCGCTCCCAACGACGCCACAGCCATCAACAATCTGGCCTGGCTGCTGGCCACCAGCGAGGATACGGCCCTCCGGAAACCTGCGACGGCACTGGAGCTTGCGCTGCGTGCCGCCACCCTCGATCCGGCTCCCCATATCCTGGACACCCTCGCCGAGAGTTACTTTATCAACGGCCACATCCAAAAAGCGATCGAGATCGAAGCGCTGGCATTGAAGAAAGCTCGAAAGGGCCGGGCGTACTACGAAGGGCAGATTCGGAAGTTCAAGGAGTTTCGAGCCAAGGAAAAGATAGGCGACTAGTTCGAAAGAAATATTGTTCTCTCACAGAGATCACAGAGGACACAAAGGAAAAGTTTTTCAATACAGAGACAACCTCCTTGGCTTTTACGCCGCCCCGCGCCTTGCCCTGGACCATGATTCACATTTTTGAAATGGGTTTAAGACCTTTGGAAATATTCCGAGTTGGCCGGTCGGCCCGCCTGTCCTGCCTGTCCTGAGCGTAGTCGAAGGGAGCGAGCGAAGCGAGTCGTAGGGTGCGCCCGTGGGCCCGTTAGCCCGTTCGCCCGTCTGCCAGTTGGCCGGTTTGCCTGTTTGCCGGTTTAGCCGGTTGGCCAGTTGGCCGGTTGGGTCAAGATACAAGTTTCAAGATTCAGGATACATGATTAAGGGGACTGCTAGCGATCAATGAGCTCTCGATCTCTGCTGGGTGCATCTTGTATCCTGCATCTGTTCTTTTCATCTTTCAGCCGTCAGCTTTCAGTTCCAATCCCTGTCCCCTGAAACCTGAAACCTTTCCTTTGCCCTCTGTCCTCTGCCTTCCGACCCGCCAAAGGCGGGCAAGCCTCAGACATCCGACATCTGTCCTCCGACCTCCGACCTCCAACCCGCCAAAGGCGGGCAAGCTTTTAACTTTTAGCTTCCAGCTTTGAGCTCTACTTAATACAGACCTTACGTACCTGCAGCAGGTCCAGCTTGTCTCGGAATATCTTCGAGATACCGTCCTGCTTCAGTGTTGTCATTCCGTCTTTGATGGCCTGGGCTCTGAGTTCTTCCATCTTGGCCTTTTCCTGGATCAGCCGCTTCATTTCGTCGGTACCCATCAAAAGCTCATGAAGCGCCATCCGGCCACGGTAACCCGTACTGTTACATTCCTGGCAGCCATCCGGGCGGAACAATTTGAATTCCTTGTTATATGGGGTTTTGATGTATTTTTTGAACCGCGTTTCGTCTTCGTACTCCCGTTTCAGTTCGTCGTACTCCTCCTGGGTGGGGTGATACTCTTCTTTGCAGTCACTACACAGGGTGCGGGCAAGACGTTGTGCCATAATGCACAGAATCGCGTCGGCAAAGTTAAACGGGTCCATTCCCATATCCAGCAGTCGGGTGATGCTTTCTGGAGCACTGTTGGTATGAAGGGTCGAAAATACCAGATGTCCGGTCAGTGACGCCTCGATACCGATGGAAGTGGTTTCCTTATCCCGCATTTCGCCGACCATAATCACATCCGGGTCCGCCCGGAGAAAGGCCCGCATGGCGGATGCGAAGTCAAAACCGATTTTCGGGATAACTTGCACCTGGCGGAGACCTTTCTGGGTAATTTCTACCGGGTCTTCTGCGGTCCAGATCTTGGTATCGGGTTTATTGATATATCCCAGGGCGGAGTGGAGAGACGTGGTCTTCCCGGAACCGGTTGGACCACAAACGAAAATAATGCCATAGGGTTGGGTGATGACACTGACAAAATTTTCGAAATTTTGTTCCGACATCCCCATCTTGTGAAGCGGTATCGGTTCGCCGGCTGCGAGAATCCGCATGACCACGTCTTCCATCCCCCCCGAGGTGGGGACCGTGGCGACACGTAGCTCGATATCCTTGCCACTGAACTTTTTAAATTTGATCTTGCCGTCCTGGGGTTTCCGTCTTTCGGCGATGTCCAGATCGGACATGATCTTGATACGCGATACCAGCGCATTTCGGTAGCTGAATGGAATGGTCTGGTACACCGCACAGGCTCCGTCCACACGAACTCGGACTACGGTATTCTCCTTGCCGGGCATCGGTTCGATGTGAATGTCGGAAGCATTCCTGTCATGGGCGTCGAGAATAATTTTATTGACCAGCTGCACCACAGCACTGTCTTCCTCCCCAAAGGCACCTTCGGCCTCCTCAATCTCCTGGTCCTGCACCTCGAGCTGGGAGAGAATGTCGTCCATCGAGGCGATTTCCTTCTCGTCCTGGGTAAACAGCTTGATGTACTCCATGATGTCCGATACCAAAGACACGCAGAATTGCAGCGGTCTCCCGGGGTAGTTGAGCCGTATACCGTCGATCTTTTGGAGATCGTGGGGGTTGTCGACAAGGATCACCACCTTGTCTCCTTCTTTCCGAATCGGCACCCATACATTTTTCTTCATGAAAGGCACCTTGATACCTTGCAGCAGATCCCCCGGAATCGACGTCTGGGGATTGAATTCGAGGAAGGGTATCTTGAAATAATTGCTTAACGATTTTCCAACTTCCGCTTTTGGAATCTTGAAGTCGGAAATCAAGACATTTTCAATGGGTCTTCTGACCTGTCGGGCATCGGTGGTCGCTTTCTCGAGTTCTTTCTGGGTGATAATATGATTTTCGAGGAGGTAGGTGAATTTATTGGACCTGCCCCGGGCCATCCGTTTCTGGTTGTAGAGGGCAATACCGAGGATTTTTGCCAGCTCCTGTACCGAGCGTTCGTCCACCCCGGTAAAGGAACTGCCGTCTTTTCGATTGATCAGCTGAATCGCGCCAAGAAGGTACTTCTGGAAAACAATGGGGCAGACCAACACCTGCTTGGTATGATAACCGGTCTTTTTATCCCAGCTTTTATCGAACTTCAATTCCGCATCGATCTGTCCCAATTCGGCATCGTCATAGACATTCTGGATGTTTACGATCTTCTGTTTAAATGCGGCGTAGCCGGAAATACTGCTGATGGATATGGGGATCCGGATTTCCGATATTTCCTGTCCGGATTTGAAGCGTGACACAAGCTCCCGTTTTTTTCCATCGACAACGTAGATCGTGATGCGATCGGCCTCGAAAAGGGTGATGATGTCGTCTTTGAGGTCAATAAGGATTTCATCCAGGTTGGCAGCCGCATTGATCTTGTTTCCAATCTCCTGCAGCTGTGTTCGGTACTGAACCTCCGACTTGAGGCTTTGGAGATTGGGATCAGGGGCGTCGGGTGTCTTTTTAAGTGCTTTGAAGGCGGGCATATCGAAACCTCATGTGTCATAAAATCGTGGCACGATTTTATGAAACGCGACGTTGTCGCTCTTTGGTAGAAAAGGGTTCAAGGTTTACCCGCCCGCCTGAGGCGGGTAAACCCTGGTCGCCTCCGGGGCCGCCATAGGCGGGTAAACCTCGACTCCTTGAACCCTGACGTAATCATTTCACTCGAACTTGAACCCTATTGAGAACACCGACTCATCCGGAAATTTGCCACTTCACTTGGTCACCCGTCGCCCTGTTCCGTGTCGGAATCGGGCTTCTTCAGGTTGCCGTAAATTTTTTTAGCACCGCCCCCTATCAGCAACGCGCCCATGAAATAAAAACTGAATCGGACAATTGAAGATATCTGCGAAAACTGTTCGATGCTTTCAATTTTCGGCATGACCTGGGGAATCCGGATAAAAACGCCGATTCCGGCCAGCAGGAGCGCAACCCCCCAAACCGTCTGAAACGTACCTTTTTTGGAATCCATATAAAATCGTATACGATTATTGAGCGAAAAGGGTCCGAGGGGTCAAGGGGTCAAGGATTCAAGTGTTTTTATATACTTAACCGTTTTATGGTTTTCACTCGAACCCTTGAATCCTGGAATCCCTGGTCGCCTCCGGCGCCGCCATAGGCGGGTAAACCTTGGATCCTAATGGATCACCCCCACACAAGTAGGATTTCCAGCGTTTATTGATTCAAAAACTCCAACTCATTGGGAAGTGATCCATAAATATAAACCACCGGCTCCAATTGTGTCAAACGGTGGCACCCTCCGCCGGTGATGTCTTTTTTCATGTTACGCGACGGACAGCTACCGGCCTCCCGGGTCATTCGTTCAGTTTTCCCTGGAACTCGGCCTGACGCTTTTCCAAAAATGCGGACGTCCCCTCTCTGGCATCATCGCTGGCCATGCAGAGTGCAAAAGCATCCAGTTCCACCAGCAGCCCGGTTGCCAGATCGGCATTCAATCCGCTATTTACCGCTTCCTTCGCCGCGCGCAGGGACACCTTGCCTCGGGCGGCTATTTTCCTGGCCGTATCCATCGTTTCCGTCATGAGTGACTCGGGGGGGCACACCCGGTTGACGATTCCCATGTCCAGTGCGTCCCGGGCCTTGATCATGTTTCCCGTAAAGATCATTTCCTTGGCCAGGTTGCTTCCGATCAGTCGCGGAAGCCGTTGGGTCCCCCCGAATCCAGGAATTATCCCCAGAGTAATCTCCGGCAGGCCAAAATTAGCACTCTCCGAGGCGTAAATAAAATCCGCCGCCAGGGCCATTTCAGTTCCACCCCCCAGCGCAAAACCGTTGACCGCGGCAATCACCGGGATAGGCAATTCCTGGAGCATTTGAATCGTTTCCTGGCCTTTTTTGGCAAAGGCCTTGCCCTGGAGCGGATTGAATGTGGCCAGTTCCGTAATATCGGCCCCGGCAACAAACGCTTTGTCCCCGGCACCGGTCAGCAACAGTACACGAATCTCTTCGTTTCCCGCCACTTCAGCCAGCAAATCCGAAAACTCTGCAAGCAAAGCGTTATTCAACGCGTTGAGCGCCTTGGGTCGGTTGAACGTGATGGATCCGACCCCGTCCTCGACGTGAAAGAGCAAATTTTGGTAGGACATGGAATTCCTCCTTAAATAAAATCGTTAACGATTTTATGAAACGCGACAAAGTCGCTCGTTGGCAGAAAAGGGTGCAAGGAGCCGAGGGGTCAAGGGGTCAAGGGTTTTTTCTAAGGATCCGTTGAGAGCGTACAGCATTCTTTAGACCTCTGCGATGTCTCGATTTGTGTCAACCAATTCCCATTTCTCAATAAAGCCCAAATCTCCTGTCCTTTAAGTGATTGAAATTTTACAGAACTTCAATGGTCCCTTGAATTCTACTCGCTTATAGCGCGCCTCGGTCCCTTCTCTATCTTTTCACTTGAACCCTTGGCCCCTTGAATCCTGTGTTTTTCACTCACCATTTCTCTCCCCCACCGCCGTTATGTAAATGGCCGACAAAATGAGCGCCCCTCCCACAACCTTATACCATGTCAACCCTTCACCGAAGAGCATGTACGCAAGAATGGTCGCCCCTATCGGTTCCCCGAGAAGCGCGACCGCGATGACACCGGCGCCGAGCCATCGCAGCGCCCAGTTGAAACTGGTGTGGCCGATCACCTGGGAGACCAACGCAAGTCCCCAGAAGCAGGCCCATGTTTGGGGTTCAAAGCCTGCCACCGGCAGGCCTGCTGCCAGAACACATCCCCAGAGAATGACGGCGGCACTCCCGTAACATAGCACCACATAGGCCGTCAGCGAAAGCTTTCTGCGGAGGTTTCTTCCCATCAGGAGGTACAGGGCCATGGCCACACTGCCGACCAGAGCCAGGGCATCGCCAAACAGGGCATCTCGCCCAACCGCGATGTCCCCGATTCCGATAACGATCCCGCCACAAACGCTGAGCCCGATCCCGATCCGGGTCGAACGCCGTATGGTCTCCCCAACAAGGAAAGGGGCCAGGATACCGACCCATATCGGATTGGTGTTCACCAGAACGACACTGTTGGCTACGGACGTGTATTCCAGGGAAGATATCCAGGCGGCAAAGTGGATCGCCAATAAGAAGCCCGACAACGCGGCCATCCAGAGATCCCTGGACGAGAGCCCCAACAGCTCGCGCCGGGAACGGACCATGGCGACCGGAGCCAGTACCAGGGTGGCCAGACCCACGCGATACGCGGCCACCACCAAAGCCGGTGCATCCGCCATCCGTGCGAATATGGCTCCCGTGGAGATGGCCGTCACACCGATGAAAAGGACCAGGCCGGGAGAAACGCCGGGCTCCGATTGGTTCATCATAAGCGGTTGCCCCGGTCGATGCATCATTCAAAAGAGTTCATGTCATACCCGGGCTATCCCGAACATTGCATGAAATCTTTTCAGCAAATGGCTAACAAGAAACAACATCAGCGCTTTAACGTAATTGCTGCTGCATAGTGCCGCGATGCAATGTGTCACGTTAAAAAACTGATCAACGACCTGAAAAGATTTCATGCAATGTCCGGGCTAGCGGTCCGATGCCTGTTTTCGCTGTTTCATGGCCTGATGCTCCGCCTCCAATTCTTCAAGCAGCTGTCTCAGCGGCCAGCCTTCGGAAATGGGGGTCAACACGGCCCAGAGCTGCTCCGGCCCTCCGGCTTGTCGGTATCCGCCAATCAGGGTGTGCACTTCTTTCTCTGTAAGTCCGGACAGGATGATGGCCCGGTGGATCGTAGAGCCCGCCCCCATTCCACTCCGGTCCGCGCGTGCCATCATGTCTTTCAACGGGCGATCGATATCTTTGTCGGAGGCAAACACAATGGGGATGGAATCCAGACCGATATATTTTAAAAATTCCAGCAGCTCCTGATGGGCGGCAGCCGCATATCCGCACACAAGAAGTTTGCGCGCCCCGTAAAGGGATGTCGATGATCGGTTTACTTTTTCAAATTCTCCCCGGTTTGTCATGGATTCTATCCTCATCCCGAAAATTGCATGAAATCGTTTCAATCCGCGTTATTCGAGGCTCGCAGTAGGTTGACTGCGGCGTCGCCTCGAAGTGCCTCCCGCTGAGCAGTATCACACATCTGATCGAATAATTGAAGGAGTGCGCTTGGCCATATAAGCCTCCATTCGGCGCAATACACGGGTTATTGGCCTGGTTTCATCCAGTCGGGAGCCGTCCGCAGGTGCAGATCCCGCTGGGGCAAGGGAACACGAATACCTTCCCGCCGGAATGCCTTGAATATGCCGAAATACAGCCGGCTGCGGATTCGCCACGCGGCGATATCCCGAATATCAATCCAGACGAGCAATTCGAAATGCAACGAATTGTCTCCATAACCCACAAAACTCACCTCCGGTTCGCGGTAGATCTCAACTTCCGGATGTTTCTCGGCCGTTTCCACCAGTACCCGGCTCACCGTGCTCGGATCGCTATCAAAGCCAACGCGCACCGGTATATGAATCCGGATCATCGGTGTGGACAGGGTATAGTTGACAAACGTCTTGGATATAAAATCCGAATTGGGGATGAGATATTCGATATTGTCCCGTGTGCGAACCTTCGTGGCACGGAGGAATATATCGGTGACGACGCCACGTGTCTCGCCCACCTGGATCCAGTCATCTTTCCGGAGTTTTCGGCCGAAGATAAGACTGAATCCACTGATCAGATTGGCTGCGATGGCCTGCATCCCGAGCCCGAGACCGATCCCCACCGCCCCGGCAAACACCATAAAAATCCGAAAGTCAATGCCTACGGCCGCCAGGGAAAAGAGAAGACCCAGGACGAGACCGGTATACTTCAGAAAGGTATTGAGTACGTAGGCGAGACCGCTTTCAATACCAAGGGGCGGATATATTTTATAGGTCAGGTAGGCTTGCAGCAGCCGCGTCACGTAGAGAATGGCGATCAGTATAATAAGGGCCTTGCCGAGAATCCACACGGACAACGGTGTTTCGCCGATGGTCACGATGGGCAGGGACAGGACCCCCTGGAGCGGTCTCAAAAATCCAAGCAGGTGCAGGGCGACCAGCACCGTAGCCAGGCCGGTAATGTATCTCAACAACGCGCGCAGCGCGTCATAGAGAAACTTGGCCTCCTCGTCCTCAACACCCTTTTTCTCCACCCAGAGATTCAACAGACCACTCAACACATGGTAGCCGATCATAATCAGCACGAAGGAGCCGGCCACGGCCCATGTTTTGGTCCAAAGTGTCGTTGCAAGCCGTTGATATCCGACGCACCACATGAGACCGGTGAGAAAGGTAAAAAAGATGACCGGGAAGTAATACCGTTCCAGGGCGTTGATGAAATTCTGGTATGCACGGTAAGGCAATTCCGGTAGAAGAGAAAGAAGAGCCTGTTTTTTTAGCAGCAGCGGAATCAGTGCACAGACAATCGACAGCGATATGATGAAGCGGATGAAGGCCTGCACATCCTGCCGCATGTGAAAGGTTTCAGCAGCCCAGATGACACCGACAGCCAGTAAAATATAAAGTACGACGACGCGCGAGATATTATAAAGTGTACGTCCGTATTTTCGGGACACCCGGAACAGGTCTCTCAGAAGTAATTCTCCTAAAAAATGCAACAGAACGGCGCCGATGGTCCACAGGATCAATAGACGTTCAATAAACAGGAACCAAGGCATACGGGAGGGAATAAATGCCCGTACCAGCGAAAATCCGCCCAGCAGCAGGAGCGGTACCAGGGAGGCGACAACAATTCTTAAAAGCGCAAGATAGTAGGGGTAGGTTGCCTGGGGCAGCCATGTATTCAGAACCTTGAATCTCTCTTCCAGCACCGTCAAGACCCGTCCCTGCCATAGCAGGCTGTAGAGCACAGCCAGCAGAAGAATAAACACGAACAGCGATCCGGCCGCACCCAACAGACGGCTCTGTTCCTGTATGCTGCTGAGAAAAGCCGGAATCTTCAGAGGAAGAGAGAATAACCAGTTGGTGAGGAAATCGATGGTGTCGATATCCCAGCCCAGGGGATCTCGAGTAAACAAAGAGCGGGCCCCCATCTGAAGCTCACGACTGACGCGGGAGGCCTCTTTAAAGACGGAGTCACCAATCCCCTCGGATACGGCGACGGCCTGTTGGAGCTCTTTTTGCTCTTCGGATAGATCCTGGGCGAGTGCGGTAAACGGCACAACGACGGTTGCCAGACAGACAAGGTACACCACAACACATCGCCGGGTGTGTTCAAGATACCGCATGATCCCTTCCCGTTGAGTACGTCCAGGTTAACGCGCACGACATAACCATAACCATCAGGTTCTTCCCCGTACTGGTTCGAGAGGACGGTCCAAGGATCTATTGAACGACAACGAATCGTGAGATGATTTAATTATTTTAGTATAAGCGAAGAAAAACTGCAACAGTGGAATCATTACCGATATGGCCGAACATGGAGAGCGGATGCATCTTCCAGGACAATGTGGTTCCGATATATAAAGTGGTTGTCATAAATATGTTCCGTTTGCAGAAACATGGAAACGATGACCGTACAGTCGACCTGGTTGAGTTGTCGTGATCGTGTACTATATTCAACCGTTCATTCTTCGTCCGCGGTGGATACCCAATGACACAGGAGGCCTTATGGATATGATGCGTCCATTACATTATCACATCCGTATCGATACGGATCTCGACCGATTTCGTTTTTCAGGGACGGCAACCATCCGGTTTCATGCAGATCGTCCAAGCCGGTATATTCTTTTAAATAGTCTCGAACTGGCCGTCTGGAAGGTCATTTCCCAGGAGGACCGTGGAGATACCCCCTGTTCCTTCAGGATAGATCCTGAAAAAGAAACGGTGGCAATCGATTTGCCCGGAGAACGGACCGGCGAGATCAACCTACGGATTGAATACGAAGGTCTGATCAATGACCGGATGGCCGGGTTTTATCGCAGCCGTTACACCGGCGACGACGGCGGGCCACGCTATATGGCCGTCACCCAGTTTCAGGAAAGCGATGCGAGACGAGCGTTTCCATGCATCGACCATCCGGGTGTGAAATCGGTCTTTGAGGTTGAGCTGATCTGCGATGCCCACCTGACGGCTGTGTCAAACACCGCCATTCAAAAAGAAACCGGGCTTGAAAACGACAGAAAACGGGTCGTGTTCGAAGCCACGCCACCGATGTCCACCTACCTCGTTTTTTTCGGAGTCGCGGAATTCGACGCCCTTCAGGATTCGACAGATCGTAGAATTCGGGCCCTCGCCGTTCCCAAGGCGGCAACCTACGCCGAATTCGGGCTTGAATTCACCCGACAAGCGCTTCAATTCTGCGAGCAGTACTATGACTTACCTTACCCTCTCTCAAAGCTTGACGTGATCGCGGTCCCCGACTTTGCCTTTGGCGCTATGGAGAACTGGGGTGCCATTACCTTTCGTGAAAATCTGTTGCTGCTGTATCCGGGTACCACCTCCAGCGCCGGGAAAGAGCGCATCTGTGAAGTTATCGCCCACGAGATCGCCCATCAATGGTTCGGGAATCTGGTGACGCCCAATGACTGGACTTTCCTGTGGTTAAACGAAAGCTTCGCCACCTATTTCGGGTTTGGCGTCGTGGACCACTATTATCCGGAGTGGCACATATGGGACCAGTTTATCCATACCCAGACAGAAGCCGCCTTGAAGCGGGATGCGCTGCAGGAGACGTTCTCCATCGAAATCCCGGGCGGCGAACATGTGGTCATCAACACCAGCACGGCGCCCATCATCTACAGCAAGGGCGGCAGCATCCTTCGGCAGCTTGAAGGTTTTATCGGTCATGACGACTTCCAAAAAGGATTGCGGCATTACCTGGAGTCCCACGCCTACGGTAACGCTTCCAGCAGGCATCTGTGGGAAGCCTTTGAAAACATCTCCCAACTGCCGATTACCCGTATGATGAAAAGCTGGATCGAACAGCCCGGCTATCCGATGATCGAAGTCCAACGGGACGGCCATCTGCTGGCCATCACCCAGAACCGATTTTCCTATCTCCCTGGAAGCGCTGAGAGTACCTGGCAGGTTCCGGTGACCGTGCGCGTGTTTCCGGAGAGCGGCGATCCATTCGACGCCCAAATGCTTCTCGACGGCCAACACGGAACGATCGATATCGGTGACCACGTCGCCGCTTATAAAATCAACCCGGAACATACCGGATTCTACAGGGTGTTATACAGGGACCCCGTCAATATCGAGGCCCTTGGAGCCCGGGTTCTCACCAAAGAGCTGCCGGAAATTGACCGGTGGGGGCTCCAAAACGATCTCCATGCCTTATTTTGCTCGGGTCTTGTTCCCCTTGACGAATATCTCTCGTTCCTGCGCGTTTACCATGATGAAGATGCGTTCCTGCCGTTGATCAGCCTGACGAGCAATCTTTTTGGAACCTTTTTGATTGCCGATCAAAGCGCCCAAAAGCGCATCGGCGCGGCTGCCCTGGCCATGGTAGAGGGGGCCCTGGCCCGGATCGGATATGAACCCGACGACGGAGAATCCCACGGAACATCCAACTTAAGGGACCAGATCCTGTTTCAGGCGGTGTTGTACGGATCGAAAGACGCCGAAAAAAGGACCCGCACCCTCTTTGATCAGCTGACATCCGGCTCTCCGGTTCATCCGGATATTCTAAAAAGCATTATGCAATCCGGTGCCCTGTTTGGCGACGGCGAAACGTTCGACTGGTTCGAGGACCGTCTCAGATCCACGGACAGCGAGCACGAGCGCCTGCAGATTACCTCCGCCATCGGATGTTTCCGTGAGTCGTCGTTGATAGAACGGGCCCTGGAATTTACCCTGGGTACGATTCCGGACCGAAACAAATTCATACCGATTGTAGCCATGGCGGCGAATCCTTATGCCATGCCCCATTTATGGACATGGTACACCGCCAATCTGGAGCGGATCGAAGCATTCCACCCCCTGCTTTACGAGCGTGTCGTGGCCGCCTTGATTCCGGTATGTGGACTGGATCGATACGACGAGCTGGTCGATTATTTTAACCGATACATGCAGGAGAAAGACCTGGCCCGGGACGTCATCAAACTCTCATTGGAAAAACTGGAGATTAATCGAAGGATACGGGAGCGGCTGATGGACGCATACCCTGACCCGGGCATGTAATGAGCCACTTACTTCTGCCACCCTTTCATCCCCCACATCAACGACAGCAGCGCCAGTGTACTGAAAAAGGCGGATGCCATGCCGATTCCCGAAATACCGGCAACCACCCAGATGGTCCCGCCGGCGAGGGCACCGACAATTCTGCCGATGCCGGCAACGGCAAAAAAAGCGGCCATCATCGTGGCCCGGTATTCCGGCAGCAGCTCGGTGGAGAGAGAAATGCCGGACACCACGGTAAATTCAAAGGCCAGAAACACCGTGAAGAGTGCGACAACGGCAACCGGCAGGGATCTGCCGGCCATGGGTAACAGGCCGTAGCTGAGGGCGCATAGAACGACTCCGGCAATCACGGCCCGCTTCAAACCGAGGCGATCTGAAATCAGAGCCACCAGGGCTTCTCCGGCCAGTTCCGCAAAACCGATGGCGCCGGTGACGGCGCCCAGCAGCAGGATATTTACCTGAAACGAAGCTTCCAGCCAGGCGCCGTAGCTGACAAACAGATTGTCATTGCCGAGACTGACAAAAAATATGAACCCGAGCACGCCGCAAGCGACACGGTTGCCGATTAACTCCCGAAACGCGCCGGAGACCCCCTTTTGTTTGTCGTGGGAGACTTTTGAACGCCGTGGGTCCGCAGGTATGAAGAGGAGTATGGCGACAATACCGACAAGGGCGAGGGCGCCCAAAGCGAAAAAGGGTGACCGCCAGCCGGCCCTGTCGATCAGAACGGCAATCAGCGGAATCCCCACCAGCGTACTTCCGGCCCAGCTGAATTCCAGAATCCCGATGGCCAGCCCTCTCCGCTCAAAGCGGACCCTTTCACTGACATAGGCCTGGATGGCCGGGTCGAATGCGGTTTTGCCCAATCCGGCCAGAATCAGGCCCACCAGAACAACACCGAACAGGGGCAGGACGGCTGCCGCCAGCATGCCGGCCGCCAGCATGCCGAGCCCGGCGAGCATCATCCGACGGTATCCCACACGATCGGCCATCGGACCCAGCACGATGCCGATGATTCCGGTCGCCTGGGTGGCGGCAATCATCGATGTCACCGCCGGAATTGACACCCCGAGTCCCCGGCTCAGCACCGGAGCGAAGGGATAGGCAAACCGCCGTGCTGTATTCAGGACCAGCCGGCACAACGTGGCGATACCGATTCGAGTCGCAAACTGCAGGGACGAGGATTCTGGCAATGTTTTTTTTCTCATCGGTTCGGGACGGGGTGTGTCGGCCCCTGGACATCAGCCGGACACTGCATAGGTTTTCAGCTGACCATCGGTATACGATAAGATGGCAACGGTGCCAATAGCAGCGAAACGATATTATGAAACGCGACGATGTCGCTGATCGAATTACAGGTTTGTCCACGCCTTGACCCTATCCTACCGATAGGCTAATTGGAGAAGCCATGGCAACACATAATGTCCAAAAAACCGGCTACGTCAAAACGCAGACCTTGTTATTTGCCGTATTCGTATCCTTCTTTGTCGGCTTTTTTGCAGGCATCGTACTGACGATTCTGAAAACCGACCAGATGCCGACCGCCGCCCAACAGCCGGCCAACCCCCAGCAACGCCAAGAGGCTCATGCCACGCGTATTCTGCAGCTTGAACAGGAGACCTCGGCGAACCCGAAGAACACCGCCGCCTGGATACAGCTAGGTCATCTCTACTTTGACACGGAGCAGTACACCGAGGCCATCCGGACCTATCGCGTTGCC
This sequence comes from Olavius algarvensis associated proteobacterium Delta 3, assembly GCA_903231505.1. GTDB lineage: Bacteria > Desulfobacterota > Desulfobacteria > Desulfobacterales > CAFBRK01 > CAFBRK01. The sequence continues at coordinate 69,268 of CAFBRK010000330.1, read as the reverse complement.
CTCGAGCAGGAGCCGGACAATGCGGATGTCTGGACCGATCTCGGGGTAATGTACCGAAGAACCAAGCAGCCCGAAGAGGCGATCAAGGCTTTTGATCAGGCCCTGAAGGTCGATCCGCGGCATAAGATCGCGATGTACAACAAGGGTATCGTCCTCATCCACGATCTGAAGGACAACAAGGCCGGTGTTGAATCCTGGTCACGACTTGTGGCGATTGATCCCCAGGCATCGGCACCAAATGGGGTGCCCGTCAGCACTCTGATCCGCGAATACAGCGCCTCGCCGTAGCGGTGGAGGGCGAGATATGAATCTCTCACAGAGCGCACAGAGAAAAACTATCATTAATGAGAATCTCAATGTTTTTTCTCTCCGGGGTCTCTGCGAGCTCGAGCGCCGGCTGGTGAGATAAAAATCTCTCACAGAGCTCACAGAGAACACAGAGGTAAGAAATGTTCCATACAGAAATCTGTGTGTGTGTGTTCCTCACTGGGAGCTCGAGCGCCGGCGGGTGAGATATAACTTTGGATTGGAAAGCATTCGATGACGGCAACCGTAAATCGACGAACGACCGTGCACAGGGGCCGTACATTTACATTTGACCTGGAGAATATCTCCCTGAGCAACGGCGCCACCGTGGACCTGGAAGTGATTCGTCATCCGGGCGCATCGGCCATCGTACCAGTTCTGGATCCGGATACCGTTCTGCTTCTTCGGCAATACCGCCACGCCGTGGGCAATACCATTATCGAGATCCCTGCAGGTACTGTGGATGCTGATGAAACACCGGAATCCTGCGCGAAACGGGAATTGATGGAAGAGACCGGATTCTCCGGCGGACATTGGGAAAGATTGGGAGAAATTGTCCCGGTTCCAGGTTATTCCGACGAGCGTATCCACCTGTTCCTGGCTTCATCCCTGAAACCGGATCACCAGGATCTTGACCATGATGAACTCATCGAGGTCCTCCCGGTGCCCTGGGATCAGGCCCTGCGAATGGTGTTTCAGGGCGAGATTCAGGACGCGAAAAGCATCACGGGGCTTCTATTGGCCGCTCAGCGCACCGGTCATCTGTCTGTACCAGGCCTTGCAAACCCGAACATTGCATGAAAACATCAGAAGCCATCATATCCTTTTCCCAGAGCGAAAAAGTCAAATCCGGCCTGTTGTGGGCATCCCACGCCGCCGGACTTCTCAATGGGCTTCAGGGCACGGAACGGCAGGGGGCGGAGCGCATCGTTGAGCTTATGGTGGACCTTGTCGGAAACGAAGCCCTGCTGGCCAGGCGGATTGTAAAAAACGATGCCTGGGTGGAAGTGGAAAAGAATATCGATCTTGCGAAAGTGATGGTTCGTTCCGGCGTGGCGCAGGAAGCCGCATACCATCTGACCAAGGCGCTCCAGCATGTCACCAGCATTGGGCGCAACGCCATGGGGCAGTTAAAAAAAGAGGGGCTGTTATGAAATCATCTCCAACTTGTTTGGAGATGAGGGTTCAAGGGGCCAAGGGTCCCAGGGGTCAAGCGAGGTAATAAGGTTACTTAACGTACCTTTGAACAGCAAACACTTGAACCCTTGAATCCTTCAAATGTGGTGAGCTTTAGAAGGCCGTCTTCCCAGCCTTTTCTGTTTGTTTCTGCATCTGGCGGCGTTCCTGCTCTTCGAAAACGACCAATTTCTCAATATGGTCTATAAAATAGATAGAAATGCCATATTCCGGTTGCCCATAGCGATCCTCGACAATCGATGCGATCATGATTTCGCCGGTGCTCCGCCAGAAAAGAGCGCGGTCCTTGCCGTTGTTCCATTCGATGCTACCGGGTAGCCCGTATTTGTCCTCCAGGGTGGCAATAAGCGCATCACCGTCCTGTCTCGCCTGAATGTTAAAGACCAAGGGCTCACCACTTCGACTCGAAAATACCAGTTCGATGTATGAAAACGGGAGATTTTTTTTCTGGGGATACCGGTACATCAGCTTGGTGATGTCGTGTTCGACCCGCTCCCGCGGTGCATAATTCAATCGCCGATTTAGCCGGTGCAGTTCTTCAAAATGCTGCTTCAGAAAACCGCTGTAATTAATCTCGATATCCAGCGGAGCCCGCCGCCAGACGGCATCGGAACCAAGCTTATCTCTGAGATCTTTTCTAAGGGAATCGTCCAGACGGGATGCTGCATTCAGGTCGAGGAACCGGAATCCAGAGGCATCTGACGGCGCTTTGTCCCGACCGGCATCCCCTTCATCGTTCCCGGAACAGCCGACCGTCAGAAGCGCAACACAGATGGCGAACACTACCGACCAACCTGCCGGAGTCACGTATTTAAAGATCTTACGAATCATTTGCCAGGTCTCATGGGAGAGCGGACCGGAGCAACACGGTGAATACGGGTGGTGCCCGGTCAGCTCGAAAATTTTTGGTCGGTAAAACACCGAGATGATAGTGGTTGTCCTAACTATGTTCCGTTTCCAGATGTCTGCAAACGGAACATAGTTATGACGACCACGATAAACGCCCCGTACTATAGATATATTTATGTAAAAAACATGGAACTCCTGTCGGTCGGATTATATGGTGCCGGCCTCGATATCATTGCTTTCAAGATCTTTCCAGCGTTGCAGGGAGCGCCGGTAATACTGGGCCAACGTGGTCTGAACCCTTCCGTATACGGTATCCGGCGGATAATTTCCGTCCGTATCCGCTTTTCCCGCGGGTATGCCGGTCAGCAATTCGATCCCTTCTTGAATACGTGACACCCGGTAAATATGGAATTTATGCCGTTTGACAGCGTTGACCACCTCTGATTTGAGCATCAGGTTGTCCACATTGGCCTCCGGAATCATGACGCCCTGGCTACCGGTCAGCCCCCGACTCTGACACACCTCGAAAAATCCTTCAATTTTTTGGTTAACGCCACCGATGGCCTGGACCATCCCCTTCTGGTTCACCGATCCGGTCACCGCAATCCCCTGGCGAATCGGGACCTGGGCCAGGCTGGACAAAATGGCATAGAGTTCTGTGGAAGACGCGCTGTCACCGTCGATACCCCCGTAACTCTGTTCGAACGTGATGCTTATGGACAGGTTCAGTGGGTGACGTTGGGCAAAGGTTCGACCCAGGTAGCCCGACAGGATCAAGACACCTTTATCGTGGGTTTTTCCGCTCAGTTTTGCTTCCCGTTCGATATTGACAATCCCCTGTTTTCCCATGTAGGTTTCTGCGGTGATCCGCGACGGGCGGCCAAAGGATATGTCACCGATCTGATACACGGCAAGCGCATTGACCTGGCCGACCATCGAGCCTTTCACATCGATCAAAATGGTCTTGTCGACATAGGCTTCATGGATTTTTTCCTCATAGAGATTGTAGCGATAACGGTATTCCGCAAGCGCCTTGGCAACATCCTTTTCAGTGACAACACGTCCCTTTCGTCTCCTCGCCCAGTAGTCCGATTCTTTGATCAGCCCGAGCAAGGGTCCGAATCTCAGGGAGAGCTTTGCCTGGTCTGCCACCGTTTTGGAGCCGAATTCAACGATGCGCGCCACGCCGCGGGCGTTAAACGGAAGTAATTCTTCCTGCTGTGAAATGCGGGCGATAAACTTCGCGTACTGCCGCACAGTGGCCGCGGTCAGGGAAACCTCATAATCAAAATCGGCCCGTACTCGAAATAGTTTATTAAAGTGGGGGTCGTAATTCTGGAGGATCTGAAAGGGATAATACCCTCCGATGAGAATAACCTTCACCTCCAGCGGAATCGGTTTGGGACGCAGGGATGCGGTGACAAAACCCATCTCCGTTGCCATATCCTCGATGGCAAGACATTTATTCCGGAGGGCCCGCTTGAGGGAATCCCAGACAAAGTTATTTGTCAGCACCGGTTCGACCTCCATGATCAGGTATCCGCCGTTGGCTTGGAGCAGTGATCCGGGCTGCACCCTATTGAAGTCTGTGGTAACCGATCCCATAAAGGCCCGCTTTTCGATCTGGCCAAAGACATTGCTGTAGGTCGGGTTGGGTTCGAACACAACCGGCGCGCCTTTGGTTCCCTTCCGATCTACGAGGACATTGATGCGATATTTTTTAAAGTAGGCATCCTCTCCGGGACTCGCGGGATTGGAATCCTTGTCCTCGGGCCTCAGAAATACCTGGACGTTTTCGACGATATCGTCCTGGACCGCATCCAGATAACCGAGTACCTCCTTGGATTGTTTAAATGCCGTCCGAAGGGTATCCAGTTTGACTTTGACGACGGAAAGTGTTTCCTCGTCGAGAAGCCGCTCGATTTCGTCATGGAGAGCCTGGGTTAAAAGGTTTATTTCACGGGATCCTTCCTCAATTTTTTCCGTAATGAAGATCACATTGCGCTCTATTTCTTGCCGTCTTTCCTTGGAAAGATTCCGGTAATCGTCTTGTGACAAGGGTTTCCCATCGATTACCGGAACGGTTTCAAAACCGGTGTCCGTTCGGGAGATGCTCAGATCGCGCTCCCTGGCAAGCCGCTCGATGTTCCGGAATACATCGTGCTGTTGTCTCGAGATTTTTTTTTGAACAGCAGCCCGTTTCTTTCGAAATGCCTCGCCATTCAGTGCATCCGGCAGGGCTTCGCGCAATTCATCGATCAAACGGGCCATTTGTTTTGCAAACCCGGTTGCTTTTCCCGGAGGCAACGGGATGGTGTCCGGGCAATATTCATCATTGAAATTATTGACCATGCACCAATCGCCCGGTGTGGACCGTTTTCGAGCATGTTCCTGCGCGATTTCCCGGACCAGGGTGGATTTTCCAGTGCCTTCTTCGCCGGTCACGAAGATATTATAACCGGGACTTTTCATATCCAGGCCGAATTCGATGGCCTGAACCGCGCGGTCCTGTCCGATAACCGTGTCCAGGGGCTTGAGATGTGCGGTGCTTTTGAAACGAAATACCTTCGGGTCGCAGATCCGCCGAAGTTTCTTGGGGGAGACACGAAATCTTTTCTTAATCATGTGAGGCACCAATTAGAAGTGAGAAATTAGAAATACCGATATCCGTGGGCCCGTTGGCCCGTGGGCCCGTTGGCCCGTTGGCCGGTTTGCCGGTTGGGCCCGTTTGCTAACCTCAGGTATTCGGTATTGGGTATTTGGTATTCGGTAGTCGGTGAACCATCAATCATCTCAGAATCTGTTCTCAATAACGAATACCCAGTACGCGAGTACCCATCCAGTTTGCCGGTGGCAAACGTCATTTACCGCCTGCTTGTGGTGAGCATGTCGAATCCGCAGGCGGCGTCACTGGTCATTAGTCCCGCTTCGCGAAACGTCACTCGTTGTTCCTATTTTCTTCCTGCTTTCAGCTTTGAGCTTTCAGCTTTCAACTTCAGTAAACTTTCACCTTTCAGCTTTGAACTTTCAGCTCATCCAGTATCCAGAATCTCTCATCCAGTATCCAGCATCCAGTATCCAGCATCCAGCATCCAGCACGCCCCTACGCCGGTTCGATCCCCTTGTCACTGATACCCCTGACAAAGAATCCGGGATCGTTCAAAAAGCTCAGAAAAATAGTGATAAAGGCGATGGACGCTTCAATCATCAGCGGTTTGTTCTGATATAAGCGGTGAAGCGTCTGGTCCAATTTTTTTTTGGTTGCAAATCCGAAATAGCTCGAGAAAAGCCCATCCAGTAGAAACTCGTTGTCGGGTTTGGTCACCAGATCGATCCGGCCGCGGTAGCAGTAGTCCATTGTATCCAACAGGAGCTGCCGTTGCTCTTTGGTATCCCGGTAATGATAATGAACCAGCTGGATGAAGGTGCGTTGGGCTTCCTTCAGACTTGCCGTACAAACCGCCTCGAAAAGATGGTCAAACTTTGAGCTGCGGCCCGGTGATGTTTTTTGACGGATTAACGACAAAAGCACGGCATTCTTAAACAGCTGGTACAACCGCCTGGCCCCGTTCAAGACGGTAGACGTCGGATGTCCTAAAGCGAGGGGTTTCCCTTGGTAATTGCGGACATACAGGGTCTGAAACAGGTTTTCAAAAAAATCGACCCCTTCCAACGGATCCTGCAAATCAATCCGCATGTCGAGGGTGTTGTCCAGACGATCAGCCAGTTTAATCTGTATTAAAAACGGTGAATCCCCGGCATTGTCCAGCAGGCGTCCGATATACCGATAATAGGATTCACCGCTCAGCTGGGTCAGGTTCAGCAGATTGCTGACCAGCTGTTGCTCTTGTTCCGGTCCCAGTCGCTGGAGTATCCCGAAGAGCACCGATTCCATCTCTTTCCACTGCGCTGTCCTGAAATCAGTGGATTGGATGTCTTCAAGAATATCATGGAACAGTGCCGAAAGTAATTCGACCAGACCGACCTGGTCCTGGGATCTGGCAAACAGTGCCGCTGCCCGGATGGGATGAATAACCGCCATGGGTCCGAGCCGGCGCCTCTTCTGGCTGTAAGCGGCAAATAGAAACCCCAGCGATTCCATAATGATGCTCTTGGCATCCCTGTCCCGCTGGCTGTCCGTGTCGAGTGGCTTGTTCTCGATGATGAACAGAAGGACGTTGTACCGATTGAGGGAAGCCGCGCTCAGGTTGTAATTGAGCACGGATGAAAGCTTGAGAAATTCGGTCAAATCATGGAGCGGCATGGCCTATCCCCATAAAATCGCAACACGATTTAGTGAATGAAAAGATTTTAAGTTCTTCTTCCGATTAATGGGAGATGATCTTCAAATTATCAGGCTACCGGTCTATCCCGGAAAGACATACATATTTTACTTCCAAATACTCATCGATACCGTATCGGGAACCCTCCCGGCCGATGCCCGATTCTTTCATGCCTCCAAAGGGGGCCACTTCGGTAGAAATGATGCCCGTGTTGACGCCGACGATACCATACTCGATGGATTCCGACACCCGCCAGACCCTGCCGACGTCCCGGGTGTAAAAATAGGCGGCCAGACCGTAGGGCGTATCGTTTGCCATCCGGATGGCCTCCTTTTCCGTGGAAAATCGAAAAATAGGCGCTACGGGGCCGAAGATTTCCTCCCCGGCGATGCGCATGGTGGCGACAACATCAGCAAGAACCGTCGGCTCAAAAAATGTTCCCCCGAGGGCATGACGCCTTCCGCCGACAAGCACCCGGGCCCCATCGGCCAGGGCATCCTCGATCAGCTCTTCGACTTTATCGAGGGCGTTGGCGTCGATAAGCGGTCCCTGTTCGATGCCGTCATCCAAGCCTGGGCCGACCCGAAGGTGATTCACGGCTGCGCTGAACTCCTTGACGAATCGCTCGTAGATACCATCCTGGACCAGGATACGGTTGGCGCAGACGCAGGTTTGACCGGCATTTCTGTACTTCGATGCGATGGCACCCGCTACCGCAGCGTCGCAGTCGGCATCATCAAAAACGATGAACGGTGCGTTACCCCCCAGCTCAAGGGATAGTTTCTTCACAGTAGCCGCACAATCCCGCATCAGCCGTTTACCCACCGCCGTGGATCCGGTAAAGGACAGTTTTCGAACCGTGGGATGTTCTGTCAGTCCTTTGCCGATAACCTCGGCGTCTCCGGTCACCACATTGAACACCCCCTTCGGCACACCGGCGCGTTCGGCCAGCACTGCCAGGGCCAGCGCCGAGAAGGGTGTTTGCCGGGCCGGCTTGACGACCATGGTGCAGCCCGCGGCTAAGGCCGGGCCGGCTTTGCGGGTAATCATGGCCGCCGGAAAATTCCAAGGCGTAATCGCCGCACATACCCCGACCGGCTCTTTCAACACCACGATTCGATTGCCGGCGAGGGGTGTGGGTACAGTGTCGCCGTAAATCCGCTTGGCTTCCTCGGCGAACCATTCGATAAAAGACGCGGCGTAGGCAATTTCCCCTTTTGACTCGGCCAGAGGTTTCCCCTGCTCGAGGGTCATCAGGGTCGACAGATCCGCAAGGTTATCGAGGATGACATCGTGCCACCGTCTGAGCACGACGGCCCGTTCTTTGGCAGTCCGTTGACGCCAGTCGGTGTAGGCATCCCCGGCGCCGGACACAACGTGTTGGATATCCTCCGCACCCATCACAGGTACCGTGCCGAGAATCGCACCATCGGCCGGATTGGTCACGGGCATCGATGCGCCATCCGAAGCATCCATCCACTTGCCGAAGGCAAAACACTGCTGCCGAAACAGCCCTGGATCTTTCAACGATGGGGGCATTTCCGATTCTGCGTCCATGATAACGGTTGCACTGGCCCGCTTACGCCTTCAGCTGCTTTATTTTGTCCACGAGATGGTGAATGAGGTCTTTATGGACCTGGCTTGCCGGCCTGAATTCAACACCGATACCGTTTTCGGTACATTGAACAATGGTCCCGGTCACCTTAAACGGCTTAACATGAGGGGACAGTGCCAGTGTCATTGAAATACTTTCGCCTTGTTCAAAAGAGCGTTCTGTTTCGATGAAAGCTCCTTCAATGCTGATATTCGTCATATAATCCTGATAGGCGTGCTGTCTTGTGACGTAGTCGGTGGGGATCAGGCAGGGGATCCTCGAATGTTTTCGGTCTTTTTTGGTAAAAATCTCGTTGGCCTGGGACAACAGCGCGATGAGCTGATTTTCCGACATTTCGAACATCAGCGTGTTGACCCGTGAGATGATTTTTTCTCTGCGAGCCTGCCACTTGGCTGCTTCCGCCTGTTCTCGCGCGTGCTTTTCTTCCAGATAGGTGAAGTCTGTTCCGCAGTGGGGGCATTCTGTGACTTCAGCTAGGCATCCAGCGTTACAATTCGGGCAGATCTTCATGTCGCCCTCCTCAATCCTCTTGAGACCGGCGGTTCCTTCCGCGGATTGTTATTGATTTTGGAATGCCCACGACTCTAAACGCAATCGGGAGTGGAGTCAATAGACGGCCCCCACGGAACGCCCCCGGGGCGCAATGGCGGATATGGTGGTTGCGCAACCATGTTCCGATAGGGTGGAAACAGGTCCGGAACACCGACATCCGGCATGGATCAAGACCTGAGAAGATCGCGGGTTTTAGGTCCGATATTGAAGATCATGTCGAGTATGGAGAGATTCGGGAGAAAATCCCCCCACAGCTGGGGGTATATCCACATCGGCATCCGATAGGTGTCGATCCGGATGCCCGCCGTCTGGAATGCGGCGATGTCCATGTGGCTCCGGGCCGATCTCGGAATCAGCAGTTGGGTCGCGCCGGTCTGACGGCAAATATCGATCAGAAGTGCGGCTCCCTTTCCACGAATCCCCATTTCGGACAAACGGCGAATGTCTGCGCCAACCCTTATGTAATCGGCAATGTATCGGATAATCCGTATGTTCAGATCACTTAGCCGGCGGGTTCCGGACTGCATCTGCGCCTCTATAAACGGGTAATGCTCCCGGAAAAAAGGTGCATGGGCATACGCGTGGCGCAGACTCGCCAGATGCTTACGGGGCCATTGTCTGTCCCGGCAAATACGCACTGCATCGATGGTCTGAAACCCCAGCCCCTTTTTGCGCACCGGGACGGTGAGCCAGAGGGTGCCCTGGTCGTGCTTAAACCGGTTTCGACTTGTCCAGGTAGTCCCCCTGGGGAATTGCACCGTGTCCAGCAGCACGAACACATCCGAGTTTAGAACCCGGTAGAAGAAGCCCGGATAGGGACAAAAATAGGGCTGGTGGACCGAAATGACCATGGGATTCACCCGACACAGAACCGGTCAACCGTCTCTGGCGTCCAGCCCCAGCGCCGCCCGCTTCGATTCGATACGTTTTCGAATCAGGATGGCGGCGTTTTCGGGATCCGGTTCCACAGCGAAGGTGGCTCCCACAACGCTTTCAAGATCTTCGGTCAACAGCTTGACGATATCCATGCTGCCGGTGATCGGCGGCATGGGGCCAAGGACGGTATAGACACCGGAGGCGACAAAATACACCCCGATGGTGGCCGCCTTCTCCGAATACCACTCGGGTGCGGCACCTGCGATGGGCAGATCGCTGATGTCCACATCAAGGGCATTGGCCAGGGCAGAGGCCAGGACCAGGATACGGACGTTGTCCACACAGCTGCCGAAATGAAGCACCGGCGGTATGCCCAGCGCCCCGCATATTTCCTTGAGACCGGGACCGGCGAACGAAATGGCATCGGCCACCTTGAATCCGGCTTTGGCATTGGCCACCGAAACACAACCGGTGTCGACCACCAGTATGTCGTTTTCGATCAGCCGCTGGGTCAGGGTGACATGACCGTAGTCCTGTTGGATCCGTGGATTGTTGCACCCGACAATACCGGCTGCACCGCGAATCTTGCCGGTCTTGATGGCCTCGAGCAGGGGCTCGGGGGTACCGCCCAGGGCGCCCAGGACAGCCTCCACGGAAAATCCGCCCACGGCGTCTGTCGCTGTTGTGGGAATAAACACCTCTTTCCGGTTCACAAAATTTTCAATGGCTTCCGTGACCACCTGAACCGCCATCTTTTCGGCATTGTGGGGATGAAATTCGCGATGGTCCATACCGGGGAATTTGGCTTTGTCGCTGGTGCTGATCATTTTGGTGTTGTAACAGGCCGCCACCGAGGAAATCGACGGCATGATACATTGATAATCTACGATCATCATGTCCACCGCCCCGGTGGCCAGAATCAGTTCGGTACTCAGATGATTGCCGGCCATGGCAATACCGTGGCGCATCAACAGCTCGTTTCCGGTGCAGCACACACCCACCAGATTGATGCCGGTGGCCCCGTTTTCTTCAGCCCGCGCCAGAAGGTCCGGGGAGTGGCATGCATGGAGGACCATCTCCGAAACCACCGGGTTGTGTCCGTGGACCACGATGTTCACCTGGTCCTCTTCCAACACGCCCGCATTGACCTTGGTCGGATGGGGGGTGGGGGTGCCAAAGAGGATATCGGAAACATCGCTGGCGATCATGGATCCGCCCCAGCCGTCGGACAGGGCGTTTCGGATGCCGTGGAGCAGCAGGCTTTTCCAGTCATTGTCAACGCCCATGTGGGTCCGGTGCATCATTTCGGAAGTTTCCCGGTCGATACCCCGGGGAACGACCCCGAGAGACATCCACAGCTCCCTGCGCTTTTCGGGCGCCCTAGCCAGAAGCGTCAGGGATTTCCGGCGCATCCCGTAATCTTCTTGCATTTGATAGGCCAATTCCGATGCGATGGTCAGATCGTCCTTTCCGCCGACATCGACCCCGAATTCCCCGGCGACCTGCTTGAGCTTGTTCGGATCGCGAATCTGATAACCGGCGTTATTGCCTTCCCCTACCTGGGCAAGGACGTCCACCAGATCCCGTCCGTGGTCCGAGTGGGATGCGGCTCCGGCGGCGATCATCCGGCCGAGATTTCGCGCAACAATAATATTGGCGTCAGCGCCGCACACCCCGACCTGGGGTCCTTCACCGAAGGGGTCCACACGACAGGGTCCCATAACGCAGTTTCGGCAGGACAGGCCCATTTCACAGTAGCCGCAGTTGGGCAGCTGATCCTGAAAACGGTCCCAAACGGTAGTGACCCGGTCCTTTTCCATTTTATCTAATAGCAACAGGCCGTCTTCTGTAATTGTTTTACGTTCTCGTTTCGGTGTCATATCGTTTACCCCCATCATGACGTTGACGGTTTTAATTGAAGTCCTGAGCAAAGACGTCCAGGGCCGGAAAGTCAACCTGTCCGCACCTGGATCAGAGACTTTTTCATGGTATTCAGCAGAGAGAACCCCGGCGAGAGGTCCTGAGGCTCTGCAGCCACCGAAACCGTGCGGGATATCTCGTTGGTCTTCCGCCGCATGGCCTCAGACAGTTCTTCAAATGTCAGAGCTCCGGATTTGCAGACTTCCACGCACGCCGGCGCCAGTCCCGCCTCCTGTCGTCCGATGCAGTTGTCGCATTTCACGGCCACTGTTTTGCCCGGCGGGGCGCTACCCTCCTCGTGGTACCGCAGCACGCCGAAGGGGCAGACCATGGCACAGGTGGCGCAGTTGATACACCGGTCCGGATCGATCAGCACCGTGTTGGTCGACAGGTCTCTGGAAATCGCTCCCGGTAGGCACGCCAGCAGGCATGGCGCCGGATCGCAATGCCGGCATCGATTCGGAAATCCCTCATCATACTGCCCGACCCCCACATGCACCCGCGGTTTTGGCAGGGGGGACTCCAGCGTCGCGGCGAACAGCGATTTCGCCTTTGAGTGGGCCGTGGCACATGCGATCATGCACTGCATGCACCCCACGCAACGCTCAGGATGAACCACCACTTCTTTCATAGGACCTCCTTTTTCACCATATTCTCAAACGACGTCAAGGGCGCTCAGATTGGAATTTGTCTCAAGTAGGTGGATCAGGGCCCCACACCCATGCCCGTCGACCCGCAACTCCGCAATCGGTTCCCAGACGCGTTTTTGAGATAGATTCTATTTGAGCAGCTGCTTATAGTTGAACTTTCGAGAGAGCAGGCCTTCTCTTGAAGCTGTGACCGGCGTTTTACTGGACATCACCGAGAGGAATACGCCGCCCTGCTCGATATCATTGACCAGAACCACTCCGACAAGACGGTCCCCCTGGAAGACCAGCTTTCGGTAGGTGTTTCGCGACCCGTCAAAGGTTTGAAACACGTCATACCCGTCATTGTCCGGCGGCGTTACCACCCCGCCGGTGAGGATGTCCAGGTCGAAAATGCGGATGACATTTCGCCCCAAGCTTCCCTCTCCGGAAACCGGCCGACCGGCCATGTTTATTCCGGCAAGTCGACCCTGGGTCACCGCCTCGGGCCAGATCGCGTTCACCCATCTGGTTTTCCGGGCGACATCCACACCCTCGGCGACGTCTCCGGCCGCATACACATCCTCGGCGGACGTCCGCATATGGCGGTCGATCACGATCCCCAGATCGATCTCGATGCGCTCTCTCGGAACAAACGACAACGCCGGCAGCACGCCCTTGCCGATGACGACCATATCACAGGGAGTCCGATCTCCGTCGAAAAGGTGCGCCTCGCGAACCGCGCCATTGCCCCCGAAGGCGACCGCTTCGGTGCCCACTTTGACATCGAGTCCCTTGCGGCGCAGTTCCTGCAAAATGATCCCCCCGGCGGTTTCATCCGCCTGCATGGACAGGGGATAGCCGGATCGGATCAACATGGTGACATTCAGGCCGCGTCGAAGCAGGCCGTATGCCGCCTTGAACCCGACCAGCCCTCCTCCGAGCACCAGTGCCCGACGGGCATCTGGAAGTACCTGAAGCATATCACGGACCTGTGCCTGGGTCCGCATGAAGAAAATGTTTTTCAGATTCAGGCCGTCGGCCGTGATGGGCCGTGGGTCTGCTCCGCTGGCGATCAGAAGCTTTGTATAGGGGATTTCCGTATCCCCTCCGACACGGACGGTTTTTTGTGCCACGTCGATGGCATCGACACGACGACCCAACACCGGCTCGATGCCCATCGTTTCGTAAAAATTATCCGCTCGCATCGTTAGCCTGTCTGCCGGTATGGCACCTTCCAGCACAAGGCTGATCATGGGCCGACAGTAGGGGATTTCCGTTTCGTCTCCGATCATGACGATGCGGCCGTCCCGGTCCAACTGACGGATCGATTCCGCTGCGCTGACGCCCGCAACACCGTTACCGATAATGACATACGCCATGGTGGCCTCCTGAAGCCGACCTATCTGCTGTAGGAATCGTTGTGACTGTGTTCCGTTTGAACATAGAGTATTTCTATCGAAATAATAACCTTTCGATGGGACCTGAGCTTGTTCGGCATCGGGGTCGTTATCGGAATCTGGATCGAAACCGGACGGCCTTCTACGAAGTCGAAATCGATGCTCGGTGGATACCGCGTTTACCTAAAAAACAAAACTCCCTAAAGGGACAAATCCCCTCAAGGAGCCTGTGTCAAAGCTTATGCGAAGAACTTCACCCATTGGAAGTCCTGCGTTACGGAAAATCTTCGTGGCTTGCTTGACTATAATTTGACCGCAGTGCGGATGTCAATTGTTTTGATACGACTCCCATTTGGTTGCCGAAGCGGGGCCAGTGATTAACGGGTTTATTTTACAGGAATCCGTGCGGTCGCAACATTCGGCAGGCGCCGGGAGCGAAATGAACAAGGCGCGGAAAAGTTCTGATATTCCGCGCCCCATTTCAGATTTTCGATAGTGAACGAAGATAGCCGATATCTGCACTTTCTAAAAAGACAGAATCCAAAAATTCTGCCTTTTTCCCCTTCTGATCATGCTGGCGCTATTTCTTTTTCCATTTTCTTCGTGCTCCGGCAATACCAACCAATCCGGCGCCGACTAGGAGCATCGTTGCAGGCTCAGGTATAGGGTTGGGCGTATATAACAATGAAACTTGGTCAATATGAGCGCCTGAGCTTCCACCACCAATAGATTCGAAATACAATGTTAAGGTTTCACCTTCTTGTACTGAAAGCCCTTCCCACAAAATGGGGGTCCAATTAGGACCAGATAATGCCTGATCACCGCTGGCCAAAACACCAGAACTGGAACCTGTTAAAGAATAAGCGATTCCGTTGGCGTACCTTCCCCACGCATCAAAACTAAAATCAACGAAGCCATCTGATAGAATAGACAATCCTTGGGTTGTGTAATTGCTTGTTGAATTAAAGCTAACTTCATGATGCTGCCCATGTGCAAGACCATCGCTCCCGAGTGGATTGAGTGGAACGCCGGCGGTAAAGTTTGATCCCCAAATCTCAATTCTCCCCGAGGAATTAGACCACCCGGGGACCGCACTATTAGGAAGGGGAGCCCAAGAGTTGGGGTTAACTCCCGGAATTTCGAACTCCCCATTCACCACAAGGTCAATCGGGGTTGCATGAGAACCTGCTACCGAAATTCCAAAGATGAAAATAAAAATGCTCGAAAAAAGTAAAAACCTCCTCATTTTACCTCCTTTCTTACAAAAAAAATAGTTTATGAATATATGTGCATAGGTACATATGCCGAAATTTTAATAGGTCGCTATACGATGTCTTTGAGATTTTATAATTTATAGATCGGTGGTTTATAATAGGTTTTCCAAGTTAGTTGCAAAAACCATGCAAATTCATAGATGGTCAACTGATAAAAAATTTTGTATAATAACAATTGTTTACGAATTAAATTGGGCAGGTAAAAAAAGGAGGTAAGAGAATAATCTCCAATATTATGAAAAGTTTTTCACAGTATTCATTAACACTCAAACTGAGGTTTTTTAGTAAAACAGTAGGACAATATTCTTATGGCATCATAGTATGTCTTTGACTCGAAGCGGAGAGAGAGGTGCGTGGGTCTTTCGCCCTAATGACGTAAACCATGAAAGAATGGGCCGATATGGGTGAGGACAGCTTGCCACTAGACGCACTTATCCACTCACGTCTGAGATTCGCATATCATTTATGGCAATGCACCCCTCTCGGCTTTTCTTCATAAGGGCAAGATAACCCAATGTATCATGTCCGGTCCGGAAACACGCGGCCCGTCCATCCGTTCTCCCGCATCCACCGACAATACAACAGACGGGACATAAAGCGGATGGCAGATTGGTTCGAGCGGCGCCGTCTCTGCTTCTTCTTGGATGGTCTGCGTCCGGCTGCCGAATCTTTATCTGTCTCATATTCGGTGATCTGTTCGATGGCGTTGCGGTGCGAGATCATTTCCCGAACAATAGGGCTGCCGAATGCGTCCGACAGCAGATCGAGCAATTTTCTGAAATTTTCTGGTGTGGTCAGGGCTTTTTCGCTCCCCAGGACAGCATAGTCCATGCGGCTGTCGATCAACTCGGCAGGGTGGTCATCGCCTCGCGGGTAAATCAGGAGAACCTGGCGCAATCCCGTTTCCAGAGATGCAAGACGGTACCGGGTTGAGCACCGCCGCCATCAGACGGTCCGACGCTGTGCGCCGGGGGGACATCCGACGGGGGATCTCGATGTCGTAGCGGCCTTCGAGCAGAAGGATGGGTTGCGTGACCGGCAACACACGCTCATCACCGTCGGCATCTGCAACCACTATGAATTCGGACGCCACCTGGCATGATGTGACGGACATGGGCTGGATGGGCTGGTCAAGAAACTCTTTGGACACACCGACGAAACGGATACCCTCACGCTCCAGACGATCTCCGGTGCCTTGGTTCAGATCGGCGCGGCGGCAGGGGCCGAGCACGATGGGCAGCCGCGTGCACAATCGGGTACGGGCCATGTAGGCGTCGAAAATGGTAAGTTCGGTGATGAGCTCGATGCTCCGGGGTGTCACCCGGGACCCGGGAAGCAACACCAACATGGTGTCCAGTTCGTTTGTGGCTGGATTGTGAGGCACACGAGCAACCGAAACCTATAGTCGTGCAACGATATGACATAACGCGACGGTATCGCGCATGGGGCGGAAACGGATCTGGATCGCCGTTATTCCCGCGATATTCCCTTCAGACCGATGGCATCGGCAACTTCCCGCATGCCCAGGATCGTGTCGGTGATTAAATCGGACAGCTCCATACCGAGCATCTGACAGCCATTTTGAATGATCGACCGGTCGACGCCGGCAGCAAACCGTTTGTCCTTCCACTTCTTTTTTACGGATTTGGCTTTCAGGTCCATAACACTTTTCGACGGCCGGACCAGAGCGGTGGTGACAACCAGGCCGGTCAATTCGTCGATGGCATAGAGCACCTTCTCCATTTCGGTGTTCGGTGCCACATCCGTGCAGATGCCATAGCCGTGACTGACGACAGCCCGGACATATTCCTCCGGCCAGTTGTTCTCGACCAGAATTTCTTCGGTCTTCCGGCAATGCTGTTCCGGGTACTGCTCGTAGTCCAAATCATGGACCAGCCCGACGACACCCCATTTATCCTCATCTTCGCCCCGTTTCCTGGCGAAATAACGCATGACACCTTCCACGGCCAGGGCATGTTTAATGAGACTGTCACTCTTGTTGTACGCATTCGGCAGGTTCCATGCATCTTCGCGGGTCGGTACGTTGGTGGTCATCGGCGGGTTCCTTTTTTTCGGTTCTTCTCCGAATCAGTTGGAGAAGAGGGTCCAAGGATTCAAGGGGTCAAGGATTCAAGGTTTTGTTTTCTAACGATTTAATGAATGCTTTCTGCATTCCTTCGATCTCAGCTGGGTCTCTTTTTACCATATCGAGGTCACCGGCTTTGATGCGGCGAAGGATGACCCCTTGAAACCTCTATGTTCACATCGTCGCAAGAGCGGAAAACAGCACTTTGCCATCAAAAACTACAACTAATCGGGATATGATCCTTTTTTTAAATACGGTCGTCCAGCCAGAAGCTTGACAAGCACTTTAAATCCTTGGAAATAGTGCCATTTAGATTCGGGTGGCCAAATGGTTCCCTTCTATGGTATCGACTGGACGATGTCAAGACAAGGGCGGTGGTCCCAATGGTGCCGGTGCCCGGTGATCGGGAAAACGGCGTCCCAACGCTCTCGATTGAGGTCTACGGATCGCTTTTGGGGCAGACGGTGTGGTTTGCGTAGTCGGAGATATGGCACGGATGATAATCACAAAGGCAAATGTCGCCATTCAGGCAAAGTCGACACCCGGCACCGTGGAACTGACCTTGACACAGGAGGCCGACGGGTGGACATACGCGGTCGCCGGGGTGGCTGGCGGGCATTTTACGCTCCCCTGGCGGGCACCGACGCCCCCGGAGGCCACCAAGCGGCTTCAGGAGAGTTACAGTGATCCGGTCTGGCGACTGTCGATTCTCGAAACCGGGGAGGATGACGCCTGATGCGATATGGTGCCATGAATTTTCCGATCCTCCCGGTTCTATCGGAACTCGAGGACTTTGCCCATCTCGGGTTCGATTACATCGAGATTGCCATGGATGCCCCGGAGGGGCATTACCGGAAATTGCAGGAACACAGGCAGGCCATTGTAGCGGCCCTGGATCGATATGCCATGGGGCTGGTGTGCCATCTGCCCACCTTTGTGTACACGGCGGATCTTGCCGAGGGCATCCGGCAGGCGTCCCTTCGGGAAATGATGCAGTCCATGGAAACTGCGGCAGATCTGGGAGCGGAGAAAGCGGTGCTGCATCCCAGTATTGTCAGTGGATTGGGATCCCTGGTGCTCCAGGAGGTCCGGTCCAATGCGGACGAAAGCCTGGCAGCGCTTGTTGAAGCGTCCCGGCGGCTGAATCTTCCGTTATGTCTGGAGAACATGTTTCCGAAATATCACATCGGATACGATCCTTCCGAATTCGAGACCTGGTTTGCCAGACATCCCGATTTAAAGCTCACGCTGGATACCGGCCATGGGAATATCGACGCTCCCGGGATCCGGAGAATTCTGCAATTCGTCCGTCTCTTTGGAGATCGCCTCGGACACCTTCATGTCAGCGATAACCATGGCCGGCGAGACGATCATCTTCCCATCGGCAGCGGCCGGATCGATTTTGCAAAAGTCGTTTCTGCGCTCCTGGAGGCGGGCTATGATGGTACGGTCACCCTGGAGGTGTTTACCGAAGACCGGCGCGCATTGAAACGCAGCCGCGATCGTCTGGCGTCTCTTATTGGAGAAGTTCGGAGCGTATATCGATGACCACCGTGTTCGCATCCGGGAGTACACGCTTTCAGAGTGAACTGGGAACCGATATCCCGGGGGGCACGTACCTGTGTCAGGTCCACGAACACATTTCCTGCGCGGCGTGCTGCGGGTTATACAATGCAGTGGATATCCGTCGGGAAACACTCCTGGCGATGCTTCAGCACCGAACGGAAAGGTTTACCCACGTCCCCCGCACGACAGCGGCAATCCTGGAATTTAAAGCCGTCGTGGAAGCGGAAGAAACCCAGGATCGACCCTACTTGGAATTCCACCACTGCCCGTTTATCGGCATGATCGGGACCCGGCGGACCCGCGTGGGTTGCCTGTTGCATCCCCTGGGGGAGGAAAATAAGGGTATTGATTTCAGAGGTCTCAGCTATTACGGCGGTATGGCCTGCCGGACATATTTCTGCCCTTCCTGCAGGCAGCTCCCGGAACCCTATAAGCAGATCATCCGGAGCGCTGCGCCGGACTGGTACACCTATGGCCTGGTCATTACCGAAACGGACCTGATGACAGCCTTCTTTCAGAGTGTGGAATCTGCCGCAGGGAGGCCCGTTTCGCCGGAGGCCGTTCTGGCCAGTCGGCGCTGCCGCACCCTCGTGGCAAATTTCTTCTCTCTAAAGATTGATTGGCCGTTTCGCCCGGCCGGCTGCCCGGCTCCAGCCAATTATTTCTTCAACGATCATCTCTATCCCAGACCACGGGTCAATTATGCCGATATCGGAATGCCGCCTTCGGTTTACGATGCCATTCTTCAGGCCATGGGGTCCGAATTCGAGACAAGGACCGATTATGAAGCGGCCGAGGACAGCGTCGGCCGCTTGATCGAAGGGGTTGCATCCTGCCTTTCCTGACGTTCCCGGCACCGTTTCCGGGTATATCCGATGCTTTGACTGCGCAGCCGCACGGTTGACAACACCCTCAGAGAATCTACAATGGGTGTTATTATGGCGATCGGCACAATTGCGTTCCGATTTGCGGAGTGTTGATGCGGTTGAAAGCTGCCGAGTCATCGGTATCGGAATCGGGTTAACAGAAACTCACTATGTTCAAACGGAACATATTTAGGACAACCACTATAGAACAGACCTTACCGAAAAGAGGCATTCACATATGGTTAAACATCATCATCGAGAAAGATCCGATTTATTCATGAGTGTCCCGGAAGCTGCAAAATGCCTGGGGATCGGCCGAAAGGTCGTTTATGATTTGATCGATTGGGGAGAGTTGGGGGCGATCCGTGAAAACGGCGCCATCCGGATCGATCGGAATAGCGTGCGGGCGTTTCAGGAGAGCGGAAAACGCCCTTGATCCGAGTCTTTCATTAAATCGTTTGAGCAGGGATCGCTCCGGAGAGCAGGCATGTCGGATAACACAGGACCCAAAGATTGCAGCGAAGAGCCTTTCTGGAAACGCAAATCCCTTGATCACATGACCTCCGAGGAATGGGAGGCATTGTGTGACGGGTGCGGAAGATGCTGTCTTCAAAAATACAAGAACGCCAAAACGGGTAAAACCGCTTACACTTACGTGTCCTGTTACCTGCTCGATATCCGGACCTGCCGTTGCAAGTCCTATGTGAAACGGCATTACCTGGTCAAGGGATGCCAGGTGCTCACGCCGGATACCGCGGTGCAATTCCGATGGCTTCCAAAAACCTGCGCGTATCGCCTGGTGGCGGAAGGCGCCGACCTCCACTGGTGGCATCCGCTCGTATCAGGCGATCCCGGCACCGTCCACCAGGCCGGCATGTCGGTCCGTAATTGGGCCGTTCCCGAGGACATGATTCACCCGGATGATGTAGAGTACTTCATCATGACAGCTTCGGGATTTCCGAACCTGCCATGAAACGGTGTCCCAACATGGATACGCGATTGGTTTCAACGTTTCTTCAGGGCCTTCCGGTTTTCAGCACCTCACTGATCTTGTTGGATAGCTGCTCCATATTGAACGGCTTTTGGATAAAGCCACTGCAGCCGCGATCGAGAATCTGCTTGGCATGACCGTCCAGACTATATCCGCTGGCAAGAAGTACTTTAACCTCCTGATCAGCTTCCCGAATCCTGTCGTAAGTTTCACCACCGCTCATATGCGGCATAATCAGATCCAGGATCACCAGATCAATCCGGTCGGGTGATGCCTCGAAAATCCGTAATGCCTCCCGGCCGGAAGCGGCCGTGGTGACGGTAAAGCCAAGGCGTTGCAGCATTTCCCTGCCGACATCGAGGACCATCTGCTCATCATCCACAAGCATTACACTACCGGACCCCCTGTCGATTTTTTCACGAACCGGTTTTTCAGTGACCACCTCTTTTTCCGATGCCGGTAAAAATATGCTGACCCGGGTGCCTTCTCCCTTACGGCTGTATACCTCAATGTATCCGTGGTGATTTTTTATAATCCCATACGCAGAAGCCAGTCCCAGCCCCGTCCCGCGTCCTTTTTCTTTGGTGGTGAAGAACGGATCGAAGATCCGTTTCTGGACGCGTTCATCCATTCCCACGCCGGTATCGGAGACGTCTATTTTGACGTATGGTCCCGGATGGATGACGTACTGTTTTGTATGGGTGGCCTGGAGGGTGATGTTCCGGGTCTGAATGTGCAGATCGCCGCCCTCCGGCATGGCTTGCCATGCGTTCACAAAAAGATTCAGCAACACCTGTTCGATCTGCCCGCGATCGATTTCCACCGTCCATATGGGTCTTTCCAGATCGAGTTGGAGGGAGATTTCCTTTTTCGTTCTTCCGAACATCACCGCGCTTTTTTCGATCAGCTGATTAATGCTGCTCGCTTTGACCTCGTACTTTCCGCCCCGGGCAAATCCGAGAAGCTGCTTGGTTAAATCCGTTGCATTTTGGATATAGCTCTCGATGTTACGCAGCCGTTCGCCCACGGGGGTGTCCGGGTGGATCTCCTGAAGCGCCAGGGAGATGTTTCCCTGGATCCCCATCAGCAGATTATTGAAATCGTGGGCGATGCCTCCGGCCAGGGTGCCGATGGCCTCATAGCGGCGCACCTGCTCCAGTTGGATGAGCAGCCTCTCTTTTTCCTTCTCGGATTTGACGCGATCGGTCACATCGATCAACCCGCTCAACGTACACGGCTCCTCGTTGAAATCGACAACCCGTGCGGACCACAGGAAATCCCTGACCGATCCGTCTTTCATCCGGAATTTGATGGGATAGGCATCCAGACTCCCGGTTTCCATCAGGTAATGAATCACCTGATCACGTTGTACCGGATCCGGCCACAATCCGAAATCGGTGGCCCTGCGACCCAAGACCTCTTCTTTGAGATACCCGGTGTCCCGGATAAAGGCCTCGTTGACTTCGACATACCGTCCTTCTCCCAGCGTTGCCAAAACCATCCAGATTGGACTCGTTTCAAACAGCTTGGAGAATTTCTCTTCACTTTCACCGAGTGCTTCTTCCGCCGTTTTACGCTGGTCGATCTCCCTCGTCAGCTCCAGATTTTTTTCCACCAGCTCAATGGTTTTTGATTTTACTTTCGCTCTTAAAATCATGCTGGTGGATAAAAACACCATCATGAATGCCAGCGCTCCGAAAATGCCCCACCCAAGCCATTTATCAAAGACGGTATGGGCACCAAGCTCCAGCCATCGGCCCATTGAATTATGGTAGAAAGATCCGTCCTGGGCCTTGAGTTTTCGTAACTCACTGTCCAGAGCGTCCAGCAGTTCCCGGTTCGTTCCTTCGGGAGTTGCAAAATAAAGCCGCTCGGGGCTCAGGACAATCGGAGTCCGTTTGACCCTGTAATTGCGCGCATACTGATTGCCGTAGAAATTACTGACCAGGCCGGCCTGACAGCGCCCTGACTGCACCAGCATGAGAATATCCTCATACTCAACGGCTTCGACAAACCGGCATTGGATACCGAACTGGGCAATGAGACTTCGGAGATTGGCAAAGTGCATATCATCGTGAAGCACAGCGACTTTTTTGTCCTTCAGGTCCAGGATGGACTCAATGCGGGAGCCTTCGGAAACGTACACCTGGGCCCACTCGGTCAGTACGCTTTCATAGGTGTAGTCGATATGGCTGTCTCTCTGCTCGGAATAGGCAATCACTCCCAGCAGGTCCAGGCGTCCATTTTTAAGATCCTTCAGACACTCGCTCCATACTCCGGGGACGTACTCGATGGTCCAGTTTTCTTTTTTGGCCACATACTCAAGTATATCAATAAAAAATCCCCTTACGGTGCCGTCTTCTTCGATGAACGTCAGGGGGTAATTCTGGTACACACCGACTTTTATGGCCCTGTTACCGGAGACTGGACCCACCCCGACACTCAACACAAAGAGGGAGATCAGAAGAAGGATGGATACGTTTTTACTTGGCATAATACATCGTGCAACAACTTTATGAAACGCGGCTGCGCCCCTCAGTTACTTGGAATGATCGTTGGCCTCTGGAGAATGCGGACTTCAGGCCGTTTCCACCCTGTCGAAAAATATATATGACAACGACGACAATAAAATTTCATCAAATTGGCCAGGCTAGAAGATCTCCGGCTGATCTTTTCGTACCTCGTCGAAGTGCTTCAGAAAAAGATCGACCTGCTGTCTTAAGTTTCGAATACGATCCTTGTGGTCCAACTTCCAACGGTAGATATCTTTGTGGAGTTGACGGCTCTCTTCTTCCAGGGCCGCAATTACCTGAGGCCGCACCGGCACCCACAGCAGCGGCGCCTCCTCGGCCGGAATACCTATCTTTTGAAACCGCCACGCACAATATCGATCCCACCAAGGCGAGGAACACATGTCATTGGTCGTATTGCCTTCCGAATAAAAAGCGATCCATTCGAGCTGGGGGAGTTCAATGTGAAGGTCCCGTGATATGTCTTTCAGGGTCCGTCTTCCTTCGGGGGTATGGTGATCCAGTGCCACCCAGTACGGAAACGTTTTGTCTTCTGTGACAGCCGTTTCCATTTCGGTGACCGGCCCTGTGCTTGCCAGGTACGCCGCAGCCTGGATAATGGCGTTATCTCTCGGCAAACCGAGTCTCCGGAACTCATAGGCATGCCGGATCAGTGCCGTCTGTGCCCTGGTCTCACCCCGTTGGATGACCCATTTCCAGAAAGCATCGGGCCGTCGAATGGCGTTGGCGACAATCTTCAGGTCCCTGTCCCCTTCTGAACCATCCAGCACCGAGGGATCATCTTCGAAAAGTGCGTAGGCCAGGAACCCGAGACCGGAAGCATCTTTCAATTTCCGGGAACGCGCAACCCGGACCAAGGCCGCCACTTTGCTGTGAAACCGCTTGTTGAACACCAAGTTTACACCCAACGGCCAGGCCTCTTCGAAGGTTATGATCGCGGCGCGGCCCCGTATCCAGCTTCTCTCCCGTGTGCCAAGGCTTTCCAGGAGCGCACAGGTGGTCACAACGAGATTGGCGTTTCCCCGCCGAACGGCCTTCTGCAACAGAGACCGGAACCGGGCGTGGGTATCGGTTTCGCTACGCGCCATGTTCTAAGTATACCCGGATACCCGGAATAGCGCAACATACTGGAATTCTATTCAGAAACAATGAGTTTGGCAGGATTTTCGAAAACGTTTATTCAATTAGAAACTCTGGTCGAAACGTCTTTTCAATCGCGACCGGAGAACCGATCAGTTTCTGTTTCACCATGATGGCTTCGGTTTGCCGCCATCCGTTTACATCCAGCTTCCCGATGGAAAATTCCGGCGTCGGCTGGATCATCCGGCGGGTAATCGCCAGCTGGGCGTCAAGCACGTGGCGTGGCGTGTCCGGGTCATGGCGTTGAAGGAGATAGAGAACGGCACGATGGTTGTCCATGTGCATGGCCTCTGTCCAGCCCCTCATCAGCCCCCGGATAAAGCGACGTACCAGATCCGGATTCTCCCTTGCGGTCCGTTCAGCGGTAACCACCGAATTTGCCACAAAAATGACGCCGAACGCGGCCGGATTGAGAAATGCGACGGACTCCCCTTCCCTCCCTAGTTTATCGGCCAGGATGACCCCCTGGGCATTGCGGTAAACCGGCCAGATATCGACCCGCTTGCGGTAAAACGGGGTGTAGTCATATCGAACGCTGAAGAGGGTGACATCCCGTTCACCCACTTTCCCCTTGGACAGAAGCGTCCTGAGGATGGCTTCATCGTTGCCGCCAAACGTGACACCAAGGACTCTCCCACGGAGATCGGCGAGGCGATGAATTGTAAAACGATCCGGATAATATATCCACTGGAGTGGGTTGGTCTGAAACAGCTGTGCGAGGACCACCACCGGCGCCCCCTTGGCCCGTGCCCGGATGACCTGATCCGCCGACGCCACACCGAAATCCGCATACCCCATTTCCAGTTCCTTGATGGCGTCCCGTTCCGGCCCCCCTTCCTTTGTGGTGACATCGAGTCCGTTCTTTCGAAAAATGCCGGTGGCATCTGTATACAGGTCCCCGGCGACGCTCACGTTAAAAAGCCATTTGAGTCGGTATGTCACCGGCTGAAGCTGTTCCGAGCCCTGGACAGGCGTTGGTCCTCCCATTCCCCAGGGCAGGCAGATGAAGAAAAAAAGTACAGCGATTTGCAGATATCGTCTCAATGCGGTCTCCTGGGGCAACGATGATGCCCGCGGGTCCGTGGGCCCGTTAGCCCGTGGGCCCGTTTGCCGGTTTGCCAGTTAGCCCGCCTGTCCTGAGCCTGTCGAAGGGTTTGCCGGTTATACTCGGATACAAGATCCAAGACTCAGGATTCAGGATATGAAAGACAATCAATCAGTTTCCACCCCATGAGACATCCATCCAGTATCCTGGATCTTGAATCCTGAAACCCGACACCTGCCCTCTGACCTCCGACCTCTGACCTCCGACATCGGTCAGTTGCCCTCTGTCCTCCACCCCGCCAAAGGCGGGCAAGCCTTGAGCCCTGCACCTTAAGCCCCCTGCCCTGTGCCTTTAGCCCTGTGCCCTGATCCCTGTGCCCGTAGCCCTGAGCCCTGAATCCTTTCAGCTTTCAGCTCATCCAGCATCCAGTATCAAGCATCCAGCATCCAGTATCGATACCGATGACCCGGGGCCGTGTACCTATCCAGCACCGAATACCCAGTACCCAATACCTGCCGTTATGTCCCCGCCCACGTTCGCTGAACAACACGGCCCAGCACTTCGAGCAACCCCTGATATATGGACAGCACAATACCGATCAGAAACAGTGCGACAAGTATTTTAGATAAATCGCTCTGGTAAAGGGCAATGCGAATACTGTACCCAATACCTGCATTGGCCGCTATGAATTCGGCCACAATCGTTCCCGCAAATGCCAGGGTAGCACTGCCGGCGATCACGGTGGTGAGTTTCGTGAGATTCTCGAAGGCACGAATCTTCACTTCGAGCTGCCATCGCAGGCGCCCGGTGACCCGGTAGAAGTGCTCGATCTCCGTGACCGGCTCAGACATGATGCCGATAACCGAAAGCAGTACCGGAAAATAACAAATCATGGCTGCGATCAGCAATCGGGTAAAAATACCGTCACCCAGCAGGATAAACAATATGGGTGCCAGTGCAACAATGGGATACGCCTGGACGTTGTAGGCGGCGACTTTGATGAAGTTGCCCAGCCAGGTGGCACGGCGCCCGAAAATCCCTACCAGACCGGCCAGAAACACGGAGATCACCTGGCCGACCATGGCCACCAACAGTGTGTTGACCACATCCCGCATGTACCGCCGCCACACCGTGCCCCAGGTTTCCCACACATCCGCCGGGCCCGGTATCACGTAGTCGGAGAGGCCCACCGAATACTTTATCAACATCAGGCCGCTGAGACCGAGAAAGTAGATTATCAGGAACTGGTAGATGCGCCTATGCAGCGGCATTCATCACCTCCAGCATCGTCCCCTCAAGCCGGTCCTTGTCCAGAGTTCTGCCGATACGATAGTCCTGCCCAGGCACCGTAACGGCCTGGGGAGATTTTCCCGGGCCCCGAAACACCAGAATACCTGCACAGAACTTCGACACTTCGATCACGTTGTAGGAAATATAAAGAAAAAAGGTGTCCGGAAACAGATCTTTAATTTTCAGGAGGATGGTTTCCCGGGTCATTTCATCGACATTGGCCAGGCTCTCATCCATGATGAGCAGATGGAAGTCCTGGAGCAGGGATCGGATGAGATTGACCCGATTTTGCTGGCCCAGGGACAACTGGGAAAATCGGGCTCTGGTTACGCTGCGGATTCCGAAGACCTCTATGAGATCGTCCCTGAGGGAGTGTTTTCCGGGGGGAGTAATCTTCTCAAGGTGTTTACCCACACCCGACCAGCCCGGAAGCCGTTCCAGGTTGTAGGAATAGAGCAGGCCCTGCATGCCGTCCGTCTCCAGTACTCCGGAAAAACCGGTAATATCACCGGTGATCATCCGAGCCAGAGATGTCTTGCCGACCCCGGAGGGCCCAATCAGGGCATGAAATCCAGGCTGCCCCATGGTGAACGACAGCCGATCGAACAGCTCAATTGTCGTTCCCGGGTACGTGAATGAAAGCTCGCTGCACCGAAGTTCCATCGGTTCCGATCCTGATAGTTATGCTTTCCCATTCTGAAAATTCCGCAGATGCCGGGATTCCCTTTGCTTGAAAGCGACAGCCACCGGAAACCTTTATTACTAAAGGCTTGATCGAATACGGCCTAACATATCTGCTCACTGAATACAACGTGCCGGGGTAGTGAACCACGACAAGGGATCTTTTCACGGGGGCTGTCGCAAGATCGCCGGAGACGCCGTTGTAAGGCGTTTATTCATGATTAATTTTCGGGACCGGGCGGCAGCCGTCCGGCGTTAACGGCAGCTCGTGGTCGACGGTTCCGTGAAAGCGTTTCAACGGCGATTTCACGGGGCCGGCCAAGGGCTGAACAGTGACAATGATTCTCATTTCACGGAGGTAACCCGATGAACCATACACTCCCAAAACTGGGCTATTCCTATGATGCCCTGGAACCATACATCGACAGGCGCACCATGGAGATTCATTATACAAAGCACCACCAAACATATATCGACAAGCTCAACACAGCCCTTGAAAAGTATCCGGATCTTCAAGACAAAACCGCAGAAGAGCTTATTTCACGTCTTGATGAGGTTCCGGCGGACATCCGCACGGCGGTCCGCAACCACGGGGGGGGCACGCCAATCACTCGTTCTTCTGGCCCTTGCTGAAAAAAGGCACCAAACCAGACGGCGCGTTTGCCGAATCTGTTCAAAAGAGCTTTGGGGGCTTTGATGCATTCAAAGATCAGTTTACATCAGCAGCAACCCTGTTATTTGGCAGCGGGTGGACCTGGGTCGTTGTCCACAACGGGGGCCTGGATGTCTGGGAACACGCCTACTATCTTAAATACCAAAACCGGCGGCCTGAATACATCGCCGCCTTTTTTGAGGTCATCAACTGGGAAACAGTAAATCACAACCACGAGATTGCGCTTTCCGCGTAATTCAGGCCTGAGACAAATCGTCATCTGCACGGGGCGGTCCGGCGGGCATTCTGCACAGAATCCCCGGGCCCGGCCCCGCGGTGCGCAACGGCGATGTGACGATTCGCCGTGCTGCCCGATATATGGGCGCGGCCTATCGGGCAGTGCGGTGGAGATCACAGCAGCGGAGGGCATATCTCACATAACGTTGTTCCGCGTGTCGATCGCAGGAGGCTGTCCATGACCGAGAACCACGTCATTCCCTTGTTCCCATTGGGTATCGTTGCATTACCGGGCCTGCCGGTTCCGCTTCATATATTCGAAGAGCGCTATAAATTGATGATCGGTGAATGTCTGGAACATGACCGCCCGTTCGGCATTGTGTTTTTCAGCGGGGGGCGACTGCAACACGTCGGGTGTACCGTACGGATCATTCAACTCATACAGCGATACGATGACGGCCGTATGGATATCCTGGCCCAGGGCGAAAAACGGTTCGTTATCCAGGCCTTGTTTGAAGACAAACCCTACTTGCAGGCATCGATTACCTACGTTGAAGACCGACCGGAGGCTGCCGATGCCGACATGAAAGCATCCGCCCGGCGGGGTTTGCAGCTGCTCAAAGAGCTCAACCGCCTGCTGACCGATGGGGCTGAAATCGAGTATATCGATGTCGACGATCTCGAGCGATTGTCTTTTTTTATCGCAGGCTGCGAAGGATTTTCGGCGGATGAGAAACAAACGTTTCTGGAAATGACATCGACCCGATCCCGTCTTGAAAAGAGCACTCGCGCCATGGCATCAATTATCGAGAGGGTCAAGCTGACAGAAAAAATAAAAACCGTCATCAATGGAAACGGCCACCTGGGTAAATCGCTCAAAAGTCACACGTCTCTCCTGAAACCGGCGTAACACTCGTGCATCTATAGCCGTTGCCATAAATATGTTCCGTTTGCAGAAATATGGAAATGATGACCGCAGAGTCGCAGAGGACGCAAAGAGACTGTATTTTTCCCAGAATCCCTGAGAGGGGGATTCTGGGAAAGGGCCCCAGCAACATATTGAATTTCCATACATTTTGCCAGACGATCATTTTGCATTTCGCCCTCTCAGCGAAATGCAAAATTAAAATCTACTCTGCGACCTCTGCGCCTTTGCGCTGATACGTTGATCGTAAAATGAATCGGAACGGAATTCTGACAATCGCTATAAGTCGGAGATCATCAACAATGCCGCATTCAGGGACATTGCCGATACGCTGGCTGTTCGCAGCAGCCCTTTTCTGTCTTGCGATGCCGGGGTCTGTCGCCGGCGCCGACGTCTTCGTGTTTGACACGATCACCGTGCAGAACCATCCTGTCTTTATCAAGGTGCTGACCAAGGACCGATTGTTTCCCGCCGGCGGGCAACGGGTCCGTATCGAAAAAAAGGGCGTGGTTCTCGGGCGAATCCTTACCGGTGGCGATGGCTATGGTTTTCTAAAAACCGAATTCGCGTCGCCGGGAATCCATGAGATAGCCGCTCAGTCCGATGGTGAACGGGCGACCGGAACGGTCCTGGTGGTAACCCCGGACAGGCCGTTGATCCTTCTGGAGATTAAGGTCGTGTCTCTCCGGAGGTCGTTTATCGACACGGATACCGAGGGTGCGCGGGACGCCCTGGAGTCGCTGACAGAGACCTATGGACTGGTTTATCTAGCGGGCCGCTTTGAGATTGACGGTGCCAGACAATTTATCCGGTCGAACCGGTACCCGGCATCGGTGGTCATTCCGTACCGAGGCCGAGAGACCTTCCGGTGGATGAGCGACAAAGGGCTGAGACTTTCTGCTGCTGTCGGCTCTCCGGAATTTTCAGACGCCGCGAAAGCGACGGCAGAACGGCGGTTTTCCTTCAGCCGGACGGCGTCCGGAGAAACCGTCAAGAGCTGGAAAGAACTGCTGTCTCGTCTGCAATAATTTTCGAATCATGTCCTGATCCGCTGGGGTTTATTCGAGCAACATTTTATCGGTGCGATGACAGGGGGGTCAAGGAGCCGAGGAATCAAGGGGTCACGTGACATGCATAGGAACTCCAACCAGAAGGATAGGTAACCCGTTGAATCCATGCCGGAGGCAGGTAAACCTTGGTATCTCTTCTCAGATTGTACGGGAGAGGAACCCCATTGGATCATCCGGACATTGAGGTCGTCACGTCTTGACCCCCTGAAGGTTTCATGGTGTTATGATGTGACGCGAATCCCCTGTGCCCAAAAACCGTATTGGCCGGAGCGTTTTCCGAACCGTCAGCGAACATTCAGGATGGATTATGAATTATATGGAATTTCCCGATATTGCGGATAAGATCATTCTAATCTATTTGTCGAACCGGCCGGATGAGCACAATGCCGTGCTCCAGAACGCACATTTTGAAAACCAGGGCGGCCGGATATTCATTGTGGGTGCGTTCGCCGAAGGAACCACCGCTAATGATTGGGCATCCGGAATTTCAACAGCGATCGCCTGGGATCAAATCGAGCAATACCTGGTGTTTGATTCGCTGGAGGACTATTTCAACCGGATGAGCCGGGCGTGGGACAATCATACGATGCAATAGACCGGCCATGGGTGACGGGGCGTCGACGGCACATCGGCAATCCCTGCGCAATCCGCTACCGGAATAATTTGCCGATACCGTCTTTGAGGCTTCTCAGAATCGGCTGCTGGATCTGAACCCGGAGATAAAGATCCCCATTGACCGCTCCCCCCTTGCCCGTTTCCCCGAGACCCGAGAGTCGAATACGCTGACCGCTTTGCACCCCTTTCGGTATGTTGACAATCAGCTTTTTATCCCTTTTGCGATGGTAATAGGCATAGGGCCCGCCTTCGGCGGCGTGCCCCGGCGACAAACGGATGGTATCGTGGATGTCTTTACCCGTCTCCGGCAAGGTGATTCCACTTATTTTTTCCAAGAGGAACTTTGACATCTTGCCAAACGGGCCATTGATCGGTGGTTGCCCGTGAGGTTTCCTTTTAGCGGAACCACCGGTGAAGACAAAACCCCTTGCATAATAGCCGGGCCGACGGAACTCGAAGCTGCGATAGCCCTCACCATAAAACTCCTTGAAAATGTCATCGAACCCTCTAAAACCAAAAGCCCGGGTCATCTCTTCGAAGACCTGAAAAATATCAGAGCCCGAGAAAATATCCTGCTCCGTGTAGCTCTGCCGGAATCGGCTGTATGCCGATGAGCCATACTGCTGCCGGATGCTGTCATACCGACGGCGTTTGGCCGGGTCCGACAGCACGGCATAGGCCTCGTTGATGGCCTTCATCTTCTCGAGAACATTCGGATTTTCGGTATTGCGATCCGGGTGATATTCAAAGGCCAGTTTACGGTAGGCGTCCTTGATAGACTTCGGGTCGTCGTCTCTGTCGACACCGAGTACCTGATAGTAGTCTGTATCTTCCACAGGTCAGACATAAGCTTTGCCGGGTCAACAGTCAAGCGCCATGGCCGGGAGATAACAAAGAAAAATATCCGCTTGCCACATGGCGATGGCTGTTATACATGTATGATATCATTCATAGAATTCAGGCACTGGAATCACCGCAACAGACGTCACGGAAAATTCCGTCGGTACCGGGATGAATGTCAGACCGCGACCTCCTTTTCGATCAAAGAACGGTTGCGACGGGGTGCAATGATACCATGTGCTGCCGCTAAACCGGAGCGAGGGGTGTTATGAACCAGGAAAAAGACAGAAGAACCTATTGCCGCGAGTGCAATCTGAAGCCGACCCAGGTCGTCATCAAGAATCGTATTTTTCAGCTCAATGACATCAGTAACGAGGGTGTTGGCGTGCTTGTCAATGGTGAGGAAAAAGCCTTCCATTTGGGAGAGCGGATTGAAAAGATCTGCCTGCCGTCACGGGGGGGTGAGGTGACTCTCAGTGGCGTGGTGACTCACATGTCGCGAACGGATGCCGCCATCGTTTGCGGCATCCGGTTCCTGTTCAAGAGCAGCGATGAATTTGACGCGGTCTCGCGGTTTATGGAAGATATCATGGTCGAGAGTGCATAACCCGCCATGCCTTCCCAGCTGTCCCATAACGCCATCATCGACAGACTTGTATCTGATGTAAGCGGGCTCACATTCGGCCCGCCGGTTGTCCATGTCTACAATCCTCTGGTGTATGCCCGAAACGGATACGATCAATATGCCGGTAGATTCGGAACCGGCTCCAAGGAGGTACTTTTCGTTGGCATGAATCCCGGCCCCTGGGGGATGACCCAAACCGGGGTTCCCTTTGGGGAGATCGAAGCGGTTACGCAATGGATGGGGATTGACGCCCGGATTTCGATACCCGAGACGACCCACCCCAAACGACCGGTGGAAGGGCTCCACTGCCGAAGAAGGGAAATCAGTGGAAAGCGTCTTTGGGGCTGGGCGCGGCAACGCTTCGGCCCGCCGGACGTCTTTTTCTCCAGATTTTTCGTGGCCAATTATTGCCCTCTGATGTTCGTCGAATCGGGCGGAAGGAATCGCACGCCGGACAAGCTGCCCGCCGCAGAACGTAAACCGCTGTTCGAGGCCTGCAACAGGGCTATCCGGGGTCTGGCAAACAGCCTCAAACCGTCGTTTGTGGTGGGCATCGGGAACTTTTCCGCCAATCGGATCCGCCTTGCCTTGAACGGTGAGCCGATAACGACAGGCCGGATTACCCATCCCAGCCCGGCCAATCCAAAGGCAAACAAGGGATGGGAAGTGCTCATCGAGGCGGAACTGGAAGAATTGGGAATCCGTTTATAGCCGCCCCGGGCACGAGCGTATGAGCCAACAGGTGTCCGTTCAGGTCGGCGCGCCACGCGATTGGCTTCTCCGAGGAGAAGCCGGGGGTTGATCCTTCACCTGGAACGCATCTGCTGCCGTCTCTGGAGGTTGCCAAAAATATGTGTCGGTAGATTGCGGAGAAGGATTTGGGTCCGACCCGTATGGCGCGGAACAAACGCTTGACAAGCCCCATAATGGAACGGAAGCGTCAAGGAATATCAGATCGAGGACAGTTCGTGAGCGACTGGATAACTTTTGAAAAGGGCCTCTACGGGGTGTCGACAGCATTTCTGGTCAGTCCGCTGCACCATGGGGTCTTCCTGGAAGACACAGTGATCGACATCTACACGGGCCGGGGTGGCCGAAAACAGATGCGCGGACGTGGGATGGTCCGAAATATACTGCTGGTAGACCTTCTCGAGGATGGAGATCCCCTGGACCTGTATCTGGATTTCGGAGAGGCTTTTCGATTTCTCATGAGAGACCCCATGCTTCAGGCCGGGAAAGTCTTTTCTCCGAATATTAAATCCATCGTTCACATCTACCCCCGACACCCGTGGGATTCACTTTCGGATCCGAAATTTGAAGAAATCGCTGAAAAGGTAGAATTTCTCTCCCTCTGAGCATAGCCTCCCTTCCCCCCTCTTTTACAGTCGAGAAATATAGCCGTTGCCATAAATATGTTCCGTTTGAAGCGTGGTGAGAACCAAATTTACTAAAAACATCCCTAACGCAAAGGCGCAGGGTACGCAGAGAAGGGTTCTTTTTTTTCAGAATCCCTGAGAGGGGGATTCTGGAAAACCGCTGCCTCAAAAACGCATGAAGAATCCGTATCTTCCGTCAAACGGTGTTTTTGCTTTTCGCCCTACCCGCCCTGAGGCACTCGAAGGGTCAGCGAAAAGCAAGATGGAACATCACCTCTGCGACCTTTGCGGCTCTGCGATAAATTTTGGCCCTAAACCAATCGGAACGGAATTCTGACAATCGCGATAACATCAGTCGCACCTGGCACCGGCGATCCGATTGCACGGAATCTTGATAAATCCCGGCTGGCCGGGCCAAACGATCTCGCTCGGAAACGTTGCGAAGCGCCCGCTCCAGGGGACACGGATATTGGTAGTTCACGCGCTGGAATCGTTAAGGCGGGCCACATATCTTGGTTGCGTACTGGTCCCTGAGGCGACGCACGGTTTCCCGCTCCCACCGGGCCGTATACTTGAGTGAAGACCGCATTCCCCCGGGAACCGGAAGGTTTGCCCATAAAAATGCCCCAAAAAAATTGAAGTAGGCCGTCTGGACAACCAGTGTTTGCCCTTCGATCGGCATCACTTCTATGGTTCCCCGATGAAAACGGTGTTCCACCGACCGGGGATTCAGGAGTACATATTCGAGACGGCGGGCATGGTTATCGATCGTGGTCTGCCAGCGGAACACCATGTCGCCATGGTTGCGGTATGTGTTTTCGGTGATTACCACTTTACCGGTCCGCTGAACCATACGGTGGGATGTAATATACCGATGGGTTGTCACAAACGTGTTGTCAAAATCGGTCTTGAAACGCCAGTAAACCTCTACGGGGACGTCCACGGTGTAGATCAGGCGGTAGGCCTGACCACCTTTGGAGTCAGGGCGCGGCCGTTCGATAAGCAATTTTCCATCCGGAACCTCATGGCGTAAGCCCCCACCACTGTCGGCAAAACAGCTGGCTGCCATAAACAATGTCACAGCCAGAACCACCACGCGGGGTATCGGCGTCGCGTCTGGTTTTCGTCTCCGAGGACACGCCATCATCCAGTCCTTTCGCCGTTTCCATAGTTATAGCGATTTTCGGAATTCCGTTCCGAAACCGGACTCAAGGTCCAGGGTGTGGATCCTACCTCAATCGGAACATATTTATGGCAACTGCGATATGACCGGCTATAGTGGTTGTCCTGAATATGTTCCGTGCATGACGTCAGGGCTGGCCGACACACAACCAGCCACTCAAAAAATCTAAGACACGTCTCGACGCGGGCCAAGGGGGGCGGAGCAAGTCGATAGGCGGTATTTTATCCCGTCAGTCGGTTATCCGTCGATAACCTCCGAAAGCATGGGCTTCAGGTCGACCAGCGGTATCTCTTCGACAACGGCTTCCCCGATCCGTTTCAGCATTACAAAATGGATGCGATCGTCGACCCTTTTTTTATCTTTTTCGATGACGTCCAGAATGTGTTCCGGTGTCATCGTGGTCGAAATCGGCAAGGATAATCCCTGAAGCAGCTGTTCGACCTGTCGGACATCGTCGGGCGACAGATATCCCTTGAGCGCGGACATGCGACAGGCCATCACCATCCCAACGCTGACGGCAGCACCGTGTTGAATCCGCGTCAGCTTTTCAAGTGCGTGTCCCACAGTATGTCCAAAGTTGAGAATGCGGCGCAGGCCTTTTTCGGTTTCGTCCTCTGCCACCACCCGGGACTTGATCCTCACCGAATCGATAACCATCCGCTGGATCACGTTCAGGTCCCGGCCCAGAGCGCCGGAGATGTTTTGTTCCAGAAAATCAAACAGCGGGGCGTCGGCAATCAACGCGTGTTTGACAACCTCTCCCATGCCGCTGATCAGCTCCGTCCCCGGCAGCGTCTCGAGCAGCGTCAGATCACAAAGAACAAAGCCGGGCTGACGAAAGACACCCACCAGGTTTTTATACCCCTGGAAATTGACACCGTTTTTGCCGCCGACACTGGCATCCACCTGGGCAAGCAACGTCGTCGCCACAAACCCGTATCGTAGCCCCCGCATGTACGTGGCCGCAGCGAATCCGGCGATGTCACAGACCACGCCACCGCCGATGCCGACAACAAAAGTGGAGCGATCCGCAGCGTGCTCAAGAAACCACCTGTAAAGCGTCTCGACGGTCGTGAGGCTTTTTGTTTTTTCACCGGCGTCGAGACAAATGACATCCCCATCCGGAAAACGCTGTTGATGATGAAGGCAAACATTGGCGTCCGCAATGATAAGGCAGTTTCCCGGTGGGACATACTGATGGATGCGGTCCAGGCTTTCTCCGATCATGATCGTGGATTCACCCGTGGTGCCGTGTATGTGAAATTTTTCGGCTTTCATAAAAGATTCCTCGAAGGTCGGGATCAACCGGCCGCGGCAACCGCCGATCCTGAAAACAGTGATTTGTGAATGCCCCGAACCTCGCGGCACAGGGCTTCGAACTGTTCCGGATAGAGAGACTGGGCACCGTCGCTCAGGGCGAGATCCGGTTGGTGATGTACCTCCACCATGATCCCGTCTGCTTCGACGGCTACGGAAGCCCGGCTCAAGGGGATAACCTGGTCACGACGACCGGCCGCGTGACTCGGGTCGATGATGATCGGCAAATGACTCTCCTTGCGAACATACGGCACGGCAGACAGGTCGAGGGTGTTACGGCTGTGATGAACAAACGTGCGCACACCCCGCTCGCACAGGATAACCCGCCCGTTTCCACCCTCGAGAATATATTCGGCGGCCATGAGCCATTCGTCGATGGTAGCGGCCATGCCTCTTTTTAGCATCACCGGTTTTTCGCTTTTTCCGGCACGCTTCAGGAGACTGAAATTCTGCATATTGCGCGTGCCGATCTGGATAATATCTGCATACGCTTCAACCAGATCGAAATTCCGTTCATCCATCACCTCGGTCACCACCGGCATGCCGGTTTCATCTCGAACCCGGGCCAGGATGTCCAGGCCCTCTTTTCCAAGTCCCTGAAAGGAGTAAGGAGACGTCCTCGGCTTGAACGCCCCTCCCCGGAACATCGAGGCACCGGCCTTATGAACGTGACGTGCAATCGCCATGGCCTGGGTGTCACTCTCTATGGCGCATGGACCGGCGATGATGGTCAGGGTGCCGTCTCCAACGGTCACATCCCCGATTCGGATAACCGTGTTCTCCGGCTGGAACTCCCGGCTGACCAGCTTATAGGGCCGGGTGACCGGAATGACGTCCTTGACCCCGGCCAGTCCGGCAAACAGGGAGGCGTCGACGGCCCCCTTGTTCTGAAGGACCCCGATGGATGTCCGCTCCCCGCCCGGAATCGGGCGTGCCTGGTACCCACGATTTTCAATTGCCACCACAACCGCCGCTATCTCCTCCTGGGTGGCGTGTTGTTCCATGACGATCAACATGTGTTCTCCTCCTTTACTCAGGGATTACTCATCACATCTTCGGGGTCATCCTGCCGGCTTTTCACAAACAAAGGCCGCAGGTTGCCCCACAGCCCGTAAAAAATGAAAAAGGACCGTGGGCTTGGGCCCGCGGTCCTTTTGAACCTTGCTATATTCAGCTTATCCTGGTCCAGACCGGTGGCCCTCCATGGAGCACCACCAGTACCAAAATCTGTTATCTACGGTTACGAGAGTCATGCCGGCGGTTCCTTTTCCGAGGCGTTGCGTGAACCTGATGGTTCCCCGCCCAGCGGGCTGCGGGGATAGGGGCGTTCGCCCGATGAGCGACATCGTCGCGTTTCATAACATCGCAAAACAATTTTATTTTCTGTGGATTCATAACGAGTTGCCCCCGGCAAAGTCAAGATCTTTTCAGCGACGGAGCACT
This sequence comes from Olavius algarvensis associated proteobacterium Delta 3, assembly GCA_903231505.1. Classification (GTDB taxonomy): domain Bacteria; phylum Desulfobacterota; class Desulfobacteria; order Desulfobacterales; family CAFBRK01; genus CAFBRK01. The sequence continues at coordinate 31,891 of CAFBRK010000330.1, read as the reverse complement.
TTTTCAGCGGTTTCTCACCGAGCACGCTGGTTTTTTAAGAGAACTTCGGGTATTTATTGTGGGCCATGACTAACGGATGGGGGTGTTTCATTTCCTGCAACAAGTTTGGGAAGAAACCAAGACCCTCTTGGCGAGTGATGGATACCCCATGCCTCCACCACGAAGAAAATAGGAGATGACATGACTGACGCCATTACCTACGATGATGTATTGCTAGTGCCCTCTTACAACCATTGGGAGTCACGAAAGGTCGTCGACACCACCGTTTCCGATCGTCGGGGCAAACTCTCCCTGGCCATACCCCTCATGTCGGCCAACATGGACACCATCACCGAGTCGGACATGGCCAATTTCATGGGCGCCAAAGGCGGGATCGGGGTATTGCATCGATTTTGCACCATCGAAGAAAACGTCCGGATGTACAAGGCCTGCAACTATCCGACGCTTGTCTCCATCGGCTGTTCCGCCAAAGATCTGGAGCGGGCCGAGGCGCTCAGGGATGCCGGGGCCACCCTGTTCAACGTGGACGTAGCCCATGCCCATGCCCGCTATGTGGGAAAAACCCTGAAAAAGATCCGTCAGATGCTCGGGGAAAATTCCTGCTTGATGGCCGGCAATGTGGCGACTTACGCCGGTGCGGATTACCTCTCCTCGTGCAGTGCGGATATCATCAAGGTCGGGATTGGAGGCGGCTCGGTCTGCACGACAAGGATCAAAACGGGATTCGGCGTGCCCAACCTGACGGCAATCCGCAACTGCAACCGGGTGGATCGTTCCATTGTGGCCGATGGGGGTATCCGCACCCCGGGAGATGTGGTTAAAGCCCTCGCCTTTGGGGCCGATTTTGTCATGATCGGCAGCATGCTGGCCGGGACCCGGCCGACACCGGGTCCCATGCTGACCCGCCAAGGCGAAGACGGAACGCAGATTCAGTTCAAGGTATCCCGGGGTATGGCCAGCAGCGAGGTGCAGAAAGAATTCCACGGCGGCATGGCCGACTGGAAAACTGCCGAAGGTGTGGCGGCCGAAGTGCCGTACAAGGAAAACGAGGAGCATATTATTGCCGACATTCTCGGCGGTCTGAGGTCCGGGTTGACATACGGGGGTGCCTCGAGCCTCCGGGAACTCCAGCGGAAACTGGACTATGTGGTAATTTCAGCAGCATCACGGATAGAAAACACGGCTCACCGGCTGATATAACCCGAGTGACGCAATTCCGGCAATCGCCATAGACCATCGCCGAGAAGATTTCATGCCATGTTTTGGCGAAACATCATGTGACGGGATAACATCGTGTCAGCATTCAAGCATCTGTTCCAATCCATCTCTATTGGATCCCTCAAGGTTAAAAACCGCCTCCTCATGTCCGCCATGAGTATCAACTTTGGAGTTGATGACCAGGGCTGGGTGGACGACCAGTTAATCGAGTATTTCAGGGTGCGGGCCCGCGGCGGTGTCGGGATGATGCTGGTCGGGGGCGGCGGTGTCCACCCGAGCGGCGTGGAACTCCCGCATCTTCCGGCCCTCTGGGACGACGCCTGCATCCCGTCGCTGACGCGCATGGTCAACGCCGTCCGGCCCTATGAGACCCGTTTTGGCGTACAACTCATGCACGGCGGACGACAGTCCTACCATGACCAGAAAGTGGCCCCGTCGGCCATCCCGGCGCCTGCCGTGGTCAACGGTGTCCCAAAGGCGCTGACATTGATGGAGATCGACGAGATCGTCGCCGCCTTCGGCGATGCCGCCCGTCGGTGTCTGGAAGCCGGGTTCGATTTTATTGAAATCCATGGCGCCCACGGGTACCTGATCAACCAGTTTCTCTCTCCCAACTCAAATATCCGCGAGGATGCGTATGGGGGGCCGTTTGACAACCGCATCCGCTTTCTGCGCGACATCATGCGCGATATACGGACCAAAACCGGAACAGATTTCCCGGTGGGTATCCGTATCAACGGGGACGATTACATCGACGGCGGATGGACACTGGCCGACGCCAAGCGACTGGCCCCGATACTGGAAGCCGAAGGGGCAGCCTACCTGCATGTCTCAGCCGGCGTCTATGGCTCGCGCCAACTGACCATTCCCTCCATGTATGTGCCGCAGGGATGTTTTGTCCATCTGGCGGAAGCGGTAAAACCGCTGGTGTCTGTGCCCGTCATCACCGCCGGCCGGATCAAACTTCCGGAAATGGCCGAACGCATCATCCGGGGCGGGCAGGCCGACATGGTGGCCATGGGGCGTTCCCTCCTGGCGGATCCAAACTGGCCCCACAAAGCCAGAACCGGAATAACGGACACCATTCGCCCCTGCATCGGCTGCTGCCTGGCGTGCATCCATGCCGTCCTTGCTCTGGAACCGGGCTCCTGCGTGGTAAATCCGGAAGTGGGACGGGAATATCTGCTGGGGGACCCGGTGCCCGCTCCAGCGTCCAAGAAAGTGATGGTCATCGGTGCCGGGCCGGCCGGATTGGCCGCAGCCCGCATGGCGGCGCTGCGTGGGCACCAGGTTCTCGTACTCGATGAGAAACGCCACGCGGGGGGTCTGGCGCGATTGGCGGCCCTTCCCCCGGGCAGGGGGGAAATCATGGATCTGGTCAACTTTCTTGAACGGGAAGTGGCCCGCCTTGGCGTGGAGATTCGCCTAAACACGCCGGTCGATGCACGCATCATCACCGTCGAAATGCCGGATGTCGCCATACTGGCTTCCGGCAGCATGCCGGAGGTACCCCTTTACAAGGGTCTTTTTCAATCCCGAATGAATGTCGTTACGATGCTCGAAGTACTCGAGGAAAATGCCGCCGTCGGCGGCAAGGCAATTGTCATGGGTGGCAATCAAGCGGGGCTGGTCGTGGCCGATCATCTGGCCGAACAGGGATGTGATGTCGTGGTCCTGCATCGAAAAGCACACTTTGCAGAAGAAATGTCGAGCAATGACCGTTTCTATCTTCGGGAACGGCTGACTGCCCATCCGGTAACACTTTTTAAGAAAGTGTCTATCAAACGTTTTTTCCCCCACGGCGTCTCATTTCTCTCCAACGGTCGGCCGTTGGAAATCGACGGATTTGACACCGTGGTCGTCTCCGACGCCATGACGTCCATAAAAAAACCGCTGGAGCTGTTCAAAGACCGGGCCGTCGATGTGCATGTCATCGGCGACGCCAAAAGCCCGCGCACCATCCAATTCGCCGTGGGTGAGGCCGAGGAGATCGGCAGACAGATATAGTGTCCTGTCGAGGGAATTCAAGCCAGGCGTTTGTTCCACCCGGGCCGTTAACGGAACCGGGATCACCGGCGGAACGCCTTCTTTGAAGTCGATACGGATTCCGATCCACCCGCCCGTTTCGTATTCACATTCCGGGTCTCGGTTGAAACGGAATTCTACCCCTCAGCACGGGTCGCGTTCACGAATCCGCCTCAAATTGACAAGCCCCCAGACGATGTTATTTTTGATGCATTCATAAACTGGGGATCATATCCCAATTATTGTGGTTTCTGAATCAATAAACGCTGGAAATCCCACTTGTGTAGGGGTGATCCATTAGGTTTCAAGGGGTCGAGGTATACCCGCCTCCGGCGGCGCCGGAGGCGGGTATACCTTGGACTACTTCCCCCACGTATTGGGAGAAGAACCAAAAAGAAAAACTGCAGGAGAAAGGAGCACACGGATGATCGGGGATCGCTTAAACAATGCGTTAAACAACCAGGTAAAAAATGAGCTGGAGTCCTACTACATCTATTTGTCCATGGCGGCCTACTTCGAATCGGCAAGTCTGGACGGCATGGGACGCTGGATGCGCTCTCAGGCCCACGAAGAAATGGCTCATGCTATGAAATTTTACAGGCATATCATCGATCGCGGCGGTAAAGTGGTGTTACAGGACCTGCGGCAGCTGAAAACCGAGTGGTCTTCACCCCTGGAAGCCTTCAAGGATGCCTATCAGCACGAGCAGTTCATTACAGGTACGATCAACGATCTCACGACGATTGCCCGGGAAGAAAAAGATTATCAATCCGAACCCATGCTGGCGTGGTTCTCCGAGGAACAGATTGAAGAAGAAGCCGCAGCGGGAAAAATTGCGGACGAACTGGAAATGATCGGAGACGATAAGTCAGCCCTTCTCATGATGGACAGGGAACTGGGGCAGCGACTATTTCCGGCAGGATCGCCATTCGACACGGAAGGCACCGAAGGCTAGTCCCGTCGACGTTGATTCAGCGTTGTTTGAACTGGTTGCGCCTTGACCTGCTGTTGAGATCTGCGTGGATCGTCCATGACACCCATCGCTTCCTATAACACTATCAAACTGGAACACGAGCACCGTGTCGGCATGCTGACCCTGAACCGGCCGGAGCAGCGCAACGCCATGGACACCGCCATGGCCGTCGAGTTCCGTGACGCCGTTCAACGGGTGGGACAACACCCGGACATCAAGGTACTTGTGGTCACCGGCGCAGGACCGGCCTTTACCGCGGGCGGTGATCTGCAAATGTTTCCCGGTTGGGTGGAATCGACCCCCCTGGAGATCGAAAACGCACTGCATGACTATTACGGTGCTTTCCTTTCCGTCCACCGACTGCCGATTCCCACCATCGCCGCCATCAACGGCGCGGCGATCGGTGCGGGAGCCTGCCTGGCCCTGGCTTGTGACATGAGATTTGCCGCACACACGGCATCCATCGGATTCACCTTTATTCGGCTGGGTATCAACCCGGGCATGGGGTCGGAATATCTGCTGTATCGACTGGTGGGGCCGGCAAAAACAAAGGAACTTCTCATGACAGGAGACATATTGAGCGCTGAAGAGGCCGGGGGCCTCGGGTTGGTCAACCGGGTGGTACCGGACCATCGCCTTCAAACCACCGTCATGGACGTCGCCCGTCGTATGGCCAGGATGCCGGGAGTTCCTTTAAGAATCATCAAGGAAAACACCGACAGCGCCGACCGCAGCACCCTTTCCGACATTCTTCATAAGGAAGCCGTGTACCAGGGCATCACATTTCAGGACCCCAATTTCCAGGAGGGCATTCGGGCCATGCTGGAGAAACGTGCGCCGGAGTTCAAGGACTAGCGCCGCTGCGACCTGCCGGCCATGCGCTTTTCATAAATGTTGCCAATCTGGTACTGGTTGAACTCATAGGGCGTGTTGCAGTTGTGACAGCGCACTTCCAGTGGAAAGGGACCATTCTCGAGGATATCTTCCAATTCATTGGCGGGCATGAGGGACAGAAAACTCTTGAGTTTTTCCCGACTGCAATGACATAAAAACTCGATCCGTCGATCCCCGATGAAACGGGGTTCATACGCCCTAAAATGGCTGTTCACAATCTCCTGGGGATCTTTTTCCTCGGCAAAGGCCTTGCCAAGAGAAGGCATATCGCTCACGTCGGATTCCAGCCCCGGAACAATTCCTTCATCCACATTCGGCATCACCTGGAGCATCAGTCCTCCAGCACCGATGACATCCCCTTTCCGGTTCAGCTGGATGCTGAGGTTGATTGCGGTGGGAATCTGTTCGGACTCCAGGTAGTAATTGGCCAGATCCAGGGCGATATTGCCGTATTTGAGCGCCACCTGGCCGGTAAACGGATCCTTGGCACCCGTCATGTGGTGGGTCACGGACACCACGCCGGCGCCAAAAAAGGACGACAAATCAAAATCGTTCAATGGCCGTTCCACCGGTATGGGAACCTGGTATAAATAGCCCCGTATTTCCCCGAAGGCGTTTCCTTCCGCCACCAATCCCGCAATCGGGCCGGAACATGCGATTTTCAGCGCAATCCGATCAATCCCCTTCATCTCTGCCGTCATCAAACAAACACCGAGGTAGGCACGCCCCAGGACCATGGTTTCGAGAATGCCCAGTTCATGATTGGCTCTCATTTCGTTGATCATTCGGGTACCGTGAACGATAACACCGCGCACCGTACCGCCCGCCATTAAAAACCGGTAGGCACGATCCCTGGCGCTGGCCAGGAGCTGCTCTTTCAATCCGTTTCCGAAGAGTTTTCTTTTTTCCATATCGGGTGTACAAATAAAATCGTGCGACGATTTTATGGAACGCGACCATGTCGCTCGAACCCTGTGCTCCGTTACATTTCCGGGATCCCAGCGACGCGATCATGGCATATCCAAATGTGGACTTGCTGACCCCGGGGGCGGCTGAGCTGTAGATTACCTTAATGACGAATGACCTGGAAGTCTATATACCATGCGCGACAGATGGCTGAAACGGGCAATCAAACGGGTGGCCCGGGTCAGATACGCCGCTGACTTGAAATTGACCCGCATGATCCAGCGGCGACGGATCTATCGACTCGGCGGCGCCTGCAATCGGTGCGGCAAGTGCTGCCGCATGCCCATGGTTCAGGTATTTCCACCCTTTCTCTACCTGAAGATGGCGCGATGGTGGATCATCACCTGGCACCGGCGGATAAACGGCTTCGAATTTATCCGGGAGGACCGAAAGGAGAAAACATTCACATTCCGATGCACCCACCTGGACATCCGAACCGGTCTCTGCGACGCCTACGAGAGTCGTCCGGGGATGTGCCGGGACTATCCCCGAGTACTGCTCGACACGACCGATCCGCAATTATTTGATACGTGCGGATATTACCCTGTTTTGATCAACGGTAAGAAATTGAGTCAGGCATTGGACGGGCTCGATCTTCCGGAGGCCAAACGGGAAGACTTAAAGCGACGGCTTTATCTTGTCGACTAGCCCGGTCTTGACCGGCAATGCCCGGGGAAACTCCGTATTCGTCATCCAACCCGGGATTTGGCGTTTCTCGCTGGATCCGGCCGCGCCGCCGGTCATGTCATGACTTGTGTAATGCATGTTACGGCATTATGTTTCCTGCCATCATATCTGTTTCAGTAATCGTTCTAATGTTTTCAACTCAACAAAAAGGATTCGAAGATGAACACACGATATATAGGCATCGTACTACTTTTTCTGCTGATCACCACACCGATCCACGCCGAAGTCGTCAGTGAAACCATCACTTACGAACACAACGGGCAGGTACTGGAAGGGTTTCTGGCCTACAACGACGGCATCCCCGGGAAGAGGCCCGGGGTGTTGGTGGTCCATGAGTGGTGGGGGTTGAATGACTATGCCCGTAGCCGGGTCCGTCAACTTGCCCGATTGGGCTATGTCGCTTTTGCATTGGATATGTACGGCAAGGGGATGGTAACCACCCACCCGAGTCAGGCAGCGGATTGGATGAACGCCATCAGCCAGAATATCTCTCTTTGGCAGGAACGGGCATCGGCCGGGTTGGAGATATTGCTTCGCCAGCCCCGGGTGGACAAAACCCGGATTGCGGCTATCGGCTACTGTTTCGGGGGGGCGACGGTCCAACAGCTTGCCTACAGTGGCGCAAGTCTTCGCGGCGTGGTGAGCTTTCACGGACAACCGATTGCACCTTCCCAGGAGCAAATTCAGCGGGTCGGCGCCAAAATTCTGTTGTTCCACGGCGCGGCCGACCCCTTTGTGAAAGTCGAACAGCTGAACCGTTATATTGCCGCCATGAACCCATCCGGGCTTGACTGGCAGATGATCAGCTACGGCGGGGCCAAACACAGCTTCACCAATCCCGATGCAGATAAAACCGGGATTCCGGCCCTTGCCTACAACCGAAGCGCCGATCAGAGATCCTGGCTGCATATGCGCGTGTTTTTCGACGAGATATTTTAACGAACCGATAACCAATAACAAGGAATCCTCCATAATACCCCCTCCCTGGGACTCCCTCCCACCAGGGGAGGGATGAAAAGGACTTCCCCTTGATGGGGGAGGCGCGGAGGGGGTGACAGAATGGCCGAATTCCACTCTTAGCTCTGTTAAGAGTTCCGTCATTTGGTGGTTAGACCCCATAGATTGAATCTCGATGTTTTCCGGTTCGGGGGTGACGAAGGTTTACCGACACACCGGTACACTGAATCGGCAAACCCGGTGGCAACATCACCGTAACCGGGATAGGCACTCGATTCACATTCAAGAGGTGCGAAGACATGCCGTTTCGATACCAGGGGCCGGCTGCGGTACTTGCCAGTTGTGCGGCCATATTCTTTCCGGGATCGTTTATTTTTGGTTTCCCCGGTGTCATGGCCGCTTACTGGCAGGAAACGTTTGATGTCAGCAGAGCCGATGTCGGTCAGACCCTTTTTTTTGTTCTGGCCGGGGCGGGCATTTTCATGTTTCTGGTGGGCCGGCTCCAGGAACGTATCGGTACGGCCTGGACCACGGTGATCGGTGCCCTGCTCTATTCGACGGCCGCGCTGCTGGTGAGCCGGGCCACGTCAATCCATGGGGTGTATGGGTGGGCCTTCATGGTCGGGTCCTCTTCGGCGTTCGTTTATGTGCCGACCCTGACCGTTGTGCAGCGTTGGTATCCCAGATGGCGTGGGCTGTATGCCGGTCTCGTCAGCATGTGTTTCGGGATTTCCGGGGCGCTGATGGCCCCTCTGTTCAACCATCTACTGGGCCGTCTCGGGTTTGCAGACATGGCCGCGTCCCTTGGGAGCTTCATGTTTTTTGTTGCGATACTGCTGGCGCCCTTCATCCGGCCTCCGGCAGCCCCGGCACCGGTTCCGAACGCCGACAATGCGACACTGATGTCCCTGGATGGATTCCAAAGCCTCCGAACCCGGTCCTTTTGGCTCCTGTGGGCGATGTTTGCCTGTGTCGGTGCTGCCGGCGTTTCCATGGTCACGCTGTCGGCCGGCTATGGCCTGCATGTGGGATTGACCATGACCCAGGCCCTGGCCATTCTGATGGCCTTCAACATCACCAACGGGGTAAGCCGTCTACTCAGTGGTTTTCTTTCCGATATTACCGGCCGTAAGATCGTCATGTGCACCGCTTTTTTTGCCGCCGGCATGGCGTATTATCTCCTTCCGTTTGTCTCCCATGTGGCGGCGGTGTCGATCCTGGCAGCGGTCATCGGGTTCGCCTTCGGAACCCTGTTTGCCGTGAGCGCACCACTGGTCAGCGATTGTTTTGGCATGCAGCATTTCGGGTCCATTTTCGGGCTTGTCTTCACCGCTTTCGGCTTTGTCTCCGGCGCCATCGGCCCTTGGCTGGGTGGGTACCTGCTGGATGTGTACCCGGGCAACTATCACCTGGTTTTTGGATATATGGGCAGCCTGCTGCTGGTGTCGGCAGTCATGGTGTGGGTGATCTCGCCTGCTGTCGAATGCACATTCTGATTTGAATCACCGGCAAGGCCGCTGCGACTGTTGGACAGGTTGAAGAAAAGGTGCAAATGCTTACAAATAGAATCATGTAACGATTTTCTGAAACGCGACGATGTCGGCCGTATGCTGAAAGGCTTGCCCGCCGTCTGTGTGGCGGGTTGATCCCTTGTTGCAGCAGGCTAATATGATTATCCGTGTAGAAAGCTGAAGGGTATTGCGAAATTCGTGTTTCAGCGCTACGACTGAAGCATGGAACTGTCGCTAAAAAAGAGCTTATATTATTTCTGATTGGGCGCCGGGCCGCATGCAGCGAGAAACCATCACGTTCATCAACAACACATGACACAAACGTGGAGCGATACTGATGAAACTGACCACAGACATCTTTACCCTTTTTGACCAGGACGAGAGCTTTAAGTACATCATGCGCCGCCTTCTGGAGGCGTCCATGGAGCATTCCTTCAACGGAATCATGATTACCGAAGCCGGACCGGGATATCCCATCGTGTATGTCAACCCGGTCTTTTGCGAGATGACCGGCTACGGACCAGAGGAATTAATCGGAAAATCGCCCGCTCTTCTCCAGGGCCCCGAGACCGACAAAAAGGTGCTCGACCGACTGAGCGAGGAGATTCCTGCGGGCAAGCTATTCCACGGACAAACGACCAATTACCGGAAAGACGGGTCCACGTTCGCGATGGAATGGAAAATTGCGCCGATTCGCACCGGCACAGAAGAAATCACCCACTATCTGGCGATCCAACGGGATGTGTCCGGACATCGGCATTGATCGGATCGTGCCGTATCATGGGCACCGCTTGATACATCGGGAAAACCCGGTATAGCAGGGGCATGGCACCGGATAGCCGTCGTGGGATACCCGGATTATGCGGACCAGGATCGGGGCAGCGAACCTCCTGGATGTACCATCGAGCCGTACCTCCGATCGGTATCGTGGATGTGTTTGCGGACATAGGAGCTGATGTAATGGGGTATGTCTCCGGTTCTCAGGTATCGGCGAAAGTCATCTTCAACCTTGGCGTCGGAAAATCCCCAGTCCTGCGCGACGGTGCGAAAAATATCATATGTGCTGCACTTTCTGGCGACTGCGAGACTCGACAGGCAGAACTCGTCGCTGTTCTCATACTCTTTTAACAATCGCCCTTCCAAATAGTTTTTGATCATAATATAGCAAACTGTGAGTACAATCAAAATAAGCGCCTTGAGCATGGGATTCACCTTTTTCGGTCTTGGCGGCAATGGGTTCAGGCCGGTTATATATCATGATAATACGGCTTGTCGGCGCACACAAGAGCAGGGAATTTTTGAATCAGGCCGTCTGACGGCCGGGAGGTATCTGTGATTCACACATCCTATTGGGCGGACAGCTACATCGAGAAACGACAAACCGCGGCGGCCGCGATCCGGATGATTCGGCCGGGATATCGCGTATTCATCGGATCGGCATGCGGCGAACCCCAGGAACTGGTACGAGAGCTCTCCGAAGCGTCAAAACGGTTGACCGGTGTAGAGATTGTTCGGACGTTAAGCCAGGAGACAACCTCGTTAACGGCCATCGCCAATCGTACCCACGACCTGAATCTGACGATCCGGACAATCTACCTGGGATCGGCCGGGGCGGATCCCATTGCCCAGAACAGACGCTTCGTGACACCGGTCAACATGTCCGAAGTCCCCGGTTTGTTCAAAACGCACAAGCTGCCGATCAGTGCCGCCCTGATTCAGGTGACGCCACCGGATGACTTCGGATGGATGAGCCTCGGTGTCTCGGTGGACGTTACCCTGGCAGCGGCCCAATCGGCTGAAATTGTGATCGCCCAGGTGAATTCAAGAATGCCCCGGGTGTTGGGACAGAGTTTCATCCATGTCAACGATGTGGATGCCATTGTCGAACACGAGGAGGATCTGATCGCCATACCGGCGCGCCCCTCATCTGATGCCGCTACCCGTATCGGAAAGCAGATCGCACGACTCATCGACGACGGATCTACGCTGCAAATCGGACTGGATGCTGCCGCCCAGGCCACCCTCCAGGCCCTTGGAGACAAAAATGATCTGGGTATCCATTCCCAATTCCTCATCGACGATATCATGCACCTGTATGCCATGGGCATCATCAACAATCGGAAAAAGGGATTCAATGACGGAAAAATCGTCGCATCGGCCGCTATCGGTTCCCTGAATCTCTACGAGTTCATCCACGACAATCCGGCAGTCGATTTCCACCCCTCGGATTATGTCAACGATCCCTTTATCATTTCGAAGCACCACCGCATGGTGTCCATGAATGTGGCGAAAAAGATCGATCTGACAGGTCAGGTATCGGCGGAGGCCTCACCGCAGACGTATTACGCAGGGGTCTCCGGTATCCCTGACTTTTTGCGGGGCGCCCGCCGGTCCCCCGGCGGAAAATCGATCCTGATGATCTATTCGACATCGGATAACGGCAAGAGCAGCAACATCGTTCCCCACCTGAGCGATACCGCGGTGGTTGTACCCCGGGCTGATGTACACTACGTGGTCAGTGAGTATGGCGCGTTCAATCTGTTTGGAAAAAGCCTCCAGGAGCGGGTCATCGGTATGATCAGTGTCGCACATCCGGATTTTCGCGAGGCGCTTTTTGAAGACGCCAAAGAGGCAGGCCTCATCGGTACGGAACGAACGCTGGGTGAGGCGGTTCGCGGCATATATCCCGTGAAACTGGAACAGACCATTACGGTCGCCGGTGAAGAAATAACGATCCGGCCGGCCAAGCCGGTGGACGAACGCCGAATTCAGGAGCATTACTACAATCTGAACAAAGACGACATTTTCTCCAGGTTTTTCCACGAAAAAACGGCCTTTGGTCGAGCGGAAGTGGAACCGAAATCTCAGATTGATTACATTCGGGACCTGACGCTGGTGGCGGTGGTGGGAGAGTTCGGCTTCGGCCGGGTGATTGCGGTCGGCGAAAGCATGTATCTCGCCCATGGTAACATTGCCGAGGTCGCCTTTTCTGTGGCCAGGGGATACCAGGGGAAGGGCATCAGTCGGCTAATTTTGAAAAAACTTGCCGAGGCCGCCCGGGAAAACGGTCTTTCCGGCCTCATGGCCTACACCGCTCCGCACAACAAAGGCATGATCAAGCTCTTTCATACCCTGCCCTACAAGGTGCATTCGTCCTATGACGGCGATGGGGTATCCCTAACGTGCCGTTTTGACGAACTGCGAGAATAGGTTTCAGACTCTGCCGCTGATTTTTGCCCCATCCATCACTTCCCCGACAGAACATCCTGATGCGGATCCCTCAGGAGGCCGTCATTGCCCCAGCCGGACAAGGCGGATAGCGGCCTGTCGCGATGTCGTTGACAAACGATGCCTCGGCATTAGTGTCTAATTGCGCCCTGTTCCCGCCATCCCGTACCTGCCGGAAGCACGGTCATCCGAGACAGGTGGTGCCGCGTGAATGTACACTGGAGCTCCTGGAAAGGATAGTTGAGATGCTCAAAAAGCGCTGCCGAATCTGCGGTTCGGATTTTACCGTACCGCCCAAACAGGCATCTCGGAGATATTGTGATCGTAAGACGTGTAAGCTTGAACGACATAGAATGGTTCTGGCAAAGGATCGAAAGCGGTACGCTCGTCATAAAAAAGGGTGTAAGCATACCTTGCACCGCCACAAACCGGATGTCGGAAGGCGGTGCCAGCGCTGCGGCGTGAATTGCTATCCCAATTATTTCTACTGCCGTGAATGCCATCAGGTTGTCAGTACCGACTCTTGCTTTGAGGATAAGAAGAATGCGGTGACCTGCGGATAGCCGGAAAATAGCACCAGCAGGTTTAGCCGCTGCAAGAACGGAACAGAAGGGCTCGTCGTATTTGGCCGGGAACGCTATCGGTATCGACGTCGAAGTTGGCCATTTTGCCTCGATTTCGATACCGAACGTGTCCGGATCCGGACTCCCGAAAAACGGTATCCTGCTGACAGACATTCGCTATGTCCAAACGGGATATAACCGCATATTGAATCGAAGCCTCCCATGCCATATGATCATCGCGGCTGCATGTCGTAATTTATCACGGCTCATCGGACCAGCGGGCAATCATCTGCCGCTGGCTGTGGGTTTCCGGTGAAACGACATGATGGGTGGCGCTGCACTGTCTCAGCCGACTGATTCTATCCAGCACGGTGTCGCCGTCGGCCATCCCCTGACGGATCAAATAACAGCCAACCACAGTTCCCGTTCGACCGATCCCCGCCAAACAATGCAGATAGACTGGCCGCCGTTCATCGATGGCCCGATCGATGTCATCGAGAATGGCATGCATGATATCGACAGGGGGAATGCCGAGGTCCGGAACCGGAAACCGTATGATGGTGACAGGGAGGCCTCTAACCTCGGCGATGTGTTTGAGATCGTACTTATATGGCGTGAATCGGTCTCCCTGACGATCGCGTTCGTCCGACTCCATGAGATTGATCACATGGCGGATACCGAAATCGAGCAAAGCGGTCAGCTTTTCACGGGCTTTGACCGGATGTTTCGCTCCGGGATATTCGCCGGCCAGAAATTGACCCGGCAACACCCAATAGGATCCTGGAAATGGCATCGGTGCTTGGGGCATGGCGTGAATGCTATCCGGGATGTGTCATCAACTCTTGGCGTCGACGGCCTGGAGCGCGCGGCGGCAGAAATCGATCGTTGCGGTGCGCACCTGACGATTGGAATCCAATTTCAGCGCCCGTCGACGGGTGAGACCGGAAATGACGCCGATCAGCAATTCCACAGTGGGCGCTATGGGCATCTCTACAAATTCCTGCCGGCGTATCCCTTCCTCGAGGCATTGTGTCAGGTACCCCGTCAGCCATTCCTTTTGCCTGTCGACATTGGCCCGGCACACATGGTCCGGATCGTTCAGCTTGACGGGGCATGTATTCATGACCAGAAATGTTTCGTTGGGCATTTCATCGACAATGGCAAAATGCAGGTTAATCAAGTTTGCAATCTGTACAAACTGGATAGTGGTTCTTCGGGGAAGATTTTCGAGTCGGGTAAAATATTTCTCGAATGCGGTTTGCAGAATGCTGGTAAACAGCTCGTCTTTGCCTTTGAAGTGATAGTAGATGAGCGGTTCGGTTACACCGGCCTCGGTGGCGATCTGAAGCGTGGTTGTCCCGTCAAAGCCTTGTGTGGCAAACAGTTTTGCCGCAGCATTGAGAATCTGATGCTTCTTGTTCATCTGCTCTCCCTCCCCCGATCAACGAAAGGTCACATCGAGGGAACCATGAGTAAGCGCAAGCCTCAGTGTATAATGACAACTCAACGTAAAGATGTGTGTATACTTGAGCAGAGGCGCTTGAGAACATGTAACGCGGATGCTCATCATCTAATCCGTTACACAGTCCTTTGTCAATGCCATAGCCGTTGCAATAAATATGTTACGATAGAAAAATCCAGAGCCGGGACGGAACGTTTGGTTTCGGAATGGAAATCTGCCAATCGCTCTATACGAAGAAAGTGCAACAGCCTTTCAATGTATTGAAAATAAGCAGTATTATTATCCGACAGGTTGGCGGTCCAGCTCCCTGCGAACGGCCAGTCCGAGGGTTTCTATCAGGTAGGGTTTCTTCAGGTATGCACCAACCCCGAGTGTTTCGGCGGATTTGACCCGTCGCGATTCCGAAAACCCGCTGGTGATAATCGCTTTCTGAGCGGGATAGAGGTCCAAAATTCGCTGATAGGTCTCCAATCCGTCCATCCCCGGCTCCATAATCATATCCAGCACCAGCAGATCCACGGCTTCATGGCCTAAAAAGTCGATCGCAGCCTCTCCGGAGGCAACGGCCGTCACCCGGTATCCCAGTTTCTCGAGCATGTGGGTTGCGATTTCCCGCTGTTCCGGGACATCGTCAATAACCAG
Source organism: Olavius algarvensis associated proteobacterium Delta 3 (assembly GCA_903231505.1). Classification (GTDB taxonomy): domain Bacteria; phylum Desulfobacterota; class Desulfobacteria; order Desulfobacterales; family CAFBRK01; genus CAFBRK01. Next base: position 16,765 of record CAFBRK010000330.1, on the reverse strand, counting down.
GATGTGTTCATTTTGTCCCCGATATTCATCTGGAGACACGAGATCCTCAGAACCCCGACGGATCTGTCGAGAGGCCGGAAGATAAATGGTAATATCGGTGCCGATCGATTCACGACTTTGGACATCGATGTACCCGCTGTGATCTTTCACGGCACCCCACACGACGGCCATCCCGAGCCCGGTGCCGCTTCTACCCATAATTTTTTTGGTGTAAAACGGCTCGAAAATACGCTCGATGTCTTCCGCCTCGATGCCGATCCCATCATCGGAGACGGTTATGACAACGTAGTCACCCTCCTGGACATCATCATAACCTTTGATCGGCGTGTCAATGTACTGGTTGGTCGTGGTAATGGAAATGCGGCCGCCGGTTTCCAGGGCCTCGGCCGCATTGGAAATCAGGTTCATCACCGTTTTTGCGAGGTGGACCGGAGAGCCGGTCACCGGTAGCAGTTTCGGTTCCAGCTCCAGCTCGATCCTTAGGTGGGTATGGTCCCGTTTGAGCTTGGCATACTCCGGACTATGGAGATAATCTTCGATGATGTCGTTTAACGCCACAACTTCGGATACAGACACGTTGCGCCGGGCCAGAGTCAAGAGATCCTGGACAATCTCTGCGGCCCTTTCGCCGGATGCCTGAATGGTTTCGATAGGCTGACGCAGAGGACTTCCCGGGGGCAGGTCCATGAGTACCAGTTCCGGGTAACTGACCACCCCGGACAGCACATTGTTCAAATCATGGGCCACACCACCGGCCAGCATACCGATCGCCTCCATCTTCTGGGCGCGGCGCAGCTGCTCTTCAAGCCGGTTTTTTTCATCCAACGCAAGGATACTGTCTGTAATGTTTCGAACGATGGCCAGCGACTGGTCTTTTTTGATGGCCACCATGCGGCATTCGAAATAGGCTGGCGACTCATCCAGCGGAATCTCGTATTCGAACTTCGTTGACTGTCCGGTTTCAAGGGTTTCTCGAAGTTTTTCAAAGTAAATTTCGCATACCTTGGGTGGCAGCACATCGTTCAGGTTCTTTCCGATCAATGCGCCCGGATGGGCATACAGACCTTGCAAGGCCCCCTTGTAGTCAACGAAAAAACCTTGCCGGTCGAGCTGGAACATCACGTCCGGAATCGCATCCAGAAGCGCCCGGGTTTTGGCCTCGCTATCGCGAATGCGTTCCTCGGCCCGTTTTCGTTCCATGACTTCCACCTGGAGCGAACGTTCCCGAGACTGCACCTCGGTTGCCATCTGCTGAAACCGATCGGCAATACCGGCCAACTCGTTGTAGTGAATCTCCTCGAATCTATGGGAGTAGTCTCCCTGGGACAACCGGGCGATCCCTTTCTGGAGGAGCTTCATCGGCTGCCTCATAAAAATCTTCAGCAAGATGCCGGTGGTGACAATAATCACCACCAGAGAAGCCATCAGGACCAGAATAATAGCATCTCGTAACTGGGCCAGATCCTCGCGGTATGCTTCCGTGGACAGATAAAAACGGACGCTTCCGATGGTCTGCCCGGAACGTTGAATATCTGCATTACGAACAATTTGTCGGCCGAAATCCCTCGCCTCACCGGCACGAAACAGGACGCTGCCGTCGGCATCGGTGATGCGTATGGCCTCCAACAGCACGTTGCGGGCAAATCCCGTTCCTATTTTGACAATCTGTTCATCGTCATAATCCCATACCGGAACCACCAGCACCTCCGATAAATTTTGGGCGTAATTGTCTGCTTTCTCCTCCAGCTCGGCAAGGAGCAATCGTTCCTGTCGATGGTACACAGCCACCATCAGCATCCCTTCAAACAGGATCATCAGCATGATCAAACTAATGGTCAGATCCCTGGAAATTGACCGTTTTTTGAAAGTAGACCACTTCATCGGATGACGCCCAATGTGGACTCGGGTTACGGAACAAGGGCCGCATGCGGCACGTAATCGTATTTGTCGCAAATGATCCCGTAGGTACCATCCGCGACAATGGCATCGAGCACCGCTTGCCACTCATCGACAACAGCTTCGGGGGTGCTTAGGGAAAACGCAATAAAGTTATATACCTCACGAAACGGATACGCCAGTTCCAGCCTTTCGGGATCCACGCCGGCCTGCCGGGATAGATAGGCCACATTGAAGTCGGAACTTACCCAGAGGTCAATCTCGGCCTTCATCAGGTGTTTGACATTGCTGATATTGATGTTTGAACTGATCAGGTTGTTAAATCCTAATGCCTCCAGATACTGCTTTTTCGCATCCTTGTGATACGTCCCGATACGCGCTATGTTTCTGGCATCCGCAAGGTTTCGGATCCGAACCCCGCTCCCCTTTCTCGCATAAAATCCCCACATTTGAGAATACAAGGGCCCTACCCACCGAAATTTATCCTCCCGCTGGGAAAGCCGGGTCGTTGAAAACAGGGCCACGTTGGGTTCGGACATGGCCAGACGATATCCCCGTGCCCAGGGCACGACTTCAATCGATTCCGGCCGCCGAAGCCGGAATAGAATTTCCTGGACGATCTCCACCGAAAGCCCCATCGGTTTTCCATTTTCCAGATAATTGCCCGGTGGAGAGTCTTCGGTAAAAATCCGCATGCGCTCGGCCGGATTTATCCGTCCGGTGCCCGTATCACGGCCGGCCGGGATGCTCTCCTCCGGCAGCCAGCGGCGGCTGATGCGCTGGAACGTGCCGTCGGCTTTCATCCCGTCGAGGGTTTCCTGCCACTGCCGGACGATGGATAACGGGGTTTGCCGCGAAAATGCGATATACTGGCTAAACTCTCCGAATGGCAGCACGAGCTCGACGGCTTTCTGCTCGATGCCCATCTGCCGGGTCACCAGGATAATGCCGATGTTGTCGAAGATCCACAGGTTCACCCGTCCTGCCAAAAGCTTTTTAAGATTGCTCAGGGGCGATTTGGAGCTGTCCAGATTCGTGAACCCCAGCCCGAGCAGCAGTTGTTCCCGCACGTCATCCTTATATGTGGCGATAGCTCCAACACGCCGGGCATCATCGAGGGTCTTGGGTCGCACGTTGGAGCTGCTCAGGGCATAGAAACCTATTTTCACCGTATTCAACGGTCCCACCCAGTGAAACAGGTCCTCCCGTTCCGGAATCCGGGTTGTGGAAAATAACACCGTATTCGGTTTTGTCAGGGCCAGCTTGTATCCCCTTGCCCACGTCATGGACTGGATGCGTTCCGTTCGTCCCAGACGCCGGAGTATCTCTTCGACGACCTGTACGGAAGACCCGGTCAGTTTCCCGTGGGCAGTAAAATTAAACGGCGCTAGTTCTTCGGTGATGATGGTCAATTCCTGTGCCTGGCACAGGGCGCCTGAAAGGATCAGCATGGTGCAGAGGCTGCTGAACAGGTACTTTAGCGTCGTTCCCATAAATACGTTCCATTTGGATATAGAGTGTTTCGATCACCATGATACCGTGCCGAAGGGATCCAGACCGGGCCACCGTCGCCGTCGGGATCGCTATCGGAATCGGAATCGAACAGGATGGCCGCCATTCGCGGTTCGGCGTGCCGAAGCGGGGAGATTGTCGAACGAAGGCAGCTTTTGTGTGTTCTATCACAAAATTCGGAACCGGGCCATATCGATCCCCGAAGGGCACCCGAAAGGGACAGCGGGAACAGTGGGACCACCCTGTCATCTGGACGCAGGTTGCGGCGGATCAGAGGGTTTCGATGTAAACGATCAGCGATCGGACCTCCTTTTGGGAAAGATCCGGAAAGGACGGCATATTCTTGACGGGCGCGGTTAATTGCCTGCGAATGTTCTCCTCCGTTACCGAACGCTTGCTGACCGGTAGGCTTTTCCGCTGATACAGGCCTTGAAGTCCGGGACCGATCTTCGCTTTTCGGCTGTCGGTAAGATGGCAGAATGCGCATCGTTTCGCAAACACGTCTGCGCCCTGCTCCACCAGAGACCCGCTGCTCGCGACGGGGGCTCTGGTGTGTTTCGCCGGGGTTGTGGTCCCGCGGGCTCCGTACACAAGCTCTCCACCAAAGAAGCTCAACCCGATGACCAGTAAAAAACAGAAGAAGTAAAGCGGAATCAACCGCTTGATTTCGATATTTTTAGATATGCCCCGAAATGCGGCGGTTCCCAGGGCCGCAATCAATAACCCCGCAAGAACCATCTTGACGATAATCGGCGTCAACCAGGACCCGTGGTAATGATATTGCCAATCCATCAGCCCGGCAACGATCGCCAGGGGCAAGAAGAGTACGGCCAGCATGCTACAATGTCGTGCGGTTTGAGCCAGCACCGGCTTTTTGAAGATCCATGCGCCAAGACCAAACAGAAAAACGGCGACGACCATTCCGATAGGGACGTGGACAACAAAAGGGTGCACCGGGTGGGTGTAGCCGACACTTTGCAGCGCGTTATAGATCGCATCCAACATGACGATCTCCTTTAATCCCGATGGTTCGCAGGCAAAACGGTTTTGACAAGGGATCAATCGGAAGCCGCCCGGAAAATCGCGGCATGCTCAAGGGGGGTCCAAGTGTGCAATGGTTTTATGTTATCGAAATTTCTATCAAATATCAATTTTGTCACGCTCTGTCCAAGCCATGCCGGAACTCCCGTCACACAAAACCGGTGGCAGATGCTCCCTTGACTTAAATCGTCACAGGGCTATAATCCAGTCTGCATTTGTATAGGAGACGACACATGCCGATATTCGAGTTTTCTTGTAATGATTGTCAGCATCAGTTCGAACAAATGGTGTTTCCGACATTGGCGCAATCCTCCGATTCCGAGGCACCGAGATGCCCGGAGTGCGGTGGCGATCAGATCCAAAAGCTGATGTCCCCGGGCAGTTTCAGACCCCGCGGGATTCCAACAGGAAAAGGCGGTTTTACTCCTCCAAAATGTGCACGAAAAGGGTCCTAGTATCATGCCCCACAAGTTGCGGAAAATAAGATACGGCCCTTCGTTGGGCTGATCCTAAGGATTGGATCGACAAAGCACGAATTTCGTGCTTCGGATTTTGGCGCGTTCGAGTCCCACAATTGGGAGTAACCCCCCACTTTTTTTGGCAAGAACTTACGGGACACCACACTAGATCCGGCGTTTCACTCCAATGCCCTACCTTTTACTGACGCTGACAATACTTTTTTGGTCCGGAAACTTCGTGCTCGGAAGAGGCGTCAACGATATCATTCCCCCCGTGTCGCTGGCGTTCTGGCGTTGGGTCGGCGCCTTTATCGTCCTTCTGCCCTTTGCCATCAGACCGCTTCTCCGGGATTGGAAACAAATCCGGGATCATCTGGCCATCATGACCGTTCTGGCGGTGCTTTCCGTAACCTTCTTCAACACGTTCATATACGTATCCTTGCAGTCGACGCCGGTCGCCAACACGGTTTTGGTGAACGCCATGACTCCGGTGTTTATCGTGTTTGTATCCTGGATCGGGTTCCGGGACAGGATCAACAGGATTCAGGGCATCGGTATCGCCATATCGCTTAGCGGACTTCTGTGGATGTTGTCTCGGGGAAAGGTGACGGCCTTGCTGAGCACCCGGTTTTCTGCGGGAGACCTGTGGACGCTGTCCGCCGCCATGAGCTGGGCACTGTATACGGTGTTGCTTCGAAAACGACCGTCGGGAGTACATCCGGTGGCCTTCCTGGCAACAACGATCGGCATCGGCATCGTGTTCCTCATCCCGCCCTACCTCTGGGAACTTCAGACCGGTGCCCGCTTCGGTCTCACTCCGGCAACCTTGTCCAGCATTGCCTATGTGGCCGTGTTTCCATCGGTTCTGTCGTTTCTTTTCTGGAACCGGTCCGTCGGCATCGTCGGCGCCAACAAAGCCGGGGTATTCGTGTACCTCATGCCCGTTTTCAGTATCGCACTGGCCTATGTTTTATTGGGGGAAGTTCTCCAAGCCTACCATCTCTTTGGATTCATACTTATCTTTGGTGGAATCTGTTTGACGACCACGGCAAGATTTCCGTTTTACAGACCCATGGGGCCAACGGATGAATCGCTGTGAGTCCATCGGGGTCAGGGAGTGAAAGATTCAAGGATTCGAGCGACATGACAGACTTAGAGCCCAAGGAGTCGAGGTTTACCCGCCCATGGCGGCGCCGGAGGCGACCAGGGTTTACCCGCCTTTGGCGGCGCCGGAGGCGACCGGGGCTTGCCTGCCTCCATCGGTTCAATGGGTCGAGCGAAAATCCAACGGCGCCGGATAACACATCAGAAAACGAAACCATAACTCCCTGGGCCCTCCTCTCCAACACATCCGTAGAAGAACCCTGTAGGGCAGCACCACCCACCGACGTGTGGGACGGACATCCATTGCGGCCGGTCGAGGGGCGCACCCGACCCAACGAGAAATCCCCCAGCCACCAGGAGCTCCCGGACACCGGGAACGAATCCGAGGAAGAAAAAAAAGAAAAGGCCTACATCCTGTGCCGTCAATGCCGACAGCCCGTGACCCGTCCGGACGATCGGATCTCGGTTCAGGGGTCTCACACCCACACGTTTGCCAACCCACACGGTATTGTGTTTGAAATCGCCTGTTTCCGGTCTGTTACCGGATGCGGGTATGCAGGCCCGGCCACCGATGAGTTTAGCTGGTTCGGTGGCTACCGGTGGCGAATCATTATCTGTGCGACCTGCCTCACCCATCTTGGCTGGTTGTTTACCTCAGCCGGGCAGGACAGTTTTGCCGGTCTCATTCTGGACCGTTTGATTCAGCCACTATAGCGAGCAGTCGGAGGGTGATCCCAGTTGTCGTACTATGTTCCGTTTGGATATCGCGTGTTTCCGGCCACCGGGTAACGTCTCGAGACAAACCAGACGACACCCCATTCCTTCCCAACAGATTTCCAGCGTGGTGCTATTTCAGCCCTTTCAATAGGTAAAAAAAAAGACTGAAAAGAACCAGCAGCGTCATTGCATAGATGGCGTCAACCAAGGTCATGGGTCACCGTTTCAATGTTGTTCGGTATTTTTTGACCAGATCCGCGATCGCTTCTTCCAGCAAGGCACCAAGAGACTTGTCAACATCCACCGCCAGGTGCTTCAGCTCCTTGAGTCGCTCCTCATTGATGCGTGTTGAAAACACTTTTTTCCGATCCATGGTAGATTTCTTACTTTATATAAAATTATATTTCAATATTTATTTATAAATATTTTTATATAATTATATTATTATATAAATAGACGAATCGGGTAGCTTGCATTATATGGCGATGGTGGTGTCGGAACGTTTTCGGCTGCAGGTCATGAACGGGTGCCGCTGCGAGCGCGGTTTCCGACGACGAAATGTTTTCTCTACCGTGACGACGCCAGGGAAATCTTGACAAATCGGTGTGCTGTTGACACATTCCAGGGCATTCTTGGGAAACGGGAATCAGGAGACCGTCCTTATGAACATACTTATTTCCGGATCGCTGGCATACGATCGCATCATGGATTTTCCGGGACGATTTGCGGATCATATCCTCCCGGAGAAAATTCACATTCTGAACGTCTGCTTTACGGTAAACGGCCTGCTGGAGCGATTTGGTGGAACAGCCGGCAATATTGCATATACCCTGTCCCTGCTGGGAGAGCGGCCGGAAATACTGGCGACCTGCGGCCGGGATTTTGCCACCTACCGGACGTGGCTTGAACGACTCGCCCTGCCCCAGGACGGCATCCGAAGCATTCCCGAGGAACTGACCGCCAGCGCCTATATCACCACCGACAAGGCCGACAACCAGATCACCGGGTTTAATCCGGGGGCCATGAAGTACCCGTCCAACTACAGTTTCGACGGCCTGAAGGCGGATGATACCCTGGCGATCATCTCACCGGGAAATACCCAGGATATGATTACCTACAGTCGCACATACAAGGCCTGCGGGCTCGACTACATCTGTGACCCCGGCCAGCAGATTCCGGTGATCCCGGTGGAGAACCTGGCCGAGATGATTCAGGGGGCAAAAATTCTGATCTCAAACGACTACGAGTTGGATTTGATCCAGAAGCATACCGGCCGGTCGAAAGCCGAACTTCTTGAACATACCGGCAGTATCATTACCACTCTCGGGGAGATGGGGGCCGCCGTTGCCACGAGGGACTCCGAGGAGACGATACCTGCAGCGCCGGCGAACACGGTTGCGGATCCCACCGGAGCCGGTGATGCGTTCCGGGCCGGATTGATCAAGGGTCTTGTCTCCGGCGATGAGCTGCTCAAAGCATCGCAGATGGGAGCTGTCGCCGCCAGCTTCGCTGTCGAAGTCCTTGGAACCCAGGAGCATCGGTTCACCCCGGAAGAATTTTGGCGGCGGTTCGACACCACCTTTTAGCCGACGCCGTGTCAACATTACGGAGATACCATGTCATTGCAGGAAACATTAAAACAGGACCTGACTGCCGCCATGCGGGAACGGGATGACGCCCGCAAAAACACCATTCGCGTAATCATGGGAGAACTCGGCCGGCAAACGAAAAAGACGCTTTCCGACGAGGAAATCATCAATATAATAAAAAAACTGGTGAAATCTGAAACCGAACTGCTCGAGAAAAGCGGCGCAGCCGAAGAATCCGGGTATCTTTGCATTCTCCGGAGCTATCTTCCCCGGATGGCCGACGACGAAGACATTCAACACTGGATTACGGCGAACATCGATTTCAGCCGGTTCAAAAACAAGATGCAGGCCATGGGACCCATCATGAAACACTTTGGTGCGGCCGCCGACGGCAACCGCGTGAAGGAGATACTCCGAAAGTTATGAAAACATCTCGCGATACGCCCGATGACATCCCTCACGTCAAGCTGCGGCGATGTATTCTGGAACTGCTTTACGAGATGTTCAAGGAAGTGCCTTTTGCACAGGTTGAGCTGAGTCACATCGAAGAGTCCTGTGAAACGGAAGCGCGTGAGTTGAACTGGAACATTGTCTACCTGGAGAAATGCGGTTACGTTGAACTCAACAAGTCTGCAGAGTGCATCACCCATGCCGGCGTTGCCGCCACCCTTACGGCTGCGGGCATCGATCTGGTCGAGAACAGGCCCGATTTTGAAGACCGTTTTCCGACTAAAGATACCTTGTGAAAGGCCCATATTCCGGCAACGGAAGTGCTCTGTGGGCGACGATGATTCGGTACTGCGGTACACGTATACCCAATGTTGTCATGGAGCGTAGGGCGCCTGAAGCCATTCGCTGTTATAAACCAAAGGCCAACGTTCCGAGAACTGCAATGATGACGATCAACGCCATAAAAGCGCATTCCAGCATCACGTCCAAGAGTCTCCAGAGCATATGTTCTCCCACCTAAGTCTCAATGCGACATTCGAATATCGACATTCGAAACAACACCACAACCTTCAAATTACCAAAATCTACAACGGTCGCTTGGTAGCGCGCTTCCAAAGTATTGCCTCCTTCGACGCTGCTGCATTGGCTCGTCATGCAATAACGGGACAAGGCACCCCGACAGACAGGCCAACCCGTCTTGGGGCTTGGGGCTTTGTCCCTCTGTAACAGGACTTCAACCCTACAGGTCGCTCTTCGACCTGCGACCCCACAAGCCGCTCGCTCAGTATAAACCGGCTAACCCGGTAACCCGGACTTTGCAGCAAACAGGATTGCGGGCAAACGGGCAGACAGGCTAACGGATTAAATCTGCTCGTAGAAATACTCCCGCGCCTCTTCCACGCTGTCGAAGAGGATCCAATCGTGCCGTAGAATACGGTTGTTCTGGCTGCGGATGTGCTCGATCATGGTACCGCCGTTGTACTCAAAACGGTCCTGGTACTCGGTAAAATGCTCGCTTTTGGTCATGGATCCGTCCTCCTGTTGGGGTTTCGCCAAGCACCCGGGTTCGATGATCCTGGCAGACACCCTAACAAATGGGTTTGACAGATCCGGTCACAACGGATCGTGAATCTCGTTTTTTTATTCATTTTCTTATGCGGTGAAGGCAGGATTCAAAAAAGGGGGAAATAAAAAGGCGGTAACCTGCCACGAAAGGTATCGTGCAGGTAACCGCCTTGGTGATGTTCTCAGGTAAGTGTTTTAACAGAGGGCCGGTTGACCGGCCGGACTCTTTAGCCGGTCACGTATTTAAACGATAACGAAACCCTCACCCGGAAGGCAGTAACTTTTCCGTCTTCGATTTTCATATCCAACTTGCTGACTTCCGCCACGCGAAGATCCCGGAGGCTTTTTCCGGCAGTTTCCACGGCAGCTTTGGCTGCCTCTTCCCATGAGGAGTCACTGGACCCTACCAATTCGATGATTTTATACACGCTTTCCGCCATGTTCGCCTCCTTCCGTCAGGGGTTATAGTGGTTGTCCTAAATATGTTCCGTTTGCAGACATATGAAAACGTTGACCGCAGAGTCTTAAGGAACAATGAACTTAAAAAACGCTTGAGATATCATTTATTTGGCATGTACGGCATCTTGTCAAGAAAAATATCCCTTCCTCACCCCTGCCGCTCGGCAGAGGGGTCGGGAGCGTACACCGTCGTAGGGCTGATTTCTTTGATGTATTTCTTTATCCCGTTGACGATCCCCTGGACCAGGGCGTCCTGGTAGCCCGGATCCGTCAGCCGCTTGCACTCCCGTTTGTTGCTGATAAACGATGTCTCGATGAGAATGGCCGGCATCTGGGCCCCCAGGAGCACATAAAACGGCGCCTGTTTGACACCCTTGTTCTTGATGCGGCTGTACTTTTTCTTCAGCCGTGTGTTCATGGAGTCCTGAACGTGTACCGCCAGCCGACTGGATTCGTTGATCTTCGCATGCTGCATGAGATCCAGGAGAATCGTCTGCAGATCGCTGATGTTTTTCTCTGACGTGGCATTTTCCATGGCGGCCACCATAATCGCTTCATTGTCGGTGGCAAGGTTCAGAAAGTAGGTTTCAACCCCATAGGCCCGTCGATCCCGGTGGGAATTGGTGTGGATGGATATGAACAGGTCGGCGTTTTTCGTGTTGGCCAGGGCCGTGCGTTCCTCGAGGGTCATATACCGGTCGCTCGAGCGGGTCAGTATCACCTCATACCCCAGCTGTTTGCGAATCTTTTTAGCCAGCCGCTTGCTGATGCTGAGCACGATCTGCTTTTCATGAACCCCCTTCAGGTATCCCGGCGCACCGTAGTCCCTCCCCCCGTGGCCGGGATCGATAACGATGCGCTGCACCCCGAGGGCCAGCTGCTTGGCCAAGGCGCTTGGGGGAAGATCGTTGCCGTTTCCGACAGCACTTCCGGCGGTCTTTCGGCTACCGGTGCCACCCGACTCTCCCCAGACATCAATCACCACCCGAAATGGATTCTTCAGGGAAAAGATTTTATACGTTTTAAAAGACTTGATATCGATGACAACCCGCACCGAGTCCGGCGTGTGCTGGCCAGCCCGCACGTCGCTGAGCAGATTGTCGTTGATCGGAACCGTCCGCTCGATGTTCTCACCGAGAAGACTGTTGGAAAGATCGACAAACAGCCGTTTCGGTTTATTGATGGCCGGATCCTTTTTTAGCAGCCGATGGACATATGCCGTATCATCATCGGCATCGATGACGACCCGCGTGTAATTCGGGTTGCTCCAGAAACGGAGGCCCGTCACGGAAACCGCTCCACGGTGACTGCCCGGTGAACCCGGAGCACCCCCGGCTCCCCGATATGATTCGGAAGGGGGACGGCGTGATGCATCGCTTTCACGGGCAATAACATCGGCAGGTGACATGGGCGTGCCGGGTTTTTGTGAGGCTCGGGATGCCGGGTTCTTTCCCGTGATACGCGCGATATCGTTTCGGGCGCGGGGATGATACCGGCTCTTTGGAAATTCCAGAACAATTTTCCGATAGCGGAGCAATGCCTCGTGCTCATCGCTCTTCTGAAATGAACGTTTATGCAGGCCTTCATACATCTGTCCGGTCAGATAGAGGCTGGCGGCGGCCCAGACACCGTCCGGGTCGTGGGCATACGCGGATTCGGCTTGATCGATACATACCATCCAGGGCTCTCGATATCTTTGTTTTTTCGTGTCTTTGTCGAGTTTTCGAAAGCATGCATCCGCGGTGAGATATTTGGCTTTGGCACCGGCTTCTGCCCGGGTCGAGGAGGATGTCCGGGGCGTGGGTCTCGCTGTTGTCTTTTTCTGTTGAGTGCCGCGTTTCAGCGCCCGAAGTTCGGCGGCGGCTTTCGTCCGATAAGCGCTTTTCGGAAATCGTTTGACGATCCGATTAAAGATATCGATGGCCTCCTGCTTGTCGGAAGCCAGAACGCTTTTCCCGTAGAGCGCCAGGTACAGCTTGCCGCTCCTGTACAATCCGGCGGCCGCCCATGGCCCATCCGGATCGCTACGATAGATGGACTCGAACTTCCGGATGCAAGCCATCCAGTTGTGGCGGTACTTCATCCGGTCCGGGTTCTTTCTCAGGTTTTGATAGCAGGCTTCGGCTGAATAATACTGCTGCCGAGGGGATGTTCCGGCATCCGCCAGGGGCGTTAACAGGATACCGAGAAACAGCACCGCTGCGCAGCAGCGCGCCGGGGTAGCCCATGACCACGTTCCGACTCCGGAATATAATGCTGTCGCAACTTGTCTCACGATCCGTCCTTTTCCTCTTTTCGATTGGCGGCTTTCTGAAGTTCATTCAACATGTTGAGGGCCTCCAGCGGTGTCATCGAAGATATGTCCAGCTGTTTCAGCCGGTCCAACACGACCTGGTCCGGTGTTCGAAACAGGTTGAGCTGCATCTGCTCCGGGTCCTCGAAGCGGGTGTCGTCCCCCAAGGCCGGCGATGCAGCCGGGCAGTCCTCTCCGCTTTCAATGGCGAAAAGTATTTTTTTGGCCCTCTGGATGACACGGCCTGGGAGGCCTGCCAGACGGGCGACCTGAATCCCGTAACTGCGGTTGGTTCCCCCCGGAACCAGTTTTCGTAGAAAAATTATCTCGTCGTTCCATTCTTTCACAGCGATGTTGAAATTGCGAACCCGTTGGTGGGCGTCCTCCAGACGCGTCAGTTCATGATAGTGGGTCGCAAACAGTGTCTTGACCCCGCGCTCCTTCAAGCCGTGGAGATATTCCGCTACCGCCCAGGCGATACTGAGCCCGTCAAAGGTGCTGGTGCCCCTGCCGATTTCATCCATGATGACCAGGCTGTGCGGCGTCGCGTTATTCAAAATATTGGCTGTCTCTTCCATTTCCACCATAAAGGTGCTCTGCCCCTGGGACAAATTGTCCAGGGCACCGACGCGGGTAAAAATGCGGTCAACAACACAGGTGCTCGCTTCCCGAGCCGGGACAAACGCCCCCATCTGGGCCATAATCACCGTGAGCGCCACCTGGCGAAGGATGGTCGATTTTCCCGCCATGTTCGGCCCGGTGATGATAAGGACCTGGTGTGTGTCATTGTCCATATCAATGGAGTTGGGAACGAACCGCTCTCCGGCAAGCATTTTTTCCACTACCGGGTGTCGTCCATCCTCCACATGGATCCGGCCGTCCGGGTTGATAACCGGACGCGTGTAATCCTCCTGATCGGCAATCTCCGCCAAGGCCAGGAGGGTGTCCAGCCGGGCAATGCAACGGGCTGCCTGCTGCAATGGAAGGTGCTCCTCTGCGATTCCTCGGCGAATATCGCTGAATATCTGGTATTCTAAAGCGGCCCGTCGTTCTTCGGCGCCCAGGACCTTGGCTTCGAACTCTTTCAATTCCTCTGTAAGGTATCGCTCGGCATTGACCAGTGTCTGTTTGCGCACATAGTTTTCCGGGACCGATTCCGATCGGGCCTTCGGCACTTCAATATAGTATCCAAAGACCTTGTTGTACCGGACCTTCAAGGACGGAATTCCGGTCTTCTCTTTCTCTTTGACCTCGAGTCGGGCAAGCCATCCTTTACCATCCCGGCTGATCTGGATCAATTCATCGAGCTGGGCATCAAATCCAGATTTGATTATGCCACCGTCATGGATTGTCGGTGGCGCATCTTCACGGATGGCCGCATCGATACATCCGGCGATCGCCATGAGACGGTCTTCAGCGATCTTCCATCGGAACAGCTGTGTGTCCAGATGCGATAACTCCGATCGGATCCCGGGCACCGCAAAAATGGATCGTTTCAGCGCCGTCAGGTCCCGGGCGTTGCCATGCCCCATGGTGATCTTGCTGGACAAGCGTTCCAGATCATAGATGGATTTTAACGACTCCCGGAGGTTGGCCCGGACACCCGCAGCTTGCTTGGCCGTTTCCACTGCATCCAGACGGTTCTGTATCTTCTGTGCATCGAGCAGCGGATAGCGCATCCAATGCTTGAGAAGCCGGGCGCCCATGGAGGTTACGGTGCGATCCAGTATGGCCAGCAGTGTTCCCCGTCGGCCTCCGGTTCTGAGATTGGTGGTCAGCTCCAAATTTCGGCAGCTGACCTCGTCGATCAGCAGATAGCTGTCGAGTGAATAGCTTTCAAGTCCCGACAGGTGGCCCACATCCTGTTTCTGGGTCTCACGAATATAGAATACCAGGGCACCCGCTGCACGGATCCCCGACCGCATGTGTTCACACCCATATCCTTCCAGGGACCGGGTCCGGAATTGTTTTATCAGGCGCTCGCGGTTTCTGCTGAAATCAAAGGAACTGTCTTTTAAATAGGTGATCGCGTTGCTTTCCGTTCGCTTCAGTAGCGGTCCGTAAAAGTGATCGGATCGGGCCGTTTCCGGAAGCAAAACTTCGCTTGGGGCTATTCTGAACGTTTCTTCGATAACCGCTTCCAGATCTTCGGATTCCGCCAGTCGAAAGGTGCCCGTTGAGATGTCGAGATACGCGAGCCCGGCGGACCCATTACCTCGCACCATAGAAAGGATATAGTTATTGGCTCTGGCGTCTAAAAATTCGTTTTCCAGAATCATGCCGGGGGTAATGACCCGGACAACTTCCCGCCGGACCAGGCCCTTCGCGGCGGCCGGATCCTCGGTTTGTTCGCAGATGGCCACCTTGTAGCCCTTGTCGATCAGCCGGGCAATATACCCCTGAACCGCTCGCACCGGAACACCGCACATGGGTATGGGGGTTTTATCCCTTTTGTTGCGGGATGTCAGGGTAATCTCCAGTTCACGTGCGGCCGTGCGGGCGTCTTCAAAGAACAGCTCGTAAAAATCGCCCATCCGGTAAAAGAGCAGCACGCTCGGATACTCCTCCTTGATAGAGAGGTACTGCTGAAGCATGGGGGTTATTTTGCCGGCACTCATGGATTTAGAAACGACTCGATGTGATGATGGGGTTGGCGGTCGATTCGTGGGAAGCAATTGATGGCGTTGAAGCACGGAGCATTTCAAAGCCTCTTCAGGCCCGTTCGAAACGGACTTGGGGTGGATGGTTCTGTTGCCTCCTTTCGACAAGGGTCATTTCGGACTCGGGATTGGCTGTATGTATTTTATTCTTGGCTTTCCTTCTCCTCAGGGACAGCGGGTTCAGCCTCCGATATAAGAGGGGATTCTTCTTCTATGACCGTCACGGGCTCAGGCGTTTGAACCGAGGCGGCCTTTATCGAGTCCATCTCCCGCTTCAGCATGGCCATTTGCTCTAAATGGTCTTGAATGGATTCGTTCAATTTCCGAATGGTTCTCCCGGATTTGAATCGCTCGGACAGGCTCAAAATATACGCCAGGAGAAAGCCGATCAGAAAGCAAGCCAGAAAGAGCACGCCGTTGGCAAATATCGGTGTCTGGTACTGCTTGAAGTACACGTCGATGCCCAGCTGCTGTTTGTCGAGGAAGTAGCCCTGATTCTGAAAGATGATCAACCCAACGAACCCGATTACAAGAAGCCAGAAGATCCATTTGACTTTTTTCATCTCACTCCTCTCGCCCCCGGCGGTGAATCTCTGGACGATCACCACCTCCCGAAGGCAGTTCCAGAATCCGGCCAGCACGCCGGGCACCTTTCAGACACTGCGGTGAATGGCTGAACTCCGTCATGGACGGTTGCCGTGGGTATCTTCCTGCACCCGCTGGAAACCTGCAGCTGTGTTTAATGCTTTGAAATCTATCCTTTTCCCACCGGAAACTCAAGCCTTTTTTCCGCCGAGGGCGACCAGTTCCACGGTTCCCCAGACGCCCAGAGTATCCCCAACGATAATTACTCCCCCGTTTAATCCATCGATTTGTCGGGCTTCTTCAATTGCATTTCGGATGTCCGCCGCCGACCTGACATGGTTGCCGATGGCCGTGGCAGCGGCATCCGCCAGGGCGCACCAGCGGGATACCACACAGACCGCGTCGGCGTTTCCCAGGCTCAAGGAATGACCGACCGTACCCGATGATGTGCAAACGGAAAGGGGTTCTGCCAGGGCCGGAATCGTCAGACCGGTCGTGTGGCTCAAGGGAGAATCCCCGGCATAAATGCCGACGGTCAGGGCGCTGTTGGTCTGAATAAACACATCCCCGCCATTTTCCACGATGACTTCATCCACTTCCTGAAGGAGGGCCTGTCCGACGGATTCGGCCACCGCGCCGGCCACCGCAGCCATGGGACCGACTCCGGCTTTCCGTCCGGCATCAATCATGCGGGAGACGATTTCCGGTGCCGGATCATTACGGGGCCAGGGCACCAGGGTCGTGGCGAATTCCGGATATGTGGAAATGAATTGTTCCAGATATCTGCGCTGTCGCAACACCAGTTCCCGCGTCCGTTCTTCCATGGGGCGGGCGGCATGGATCAGCAGATCGGTCTCTTTGACCCGAACCTGAAATGTGACCAGGTGCCCTGGATCGAGCAGATGGCGATAGGTCCGTTCTTCATACATCATTTTT
>CAFBRK010000329.1 GCA_903231505.1 Olavius algarvensis associated proteobacterium Delta 3 | reverse complement strand
GATCCAAGACTCAGGATTCAGGCAAAAGAAATAAACATCCGGATGCCGGTTTCATGCGTCTTGCACCCTGCATCCTGTATCTTCGATTGTAGTATCCAGTATCCAGCATCCAGCCCGCCAGAGGCGGGCAAGCATCAAGCATCCAGTATCCAGTATCCAGCATCCAGAATCCAGAATCCGTCCCGGTTGCGCTGCCATTGCATGGGCCTGAAACGGGCTTATGTTGTAGTTCGTAATCATGCAGGGAAAAACGCCGATGAACGACAACCTCATTGCCATAGAAGACAGGAACGGTCCCTATCAACCGATCTTTCAGCGGGTCATGCGGATGGTTCCGGACAGGGATCGGAAGGACAAAAAGCTTCAACGGCTTTTGGCGTTCCGATTGCTGCGAGACGGGGAGGCCGAGACCCGCGAATTCCTGATCGGGGAAATCTGCAAGATCATCAAGTGTGCCTACACCGGCAGCCTTTATAATTACCTCACCGATGAAGATATCCGCTCCGAATGCTACTCACACAGGATTCCACCGGAACCGCCGGCGGCTGCGTAACCCGGTTTGCCGGCTGGCCCGCTTGCCGGGTCGACTTGTGGGGTCGTAGCCCTAAGGCGAAGCCCCAAGCTCCAAAGAAGCGAAGCCCGGTGGGCCCATCCGTTGATGTAATCTCAGTAAAATTCATAGAAGCGGATTCTGGGGCTTAGGTCAGGCTCGGTGGCAAGGCACTCCCGGGAACTGAAAGCGGAGCGTACACGAAGTACGTGAGCATTTCAGTTCCCAGGATAACACAGCCACCGAGTCTGAGATGAGACTCAGAATCCGCTTCTAATGGGCTTCAGCCCAGTTGTCACCCACCGCCACATTCACCTTCAACGGCACCCGAAGCTCCCAGACACCCTCCATGACTTCAGAAACCAGCTTCCGAACCTCCTCAAGTTCCTCGGTGGGAACTTCAAAGACCAGCTCGTCGTGAACGGTCAGCAGCATGGCGCCCTTCAGGCGACGCTCCCGAAGGTTTTGATCCACACGGATCATGGCCAGCTTGATGAGATCGGCGGCGGTTCCCTGAATGGGAGTATTGATCGCCGTGCGTTCCGCGAATTGGCGGAGGTTTCGGTTTGGGCTGGAAATGTCCGGCAGTAGCCGGATTCTTCCCATCAGTGTGCTGGTGAGCCCGTTCTCGTGGGCCTCGCGGATTGTCCGGTCGAGAAATGTCTGAACCCCTGGGTATCGCTCAAAATAGTGGTCGATATACGTTTTGGCCATCTTGTGGCTGATTCCCAATTGTTTGGATAACCCGTAGGGGCTCATACCGTAGACGATACCGAAATTGATCGCTTTCGCCTGTCGTCGAAGTTCGGGTGTCACGAATCCGGGAAGCAGGTTAAACACTTCGGTGGCCGTGCGTGTGTGGATGTCTTCCTCGTCCTGAAACGCTTTGATCAGGGTTGGATCATCGGAATAGTGGGCCAGAATGCGCAATTCGATCTGGGAATAATCCGCCGAGAGCATTTGCCATCCCTGTTTGGGGATAAAGGCGCGACGGATTTCCATACCCTCCTCGGTCCGTATCGGAATGTTCTGCAGGTTGGGATCCGAACTGCTCAACCGTCCAGTAGCGGTTACCGTCTGGTTGTAGGAGGTGTGAATCCGCCCCGTATCCGGATTGACCAGATCGATCAAGGCGTCGGTGTAAGTGGACTTGAGCTTTGCCAGACTCCGGTGCCGCAAAACCAGAGCCGGCAATTCGTGCTGTTCCGATAAGGTGGTCAGCACTTCAACGTCCGTGGAGTAACCGGTCCTCTTTCTGGTTTTCTTCTGGGTCGGCAGCTTCAGTTTCTCAAACAGGACAGCGCCCAGCTGCTGGGAGGAGTGGATATTGAAGACCTCACCGGCGACCTCGTAAATTTCCGTTTCCAGATTCTCGAGCTGTTGGCTGAAGACGTTGCTCAATTCCTGAAGTCGCCGGACATCCACCCGAACCCCTTTCATTTCCATACCCATCAGCACCGGTATCAACGGCATTTCCACGTGTTCCATCAGTTCCGTTAGGCCGATCTCCTCCAGTCGGGGGAGCATTTCGTTATAGGCCAACAATGTCATATCGGCATCTTCACAGGCGTATGGCGTGGCTCGATCCAGGGGAACGTCGGCGAACGTTTTCTTCCCTTTGTCCTTCCCCATGACCTCACTGAAGGTGATGGTCTTGTGGCCAAGAAAATCCAGGGCAATCTGGTCCAGATTATGAGCTCGTTTGGTCGGGTTGAGAAGGTAGGAGGCCACCATGGTATCAAACGCAACACCTGCCAACCGGACGCCATGCCGCTCCAGCACCATCCAGTCGTACTTGATGTTTTGACCTATTTTGTGGCGGTTGGGATCGGTAAATACCTGCTGCAATGCATGGTGAACCACGTCGAGGGGCAGTTGACGGTCGCTGCCGGCAGCGGTGTGGCCACAGGGGATATAATACGCCTCATGGGGTTCCAGGGCAATTGAAATACCCACAAGGTTTGCTTTCATGGGGTTTTCGGAAGTCGTTTCGGTATCCAGCGAAAAATGAGTTGCCCCCCGAAGCCGCTTCTCAAGTGCCGTCAGCGCCGCTTCGTCCAGAATCGCGCTGTAGGACTTTGGTGGCTGATCTTTGGCGGTTTTGAAGGTTTGCTGCAGTTGCCGAAATTCAAGGGTCTGGAAAAGATCGGCAAGAGCATCGCCATCCGGCGCCGACAACCTGAAATCGTCCCATGCCACAGACAATGGTACGGTTGTATCAATTGTCACCAATTCGCGGCTCAGAAAAGCCTGATCTTTAAACGCGATCAGGTTCTCACGCTGTTTTTTTTTGGTGATCGATTCAACTTCTTCGTATAAGCGCCCCATGCTGCCGTATTTCTGGATCAGGGCAAGCGCCGTCTTCTGACCGATTCCGGGAACACCGGGAACGTTGTCGGACGCATCCCCCGACAAGCCCATAACATCAATCATCTGGTTCGGCACCAATCCGAAGTCCGCCCTGACGGTCTTCAGGTCGATGCGTTTGTCTTTCATGGGATCATAAATCGACACCTTATGGGATACGAGCTGCACAAGATCTTTGTCTCCGGATACGATTACCGTATTAAACCCTTTCTCTTCAGCTGTCCTTGCCAGGGTGCCGATCAGGTCATCTGCTTCGTATCCGGATTTTTCGATAACCGGCAGCTTGAATCCTTCGGTCACCTGTTTGATATAGGGGATCTGAATGGCCATGGCCTCGGGCATGGGGGGCCGATTGGCTTTGTAATCCGTGTACATGTCATGTCGGAAGGTGGGCCCTTTGGTGTCGAACAGCATGGCACCGAATTCGGGGCGACAATCCTCAATGAGTTTAATGAGCATTCGCGTGAATCCGAAAATGGCGTTGGTCGGAAGACCCCGTGAGTTGGACAAATTCCGGATGGCATGAAAGGCGCGGTGGATGTAGGCGGTACCATCGATGAGATAAATCGTTTGGGGTTGGTTCATATCGGAGCTCTATGCTTCCTGAGCCGGCAAGTTAACTCCGGTCCCTGCTTGGGGTTACTGTTGTCGGAAGGCATCTCAAAAATATCTTGTGTCCCCCACGTCGTGGTGAATGAAAAGCCGCTCAGCAACTGTATTGACACGTAAAACATCAAGGTTTAGGTTTCTGACCGGCACCGCCGTAAGGAGCTGTTAGCATGAACCATGGAAACACTCAAGACAACAGGCATGGTGTCCTGCGCCGCCAGCCAATCATCGCACACCCCTGAGCCATAGAATGGGAGCTGCAACGACCGGAAGAAAACGGAAAAGCCGAACGCGGTGGAAAAAATGCCAGTGCTGCGGGGCCATTGCTCCGTTTGTCTGGCGGTGCCGGTGCGGTTTTGCCATCTGCCAGAATTGCATGAACGACAATTTTTGGGGCATGTCCTGTAATGGGATTACCTGGCAGTGTCCGGATTGTGGTGATTGGAACGGTTTTGGCAATCAGTGACAGTGGTATCCAGTGGGGGCATGCGACTGCGGCGGGATCGTCGCCGGGAATCAGGATTCCCTGTTATCGATCACCACCTGATTGAAATAATCCTGGTCGGCCTTGGATATCTCCAGAAAACAGATGCCGATACCGACGCTTGCATTCTCCGCATCGATCCCGCACAGGTCGGACCAGGTGATTCGCCCGGAGATCTCGATAATGTGGTGGTTCGGCGGCAAAATAGATATCTTCAGACTTTTTTCGAGGGGTATCGGCTCATCGCAGCAAATGGAAACCCCTTCGGAGGAGATGTTGACGGTTTCGCCATTGACGACCCCATGATCGGTCTGGATCGATATGGGCCATCGGATCTCTATCCTGGGACATTTCCGCCGCTCTTCAAAACCTGCCAAATCTCGACCTCCGGCTTCCGAAACACGGATCGCCCGGGGCACCGATCGCACCTGACCCGGCGACGCCGTCGTTACCTGGGCAACGGCAAATACTGGGAATTGCTTTAATATAAATGCCACGCCGATGTCAAATCAGGGAGACCCTGCAGACACGTGACCACCGGTCCGGCATACAAGCTAGAACAGGGGATTGGAGACAGGAAGGAAAATGGGTGTGATTGCCGGGTCTATCAATAGTTCCCATGGCGGATAATTTCGCCTTCGATAAGGTAAATCACTTCCTCGGCAATATTGGTACTGTGGTCGGCCAAACGCTCCAGATGGCGTGATATCAGAAAAAGATTGATCAGATATCCCACCCTCTCCGGACGCTGGCTGATAGCGGCCTTTATTTTGTCATAGGCATCATCCTTGATTTCATCCACTTCGTCATCCAGCGTCAGCACGTTGAAGGCGATATCGAGATCCAGGGTGACCAGTGAGTCCAGGCTTTTGCGGAGCATGGCTTCGGCCTTTTCCGCCATGATGGAATAATCGAAATAGAAGTCGATCGGGTCGCGTTGGCCGATGTTGATGATCCTCTGGGCAATATTAACGGCCTGATCGCCGATACGCTCCAATTCGTTGTTGATTTTTATCACGGCTGCAATAAATCGAAGATCGATAGCAACCGGCTGATGAAGCGCCAGCACTTTGAGGCACTCTTCCTCCACCTCGACTTCCATCTCGTCGATCTCATGATCGGATTTTATGACCTGTGTCGCCAGATCGATATCCCTGGTTTCGATCGCTCGCGTTGCCATATGAACGCGTTCTTCAACAAGCGCTCCAAGGGACAAAATCCGCTTCTTCAGTTTATCCAATTCACGCTGCAGGTGAACCGCCATTTCAGCCCTTTCTCGATAGAGGTGACCGTATCTCTTTGAGGGGTCGGGGTGTTTCTTTCATCATGCCGACGGGGCCGGCATTCAGAACGATTCGAGTGGTATGAACCTGGATCCCAGCCTACTTGGCCGGAATGATTCGTATCGGTACGGAACACTCCCCGACAGCTCAATTCTCAAGTAGCATATGAACTATATTTTTTATACCTCCTGCATAACAAATACAAGCGGTTGAGCCAAATTCCAGAAGGGTCAGGTTGCACGATGTGATGATCTGCCGCTTGTCATACAAGGACTTTTCGCCATGTACCGAAGGTCCTGTGTTCATGTTTCCACCCCATGGACGGGCATGAAACAGAGCATGGCACCGCCCCGAACGGAGACCCTATGCTAATGACAGAGTATTATGTTTTTGCTAGCAAATGATTAGAGACGTGTTAGAATTGCGCATCGGTTCATACGGCGCGTGTAGATAAGATATTTGAAGGGGAATCGAGTGGGGGATATAGGGCCGGTCAGGTCAGCACCCCGTAAGGTTTTAAACGGGATGACGAAAGGGATTGCATTCCGTAGGATAGGTGGGTTAGCCCGTTGGCCCGTGGATCCGTTAACCCGTGGGCCCGCTTGTCCTGCCTGTCCTGAGCGAAGCCGAAGGGAGCAAGCATAGCGCGTCGAAGGGTGCGCCCGTTTGCCGGCTTAGCCGGTTTGCCGGTTCGCCAGTTTCGCCAGTTGACCGGTGGAAAGAGTCATTTGTTTCGCAACGCGGAACGTCATCTTTCCTTACTATCTTTCACCTTTCAACTTTGAGCTTTGAGCTTTCAGCTCTCTACCAATCCAAAGTCCACCGTCCAGATTTCAAGCATCCAGTATCCAGTATCCAGTATCCAGTATCCAGAATCCAGAATCCAGTATCCAGTATCCATCCAGCATCTTCTTTTAACACCTGGGGCTATAGTGCCGCTTCAACCACCGGCTCAACCCCGTCAGGCCGGGGAACAGGACCCGCTCGGTAATGTTCCCCTGATCGAGTTTGTCCCGGATCTCCCATTTCAGCTCCGCCGGTATCACGATCTTTCGCCAGATCGATGGGTGCTCGCCGAGCCAATCGTCCAGGCAGGCCGCCGGGTCGGACGTGATCGAGAAAAAGGCAAACTGGTTGACGATACGATCATCCATGGATGGCGGTTCGAAAAAGAGAACGTACGTATCGTCGGATAGGCCGGCCAGTTCTTCCAGGGATCTTACAGAATCGGACAGCATCTCCACCGTGAACACATTGGCCCCTTCCCGGTCCAGGTTCACGTGGAGTTCTTCCGGAAGGAGTTGATGGGCTTGCACGTAATTGACTGCCCAGATGACCCCGTCGGTATCGAACTTTTCTATGTTATCGGTGGCAAAATGCATGGCCACGAACGGTGAGTAGGTCCAGTCCATCAAGCGGGTCGGAAGCCCATAGTGCTGCGCGACGGAAAGCCAGTGCCATATGGAGTCGCCTTCAACCACATTTCGAAGTGCATATTTCCGAAAGTTTCTCAACAGGTGGTGCTCCAGGGCGTCATAAGGTCCCTGGAGTCGAATGAGTGTGGTTTCAAGCCGGTAGTCGGCATCGGAAATCCCGCGAAACGCGTAGCGGGACCGAAAGCGCCCGATATCGCAATCCCAGGCGTCGGTAAAAAGCTCATGCTGGAGCTCGTCCCAGGTGGCAACGCGAATGGTATTCATAGTGCCGTAGCCCTTTAACCGTGGGGAGAAAAAAAATGGTAGCCATCGACGATAACCCCCGCCGAACAAACTGTTCAATTATACAAAAACTTAGCCAGGTAAACAAAACAAATTTGACCAACCCTCAAGCATGTTCTAACAGGATCCGGCTATCCTGAACATTCCGCGGGAAATTCGGGGGATCTGCCTTCGCCACCATATGTTGAGCACCATATCATTGACAAACACTACAAAATGTGGGTATAAGACTTCAATGTCCGAATTTTGCCGCTCTTTTAAAACAGCCGGTTTCGCAAGCCGGCGCGTGAAGAAGGGATTTCCTTCATGACCCTTGAAAAGCACTATTTCATCGACACGAACGTGTTGCTCGATGATCCCGGCGCTCTGTTCAAACTCAGAAACGGCAATGAAAACAATGTATATATTCCATACCATGTACTGCTTGAGCTAAATAAGTTCAAAAAAGACCCCCGCCTCGGTCACATCGTTGCAAAGGTCATTCAACACCTGACTGAAAACCCCGATCAGTTCCACGTTCTCAAGGCCAACGGAGTGGCCAAGTCCCTGTCCTCCCTGGTGGACAATTACATCCTCGAAGAAATCGAGGGCAGCGGTATCGACAACCCGATTCTGGTCACCAACGACAAAATCCTGCAGCTCCAGGCAGGACTCAGCGGCATCCCCAGCGAAAGCTACAAGGATTCCTCCCCCTTTAAATCTGTTGCCGAGCATTTTACCGGGTTTATCTCCGATGAAACCGACCTCCAGCCCAACGCCTTCATGTGGAGCGGGAAGGGGAAACCGATTTTTTATCCCCCCGAAGGCGCCCGGGTGATCGACTATCAGAACAGGATCTGGAATGTCACTCCACGCACGGTTTACCAGAACCTGGCCCTGGAGCTGATGATTCATCCGGACATCCACGTGATCTCCGTACAAAGCGATGCCGGTTACGGAAAAAGTTTTCTGGCCCTGGCCACGGCCCTTTATCTCACCCAGCAGAAAAAAACCCACGACAAAATTTATATGTCAAACCCATGATCGAGATCGGCCAGAAGCTGGGTTATCTTCCCGGGAAAATAGAAGAAAAGATGGAGCCCTATATCCGGTACATCGCCGATCTGATCATCAAGCTGCACAAGCTGCGGCCGGCCAATCGGATATTTGCGGAGCCGGACGAGTCACCCCCCAAGTTCGACACAAAGCGGTTTGAGCTGCTGCCCCTCACCTATATCCGCGGGATGAACATCGAAAATGCCGTGGTCATCATCGATGAAATGCAAAACATGTCCCGTCCCGAATGCCGGGCCCTGTTGTCTCGCATGGGAGAAGGCGTCAAGTGCATCTGCCTGGGGGACATCCACCAGGTAGATCACCCCTATCTCGATTCCGAAAATAACGGCCTGAACTGGGTGGTCAGTAAATTCACCGGAAGCAAGATCTACGGCCATCTGGTGCTCAAAGGCGATAAATCGAGAGGGCCGATCACCGACCTGGTTATCAAATCCGGCCTGTAGTAAAAAAACCGCTGAGTCGCGGAGAGCGCAGAGATTGAATTTTCTGCTTTTCGCTGAAGGGTTGTCGATGATGGTTGCAATTTGCCGCTTTTCGTCGGCGTCATCGGAACTTAATTCTGAAAATCGATCTGCCGGTTACATGCCCTTGCGCAGCGGCACCTCTTGGTTATTGGCGGTCACCTCGCCAGGATAATTGATCGTCTTGTCCTGGAACACACGCGATCGTTTTCAAAGCGGACGATTTTGCTTGAATGGGGCCCCACACACGCCCCTTTAGCGAGACAATGACCCCTTCCAGAGGATTCCTGAAACAAGAAATAACACCATTTAGCATTCCACCACATTCACAGCCAGGCCCCCTTCAGAGGTTTCTTTATACTTCGTTTGCATATCCGCACCGGTCTGAAGCATCGTTTTAATCACCTTGTCCAGCGAAACGACATGCTTGCCGTCCCCACGCAGGGCGAGACGCGAGGCATTGATGGCCTTGACCGCGCCCATGGCATTGCGTTCGATGCAGGGTATCTGAACCAGGCCATTCACCGGGTCGCAGGTGAGCCCCAGGTTGTGTTCCATCCCGATTTCGGCTGCATTTTCGATCTGCTCGTTGCTTCCCCCAAGGGCTGCGGTCAGTCCGGCGGCCGCCATGGAACAGGCGACCCCGACCTCTCCCTGGCAGCCGACCTCTGCTCCGGAAATGGAGGCATTTAGCTTGTAAAGGGCCCCGATGGCCCCGGCCGTCATCAAGAAGTTATAAATTGGATGCTCATCAGTGGTGGCATGGAAGCTTTTGCAGTACCGCAGAACAGCAGGAATGACGCCGGCCGCCCCATTCGTCGGCGCAGTCACCACCCTGCCGCCCGCCGCATTCTCCTCGCTGGTCGCCATGGCCCACAGGCTGACCCAATCCAACATGGTCAGCGGATCTCTGAGGGCTTTCTCCCGGCTGTCCAATAGATCCCGATAGAGTTGCGAAGCCCTGCGTTTGAGATGCAAACTGCCCGGCAGGATTCCTTCCATCCGGCATCCACGTTCGGTACAGTCATCCATGGTATTTGAGATGATGTTGAGTTTTCTAAATATGGCATCTTCTTGGCGATGAATTTTTTCATTTTCCAGGACGATTTCAGCTATGGACAACCGGTTTTTACGACCGATCTCAAGCAGTTCATCGGCCGTTCGGAATGGGAACGGCGGGCAGGTTTCAGATCCATCAGGCGGGGTTGCGCTCTCCCTTTCATGTTCAGAGATCACGAAACCGCCGCCAATGGAATAATATGTCAACGCATCCAATTCGTTGCCCCTGGCATCTTCGGCGGAAAAGCGCATGGCATTGGAGTGAAAGGGAAGCCGTTCATCAACATTAAACAGAAGGTCATCGTCCTGTACAAACCGGATGTTGTGATTTCCCAACAATAGGATTCGATGCTCGTTGGCAATTTTTTCAAGTATCTGTGGAATCTTATCCGGATGGACCGTTTCAGGGTCCTCACCGGCGAGTCCCAGAATAATGGCGCCATCGGTAGCATGACCGCGACCGGTTAAAGCCAGAGAACCGAAAAGCTCGGTTTTGATACGCGTGGTGCGGACGAGCTTTTGATGGGCCTCCAGATGAGATAGAAATGCCGCGGCAGCCCGCATCGGTCCAACCGTATGAGAACTGGAAGGTCCGATGCCAATTTTAAAAATGTCAAAAATGCTTACCATCATCGTTCCTATCGGCGTAATCGAGGGTGCCATAACAGGGCGACCCCCAAAATCCCGATTAAGTAGCTTGATCCGACTTCTTTGCGACCAGTGAACTCACCAATGCCAGCAGAGAGGTGCCTAGGATGAGAAGAAAAGAAATGGCATTGATCACCGGTGTGCTGCCGTCGCGAACCTGCAGATAAAGGTTGATCGGAAGGGTCGCTTCAGAACCCACCAGGAAAAGGGTGGTGTTGAAGTTTTCGAAAGACATCAGAAAGGCGACCGCCCCGGACCCAATGATAGCGGGTCGTAAAAATCGGAGGGTAATATACCAGATGACTTCAAAACGGTTGGCGCCCAGGTTCATGGCCGCCTCTTCCAGAGTGCGGTCGAACTTTTTCAGACGCGCCGAAACCACCAGCGTCACCAGTGTGGCGATAAAGGAGAACTGCCCCAGAACGACCAGCCAGACACCGGGACGGAAAAGCGCAACATCCAGATTCCAGGATTGCTCGAAATAGAGCCCCAGTGTCGTACTGAACATCAATATCGATATGCCCAGGATGACGCCGGGTATCACCAGAGGGGATATCATCAGAAAATAGAGCAACTGTTTGTAACGAAATTCTTCCTGTTCAAACAGAAAGGCACCGCAGGTCCCCACGCCGACTGCCAGCAGAGTGACGAAGGATGCCACCTTCAGGCTCACCCAGATACTGTCCAGATTGATACGGTCGTGAAAAATACCCACCCGGTGTGGCAAATCCGCCGTAAACCATTCCAGCGTAAATCCTTTCCACGGCAGCGACGGAAACTGGGAGTCGTTAAACGCCAGGACACAGGTGATGACAAGGGGGGCAAACAGAAAGGTAAAATACACCAGCATGTAAAGTTTAAAACCGAAAGAATATCCCCTGGATTGCGGCAGTGTCCGGATCATTGCACAACCTTCCCCAGTTTTTGACGCGACAGCGTCAGCCCCAGCCATACAATAAGGGAAGAGATGATCAGCAGCAGAAAGCCAAATGCGGAACCCTGGTTCCAGTTAAAGCTGGCGATGAACTGGTTGTAGATTTGCTCAGTAAACCAGAGCGAGTTTTTACCCCCCATCAGATTGGGTGTCAGATAGTTTCCCAGCGTCAACATGAATACGACGATCGAACCGGATACAATCCCCGGAGTGGCGTGCGGGATGATAATCTTAAACAGGATGGACCACGTATTCGCACCCAGATCATGAGCGGCCTCGATCAGGCTGTCGTCAAGGCTTTCAAGGACTGAAATCAACGGGACCACCATGAACAGCATCGAGGTGTAGACCAGACCGAGAACCATGGTGGTGTCTCGGTAAAGCATTTCGATCGGCTGGTTCAGGAGTCCGATTTTCAGCAGGAAGTGGTTGACCACACCGCTTTCCCTGAGCAGGATCATCCAGCCGTACACCCTTACCAGTTCGCTCACCCAGAAGGGCATCAGTAAAAGAATGGTTAGAAATCCCTGGTATCGGGGACAGACCACCTTGGTAATGTAAAATGCCAGGGGCAGGGTAATGCAAAAGGTGAGAAAGGTCACCAGGACTGAATAGATGGCAGTGCGCACATATGTGAGCCAGTAAACCGGTTCCTCGAAGAAGTTGCGGTAATTGGACAGACTCCACACCATGTCCCCCATGTCGTTTTCTGCCCTGAAAGACATGATCAGCAGGTCAATGTGGGGCAACACAATAAGTAAAAAAAGCCACAGGCAAACCGGCGCAAGAAAAAAGAGCAGCCCCCAGCGAAAATTTCTATTTTTTGCCCTGGCAGAAGTGTTCATGTTTCGATTTTCGGGAAGCATAATCCGGATGTTTTGGCCCAGCCGACCTCGATTTTATCATCCCTGCGGACATAATCATATTGTCGGTTCTGGGGCAGCGCGATGAGCAGCTCAGTCCCGGTTTTCAGCGGATTGACCAAAAGGCGGCTGTTGGCTCCGTCAAACAAAAGCGATTTGACCACAACTTCGAATCGGTTCAAGTCGGCAATGGCTTCATCCGGCTGAATGAGCATGGCTTCGGGTCTGAGAAACAGATCTACAGGTTCGCCGGGTTGGAACGATTGGTCTGAGAGCACCTGGAAAGTGAAACCATCATTGGTTTCTATACTGACCGTTTTACCGTCACTGCTGTTGACGCGTCCGGCCCAGGCATTATTGTCGCCCACAAATCGGGCTACAAAAGGCGTCCGGGGGTGATTGTAAAGATTCTGGGGTGTATCCATCTGTTGAAATACGCCCTGGTTCATGACGGCCACGTGATCCGACATGACCAGGGCTTCGGACTGGTCGTGTGTGATGTAAACAAAGGTGGTGCCAACCTTGGCCTGAAGTTTTTTCAGCTCCACTTTCATCTGCTCGCGCAGCTTCAAGTCCAGGGCCCCCAGCGGTTCATCCAGCAGCAGCACGGCCGGCTCCAGCACCAGGCAACGGGCAATCGCCACCCGTTGCTTTTGCCCACCGGAAAGCTGTTCGATTTTCTTTGTTTCGAACCCGGCCAAATCGACTCGCTCCAGGATGGCCGAAACTTTTTTATGGATAACGGCTTTACCTTCGCCCCGTCGATGGAGACCAAATGCAATATTTTCAGCCACATCCATCATAGGAAACAGCGCCAGGTTCTGAAATATCAGGTTCACCGGCCGCCGGTTGGGCGGAATACCGGCCATATCCCTGGCGCGTATTTCGATCTTGCCGCTGTCGGGCTCGGATAATCCGGCAATCATTCTAAGCAGGGTCGTCTTGCCGCATCCGGAAGGCCCCAGGATGGAAAAAAAACGTCCGGTTTCAACTTGAAACGACACATCATCGACGGCCGTGAAATCTGCGTATGTTTTGGTTACGTGCTGAACGGAAAGATCTATTTTCATAACAGAACGGATTGCATTTATGGCGAACCAGATAGGAGAAATAGATGACGGTCAAACATCGATCCGCGCTCCGGCCGGAGCATAAATGATGTTGGCCGCTCATCTTGTTCCGTCAGGGGCGAGAGTTACATCGCCCCAGGCGGATGAAACAGCCGCTATCTTGCCGCTTTGACTTTATCCAATATCTTTCCCTCTATGGCTTCCAGCTTGGCCGGTACGGGCGGGTACCACTTGATATTGTTAATATGGATCGGTGGAAAACAACGCACAAAATTATCGCGCACCGAGGGATCCAGGTATTCCAGTGAACCCCGGGACGCGGTACCGTATTTTTGTGAGTTTGTAAACGCTGCCGCATTTTGCGGTCGCAGTACAAAATTGATCCATTTGTAGGCCGCCTCGACATTTTTCGCCTTGGCCGGAATGGCAAAGGTGTCGATCCACCCCAGAGCGCCGCTGACCGGAGCGACAAAGTCAATATTCGAATTTTCGTTGAACAATTTCCAGCCGCCGCCGTCCCAGGCCATGGCCACATGCACTTCACCCGAGCGCATCGCTTCAAGCAATGCGTCGCCATTGGTCCAGTATAACTTTACAAACGGTTTGGCGTCGATCATGGCCTGACCGACACGTTCCATCAACGCCCGGTAGGCCTTGGGGTCACTGTACTTGGCAAACGGATTTTCTCCCATGGCAAAGGCCAATCCGATCAGGGTCGGCCGCTTGAGCCGGTATGCAATGCGCCCGTTATAAAATGCGTTCATCAGATCCGAGTAATCCCGAGCCCTGGGGGCCAATTTCTTGTTCACCACCAATCCGGAGGTCCCCCAGCAGAAGGGCACCGCATGCGCTTTCCCGCCAACCGTGGTGTTCTTCTTTACGGCTTCAAGCATGGCCGGGATAATCTGGTCGGTGTCGACCTTGGACATGTCGATGGGTTGATAGATCTTGTATTTCTCCTGGACCGATTGAACGCGGTCCTGGCTGGGCTGGGCCAGGTCAAACCCGGCGCCCCGGGTCGCCCGTAGTTTCGCTATCATTTCTTCGTTGTTGGAATTGGTTACTTTTACCGTGATGCCGGTTTCTGCCTCGAATTTATCCACCAGCGCCTTGGATGCATAGCCTGACCAGGTCAGCAGTTGCAGGGTCTCTGCGGATACGGTGCCGAATCCGAAGATCAGCAGGGCCAGCATTAATAGAGGAATACACAATGTCTTTTGTTTCATGGCGGTCCTCCTTCTAAACTGTGAGAGAAAGGTTGATGAAAATTCCCTTTTGGAGAGCGGAAAAAGGGAAAAACCAGTGTCGAGTGCCGTGGTAGGTAGAATCCCGGCACATATCAGGCGCATCTATAGCGCTTGTCAGAATTCCGTTCCGATTGGTGACGTATCACCGTATTCTGTTGGCAGAATCCTCTCTGCTGAAACGGACCATATTTATGGCAACGCCTATATATCGGCGAAGGCTTTCGACTGGCAGGTTCATATGTCTCCGATAAGGGATGTTAAGTCAATAAGGCATATTTCGCCTGGGACCCAAAACCTGGCACCAGTGAACGGGCACCTGAACACCGACACCTGAACGCTGGATCCTGAATGATTTGTGTCCCCTGTATCTTGCATCCTGCCTCCCGTCTCCGAATCCCACCTTCCGCATTCCCCATTCTGGATTCCACAATCGTGCAAACCAGCATCGCTTCATCAGACTCCGTTGTTCGGCAGATGAATGCGAAACGTGGACCCGATCCCCGGGAGGCTCTCGACAGAAACCCGGCCACCGTGGGCCTGCAGGATGTGTTTTACAATGGACAGGCCAAGGCCCGTTCCCCCGAGGGCTCTGCTGCGAGCCTGATCCACCCGGTAGAATCGCTCAAAAAGGCGTGGCAGGTGATCGTTGGAAATACCGATGCCGTTGTCCTTGACACTGATGACCAGTTCGGAATCCCCGGAATTGACGTCAATCTCGATCCGTCCTGCGTTGTCACTGTATTTAATCGCGTTGTCGAGCAGGTTGACGATGGCCTGTTCCACCAGCGAAGGATCGATAGCGACCCGGCTGTTGCCGTCGCCAATGATGGCCACGTCGATCTGACGCTCTTCGATCCTCGGCTGACAGATGGACACGGCACTACGGTCAGATGGGTCCCCGCCCGACGGCCCGCATCCTTGCAGATACGATCGATGGCGACCGTGTCCGGTGGATACAAATGCCGCTGGATGGCGGGGTCAGGGAGAGACGCTCTTGAGTGAAGATCGTTTGCGGCCTGCTGTAGGAAAAACGCCTGCAATTCTCTGGTCGCAAACCAGCTTGCGGCGACAATGGCGATCAGCGTGATAAGGACATAGGACGGAAAAAGCTGCCAGAGGAGTCGTTTCCGCTTTATTCGGGTTCTTCTTTGAACCGGTAGCCCACGCCACGGA
The DNA here is from genome assembly GCA_903231505.1 of Olavius algarvensis associated proteobacterium Delta 3. GTDB lineage: Bacteria > Desulfobacterota > Desulfobacteria > Desulfobacterales > CAFBRK01 > CAFBRK01. The sequence continues at coordinate 934 of CAFBRK010000329.1, read as the reverse complement.
CCGTTTCGATAGTATCGCCTCTGGGGCCAAGTTTTTTCCGCAGTCCGACAATTTGAACATCCACACTTCGATCGGTTACCGGGTAATCGTCGCCACGAACCGCATCCACGATCTGGGATCGGGTAAACACCCAGCCCGGGCGCCGGGCCAGAGAGTAGAGAACCTGAAACTCGGTGAAGGTCAGCTTTATCGGTTTCCCCTCCAACAGGACACTCCGTCGCCCGGGGTGGATCACCAATCCGTGCCGTTCGAGAACAGGTGCTTCCTCGGCCACCTCCCGGGTACGACGCCTCAACACCGCGCGCACCCGGGCCGCCAGGACCCGGGGACTGAACGGTTTGGTGATATAGTCATCGGCACCCAGTTCCAGTCCGGAAACAACATCCGCCTCCTCGCCCTTGGCCGTGAGCATGACAATGGGCAGGTTCCGGGTTTTGGCGGCACCTTTCAGTTTCCGGGCTACTTCAAGGCCATTGATCCCGGGCAGCATCAAATCCAGGACCATCAAATCGATGGCTTCGGAGTCCGCCTTTTTCAGGGCCTCCTCCCCTGTGGCGGCACAGGTCACCTTATACCCCTCCCTGGCCAGGTTGTAACGGACCAGTTCCAGAATATCTTCTTCATCGTCCACAACGAGAATATGTTCTCGGGCCATTTCCTCCCCCATCCTTTAAATTCGAATCTATGACCGATTATCATTTGGAAGCCGGGTTAACCAATGGGTAGAATCATGTTAATTTTTTGTTGCGGCATAATATCTTCGATACATTTCCGTGGTTTCCAGCCGGCCACAGCATCGGGCAACAAGATACTCGACCACCAGCCGGACAATCAAGGCTGCCCTCCCGAAACCGGCGGCCTCCCAGCGCCGTGCCGAAATCGAGGCGGTTCCGAAAAGGTATGTTTGCCTTCCGAGCCGGTTCAATCGAAGGCT
>CAFBRK010000328.1 GCA_903231505.1 Olavius algarvensis associated proteobacterium Delta 3 | reverse complement strand
CTCGCTGGATCTTGACGGCACGGATTTTAACATCAACCAGGGGTTTGCCTCTGCCGGGATCGTGGACATCGGCAACAGCGGTGTGCTGACACTGGCCGGAGCGGCCAGCACGGCCGGCGGCGCGGTGTCGGTCAGCGGCGATGCGAACCTGGCCGTCGGTATTACCACCACCGATGATCTGATCGATCTAAACGGCAATGTGGTGCTTGCCGAAGGTGCGACAATCACCCTGGGCACCGGAGCGGGCGAGGGTAACATCGAGATTGCCGGCACGGTCAACGGGACCACCGGCGGGGCGGCCGAGGGGCTGACCCTGGATGCGGGCACCGGCAACATCACGTTAAGCGGTCAGGTGGGCAATGGCGCTGCCGACGAACTGACCACGTTAACGATCGCCGATGCCGAAGTGGTGTAGACCGATGCGGTGAACATCAGCGGGGCCTTTACGACCAGCAACACGCTGACCGGCGCGTTGACATCTTCGGGTATGCTGACGGTGGGCTCGCTGGATCTTGACGGCACGGATTTTAACATCAACCAGGGGTTTGCCTCTGCCGGGATCGTGGACATCGGCAACAGCGGTGTGCT
>CAFBRK010000327.1 GCA_903231505.1 Olavius algarvensis associated proteobacterium Delta 3 | reverse complement strand
GTGAGAAGAACCATAATTAACGTTCCGCCGTGTTAAAGGATGCACCGCCTACCGAATACCAAATACCCAATACCAAATACCTACGTGGGGCAAACCGGCGAAAGCGGCAAACCGTTCTACTCGTTCCGCTCTCCGACAAGCTGGCCGCAGGCGGCGGAGATGTCACGGCCTTTGCTTTTGCGAATCATGGTGGTGAAGTGATGGTCGATCAGGATTTTCTGAAATCTGAGGACGTCTGATTCTTCCGGGCGCTGAAATTCACATCCGGGATAGGGATTGTACGGAATGAGATTGATCTTGGATCGGATTAATCGGAGCAGTTTTGCCAGGCGATGGGCGTCTTCATCCGAGTCGTTGACGTCCTTGATCACAATGTACTCGAAAGTGATGCGTTTGCCTTTGGGGAGGGGATAGTTCCGGCAGGCCTCGAGAAGTGTCTCAATGGGAAACTTACGGTTCAGGGGCATGAGACGGTCGCGGGTGGCGTTGTCGGTGGCATTCAGCGAAATCGCAAGATTAACCCTGGTATCCTCTCCCAGGTCGGCCATCCGGGGTACCAGGCCCGCCGTGGAAACGGTAATACGGTGGCTGGAGAATTTCAGCCCGTAGTCGCTGTCACTGATGGTTCCTAAAGCACTCACCAGATTGCCATAATTTGCCAGGGGTTCTCCCATGCCCATGAACACCAGATTGGTCAGGTTTCCTTGACTGCCAAGGTGTTTCCGAACTTCTCTGATTTGGGCAACAATTTCACCCCGGGTCAAATTTCGTGTGAACCCTCCGCTCCCGGTTAAACAAAACCGGCATCCTAAGGCACAGCCGACCTGGCTGGAAACACACAGCGTATGGTGATCTCGCTCCGGTATCAGAACACTTTCCACGAACTTCCCGTCCTTCAATTGAAACCGGTATTTTCGGGTGCCATCGGGGGACGTTTCAACGGTGTCAATCGGCGGGCACCCAATTACAAAGTGTTCCGGAAGAAACTCCCTGAGCGATTTTGAAAGATCGGTCATTTGATCAAACTCATCGACCAATCGTAAATAGACCCACTTGAAAATCTGATTCGCACGATAGGTCTCGAGGTTATGTTCCACCATCCAATCCGCGAGTTCATCGCGCCGGAGTTCCAGAATGTCGATTCGGTTCTGCATTTATAATATTTTCAATGAAATATGTGAGCCGGCCGGTTGCAATAGGAGGCTGCCTCCAGTATGTTCCTCAGGTCCTTTAGAGCATTTCGGAATCTGTTGACATAGCATTTTGCCTATATTACATCTAACGTTTTAATTCTTCAGGGCGGCTGGCTCTATGTTTGATAATCTCAGTGACAAACTCAACACGGTATTCAAGAAACTCAAGGGACACGGCAAGCTTACCGAGAAAAATATCGAAGAAGGGCTTCGCGAAGTCCGGATGGCGTTGCTTGAGGCCGACGTCCACTACAAGGTCGTCAAGACGTTTATCAAGGACATCAAGGAGCGGGCACTCGGCCATGAAGTCCTCGGGAGTCTGACTCCGGGTCAGCAAGTCATTAAGATTGTCAACGAAAAGCTCACCGAAGTGATGGGCTCCCGGCATCAGGGCCTGACCCTGAAAGGCGCTGCCCCGGTGTCGGTCATGCTGGTGGGACTGCAGGGTTCGGGCAAAACAACAACTGCCGGAAAATTAGCGGTACACCTCAGGAAAAACGGTCGAGCACCTTACCTGGTCCCGGCGGACGTGTACCGTCCGGCAGCTATCGATCAGCTCACCACCCTGGGGAATCAGTTGTCCGTGCCCGTTTACCCGTCGACGCCCGATGCGGACCCGGTCGATATCTGTGAGAAGGCCCGTACCGCAGCTCAGCAGGCCGGATGTGACACGTTGCTTCTGGATACCGCGGGTCGGCTCCACATTGACGACGCGTTGATGAAGGAACTGGTGCGTATCCGGGATACGGTCAAACCCTCGGAGATCCTGCTGGTTGCCGATGCCATGACAGGCCAGGACGCCGTCAACATGGCCAAAACGTTCGATGACCAACTGGACATCGGGGGAGTGGTACTGTCCAAGCTGGACGGTGATGCCCGCGGCGGCGCCGCCATCTCCATCAAGTCGGTCACCGGCAAACCGATCAAATTTGTCGGCGTCGGTGAAAAACCGAACGATCTCGAAGCATTTCATCCGGACCGGATGTCGTCCAGGATCCTGGGCTTGGGCGATGTGCTGACAATGATTGAAAAGGCCCAGGCCGTCGTGGATGAAAAACAGGCGGTCGAACTCGAGAAGAAGCTGCGAAAGAGCCAGTTTACCCTCGAAGATTTCAGAGACCAGATGGTACAGATTCGAAAAATGGGCTCTCTGACCGACCTTTTGGACATGATTCCCGGAATGGGCAAGATGAAGCAAATGAAGCACCTGGATGTGGACGAAACAGAATTCGTCCGGATCGAGGCGATTATCAATTCCATGACCCGGAATGAACGTCAAAACCATGCCATTATCAATGGAAGCCGGCGCCGCCGTATTGCGCAGGGCAGCGGAACAAAGGTCCAGGATGTAAACCGGTTGCTAAAGAATTACACCCAGGTGCTCAAAATGATTAAAAAAATGAACAAAGGCGGCATGCGCGGGTTGGGCCGCGGGATGTTGCCGTTTTAACAGTTTTATGAAAACCTGAACCGATCAAGGAGAAAGTGGATGCCCGTAAAAATCAGATTAGCCAGGCACGGAGCGAAAAAAAGACCGTTCTACCGGATCGTCGTGGCAGACAGCGAAAGTCCTCGGGATGGCCGATTTCTGGAAATCGTCGGAACCTACAACCCCTTAAAAGAGCCGGCCGAAATCTCTTTCAAACAGGAGCGCCTGCAATATTGGATGAATCAGGGAGCCAAACCAACCGATACTGTAAAAAGTATTTTGAAAAAAGAAGGTTTTTTTGCTAACCCTAGTTAGTATCCAAACATAGCCCCTCGTTCCCAACCGCAACAAAGGAGACGAGCGATGAAAGACCTGATCAAGTATATTGCACAGGCTCTGGTAGATAACCCGGAACAGGTCTCGGTCGCGGAGGTTGAGGGAAATCAGACCTCAGTGGTGGAGCTGAAGGTGGCCAAAGAGGATCTTGGAAAGGTGATCGGGAAGCAGGGTCGGACGGCACGTGCCATGCGTACCATTCTCAGCGCCGCATCCGCTAAGATAAAAAAGCGGACGGTGCTGGAGATTATCGAGTAATTGTTCGTGTGCGCATGGAGGAAAATGCTTTTCTCACCGTGGGAGAGGTTGTTGGTACCCACGGAGTTAAAGGAACGCTGAAGGTCTATTCGTTTGCCGATTCGGCGGATATCTTTGCAGCAAAAGGTAGCATCCAGCTTCAGACCCGGCAAGGGGAACTTCAACGTTTCACTGTAAGGTGGGTCAAACCTCACAAGAACATCCTGCTTGTCTCCTTGAAGGAAATAAGCCGCTGCGAGGCGGCCGAGATGCTGATCGGCAGCGTGATTCTCATCCCGAAAGCCGACCTTCCCGAATTGGAAGACGACGAATTTTACTGGCACGAACTTCTCGGACTATCCGTCTATGACGAGAATCGTGGCTATCTCGGAACGATTTCCTCGATTATCCAAACCGGCAGCAACGATGTATATATTGTCAAAGATGCCGATCGTGAAGTGCTCGTTCCGGCCCTGGCGTCGGTGGTTACGGAAATCAACCCTGAGGACGGACGGATGATGGTCAGACTGCCGGACGGCCTCTAAACAACGGGACCCTGAACCGCCAGGACGCATTGCGTAAACTGGCAGGCATTGTGTAAAACAGAGGGCGACCTCTGTTTTGGCATTTTTGACCGGTACCCTATGAAGATACGTGTCCTGACGATTTTCCCCGGCCTCCTTAACTCCTTCTGGGAAACCGGGATGATCCGAAGGGCTCTCGAGCAGGAAAAAATTTCCGCCTCGGCCATCGACATCCGGGAGTATGCCGAAGGCCGCCACCGGGTCACCGATGACCGGCCCTATGGTGGCGGTTCCGGAATGGTGATGAAACCCGAGCCTTTGGCCGGCGCTATCCGGGCGGCGAAAAAGGATTCACCGGAAGCACGAACGGTTCTTTTGTCCCCACAGGGTCGGGTATTCCGCCAAGCCGTTGCCCGTGAAATGTCTTCCCTGGAGGCACTGATTCTTGTCTGTGGCCGTTATGAGGGGGTCGACGAACGGATCAGCCGGGAGCTGATCGATGATGAAATTTCCATCGGTGACTACGTGTTGACGGGCGGCGAAGTACCGGCCATGGTGGTCATCGATGCGGTTGCACGCTTGCTGCCGGGGGTGCTCGGCAACGACGATTCGGCGGAAACGGATTCATTTTCCGGCCATCTTCTCGAACACGGGCACTACACCCGGCCCCGGGAATTCGAAGGCGAATCGGTCCCGGAGGTGCTGTTGTCCGGAGATCATCAGGCGATCGAAAGCTGGCGGAGAGAGGCGGCGTTGATGCGCACCTTCCTGCGGAGACCGGATCTGCTTGCGAACCGGCCGCTGGATTCGGAGACGCTCGAAATTCTAAAGAACTGGTGCAGAGATATTGAAGCGATCATCCGGGCCCAACCTTTACGTGGCGCTGATACATTACCCGGTGCTGAACCGGAACGGTGACATCATCGCCGCCGCGGTCACGAATCTGGACCTTCACGACATTGCCCGGGCCGCCAGGACTTACGGCGTACGGGCCGTTTATGTCGTGACTCCGCTGGAGGATCAGAAAGTTCTGGCGGAACGCATCATCGACCATTGGGTCAGCGGTATCGGATCCGAATACAATCCCAAGCGGCGGGAGGCCCTGGAACTGATTCGGATTCAGGACAGCCTGGACGGGGTTCTCGCCGATATGGTGCAACGGGGCGTCGGCACTCCCCGGATAGTGGCAACCACCGCCCGCTCGCGAAGCCGCAGCATTGATGATTGGGTGCTGAAGGAAAAGATGGCCAAGGGTTCCCCCTATCTGTTATTGCTGGGAACGGCCTGGGGGCTGGCCGAAGAGATGTTCGCCTCTGCTGATTTTATACTTGACCCGATCAAAGGAATAGCCAAATATAATCATTTGTCTGTTCGGTCAGCTGCATCCATTTTTTTTGACAGGCTGCTGGGGAACAGGGAACTTAGCGGGCCCGGGCATTGACGCTAGATCCGGGTTCCTGAAAAGGCGCAAAAAATCTGGAGGAAACAGATAATGCAGGAAATTACTCAAATCGAACGGGAAAGCATGCGCCTGGACCACCCGCATTTTGGTCCGGGCGATACGGTTAAAGTCCACGTCAAGATCAAGGAAGGCGAAAAAGAGCGTATCCAGATCTTCCAGGGTGTGGTCATCAGCCGGCGAAAAGGCACCACCAATGCGACATTTACAGTCCGGAAAGTGTCTTACGGCATCGGTGTGGAGCGTATTTTTCCGCTTCATTCACCCATCCTTGACAAGATCGAAGTCGTCACCCGGGGCCGCGTGCGGCGCGCCAAGATCTACTATTTGCGGAAACTCCGTGGGAAAGCCGCCCGCATTAAAGAAAAACGCCTAAGATAGCCCGACTTGATTCGGGCGGACAGGGTTCTCTGGTCATGGCGGAGGACTTCTGGATTTTTGAGCGAGACGCCCATGCCCGCGGCGTGCGTTATGTCGCCGGGATCGACGAGGCCGGCCGTGGTCCCCTGGCCGGTCCTGTCGTGGCCGCGGCGGTGCTCCTGCCTGCCTCCTTTCCGGTTCTCGGTGTTGCCGATTCCAAAACACTGACCCCCAAAAAACGAGACCGGCTCTATGACGAGATCTACCGGCATGCGGTGTCGGTGGGTATCGGTGTCGTCGACGCGGTCGAAATTGACCGGATTAACATTCTCCAGGCCGCGCTGCTCGCCATGGCCTTCTCTGTTGAGAACCTGCGCCCCCGGCCGGACTGCCTTCTTATCGACGGCAATACACCGATTCCCACCGAACTTCCCCAACACGTCATTCCCAAAGGCGATTCGCGGAGCGTTTCCATTGCCGCCGCATCCATTGTCGCCAAGGTTACCCGGGACCGCCTGATGGCCCTATACGATGAGGAATACCCCCTGTACGGTTTTGGCCGCCACAAGGGATACCCCACGAAAGACCACAAGGCGGCCATCCGAAAACACGGGTGGTGCCCGATCCATCGGAAGACATTTCGGGGTGTCCGTGAGTTTGTATCTGAATAGAACATTACCGTTCCGCTAATATTCGTGTGGATGCCTGTATATGGAGAATCGCCAATCCATCGGGGAAACCGGCGAAAACCTGGCCATTTGGTACCTGGAGGGGTGCGGCTATCGGATTCTGGAGCGGAATTACCGGAATCGGCTGGGAGAAATCGACATTGTCGCCAGGGAACAGGGGGCCATTGTATTTGTCGAGGTGAAGACGCGCCGAAGCGGCCGGTACGGAAGCCCCAAGGAGGCGGTGACCCGAAAAAAGCAGGAGGGCCTGTCCAGAGTGGCCCTCAGTTACCTGAAAGAGACCGGACAGACGGCATCCAGGGCCAGGTTCGACGTGGTGTCCATCCGGTATGTCGAACAAATGCCGCGCATCGAGCTGATTAAAAATGCGTTCGACCTGGCCTATCCACGGCGTTCTGAATAGCTTTTTCATATTTTTTCCGCTATTTGAACATAACCGCCCGCTTCGCTCGGGACGCCGGGAACGCAGAGGTGGGTTCTATTCGCCTTTGCCGAGAGAGGCGGCAAAGGCGAATGGCCTCGCAATCAAAACCGACTTGTTCTGAGTGGGGGGCAGGCAAGGGTGTTTTGGCAACTGGACGCCATTCGAAGGATCGGATGGGTTTCATTTGACGGCGTCTCAGCGGCAAATGAAACAAAAAATATCTCCGAGAACTCTGCGGCTCTGCGGTGATAGTTTCTGCAGCATGGACGTACCATGACCGATGAACACACATACGGCACCCTTTACGTGGTGGCGACACCCATCGGGAACCTTGAAGACATCACCCTCCGGGCCTTGCGTATTCTCGGTTCTGTGGATCTCATCGCTGCTGAAGATACGCGGCATACCCGGAAACTGCTCTCCTATCACCATGTTGACGGGCCCCTGATATCGTATCACGAGCACAACGAGCAGGAGCGTACCCCCCAGCTGATCCGGCAGCTTCTCGACGGACGCTCACTGGCAGTGGTCTCCAATGCGGGAACACCGTCGGTGTCCGATCCGGGGTATCGGTTGATACAGGCGGCGGTCCAGGCCGGCATCCGGGTGGTGCCCATACCCGGCGCAGCGGCCGCCATCACGGCACTGAGCGGGGCCGGTCTGCCGACCGATTCATTTATCTTCGTTGGGTTTTTACCGAAGAAAAAGAAACGCAGGACCGATCAGCTCCTGAAACTTGCAGAGGAGCCTCGCACCCTTATTTTCTACGAGTCTCCCCAGCGGGTCGGTGCTCTCATTGATGAGCTCGCTGAGATATTCGGTGATCGTCCCGCGGTTTTGGGCCGTGAGATGACAAAAGTCCACGAGGAATTTCTTCGTGGAAATCTGGCCGAACTGTCGGCAGACCTGAAACGGCGAGCGTCGGTTCGGGGCGAGTGTACCCTGTTGATTGGGGGCCGGCAGCGTGGCCCAGCCCAGATCACCACGGCAGTCACCGGAAAAATACAGAAGGCCCTGTCAACATCGGGCAAACGGCTTTCCGAGGTTGTCAAAGAAATCGCTGCAGACACCGGACTATCCCGGTCAAAGGTCTATGAGGAGGCGCTTAAAATGAAAAAGAAGACATCAAACGGCGTGTTGTCAGCGTCGGGGAGGCCGGCCGATGACTGATCTGGAAGCCATCTTTGCACCGGAATCGGTAGCGGTGATCGGTGCGTCTGCGACCCCCGGAAAAGTGGGACACGATATTTTTGCCAACATTCTCAAGGGCGGTTTTACAGGAACCCTGTACCCGGTAAATCCGGGTGCCCGATCGATTCTGAGTGTTCGTGCCTATCCGACAGTTCTGGACATTCCGGACAGCGTTGATCTGGCCATGCTCATCCTGCCGCCGAAATTGGCCGAGGCGGCCGCCGAGCAAGCCGTTGAAAAAGGTGTCCGGGGGCTGGTTATTGTCTCCGCGGGCTTTCGTGAGGTCGGGGGCGAGGGCGCCGAGATCGAACAACGGATTGTTTCCATGTGCCGCCACCATCAGGTCCGGGTGGTGGGGCCAAACTGCCTGGGAGTGATCAATCCGCTACCCGCCGTGCGGCTCAACGCCAGTTTTTCCGCACGTATGCCGGCTCCGGGGAATATATCCTTCATTTCCCAAAGCGGTGCGCTGTGCACGGCGGTTTTGGATTTTGCCGCGGATCGGGATTTCGGATTTTCCAAGTTTATCTCCATCGGAAACAAGGCCGACGTGGACGAGCTTGATCTGCTGGAATATCTTCACCAGGACCCGGATACCGAGGTCATCATGATCTACCTGGAAGAATTGCGGCGGGGGCCCGAATTTATCCAGGCGGTCAAGAAAATCACCTCCGGGTTCCGGAGAACGCCGGTCCTGGTCATCAAGTCCGGCCGGACCACCGCGGGCGCCAGAGCAGCCGCTTCCCACACCGGAGCCCTTGCCGGCTCCGAAGCCGTCTACAACGCCATATTCGAGCAGGCGGGCATGATCCGGGTGGAAACCATCGATGAGCTGTTCGATTTTGCCAGCGCCTTTGCCTACAAAACCGAAAGCGCGGTGGGTAAAACCCACCGGAAGATCCCCACCGGGAGCCGCGTGGCGATTATCACCAACGCAGGCGGTCCTGGCATCGTGGCAACCGATATGACGGTTTCATCCGGGCTTGAACTGGCCCGTTTCCGACCGGAAACCATCGAGGTCCTGGCCAAACACCTTCCGGCAACCGCCAACATTCACAACCCGGTGGATGTCATCGGTGACGCCTCCTATGATCGCTACGAAAATGCGTTGAAAGCAGTGATCCACGATCCGGACGTGGACGGGGCGCTGGTGATTCTTACCCCCCAGTCCATGACCAATGCCCTGGCAACAGCCGAAGCCATCGTTCGCGTGGCCCAGAATTCCGACAAACCGATCCTGTGCTGTTTTATGGGAATCGTTGACGTGTCTGCCGGGGTAAAATACCTGCAGTCCCACGGCTATCCGGTGTTCAAGTTTCCGGAAAACGCCGCCAAGGCGTTCGGTGCACTTTACCGCTATGCGAGGTGGCTGGGCCGGCGACACCTGGAACAGTTTTCTTTCGAGCACGACATCGATCGGGCGTCGGCCATCATCCAGAATGCGTTGACCGCCGGAAGGACGCATTTCGGTGAACTCGAAGGAAACGAGATTCTCCAGGCCTATGGATTTAATGTATTGCCGACCCGGTTGGCCGAAAATCCCGAGGAAGCCTCGTCCATCGCTGAAGACATCGGCTTTCCGGTAGTTCTCAAAATCGTGTCTCCCCAGATCCTCCACAAAACCGACGCGGGCGGTGTTGTTGTCGACCTGGACAATACCGAATCCGTGGGTCGGGCATTCGGTGACATTGTTCGGCGGGCCGGAAAATTCGATCCCCAGGCGCAGATCGACGGCGTGCTGGTGCAAAAGATGGCCCCTCCCGGAACGGAAGTCATTATGGGGGTAAACCGCTACCCGATATTCGGCCCCCTGATCATGTTCGGCTTCGGCGGGATTTTCGTGGAGGTGTTCCGCGATGTGGCGTTCCGGTTGGCGCCCATCGGCAGGAACGAGGCGCGTCGAATCATCCGAAAAATCAGAGGTTACAAGCTCCTGCAAGGCTTTCGAGACACCCCCCGGGCCGATCTGGATATCCTGGAGCAATATCTGGTCAGGCTCTCCGATATGGTGATACATCACCCGGAAATCAAAGAATTGGATATCAATCCGGTGTTGGTGCATGAGGACGGAAAAGGTGCCACCATCGCCGATTGCCGGATTATTCTGGGGCCACCCCCAACAAATGCGGTTTGAATGAATCCTCGCTTCGAAACGATACATCCGGTTGTCTTTGAAATCCCGGAGAACCTCCATGGATTGAAAGGAACGGACAAGGTCGATTTTCTGGGCGGAGCCGCCCGGCAGGCGCTGGCCGAGTCGGCAAAACGGAGCGGTATCGTTCTCGGGGCGCTGGAAAAAAAAGACAACGGCGCACCGATTCCATGTAGCGGGGTTTACTGGTCCCTTTCCCATAAATCAGAGGCTGTAGGGGGTGTGGTCTCCCCGAATCGCGTGGGAATAGATATTGAAACGATCCGACCGGTGACAGAACCCCTTTACGGGCGTGTGGCAGGGGAAACAGAGTGGAGGCTGTCGGCAAGCGATCGCCTGGAAACCTTTTTCCGTTTCTGGACGGCAAAGGAGGCCGTTTTAAAGGCCGTCGGCATCGGGTTTGCGGGAATGGGAAAGTGCCGAATTGTCGATATCCCGGATGATGCGCATCTGACAATCGTCTACGAAGATCGCAACTGGCAGGTAGAGCATTTTCGCACAAGTTGCTGCCTGATCTCCGTCACGATGTCGACGAACCCTGTCCAGTGGCATATCGAACCCTATCCAGGGTAATGATTACAGGTTTCAGGTGTTGGGTGTCAGGTGAACATTCAAAGAAACAATGACAAATAGAAAATTACAAATCACAAACAAATTACAAAACACTAAAAACCAAACAACGAATACCCAGTACCCAATACCGAATACCGAATGAATGGCCAACGGGCCAACGGGCTAACGGGCAACGGGCGCACGGAAATGAGAAAACTCACACTTACGCTTCTTCCGGAGATGTTCGGGATTTGCCGTTTTCGGCCTTCAGAAGAGATCCCCGGATGGGCTCTGGCATCGGCGTTTTTTTCAGTTACCCGGACAAGTCGTGAACTGTCGATCGTCTGCCCGGAACGGCGAATTCCTGCCGGTGTGACCAGCAGTCGGAGATGGCGTGCCCTGTCGGTGAAAGGCACTCTGGATTTTACCGAAATCGGGATCATTGCATCCCTCGCCATCCCTCTGAAAGAAGCCCGGGTTCCAATCTTTGTCGTTTCCACATTCGACACCGATTATCTGCTGGTGCGGGAACGGCACCTGAAGACTGCTGTCGAAGTCCTCTCCGGAACGGGGCATCGCATCAACCTGAGAAGCGGGCGCCCAACCGCTCCAAAGGCGAACCATCCTTGACATTCCGGCCCTCCTCTGTTCATCTGATTGAAGGTGTGCGTTTGGCCATAAACGTCTCCACCTGGTGCAATACCCAGGAGATCCCCCGGCGAGACTCACAGGGATTTGGTAAATTCCGTTGGAGAGATTACCCATGTCGAGACACGGTTTTCGGGCCCTGCTCGGGATCGTGCGGTTCCCGTTTCTCATCCTCACCCCGGCCTGCGTTGCATTGGGCGTTGCATCGACGGCGTGGACAGGAGCCCATGTGAATTATGGGTACGTGCTGCTGATTCTCGTTGGCGCCGTTTCCGCCCATGCCAGCGTGAATGCGCTGAACGAATACAGCGACTATCGGTCCGGGCTCGATTTCAAGACGACGAAAACCCCGTTCAGCGGCGGCAGCGGAACGCTGCCCCGGTTTCCGGAAAGAGCGGGTGGGGCATTGATTGCCGGCTGGGTGTGCTTCATTTTAACCGGGCTCATTGGCGTTTATTTCGTTTCCGTCGTCGGACCGGGGCTGATTCCTATCGGGGTTGTCGGAATGATCACCATTGCCACCTACACCGACTACATTACCCGCAGTCCAGTACTTTGTTTGGTTGCACCGGGCCTTGGCTTCGGCCCGTGTATGGTGATGGGCACCGATTATGTGCTGTCCGGCTCGTATTCATGGACGGCATTCATTGTCTCTCTGATTCCTTTTTTCCTGGTCAGCAATCTTCTTCTGCTAAATCAGTTTCCGGATGTGGATGCGGACCGAAGCATTGGTAGAAATCATTTTCCCATTGTCAAAGGGCGGCAGGGCGCCGCTGTCCTATACGGCGTTTTTCTTGCCGGCGCTTACGGCAGCATCCTGATCGGTTATGCCGCAGGATGGATCCCGGCGGCCGGCCTGGTCGGACTCGGAACCGGTATTCTTGCGATACCGACGGTCCGGGGGGTTGCCCGTTATGCCGACGAAATCACCAAGCTGGTCCCTCACATGGGCAGGAACGTATTGATTACCCTTGCCACCCCGGTGCTCCTGGCGACGGGGATGCTTTGGGATGCAGCCGCCTGATGCGAATATGGCGTAAAATCTGTGGGATATGCACCCCAATGATACTGGATGCTCGATGCTTGAAATCTGGACGGTGGACTTTGGGTTGGTCGAGAGCTGAAAGTTCAAAGTTCAAAGCTCAAAGCTGAAAGATAGTAAGGAAAAATGACGTTCCGCGATGCGGAACAAATGACTCTTTCCACCGGTCAACCGGCTAAACTGGCGAACCGGCAAACCGGCGAAACCGGCCGACGGGCAAACCGGCCAACAGGCCGACGGGCTAACCGGCTAACGGGCAGACGGGCAAACGGACCAACGGACCAACGGGCTAACGGGCCAACCAAGGAGTCGCTTTATGCACATTACCTTTTACGGCGCGGTACGGGAAGTCACCGGATCGATGCACCTTGTCTGGACCGACACCGATCGCATTCTTCTTGATTGCGGCTTGTTCCAGGGGCGGCGAAAGGAAACCGAAGAAAAAAACCGGAGCCTGCCCTTTGATCCCGGAATTCTATCCAGTATCGTTTTGTCCCATGCCCACATCGACCATTCGGGCAGGATCCCCATGCTGACGCGGAGGAATTTCAGTGGCCGCATTATCAGCACACGGGCCACGGCCCATGCCTGTGAGTATCTGCTACCCGACAGTGCTCACATCCAAGAGTCGGACGCCAACTATCTCAACTACAAGACCGTCCGTAATGCGCTCAAGAAGATGTCGTCCAAACCGGACAAAAAGAAAAGGAACAAGGAGATACGGAAGCGACTGAAACGAAACGGCCACGATCTGGATATAGACGCGATCAACGAACTGCTCGACGAACACCAACTGGAACAGGTCCGCCCGCTGTATACGGTGCCCGATGCAGAAACGGCCCTGACGTTTTTTGACGGTTATCCCTACCGGGAACCGGTGGCCGTGGGCAAAGACGTGACCTGTACCCTTTACGACGCCGGGCATATCCTGGGATCTGCCATTACCGTGTTGCATTCCAGGGAAAACGGCCGCGACCTGACCATCGGCTATACCGAAGATCTCGGCCGGTTTGGCAAACCGATATTGAAAGACCCGGTGCTTCAGTTTGCCGACGAACACCGGAAGCTGGATCTGCTGATCATGGAGAGCACCTATGGGGATCGCGTTCATGAGCCGGTGATGGATATGGCGCCCAGGCTCAAGCAGATACTCAACGATACATTCGATCGGGGAGGCACCGTGCTGATTCCTTCCTTTGCGTTTGGCAGGACCCAGGAGCTTCTCTACGTGATTCACGACCTGTATAACAGGGGAGACGTGCCAAAGCGGCCGGTCTATGTCGACAGTCCTCTGGCCACGAAACTGACCCGGGTATTCGGAGAACATCCCGAAGTCTATGACCAGGATACCCACGAAACCTTTCTCCAGCGCGGAGACAATCCGTTTGCATTTGATCAGGTCCATTTTACCGCCTCTGTCCAGGAATCCATTGACCTGATGAAGGAGAAACAGCCCCACATTGTGATTTCCGCATCCGGGATGTGTGAAGCCGGCCGGATTCTGCACCACCTTCGGTACAAGGTTCACAATGAGCGAAATACCATCCTCATCGTCGGTTACATGGCCCAGAACACGCTGGGGCGTCGGATTCTGGAGGAAGGGACGGCCTACATGGCGTCCGGACGAAAGGGCAACCCGCCGTTGATCAAGTTTTACAACAAACACTACCCGTTGAAAGCCCGGGTCGAGAACCTGGGCGGATTCAGTGCCCATGCCGACTACACCGAAATGCTGCGTTTTCTGAAGGAGTCGAATCTTCAGATTGGACGGATCGCTGTCGTCCACGGAGAAGAAGATCAGAGCCTTGCCCTTGCCAACCGTCTCAAGGAAGCAGGGCATCCGGTGGTGGTGCCGAGGGCCGGCGAATCGGTGAAGGTGGGGGGATGAACTACAACTCTGGAGTATTGGAGTGGTGGAGTGGTAAAAGGGGAGTACTGGAGTGTATATGAGCTCAAAGCTCAAAGCTCAAAGCTGAAAGCTTAAAGATAGTAAGGAAAAATGGTGTTCCGTGATACGGAACCGATGATTTAATCACGCCTCCGACGGGTTCGACCCGCTCACCGCAAGCAGGCAGCAAATGACTTTTTCCACCGGTCAGCTGGCTAAACCGGCAAACCCGAAACAGGTGAAATCTATGCAACAATCAGTAAATAGTACTCCAGGCCGTTCCCCGGGTCGAAGATCTCCGTTTATCGTGATGGTCGTTTTCCTCCTCTTGTTCATCATTGGAATAAACCTCGGCGAGGTGCCGGTGGTGCTTGCGAAGGCGATCCGATTGTGTCTGAGCTGCATCGGAATAGGGTAGCCGGTATGTCTTTAAGGAGATGGATACAGATCCTGGCAACCTTTCTGAGCAATGGTTATTGGCAGTTTCCGGCGACCGGAAGCATTTACAAGGGCACCCTTAAGTCGGTTTGCGTGCCGGGGCTGAATTGCTATTCCTGTCCGGCGGCCACAGGGGCTTGTCCCCTGGGCGCCATACAGACGTTTATGGCCACCCTCCGGCCGAACATCGAAGCGGCGCGGTTTCATCTGGGACTGTATGTCATCGGGTTCCTGGGTGTTATCGGCAGCCTGGTGGGGCGGATGCCTTGCGGCTGGGTGTGTCCGTTCGGGTTCTTCCAGGAACTGCTGCACAAGATTCCGTCTCCGAAGTTCGAAATCCCCAAATTTTTAAACCATTTCAAATATGTTTTCCTCGTACTGTTCGTGTTTCTTCTCCCGCTGCTGGTTGTGGACGAATTCGGATACGGGATGACCTGGTTCTGTAAGCACGTGTGTCCGGCCGGCACCATCGAGGCCGGAATTCCCATGATGATCCTAAAGCCGGAGCTTCAGGGATTGATCGGCCTGTTATTCTACAGCAAGCTGCTGATCCTGGTGCTGTTTTTAATCTGGATGGTATTGAGCCGGCGACCGTTCTGTCGGACCGCCTGTCCTCTGGGCGCCATCTACTCTCTGTTCAACAGGACCAACGCATTCCGAATGGTTCACCATCCGGACAACTGCACCCGATGCCAGGCCTGTTACAGCAACTGCCCCATGGGCGTCAAATTTTTCGAGACTTCCAACCACACCAACTGTATCCGCTGCCTGAAATGCCTCCAGGAATCCTGCAAGTTCGACGCGATTTCCTATGAAATTGCCGGCCTTCCCACTCCCGAGCCAAAGCCAAACGAAACATGAAACTGCATGTCCGCTTTATCTGACAACGTGACAAATTGCTGGTGTATTTAAAAAAACAGGGGCGGTAGGCTCATAATTTTGGTTTTGTCTTTTGGATATCCAAATTTGACAAATTTGCAGTTGCAGCGTAAGCTGTTCTTGGTATTGCATTTTTTGCCATCAGCTCGAGAGTGCTCCATTCATTGGTTCTTTCGGTAGACATGGAAAAATCAAACTTTCTGCAATTTAAATAAACGTCTTTTCTCTTTTTAAAAATCTCAACGCTGAGTGTTACGAGAAGATAATTAGAACTGAAAGGCGGTTCCGTGGTCCTTGTGATCGGAGAAGTTCTGGTCGACATATTTCCCAAGTATATCCGCCTCGGCGGAGCACCTTTCAACTTTGCCTACCATTTGAAGCATTTCGGTTACCCCGTCCGGTTTATCTCCAGGATCGGTATTGACCACAACGGTAAGAGACTCCTGGAAAGAATCACGAAGGCCGGATTCAATGCGGATGACATACAAATAGATGAAGCTCACCCCACTGGAACCGTACAGGTAAAGCTTGACGAGATGGGGGTCCCGGATTTTAACATTCTTCCGGATGTCGCCTACGACTATATCGATTTCGTACCAGAAATCCATTCCACCCTTCTGGAAAATTCAAGCCTTCTATATTTCGGCACCCTGGTTCAACGAACGGATCATGGTTTTCGTCGGATCCAGCAGTTTCTTCACGGTAAACCGGCCGACTGCATTTCACTCTACGACATCAACCTTCGCCCCGACTGTTATTCGGTTGATGCGATCCAGGCGTCTCTGCTCAATACGGATGTTCTCAAACTGAACAGGGATGAACTGCAGGAGTGCAAGGCGATTGCCGGTAATGGGCGCGACACTCCGGCCTTCGTTCGACATATGATGGCCAAATATGATCTGGATCGCGTTGCCGTAACCAAGGGCGGTAACGGGAGTGATTTGTACACTAAAGACGAATTCATTCACGCCGCCCCTGTGCCTGTCGCGTCCATGGTTGATACAGTGGGGGCCGGCGATGCCTATGCAGCGATGCTGGCTGCCGGTATATTGGAAAAATGGCCTCCCCCAAAGACCCTCTCCATGGCGGCCGAGTTTGCATCCCGTCTTTGTGCCATTGAGGGGGCTATCCCGGAATCGCCGGATTTTTACGCTCCTGTCCTGACTCAGATGAGAAACGGAGAGTGACATGGCATCGAACGGTTTATACATCCAACTGTTCAGTGTGCACGGGCTGCTGCGCACCGAAAACATGGAGCTTGGCAGGGATTCGGATACCGGCGGGCAGATAAAATACGTGGTCGAACTGGCAAAAGCACTTGATCAACGTGAAGATGTACAGCAGGTGGACCTGTTTACAAGGCTTCTTTCGGACAAATCGTTATCTGAAGATTACGCACAATCGCTGTATCAGGTTAGCGATAAATGCCGCATCATTCGAATTCAGTGCGGGGGGCGTAAGTACATGCGCAAGGAACTGCTGTGGCCGCACCTGGATGAATACGTGGACAAAACCATCAAGTACATCAAACGTCGGAAGCGCATCCCCGATATTGTCCACGGCCATTATCCGGACGCCGGCTACGTGGCCATGCAACTGTCTGAAATTTTTGGCGTTCCGCTGGCTTACACCGGGCATTCGCTCGGCCGTTCGAAGCTGGATCGTCTGATGAACGAGGGTATGGCAGAGAAGGAGATCGTCAAGCGCTACAAAATCGACCACCGCATCCAAATGGAAGAAGAGATCTTGAAGCGGGCGGATCTGGTGGTGACCAGTACTACCCAGGAAATCAAGGAGCAGTACGGCCAGTATCAGAATAAAGATATTCCACAATACACGGTCATTCCGCCGGGCTTGGACATCGAAAAGTTCTACCCGTTTTATCACGACGCATTGTCGGAATCCGAAAAAAGCGAAACGGAATTGTACGCCCAGGCGTCGGTATTGGATGAACTGGATCGATTTTTTAAACACCCGGACAAACCACTGATTCTTTCGTTATGCCGTCCTGACAAACGGAAAAACATCGCCGGCCTGATCAAGGCCTACGGGGAGGACCTGGAACTGCAATCCATGGCTAACCTGGCCGTGTTTGCGGGCATCCGCAAAGACATCTCAAAAATGGAAGACAACGAGCGGGACGTTCTGACCGAAATCCTGTTATTGATGGACAAGTACGATCTGTATGGAAAAATCGCCATTCCCAAGAAACACGAGTTCGAATACGAAGTGCCGGAGCTGTATCGAATCGCGGCGGAAAAACGTGGTGTGTTTGTCAACTCGGCGCTTACTGAACCGTTCGGGATCACCATCATCGAGTCAGCCGCGTGCGGCCTTCCCGTCATCGCTCCAAATGACGGGGGGCCCATGGATATCATTGAAAATTGCGAGTGCGGGGCACTGGTGGATACCACCGATGCCGAACAACTTGCTGCCGCCGTCAAGGGGATCATCGTCGACGGAGACAAATGGAGGCAATATTCCAAGGCCGGCATCATGAACATTCGTAAGCATTATACATGGGAAAACCACGCCGATGTTTATGTGAACGGAATCAGGCGAACCGTTGAAAACTTCTATACGTCCAAAATGAAACAAGCCGTCCCGTCGGATGCTATTGGAAGGCGTTTGGCGAAGCTAAATTATTTAATCGTTACCGATATCGACAACAGCCTCATCGGAGAGAAAAACCGTCGACTGCAGCCATTGCTTCAGTTGTTGAAGGAACACCGGGATCATATCGGATTTTGTGTGGCCACCGGCCGAACCATCGAATCGACCAAAGCCCACCTAAAAGAATTCAATGTTCATTCACCGGATGTCATCATATCCTCGGTGGGATCGGAGATCTATTACGGGAAACACGCTCATCGCGGCAGGGGCTGGGCCGCTCACATTTCAGCCCGATGGAATAGAGAAAAAATCGTTCGGCTCCTCAAAGATTTTTCATTTTTGACCTATCAGGAAGAAGATACACAGCGTCGATTCAAGGTCAGTTACAATATGAAGCCGAAAAAAGATCGACTGGCCAAAATTCACGACAGACTATTACGCAGCAAGTGCCGCTACAACTTGATTTACTCTCATGACAAGTATCTGGACATTTTGCCCTACCGTGCCTCCAAAGGGAAAGCCATCCGCTACCTCAGCTATAAATGGGACATCCCGTTGGCAAACTTTCTCGTATGCGGCGACTCCGGAAACGACGAGGAGATGCTGCGGGGCGAACCAAAAGCCGTTGTGGTCGGCAACTACAGCCCGGAACTCAAATCTCTGAAAGGACTCCGAAACGTCTATTTTGCCAAGGAAGCATGCGCCGGTGGAATCCTCGAAGGTTTGAATCACTATAAATTCATAAAAAAATCAAAAAGGTAAGCGAATCGATTATGGAAAACCTGCTCAGCACACTGATTTCGGAAGAAGATCAAAAAGAGTTTAAAGAATTAATTTCCTTTATCGCCGAATCGAAAACCGACATCATCCTCCGAAACGGAATCCTTCAGCTGTTCCGTAGTTATTGTGATAAAAACGAAAAACCGGACTCATTTCGAGAAAATTCTTCAATCTTTGCATTTGTGAAAAAATCCCAGGAGCTGTTTATTGTCGACGATCATCTGGCGATGATGCACCGCTATGCCATGGCGAAGTATCGTTATTACCTGATTCGAAAGGATGGAGAGTATGTTGAGGCAACATCGCTTTCCAATTATCTCGATCTCAGGGATTACTACATCCTCCAAACCAAGACCGAGGGCCTCCAGCTCCGGATGGATTTCATGCCGTTTTACGACTTTACACCCACCATTCGGGACATCCGCTCGGTGGGCAGCGGCATCCGTTTTCTGAACCGCTACATGAGCAGCAACATCTTCAGCCGCCCCCGAAAGTGGCAAGACAAATCATTTAATTTCATGAAAATGCACCAGTATGACGGCCAACAGCTGTTAGTGAACGGCGCCATTTTAAATGATTCCAGAACGTTTCTCGGAGACCTCGAAAAAGCCCTGGAGTGGCTTAACGGCGAACCCGCCGAGGCTCCCTATTCCAGCGTGAAAACCCGTTTGAGTCAGGCCGGCTTCGAAGTCGGCTGGGGAAATACGGTCGGGCGGATCAGGGAAAATATGGAGACCTTGCTGGCCCTGGTGGGTGAGCCCACGGACCAGCTGCTGGAGAAATTCATTTCCCGGGTTCCGATGCCTCTCATTTCCAAAGTCGCCATTATCTCGCCCCACGGATGGTTCGGGCAGACCAATGCATTGGGAAAACCGGATACCGGCGGGCAGGTAATCTATATCTTAGACCAGGTCCGTGCCCTGGAGAAGCATTTAAAGGAGGAACTGAGGTTAACGGGATTGGAAATCGATCCCCAAATTATTGTTCTGACCCGGCTGATCCCGGAAGCGCAGGATACCACCTGCAACCAGCGGCTCGAAAAAATCTTTCACACGGAAAATGGATGGATTCTCCGTGTACCCTTTCGCGATAGCCAGTACAACGTGGTCAAACACTGGGTATCGCGTTTTAAAATCTGGCCGTATTTGGAAACCTTCGCCGAGGATGCGTATAGGGAATTGCTGAGTGAATTCCGGGGGCGCCCGGATTTGGTCATCGGCAATTACTCGGACGGAAATCTGGTTTCCTCCCTGTTGGCGGACAAGTTCGATGTCACCCAATGCACCATTGCCCACGCACTGGAGAAAACAAAATATGCTTTTTCCGATCTTCACTGGAAGGAACTGGAGCGGGATTATAACTTCTCCGTTCAGTATACCGCCGATATCCTTTCCATGAACAAATCCGATTTTATCATCACCAGTACGCTGCAGGAGATCATCGGGACCGAAAACACCATGGGGCAGTATGAATCCTACCAGTTCTTCAGTATGCCGCAGTTGTATCAGGTGATTAACGGTATAAACCTGTTTGCACCCAAATTTAACGTCATTCCGCCGGGCGTGGATGAAGATCTTTACTTTCCCTACTTCGAACAGGAAAAGCGTATCCAAAGCAAGCGACAACATTGGGAACGGCGGCTGTTCAGCGAAGACTCCGGTGATATCTTCGGAAAGCTCGATGACCCGGAAAAACCGCCAATCTTCACCATGGCCCGCTTCGATAAAATCAAAAACATTACCGGTCTCATCCAGGCCTTTGGCTTGAGTCAGGAGCTTCAGCGCCACTTCAATCTGGTCTTTGCTGCCGGTACCATTCATATCGAAAATTCCGCCGACGTGGAGGAAAGAAATGAAATAACCAAAGCATACGACCTCATCGAGAGCTTCAATCTATTCGGAAAGGTGCGCTGGCTGCCCAGCATCAATAAACTCGATACCGGTGAAGTATACCGGATCATTGCAGATCGGAAAGGTATCTTTGTACAACCTGCGCTATTTGAGGCCTTCGGTCTCACCATCATCGAGGCCATGGCCTCGGGTCTGCCCACCTTCGCCCCCAAATTGGGCGGCCCGCTGGAAATTATCGAGGTCGGAAAAAGCGGTTATTTGATGAACACGAGCAAGCCCGAATTGATCGCCGAAAGACTGGAGGAGTTCGTCACCAGCATGGGCAAAGACAGTGAACTTTGGAAAACGATATCCGGGAACGCCATCGCGCGCGTGCAAAAACACTTCAACTGGAAATCCTACAGCCAGCGGCTTATCAATTTAACAAAGCTTTATGGTTTCTGGCGCTACGCCGTCTCCGGCAAGGGCATGATGGAACTGGATCGATACTGTGACGTCCTGTATCACTTTTTGATCAAGGAGAAGGCTGCACGGATCGAAAAATCGATAACCGCCTAACTTAATGGGGAAGGATTAATGAATGATCCCTACAGGCCTGTACGATCTGACAATCATTTCCCATTGACATCCTCTGCCCGATGGCATATTCGGCCCTTACTCCCCCCTTTTGACCGTACCGTGTGAATGGCCCCGAGGGTTTCGTTGAAATAACGGACCGTCCCCGTTAGTTTCGTTTCACTGCTGAGAGGAGGTCACGCCGATGGAATCCCAACGAAAAATTCGTAAAATTTTTAAAAGCAAGCCGGTCATCGAAAGTGCCGGGGTTCACCTTAAACGGGCATTTGGGTTCGGCCAAACCCGCTTGTTCGATCCCTTTTTGCTTTTGGATGACTTCCGCTCCGACATTCCAGCCCATTACCAACAGGGCTTCCCGTGGCATCCCCATCGCGGCATCGAGACCATCACCTATGTCCTTGAAGGCGATGTGGAACATGGCGACAGCATGGGGAACACGGGCCATATCACATCCGGTGACGTGCAGTGGATGACGGCCGGAAGCGGCATTGTCCACCAGGAAATGCCCAAGGGGGGGCAGGACGGAAAGATGGAAGGCTTTCAGCTCTGGGCCAATCTTCCGGCCTCACAAAAAATGATGCCGCCCCGGTACCGGGATGTCAAAGCCGGGGAGATACCCAAAGTGACACTGGATAACAGGGTGGAGATCGGGATCATCAGCGGAACGGTGGCAGGCACCCAAGGACCGGTCAAGGATATCGTCATCGAACCTGAATATCTCGATATTTCTCTTCCCGAAAACACGGATTATTCCCATCCGACCACGCCGGGACACACGGTGATGGCATATGTCATCGCTGGAAGTGCCTGTTTTTGTGGAGAAAAGGAAGCCTTCAGCTATGAGGTTGAAGGTGTCAACTACTTCGATATGGAACGAGGCGCCTTTTTGGGTAATGAAACCCTGGCCGTTTTCGGGGATGGCAGTCATGTCACGGTCAGCACCGGAGATGAGCCGGGGCGCTTTCTATTGATTTCAGGGAAGCCCATCGGGGAGCCTGTCGCCTGGCAAGGCCCCATCGTCATGAACACCCAGGAGGAACTCCGGATTGCTTTCGAAGAATATCGCCAGGGGACCTTTTTAAAGCATAAAGAAGTGGAGACCTAAAATTGGAAACAGCTCCCGTTAAACCGATCGTATCATTCGATGAATTTGATAAATTAGACATCCGGGTCGGCACGATCCAGCGCATCGAGGGCATCAAAGGCTCGGATAAGCTGGTTCGACTGGTGGTCTCTTTTGGCGATCACCAGCGGAACATTCTGGCAGGCATTAAACAGGAGCGTTCCAATCCCGCTGAGATTGAAGGCAGCCAGGCATTGTTTGTGGTCAATCTGGAGCCACGCAAAATGATGGGCGAGGTATCCGAAGGGATGCTGTTTGATATCGGGTATGCCGACGGCATTACGCCGGTGCTCGCTGTTCCGGAAAAGCGGGTGCCGGATGGCTCTCGATGTGGTTAGACTGAGCGTTGTGAGATATGGTCTCAGGCGATAGAGTTATTGGAAATTTTCATGGGGGTAGGTAATGAGATTAGCCGGAGCGATTTGGAAAAACGAACAGAGCTGGATTGTTATTTCATTGATTTCAGGAATTCTGATTTCCGCCCTTTTTGTTATGTTCAACCGATTTCCAGGTACCAGCGAATTTCTCCTGGTGGCGGCTTCCACGATGACGCTCTACACTCTCAGCATCGTTCTCCGGGTACATAACGCTAAAGGGAAAGCTCAGAGCGGAAAACCGGGATTAACGGAGCTGGACCTGAAAGTCGGATTCCCGGTGCTGGGATTCGGCGCGGGGATGTGTCTGCTGGTCCTCTGACCGGTTAAATTCATGAAATCTTTTCAGGAAAGGAAAAGCCTCCGGATTTTCCGGAGGCTTTTTTCCGTTTCTATCACTTGTAGACCTGGTCAGGCGGTGGACCGGCAAACCGGACTCCGCCCCACGGGCTTTGCAGGACAAGCGGGCCCACCCCTTTTGGGGGCTTGGGGCTTCGACCCCACAGGTCGCTCTTCCAGCTAACGTCTTCGTTTTAACTACGCCGCACAAGAGAACGGGACAAGTCGCTCCTATATAGCTACGCCGGAAGCGCGGGCTAACCGGTCAACGGGCACACGGGTCCACAGTCCTAAGTCCCCATATCCCAACTCGCCAAATACTTCTTCTGCTCCGGGGTCAACTTGTCGATGGGCACACCCATGGCCGACAGCTTTACCCTGGCGATTTCCATGTCGATGGCATGGGGGACCGGGTAGACCTCCCGTTCCAGTTTTAGCTTTCCCTTGACCATGTGTTCGATGCTCAGTGCCTGGTTGGCGAAACTCATGTCCATCACGCTGGAGGGATGCCCCTCGGCCGCCGCCAGGTTGATCAGGCGGCCTTCCCCCAGCACATTGATTCGGCGACCGTTTTCCAGCAGGTATTCTTCAACAAAAGACCGTATCCTCCGAACCGAGGTCGAGATCTCTTTGAGGCCGATCAGGTCCAGCTCCACATTGAAATGGCCGGAGTTTGCCACGATGGCCCCGTCCTTCATGGTCTTGAAATGGTCCTTGCGGATGACGTTGATGTTGCCGGTTACCGTGCAGAAAAAATCACCGACACGGGCGGCTTTTCGAATCGGCATCACCGAAAATCCGTCCATAACCGCTTCCAGGGCCGCCACCGGATCGACCTCGGTGATGATGACATTGGCCCCCATTCCCCGGGCGCGCATGGCCAGGCCTCTGCCGCACCAGCCATACCCGCAGACGACAAACTGGGTGCCGGCCACCAGGCGGTTGGTGGCCCGGATGATTCCGTCCATGGTGCTCTGTCCGGTCCCGTATCGGTTGTCGAACAGGTGTTTGGTCTGGGCGTCGTTTACAGCGATAATGGGGTACTGCAGCACCCCATCGGCCGCCATGCTTCGGAGCCGAATGATTCCGGTGGTGGTCTCTTCTGTGCCGCCCCGGACCCACTTGATCAGTTCGGAACGTTCGGAGTGGAGAACCGAGACCAGGTCGGCGCCGTCGTCCATGGTGTAATGGGGCTTTGTGTCGAGCACGGCATTGATGTGCTTGTAGTAGGTCTTGTGGTTCTCGCCCTTGATGGCAAAGGTGGATATCTTGTCTTTTTTGGAAAGTGCGGCGGCAACGTCGTCCTGGGTGCTCAGCGGATTTGAAGCGCACAGGGCGACCTTGGCACCACCGGCTTTTAAGGTGCGCATCAGGGATGCGGTTTCCGTGGTCACATGAAGGCAGGCGCCGAGGCGAACCCCTTTCAGGGGCTTTTCCTTGGCAAAGCGCTCCTTGATACGGTTGAGTACCGGCATGCTCTGGTTGGCCCATTCGATGCGCAGGGCCCCGTCTTTTGCCAGTTTGATGTCTTTTACGTCATAGGGCATGGGTGGTCTCCTCACTGTCGTCTTGTATTTCACGTCGTCTCAAAAAAACCGGGCGTCGGCAAAGCCCGGTTTTCTCGGTGTTAGGGTGTCTATCCGGTTACAAACCCGCCTTTTCCCGCAGAATGTCGGCTTTTGTGATCTTTTCCCAGGAAAACTCCGGTTCATTGCGGCCAAAGTGGCCATAGGCGGCCGTTTTCTTAAATATCGGACGCTGCAGATCCAGGTATTCGATAATGGCCGCCGGGCGCAGGTCAAACACCTCCCGGACGATATCCTTTACCCGATCTTTCGGAACCTTACCCGTGCCCATAAGGTCGATCATGATCGAAACGGGCTCAGCTACGCCGATGGCATAGGCAAACTGAATTTCGCATTTCTTGGCAAGCCCTGCGGCCACGATATTCTTGGCCACGTGCCGGGCCATGTAAGAAGCGCTCCGGTCCACCTTGGAAGGGTCCTTTCCCGAGAAACAGCCGCCTCCGTGACTCCCCTGCCCGCCGTAGGTGTCCACGATGATCTTGCGCCCGGTCAACCCGCAGTCTCCCATGGGGCCGCCGATAACGAACCTCCCTGTGGCATTGATATAGTATCGGGTGCGGTTGTCGGTCATCTCTTCGGGGATGACCTCCTGGATGACCCGCTGGATGATCCCGTCGCGCAGTTCTTCGTAGTCCACGTCCGGTTTGTGCTGGGCGGCGATAACGATGCAGTCGACCCGTTTGGGGCTGCCGTTTTCGTATTCGATGGTGACCTGGGATTTGCCGTCCGGGCGCAGGAAGTCCAGCGAGCCGTCCTTGCGAACCTGGGAAAGCCGCTGGCAGAGCTTGTGGGCATAGGTGACCGGCATCGGCATCAGCTCCGGTGTTTCGTCCGTGGCATAACCGAACATCAATCCCTGATCGCCGGCTCCCTGCTCCTTAAACAGGCCCTCTCCGACATTTACGCCCTGTGCGATATCCAGCGATTGATGATCGATGCTGGTGATCACGCTGCATGTTTTCCAGTCGAATCCCATGTGGGATGAGTGATAGCCGATGTCCTTTATGGTCGATCGAACGATTTCAGGAATTTCCACGTAACACTCGGTGGTGATTTCCCCGGCCACAAATGCCAGCCCTGTGGTCACCATGGTTTCGCAGGCGACGCGGCAGTTCTTGTCCTGGGCGATAATGGCATCCAGGATGGAATCCGAGATCTGATCCGCCACTTTGTCCGGATGACCTTCGGTTACAGACTCAGAGGTAAAGTAAAAGGTTTCGTTGCCCATGAAATAGTCTCCTTTTGGGATGGTGTATTCGAAGCTCTGACACGTGCCTCATTTTTTTCACCCGGGCGTTGCCGAACTCGGGTTGTTACATGCCGTTTGCATCATTTTCCAGGGGGCGCCAGTATCATGTTGTCGATGAGGCGGGTTTGGCCGACCTTGACGGCAAGGGCCATCAGCGCCGGATCATCGATTCGGGAAATGTCATCCAGGGTGATCGGATCACACACCGTTACATAGTCGATGTCGGTGTCCGGATAGGATCCGATGCTCTCTGTTGCTTCCTGAATGATCTTTGCCGCATCTGTTTCCCCGGAACCCACCCGGTCTTTGGCCGCGCACAATGCGCGGTACAAACTCAGCGCGGCCGGTCGCTGCTCTGAACCGAGATAACTGTTTCGGGAACTCATCGCCAGGCCGTCGGACTCGCGGACGATGGGGCCGCCCTCTATCTCGATGTCCATATCCAGGTCCGCCACCATGCGCCGGATGACCTGGAGCTGCTGAAAATCTTTTTCTCCGAATACGGCAACATGGGGTTTGACGATGTGAAACAGTTTGATCACGACCGTCGCCACCCCCCTGAAAAAAACCGGGCGCGACAGCCCGCACAAATGCTCGGGCAGTTGGGTCAGGTTCACGTAAGTCTGATAACCCTCCGGATACAGATTCGCTTCGGTCGGGGTGAAAACAACGTCCACGCCCTCTTTTTCAAGAAGGGAAAGGTCCCGCTCCAGATTTCTCGGATACGTATCAAAATCCTCGGTCGGTCCGAATTGTGCCGGGTTGACGAAGATACTGGCGGCCAGGACATCCCCCCGTTCCCGACCGATTCGACACAGCGACAGGTGGCCTTCATGGAGAAATCCCATGGTCGGCACGAATGCCATCGTATGATCATCGCTGCGAACGCGATCCGCATACCTTTGCATGTCCTTGATGTGTTGAATGACGTCGATGGCGTTTGCTTTCCTGGTCGGCGGTCCGAGTCCGACAGGGACCGTATTATCTGTAGAGGGGCATCCCTCTGATAGAGGGCGACTCTCCAAAATGTCAAACCCTATCTAATAGTCAATGGTCGATGTGATGTCAACTATCCCCCCAAGTTCAGATTTACCCCCCACTTGCAGGTGTTAACTCACGAAACGCAAGTGGACATTTGCCAGTCGGGCCGGCGGGACCACAGAGGGATGAAGGGGTCACGAAGTCGGGTGGAAGGAAAATTTCAGAGTCGAGAAGTTCGAGGGTTACTTGCCGATGGCAGCGCCGGAGGCGGGTAAACTTCGAACCCGCTTCTCCAGCCAAATGGATAAGGACCAAAAGTGCAGTGGTAACGGGAAAATACAGAATCTGCCGTCTTGCTTTTGTGAGTGTTTTTTGTTAGCTGAGTCTGTCGTCAATGGGTTTTCCAGTTTGGCGTCTACTCCTTGATACCTGAAGCGGCAACGGCGCTGTTTCGAGGCATGCATGGAAGCCTCCATGTGATGCGATATCCGGGTTTCCCGCTGAGGCGTGTTCCCATCGAGCCGGTTGAGAGACCGGCCGTGTACTGGCCTTCCGCCCGGCGCCGATGCATACAGGGACCGACTGTCAGGTGATATGCAGCTTTTGCCATCAACGTACCGTCGTGTTGGCCCGGAAGTGGAGGTTAGGATTTCATGAAGAGCAACAAATGGCTGGCGGCCATGGTTTTCCTGTCGCTCGTATGGATAGCCGGTCCGGGGTATACTTCGGAACCCAGTGGACGCTCTCAGGACGCCTCACACGCTGCTGAAGATCAGCTCCCGTCTTCCGACCATGCTGCGGAGACCCATGATGACGCCCACGGCGATTCCGCTCATGGCGGCCACGACAATCTCGGAAAGATCCTCCCCCTGTGGAGCTGTATCCCATTTGCCTGTATGCTGCTTTCCATCGCCCTTTGTCCGTTGATCCTCCCCGAATTCTGGCATCACCACTTTGGCAAAGTTTCCGCGTTCTGGGCGGCATGCCTCGGCATCCCCTTCCTGATCGCCTTCAGGGGGGTTGCCGTATACGAAATTCTTCATATTATCCTGGCCGACTACGTACCATTTATTATTTTGCTCTGGTCCCTGTATACCATATCCGGCGGCATCTTGCTGCGAGGCACCCTCCGGGGCACCCCCGTTGTCAATACAGTGATCCTGATGATCGGCGCCCTTCTTGCGTCCTGGATGGGCACCACAGGTGCAGCCATGCTTCTGATCCGACCGTTTTTACGGGCCAACAGCCATCGTAAGAATCGGACCTTCATGGTCGTCTTTTTCATCTTCCTGGTTGCCAACGTGGGTGGATCTCTGACCCCTCTGGGTGACCCGCCCCTGTTTCTCGGATTTCTTCACGGGGTGAGCTTTTTCTGGACATTCAAGATTCTTCCCCACATGCTGGTGGTCTCCGCCGCCCTCCTGGCCATATATTTTGTGCTGGATACGTATTACTATCGAAAAGAAGGGGTAACATCGCCGGAGGGAGAAAAGGTCCCGCTTAAACTGGAAGGGGTGCACAATTTTCTGTTCCTCGGCGGGGTCATTGGAGCGGTTCTCATGAGCGGCGTGGTCGACTGGGGAGAGATCACCACACTGGGTATTCACCGGGCGACTCAGGACTGGGTGCGGGACGGCCTGCTGATTGTTATGGGCATCATGTCCCTGGTGACCACTCCGTTGTCTCTGCGCGAGGACAACGATTTTACCTGGTTTCCGATTATCGAGGTGGCCTACCTGTTCATCGGCATTTTCATCACCATGATTCCGTGCCTGCTGATTCTGAAAGCCGGATCCGAAGGGGTGCTGGCCTTTTTGATCAATGCCGTCAAGGAACCGCACCACTATTTCTGGGTGACGGGCGCCCTTTCCGGTTTCCTGGATAATGCTCCCACATACCTGACGTTTTTTAATACGGTGCTGGGAAGTTTCTTTCCGGGAATGAGTGAAGCCGAAGCGGTGCCGCTTTTGATGACAGAAAAAGCGGTGTATTTGGCGGCCATATCCGCAGGGGCCGTATTTTTCGGGGCGTTCAGCTACATCGGCAATGCGCCGAACTTCATGGTCCGATCCATTGCGGAAGAAGCCGGAACCCCCATGCCGAGCTTTTTTGGCTATATATTAAAGTTTTCACTGGTTTTTCTGATCCCCTGTTTTGTTCTCGTGACCCTGATCTTTTTCTAATTTTCAGGTTGCCGAAAGAGAAAACCGGTGTTCAGACCATAGGCTAGTCCATGGACCACAACATTCTCGGCTCAAAAATAGCGATCGTCGGTGGAGGAGAATTCTGCCTGACCTTCCTGGAATTTCTTCACACCGACGTGTTCGAGGATCAGAAAGCCGAAGTGGTTGCCGTAGCGGACACCAATCCGAAGGCTCCAGGCCTTCAGTGGGCCCAGGTGATGGGAATTCCAACCACCAAGGACTACACCGAATTCTATGCCATCGATGATCTCGATACGATTTTGGAACTGACCCGGGACATTAATCTTTCCGAAATCATTTCTCAGACGAAACCGCCCCATATCCGCCTGATCGATCATTTTGAGGCCCGATCCCTGTCGGACTCCCTCCAGATTGACGTGGTTCGACGGACGACATTGAAGCGGCTGGAGCAGCAAAAAGATGATGTCGTCGAAATTGAGGACATTCTCACAGAACTTTGTGACCGATTCGCCAGGATTATCATCCGGCGCAACAATCGCTCCCGGGAAATCGAGATGGACCTGGTGGAACATGAGAAAACGCTTCGCCAGATCATTCAGGGAAGTACCATCCCGACGTTTGTCATCAACCAGGAGCATGTGGTGACACACTGGAACAAAGCGGTGGAGCGGCTCACCGGAGTGTCTGCGGAATCGATCATCGGCACCCGGCGCCAGTGGACTCCATTTTACAGCCAGGAGCGGCCGGTTATGGCCGATGTCATTATCGATCAGATCCAGGCCGATGAAGTGGAAAAACTCTATCCGACCAATTGGCGAAAGTCCGCCCTGATCGAGGGGGCCTTCGAGGCCGAGGGGTTTTTCCCGCGCTTGGGGGATGACGGTAAATGGTGCTGGTTCACCGCTGCCCCGATCAAGGCCCCGGACGGCACGATTGTCGGGGCCATCGAAACCCTCTGGGACAAAACCGAGGATAAAAATGCCGAAGAAGAACGGGAGCGCCACACTACGGAGCTCAGCACGCTCTGCTCCATCTATACGGCGTTGAGCGCCTCACCGGATATCGAAGGGGCGGTCCATCAGGCCATTCGGGAGGTGCAGGATTTTATGGATGCCGATGGGGTTTGCGTCTACCTGGAGGAGCCGGACGGCCGGTTTCACTTTCGCTACGGTTACGGATTTTCAGAAAATGCCTGCGCCAAGCTGAATGTGGTCGACGACTCGAGCATTATCAGCCGGGTGGCCGAGGAAAATCAATTTACCATCTTCGAGGACCTGCCGGAGGGTTGCTCCGACGAGATCTGCTTTCTCGAGGAGCAGAAGCTAAAATCCCTAGCTTATATACCGATCAGCACAAAAGAAAAACACACCTTTGGTGTGATCCGTATCGGGAGCCAGCTGTCGAACCAGTTTACCCGCGATCAGAAAAACGTGCTCGAACTAATCGGCAATCGCATCGGTGTGGCCATAGAAAACGCCATGCTCCAGGAACAGTCCCGAAAGTCAGAGGAAAAATACCGGTCCCTGTTCAACAACGACCCGAATCCAACTTTTATCCTGGAACCCAGGAGTTTCCGGATCCTGGACATGAACCAGCGGTCCCTGGACGATTACGGCTACGGCCGGTCTGAATTCATGGAGATGGCGTTCAGCGATCTGGGTGACAAAGACGATGACAAAATCATACAGGGGTTAAAGCGACTGTCGAAAGGGGAATCGGTTCTGTTCTCCAAGAAACGGCATTATCGAAAGGGCCAGCGCCCCTTCTATGTAAATATCAATGTCAGCTATGCCAGCTACGGCGGAACCAATGTGCTGGTGGCTGCCACCACCGACATCACCGAAAGTGTCGAGAAAGAAACACAGCTTGTTCAGGCCAGCAAAATGAGCACACTGGGACAAATGGCCGCGGGGATCGCCCACGAGATCAACCAGCCCTTGAATGTGATCCAGGTCTGTGCGGATTTCTTTCAGAAAATGATAAAACGGGGGCAGCCGATTACGGAGGAGGATCTGGTTTCCATTGCCGAGGATATCGGCAGCAATGTCCAGCGCGCCTCCAGCATTATTCAGCACATGCGCGATTTTGCACGCCAGTCGGATGTGGTCCGGTCCAAGATCGACATCAACGCACCCATTCGGGATGTGTTCAAGGTTATGGGGCATCGGTTGAAGATGCACCAGGTCGAGCTGGCCCTTGAACTGGCCCCGGACCTGCCGCCGATTATGGCCGATCACAACCGGTTGGAGCAGGTATTCATCAACCTGGTCACCAATGCCTTGGATGCCATGGACCAGAAGGGACAAGTCTCCGGGCAGGGTGATGTGGAAAAGCGACTGACCATACAATCTCTCTCACGCAATGGAAAGGTCGTTGTGACGGTTACCGACACCGGCATCGGTATGTCCCAGGAAGTGATCAATAAAATGTTCGAGCCGTTTTTTACCACCAAGGATGTCGGCAAGGGCACCGGGCTGGGCGTGAGCATCAGTTACGGCATCGTCAAGGACTATGACGGCACGATCCGGGTGGTCAGCCAGGTCGGAAAGGGGACAACCTTTGAATTGTCCTTTCCCAGTGCTACCTAAAGGTTTACGATGATGAACAAACTGTTGCTCATCGATGATGAACCCGATATTTTAAAAGTTCTGTCCATGTCCCTTCGGGCCGACGGCTATCAAGTGCATACCGCGTTGAGCGGCGCCGAGGGACTGGAGATCTTTGAAACCGAGCATCCCCAGATTGTGCTGACCGACATCCGGATGCCGGGTATGGACGGGATCGAAGTCCTCAAACGGATAAAGGACGCATCCGAGAACACCGAGGTCATTATCATCACCGGACACGGGGACCTGGATTTGGCCATCGAAGCCTTGCAAAACGGTGCCTCGGATTTTATCAACAAGCCGGTTCGGGGGCTGTCTCTGGAGATCGCCCTGAAGCGGGCAGAAGAAAAGCTCGAGATTCGTGAAAAGCTTGCCGCCTATACCCAAAATCTGGAAAAAGAGGTTCGGCTGGCGACCCGGGAACTCCTCCGAAAATCGAATTTTCTGAGCCGACTCATCCGCAGTTCCAACGATGGCATTGTCGCCACCGACAGGGATTTTACGGTTATCGTCTTCAACCCGGGGGCAGAACGTATTTTCGGAAGGACCGCCGAAGATGTGATCAACCGTGTGCGGATCGATGCTATATTCCCCGGGGAGATCGCCGGGATCTTCATGAATGCCGGCACCCACCTGGAAGGCGCCGAGGTGGTGGGATGGCGGGAGACGACCATCCAAAACGTGGACGGGTCCCCGATTCCGGTCGGGTTCTCCGGCGCCCTGCTGATGGAAGAAACACAGGTCATGGGCAGTGTCGCGTTTTTTCAAGACCTCAGGGAAATCAAGCGGCTGGAAAAGGAACTGCTCCATTCAGAGCGTCTGGCGGCCATCGGGCAGACGGTTGCCGGATTGACCCACGGCATCAAGAATGTGCTCCACGGTTTTAAGGGGGGCAGCTATCTGGTCGACCTGGGAATCGGCAAAGGGGATTCAGAGAAGCTCACCAGCGGCTGGGATATGGTCAAGCGGAACATCGCCCGGACGTCCGATCTTGTCATGGATCTGCTGACCTATTCCAAGGAAAGAGAACCGGAATTCGAAGATTGTCAGCCCAACGCCATCGCCGCCGATGTGGCCGAAACCGTAAAGGATACGGCCGAGGAGAACGGCGTTGCTGTTGTTACCGATTTCGACCCGGGCATCGGAACGGTCCGGATGGATCCGCACATCATTCACCCATCACTGCTCAATTTGATGACCAACGCCATCGACGCCTGCATTTTTGATGAAGATACCAGCAAGCAGTGGCAGGTACGCCTCAGGACGGTGCTGGAAGATGATCGGGTCATCCTGCTCGAGGTCAGCGATAACGGCACCGGAATGACCGATGAGGTGAGAGACAAACTGTTTGCCTCCTTTTTCAGCACCAAGGGGCATCGGGGTACCGGCCTGGGGATGCTGGTCACGCAAAAACTGATAGAGGAGCATAACGGCACGATCGACGTATCCACACAGCCTGGAAAGGGATCCACCTTCAGCGTGCGTCTTCCCTTCGAAGTTGCCGGCAACGATATGTGAACCGTCGATCAGAGGCCATAATTTCAGAAACGGGGAAATTAGGAGGATGACCTATGAGTAAACGAGTGCTCGTTGTGGATGATGATCCGGATGTGCGGTTGTTCAACACAACGGTTTTGGAAGAAAACGGGTATACGCCGCTTGAGGCGACCAACGGCGAGGAAGGCTTAGAGATCATCCGGAAAGAACTCCCGGACCTGGTTATTCTCGACGTGATGATGCCGAAGCAAAGCGGCATTCGTCTTTACCGGGAGTTGAAAACCGATAAAGCATTGAAGGATATTCCAGTGATTATTTTGTCGGGTATCGCCGAGAAGACCTTCTTGCGCTCCCAGAACGCTCTCACCGAATTCGGCGGCGAGCAGGTTCCCCCGCCGCAGACCTACATTGAAAAACCGGTGGAGCCGGATGAACTGGCCAGCGTAGTCAAGAAGGCGCTGGGATAATTCACGATTGCAGTAAGCGCGCATGCGACGAAAACCGTTGGGTGAATCATGGAAATTAAAAAACTGCTGTTTGTCACCAAGTTTGAAGAGTTGTGTTTCGATGCTCTCCGATCGCTATTGGGCCTGCGCCAGTCGGCGCTTGACCACGTGGTGTTTTTAACCGTCATCGAGCGAGACAAGGTGGCCATGCATCGGGGCGCCGGCTACCGCAAAGAGGAGGAGATCCGCCTGAGGGAACGGGCAAATATCCGGTTCATCGACTGGGCTGAAAACCTCTTTGTGGAAGGTATGGAAGTCGGCGTGTATATCGAGGTCGGGACATTGGTGTCCAACGTCATCGATGCCGCAAAGGACGAAAACGCGGATTTGATTGTTATCGGGCGGTCCCATAAAGGGGTGTTGGAAACGCTCTATTCGGGTTCCGACGTGACGGAACTGCTCCGACGGGCTGCCACGCCCGTGCTGGTCTACAAGCACCTGACCGAAAGCAGTCTGGTCCCCGAAAAACCCTTTGAACGGGTGGTTCTGGCCACCGACTGGTCTCCCGCCAGCCTGCGGGCTGTCGAGCTTCTGAAGCCGCTTAAAAACGTGATCCAGGAAATTCATGTGGTACATGTGGTGGGCGACGAAGAATTGACCGGTTCCAATGCCATGGAGATCCAGAAGACCCGCAAGGACCGAAGACAACGGCTGGACGAGGTCTGTGAGATATTTGAAGCCGAAGGTATCACCGCCGAACCCCATGTCTATATCGGTGACCCCGAGGAGGAGATCGAAAAGGCGGCCAGGGAATCCCAGGCCACCATGATCGTGATGGGATCTTCCGGCAAGTCGGCATTTGTAGAACGCTGGCTTGGCAGCACCCCCCAGCGCATCGCCGAAAAGTCGATGTACCCCACGTTGCTGGTGCCGCCGGAGCAAGCCTGACTCGGGCTCTTTATGACAGCTCTCCAGTGGATGGGAATAGCAATGATAAGCGGAGTTTTCGAGTATTGAAATAGTTTCATCCGATAGCAGCCGAGAAGGAGAAGAGGATAGGAGGTCCTGATGGCGGTAATTACCATTTCGCGGCAGTTCGGTGCCGGCGGGAAAACCCTGGGAAGATTGATCGCCGAATCGCTGAATTACACATTTGCCGACAGTAGCATCGTTCAGCGGCTGGCCAAGGAAGCCAATGTCTCCACGGATTGGGTAATCGCCCATGAAAAAGAGGCCGGCAGCACCTTTTCCCGTCTGCTGAACACCATGGTTTCACGAAGTTTGATCGACCGGGTGATCAAAGATGAAAGAGGCTATCTGGACGAACAGATCTACCTGGATTATCTGGTGCTGATCATTGCACAGATCGCCGACGAGGGGGACGTGGTGATCCTCGGTCGCGGCAGCCAATATATTCTGAAAGATCATCCGGAGGCTTACCATGTCCTGTTGATAAATAATCTGGACAACCGTGTTCAATTCATGGTCGAAAATTACGACCTTACCGAAAAAAAAGCCCGCCAGTTGGTAAATTTCGAGGACCGACGCCGGACCAACCTATATCGAAAGCTTGGCAAAACCGACTATGACAGCCCGTCATTGTACCACCTGGTTCTGAACATGGAGCGCTTCAGCATGGATGAAGCCTTGCAACAGGTTCTTTTTCTGATCAGCTAATGGATTTAGACTCCATACTTCCGATCATGCTGAGCGGGACGCGCGAGGGAGAGGCTTCTCAAGTCACAGCATTTATTTCTGAATGCGGGCTCCATACCGAGGACATCACCCCGGCAAAGCTCCGCCATTTCATCATTGCCAGAAAAGGCAGCCGTATAGTGGGGACGGTGGGCATCGAAGCCGCCGGCAGCTATGCCCTGCTCCGGTCTCTGGCAGTGGCCGAGCCGTTTCGCCGCAAACGCTTGGGTACCCGGCTGGCAGAGTCGATGGAAAAGTATGCCCGGGACCATGAGGTGAAGCACCTATACCTGCTCACCCGGACAGCAGAAGCGTTTTTTTCCTCCGTGGGATTCAATACATCCGAGCGCGCCGCGGCGCCGGCCAGCATACAGGACACCGAAGAGTTCAGGACCCTCTGTCCGGACACGGCCGTCTGCATGTACAAAAAACTCTGATGCACAATTAATCCGAGCCGCCTTGCGTCTATTTAAATCGGTCTGCGAATCGTTGTAGGATTTCACCAATCCCCATTTTTTGCTTCAATTCCGCCTGTCTTTCCCAAACTCCGAAGCATCCCACTGCACATTTATCTGTGCAGCATGCCCATATGTCTGTGCAATTCAATATTTATGGAAATTGTATCTACTGGTTATTCCTAAAGAACCGATGTGGCGCAAGTTTTGCTCAGATATAAGCAGATCCTTACTCCGTGTTTCCCCGACAACCGCTTACAATGCAAGAATTCCGTGAATACTTGATCAAAAAACGCCTCACAGGCCCTAAGGCAGTCGATTTTTACCTGTTATGGGTAAAGCGGTGTTTTCACCACAGCGGAAAGCGGCCCGACGAAAAGCTTACACAGGAAGATGTCGATCGGTTTCTAAAACAGGAATCCCGCGAGCGCGAGAAATGGCAGGTACATCAAGCAAAACAGGCCATCGGAATATATCGCTTTTGAACGAAACGTAGTGGTCGTGAGGGGAGGCAAAGGAGATAAAGATCGCGAGACGGTGCTCCCCGAACGGGTAACCGTGCATACGCTTCGCCATACGTTTGCGACGCATTTGTTGGAGATGGGTCAGGATATCAGAACGATCCAGTAGCTGCTGGGTCATGGTCAATTGCGGACAACAATGATTTACACACGCGTTGCTGCAACGAATAGACTTGGCGCCATCAGCCCGCTCGATTTGGATTGTGAAAAAAATAATTGATTTGCGCGATTATATCGATTCCACATATCCAACGCTAATATGCGCAAAAATAGAATCTACTCAATATATAACGTTGGCGGTATGACCGACACAAATCAACTTTATTGACATATCGGCACGAAATATGTACAGTATTACTGTACATGAATTAAGAAGGAGGCCGAAATGGCAATACAGACAACCTATACCAATGCCCGCGCCCGTTTGGCGTCATTGATTGATGAAGTCATAAAAAATCGGGAAGTTGTAATCATTCAGCGACGTGGTAGCGAGGATGTTGCCATGATAGCTGCCGACGAGCTGTCCGGAATCCTTGAGACAGCACACCTGCTTCGATCCCCTGCCAATGCAGATCGGCTCAATACCGCTCTTGAACGGGCAAGAAAACAAGAGGGCTCTCCCCAGACCATAGATGAGCTTCGTGCAGAGTTCGGCCTTGATTAGCCACTCTGATTCTAAAAAGGGACGGGAATCTGTATTTCACCCAGAATTTAGAGAGGACTTGCGGTACTGGGTCGAGACTGATCGTAGAACGGCCATCCGGATTTTCAAGCTAATTGAAGCTGTAATGCGAGATCCGTTTCAGGGGATAGGTAAACCGGAGCCATTAAAATTCCTTGGCGCCGGCGTCTGGTCTCGCCGAATTACCCAGGAACATCGACTGGTTTATGTGGTCGGGCAGAGTAGGGTAGATTTCGTGCAGTGCCGTTACCACTACTAGCACCTATTGAAATTTCTTCCGCCAACATATCAGTGCACCTGACCGGTGTTCCGCTACGCTCCACACCGGCAGGTGACTTCAGCGTTATATTTTTTTGGTATTTATAGGAATTAAATGAAAAAAAGGCAGAAAATACGAAAAGGCATAATTTTGTTATCTTTCTTCCTTTTCCCCGCCACATTTTATTATCTCTCCCCTGTGCTCATTGTTCTTGCAAGCTCAATAGGCGTAATTAACGGTAGTTTTGTTATCTTTTTGCTTATGTTTATTAGCGCTTTATTTTTGGGAAGAGGGTATTGCGGATGGGTATGTCCCGCTGCTGGATGCCAGGAGGCAATTTTTCTTGCAAAAGACAAAAAAGTGACAAAGGGTGATTCCATCAAGTGGATTATATGGACCCCCTGGCTTTGCACTATTGTTATATTTGCAATTAAGGCAGGGGGGTATAAGCATATCGATTTTTTTTATCAAACAACCTATGGACTCTCCATCTCCGATCTCCAGAGTTTTATAACGTACAATATTGTCCTTTTCCTACTTATCGTTTTTCCCGCTTTTGTTATTGGGAAAAGATCATTCTGCCATCATTTATGTTGGATGGCTCCCTTTATGATATTAGGAAGGAAGTTAAGAAATAGTTTTAAATTGGTTTCTCTGCAGTTAAATTCGGCCTCCGATCTTTGTAAACACTGTCATACCTGCACCGAAAACTGCCCAATGAGTCTTCCGGTAGAGAAAATGGTAAATCAGAATACGACGGAAAATACTGAATGCATTCTCTGCGGAACTTGCATTGATGGCTGCAGCGAAGGTGCAATTTCTTATAATTGGGGGAAATATAACAAGACTAATGCATCCGACGCAAAAAGCCGCGCAGCTGAGCTCAGACGTTATGCAGCAAGGGGTCTGAAATGACAACCTACCTTGTGCATCTTACGGGAAAGAATTTTCTAATTGATGATGGAAAAGGTCCAAGGAAGAAATGTTTCCGTTCATCGAGACTCGTTGAGGCAGAGAACCATAAGTTAGCTGAAAATATAGCCATTGAATTCATAAACAAGGATCTCCGAATTCAAAATTCTCTATTGAACGAAGAATTTGATCCACCAGAGATAGTTCTTGAGGGAGTTACCGAAGTACCAGCGATGAAATATGATGCACAGAACCGTGCTGGCTCAATTTACTGGGAAAATGAAGACTAAATTTAAAGGAAGCTGCATAACCAATCGGTGGAGCAGACCGCGTGAAAATCGCGGTTTTACGTAAAGGCCGTTCAGGTTCTTGGCTAATCAGGGCGGCTGCTCACCTCAACCGTTGGGCAGTATGAAAAGGAAATAGGATAATTATGGGTTGGAAAATATATGCGTGGTTAATTACAATTCTATTTATTTTAGCAAAATTAACCGATCCAGAATTTTACACCTTTTCTGCAATAGAATTGACTAGAACCTTATTGTCATGTCTGTTAATATTTGGAACTTTTTCATTCGCTTATAGAAAGGCTACAATAAATCCAAATTTCTGGAAGATTGTTCTGGTTATGAGTGTTTTGGATGAATTGTGGGATCTAATTGAATCGTTGATGGAACATGGAATTAGCACCTTATCTGTTTTTAGTTTTGGGCTTGGTTTTGCTCTTGTTGTACCCAGTTTCATAGCTGTCTATCTTTATTCCTTTAAATCGAATCACTTGTGGGAAACGAACAGCGTTGATTCCATTAATCCGAAACGGGAAACTTAATTCAAGCTAAATGTCCAACATATCGCTGCAGCAGACGTGCCTAACTGTCACGCGCTTTGCTTACGCAATGCCCGCGCCAGCCTGACGGCACGCAGCTGAGCTCAAACGTTAGCACTACCAAAATAAATAGAGGAAGCTTTCATGCCACAAGTCACTGTTGTTGCAAGAATCAGAGCCAGACCAAATGCGATCGAAAAGGTGCGAGATGCACTACTGGCGCTTGTCGTGCCGACGGTAAACAAGGATGATGGGTGCATCAATTATGATCTCTATCAGGACAACGATAATCCAAGTCTCTTCTTTTTTCTTGAAAACTGGGAGAGTGAAGAATTGCTGAAAAAGCATCTGGACTCCGAACATATTAAGGCTTATCGGAAGGAAACCGAAGATTTGATTGAGCAACGGGATCTGTATCGCCTTACTAGAATCAGCTAAGAAGTTTTATCAGGTGCTAACAATTCGCTGAAGCAGACGTGCCTAACTGTCACGCGCCTTGCGTAAGCAACCCGCGCGCCAGCCTGACGGCAAGCAGCTGAGCTCAAACGATATGTGAAAGAATATCTAAAATTTAAGGATGATAAATGAGCTTAGAATCAGATAAGAGAATTATTGATTTAAAAGCACGATATGATGCATTTGGATATAAAAACAAAAGGTCATCTTTTCCTGCATTAGACAGTCAATATATGGAAGATTTACCAGTTTTAGATAGTCAATACATGGAAGAGGTATGTAGAGATAGATTAGAAAAGATGTTATCAGGATGATGTTCATGAGTACCTTATTTTTGGTATTCTTCCTCCTACTTTTTGATTACGTTTTATTTCAAAATACATTTTTAATTCAAATATTGGGTCCACCAAAGCTTGGGCATTTTCCTATACTTATACTTTGGTTTCTATTATCGGCTTATATAGTTGTCACTTCATTGTTTTACCTATTCACATTCTGGAAAAAGTGCCTTACGGTAACAAAAAATGGCATTCATGATAACATGTCATTGTTACAAACAGGTTTTATGGAA
The DNA here is from genome assembly GCA_903231505.1 of Olavius algarvensis associated proteobacterium Delta 3. Classification (GTDB taxonomy): domain Bacteria; phylum Desulfobacterota; class Desulfobacteria; order Desulfobacterales; family CAFBRK01; genus CAFBRK01. The sequence continues at coordinate 24,066 of CAFBRK010000327.1, read as the reverse complement.
TTTAAAGATATTACAAGTATTAAGTTTGCTAGAAAAGTAATGCGAATAGAATATCAGAATAAGGAAAGGACTTTTTTTGGCCTCAAATTGACATCAGAAAAAGCTTATTTAATTTTGCAGATTTACAATAATTATAAAAGATCACATAACCAATCGTTTAACACTGTTCGCTGCGCTCACTCGGACGCCGTAAACGGCGCCGGTTAACTCAACGTTAGGCAGCAGGAGCAGCCAAGTGCCAATTATCAGGGCAGCAACCTCAGCAGATGCCGAAACATTGGCTCGCTTAGCTGAGCGTACCTTTCGAGATACGTTTGCGGCGGAGAACAGTCCCGCTGATATCGACCACCATTGTGTAACGAATTTTGGCGAGGATATTCAACTTCAAGAAGTTCGTGATCCAAACTACGTCACCATCGTTGCAGATCATGATGGTGAACTGGTTGCTTTCGCCCAGGTTCGGTTGCACTCTCCAAAGCGGATTGTTCGTGCTGAGCGCCCGGCGGAGCTCCATAGGCTCTACGTCTTAGAGGACTGGCACGGTCGAGGAATTGCTCATGAGATCATGTCTGCGGTTCTTTCTGCGCCGGCTCTCAATGGAGCAGATGCACTCTGGCTTAGTGTATGGGAGCGCAATCCGAGGGCACTTGCCTTCTATCGCAAGTATGGCTTCAACGTTGTGGGTGACCAAGTATTCCAAGTTGGTGCAGATCCTCAGCGTGACCTCGTGATGGCTGTAGAAATCGATGGTCAGTCTACTGCCTAACAAGGCGCTGCGGGCGACAATTGACCCGCCAGCCGCTTTTGCTGGCGCAAAGGCAACTGCCGCCTCAATTGCCCCTGAGCTTGGGCGTTAGGCCAGAACCAAACTTGTTTATCTAGTAGGGGAAAGATGCACGGATTTATTCATTATGTCTTTTGGGTAGATGTAACGATCCTCACGGCATTGTTGATAGGCGCCGTGTGGTCGATTGCTTTTCCCGCCAAGCGGCTTTGGCCCCCACCGGCCAGCGGATCTTGGCAGCATCGAATGACTTGGGTGTTCTTCTACTCGGTTTTCGGATTAAACGCAGCTTTACTCTTTTTTGACTGGAACTCCTGGATCTTTGAGACCAATTTACGATTTGTCATTGGAGTTCCACTGGCGTTAATCGGGGCGCTACTGGTAGCGTGGGGAATTGCCACATTGGGGGTACAGAACACTTCGGGGGTCAAAGATCGCTTTGTGATATCCGGGCCTTACGCTTTCACGCGCAATCCACAGTATTTAGGCGATATAATCCTATTCGTTGGTCTAAGCATTGTTGCGAACTCGCTGTACCTGTGGGTGACGCACCTTCTATTAATCATTGTTTTTACGGTAGCTCCTTTTGCGGAAGAGCTGTGGTTGGAAGAGCATTATGGAAATGCTTACGTCCAATATAAGCAAGGGACTTCTAGATTCCTGTGAATAGAAGTAGAGGTCGCCTAACCCATCGCTTAACCTGACCGGGAAAACTAAGCGGTTTCACGTTAGATCCTGTACAGGCTCGAAATTCTGTAGGCCGGCAGGTTAGCTCAAAACGTTATACGAACATTCAATTATGCTTACAAGTATTATAAATTTGATATCAGGAAAGATACAAATAGAAGTATCACCCGATCGTTTTGTTTTTACCCGAAACGATGAGGTAAAATCTCTCAAAACGACAGTCTTCTTGTCGGATGATTCAAAAAAAAGGCGGGTGCTCGGAATCGGTGATGACTTTGTTGCGACCCAACCAAATGTCTGCATTAGATTGTTCCAAGAAAATGACGCGGGTATTCTTCCGGCCCTTGGCAAGTCTGAATGTCTTGATGCATATTTCACGTATGCGTTTCGGCTGATCACTAGAAGATCAGCCTTTGTCAGGCCCCTGGTTGTTTTCAGGAATTCGGAGTCACTAAATACGTTGCTCTGCGGGTATCAGGATAAAGTCCTATTAAACTCTGCAATGAATGCTGGGGCCCGTGAGTGTATCTTCGAATCTTAAATTAAGAATCGTACAACATATCGCTGCAGCAGACGTGCCTAACTGTCACGCGCCTTGCAGTAGCAATACGCGCGCCAGCATGACGGCGCTAAGCTGAGCTCAAACGTTCGGGAGAGAAAATGCAACTCAATAAAATCATTTCACTCATGCTGATGCTGATATTCTTAGTTCTGTGTCCACTTCTCTACGCGGATCAAGCCACCTTGGAGAGTGGCGCGATCACGTTTGACGTCCCAGCTGGATTTACCACCCTTACTGCAGATGAAATCAGGCTCAAATTCCCATCTGTTCACGCGCCTCGTTTTGTTGTCGGCAACGACAGCCGCACTGTGACTGTTGCCTATGATTTCAAAGCCACTGGGATGCCTCCGGAGAAGCTGGTCGATGCCGAATTGCCGAATGCGCAGAAGGGATTGGCACACACATTTGACCGCATAGTCCCGGGCATTAAATGGATCAAGAATGAAATCACCGACATTAACGGAAAGAAATGGATACTATTTGAAATGACATCGACGGCCGTTGATCAGGACATCCACAACATGATGCTCATGACCTTTTTTAGAGGTCGTATGTTTATCGTGAATTTCAATGCAACGAAAGGTGCTTTTCAGGAAGTCGGGTCAGAATTAAAACGGTGTATGCAAACCCTGATAATTAAGGAGTGATCCCGAACAGGTCGTTTCAACCTGACCGCTCACATCTTGCCGTTTCGGGGGATAAGAGCATAAAAGAATATCAAAATTAGTATCGAGATAGCCTGCCAGCAAATCGCGGCAGGTGAACTTTACGTTATGCTTCTTAAATCCTTTCGGGCAGACCATTTGACACAAAAATACAATATATTTACAATGTAATTATGAAATCTATCAGCTTTTCCTGGGATGACCAGAAAAACAAAGCCAATCAAAAGAAACACAAGATTTCATTTGAGCAAGCGCAATCGGTTTTTTTCGATGGGAACGCAATCGAATATTATGATCCTGACCATTCAGAATCAGAGGATAGGTTCTTGATGCTGGGCCTAAGTTACAAAATTCAGATTCTGGTGGTAAGCTACACTTTGCGACAAGATTTCACCGAGATACGAATCATTTCTGCAAGAAAGGCAACAAAAAACGAGCAAAAAGCATATGCCGGAGAAAAATGATGAGAAAGGAATACAATTTTTCGAAAATGAAGGGACGAAAAAATCCCTATGCCAAAAGCCTGAAAAAACAAGTAACCATTCGGATGGGGGTCGATATCATAGATTATTTTAAGCAGATGTCTGAGGATACAGGAATACCATATCAGAATTTGATCAATTTATATTTGAGGGACTGTGTCCAATCTGGTCGTAAAATATCTATCAAGTGGGCATCTTAACATCCATAGCATAACAAATCGCTGGAGAACGACGTGAACCGCTAACGCGGTTCATGCGTCTCAGCTCAGACGTTATCTGCATTAATCCGCCCCTTCACCATTGACACCCGTAACGTAACTGGTTACAATTCTCGTAAGATGATTCAGAAATTCAAACATAAAGGACTTAAACAACTATTTGAGAAAGGCTCACTTTCCGGTGTTAATCCCAAGCATCAAAAACGGTTGAGGCTAATCCTTGCACTTCTTGAGACTGCTGAAACCATGCAAGATCTGGATTTGCCGGGTTTAAACCTCCACGAATTAAAGGGAAAGAGAAAGGGCACGTGGTCACTGTATGTTAGCGGAAATTGGCGTGTTACTTTCAGACTGGAGCAAGGTGATGCTTTAGATGTAAATTATGAGGATTACCATTAGAGGTGAATCATGAGAATGTATAACCCCCCACATCCCGGTGAGATACTAAGAGAACTTTGCGTTGAGGCACTCGGCTTGACTGTAACCGATGCTGCAAAGGCTCTAAAGGTTTCCAGGAAAACCCTTTCCACACTATTGAACGGCAGAGCTGGGATAAGCCCGGAAATGGCTATGAGGCTGTCGAAGGTGTTCGGCCGGACACCGGAAGGTTGGATGCGATTGCAATTACAATATGACCTGTGGAAAGCGGAACAGTCATTTGACGTAAGTGACTTAAAACGCATCAAGGCTGCCTAATTAAGCATCCTCTTCAGATAACAAATCGCTGGAGACCGACGTGAACCGCTAGCGCGGTTCACGAGTCTCAGCTCAGACGTTATATTTCAATAATCAAATTACCCCTTGCCAAAACCCCATCAATGAATTACAATGTAATACAAAAACATACAATGGAGGTGTTGTATGAGCACGGCAATATCCGTACGCATTCGCGATGATCTTGCACTAAAACTATCTGAAATCGCAAAGGAAACTGAAAGATCTAAATCATTCCATATTCAAAAGGCGATAGAGGCATATCTGGCCGAGCAAGCTGATCTGCAAATTGCCCTTGATCGTTTGCATAATCCTTCTGATCCGGTTGTCAGCATCGAAAAGATGAGGAAAGACCTTGAGGTATAAGATCAGGTTTAAAAAATCGGTGAGGCGTGATCTAAAAAAAATAGAAAAGGATCAAGTTGAGAGGATTCTCACCAAAATAGAAGACAATCTAGTGAATAATCCTGATACTTATCCATCACTGACCGGGAAATTTTCAGGTCTAAGAAAATTTCGAGTTGGTAATTATCGGATAATTTATACGCTTCTTGATGATACAGTTCTCATTCTTAGAATAAGTCACCGCTGAGAATCATATAGATAAATATAACATGTCGCTGGAGAACGACGTGAACCGCTGACGCGTCTCACGCGTCTCAGCTCAGACGTTAGAAGCCAAATGGATTTTGAATTTTTTTTCAATTTTGTTTTTACCCTGGTTGTTATTTACGTGCTCTCTATAAATTATTTATATTTGAGAAAGTCATTCCGGTTCTTGATATTGCTGCGAGTCTAAATCACTTAACTCAGCTTTATCATGTGAGATTGTATATAAAGTTGCTTCAGGAAAGAGGTGAAAGCCATTGGTTTCTGCCTTTTTTAAAATACATAAAACTAATTCCCCTTTTTATTTTACTGTTGATGATTCCAGGCTTCTTGAAGGCGTTCGAGTTAATATGAAACATTAAGCTTCCAACAAATCGCTGCGGCAGACATGCCTAACTGTCATGCGCCTTGCATACGCAAAGCACGCCCCAGCCAGACGGCACGCAGCTAAGCTCAAACGTTAAGTTTTGCACATAGACAGATCGAAGTAAATTGGGAGAAATGCTTATGAAGGCAATAGTATGTACGAAATACGGACCACCGGAAGTCCTTCAACTGAAAGAGGTTGAAAAACCCACTCCCAAGAAAAATGAGATATGCATAAAAATCCACGCGACCACAGTTACGTCAAGTGACTGTATAGTCCGAAGTTTCAACCTTCCTAAGTGGCACCCGTTGCGGCTAATGATGGGACTGGTGTTGGGTTTTGGTAAACCGAGAAAGCCCATTCTCGGTATGGTGGCGGCTGGAGAGGTTGATTCCATGGGCGAGGATGCGAAACGGTTCAAGATAGACGACCAGGTCTTTGCCTATACCGTGAAGTCATTCACCAAGATGCGATTTGGTACCTATGCCCAATATTTATGCATACCGGAGGATTGGTTGGTGTTGCCAAAACCGTCCGATGTGACTTATGAGGAGGCTGTAGCAATCCCCTACGGTGGAGAGCTATCGTTGTATTTTCTCAAGAAAGGAGATATCCAAAGTCGGAAGAATGTTCTCATTATCGGAGCTTCTGGTGCTATTGGTACTACTGCCGTTCAGCTTGCCAGGTACTATGGGGCGTATGTAACAGGGGTCTGCAGTACTGCGAACCTGGAATTGGTAAGATCGCTAGGAGCTGAAACGGTAATCGATTACACAAAAGAGGATTATTCAAAACGCAGTGAGCGTTATGACTTGATCCTTGATGCCGTTCCAATGCTCGTGGCGGATAGGAGGAGCTTGAAATCACAAGCGAAGCCCGCACTTGCCCCTGAGGGGAAGTACATTTCAATCGATGATGGGTCGCCAACGCCGAATATGGATGATCTTGTTCTATTGAAGGACCTTGTAAAGTCCGGCAAGTTCAAACCGGTAATAGACCGAAGCTATCCTCTGGAGCAGATGGTCGAGGCTCACAGATATGTCGAGACCGGACACAAGAAGGGGAATGTGGTAATAAATGTGGAACATAACAAAACCTAACAACGCGCTGCACCCGACCGCGATTCCGCTGCGCTCCATAGCAGCAGGTGAGCTTGGACGTTGGGCTATTTAATAAGAATAGCGAAAACAGAAAACCCGGATAAATTAAGCTGCATTGAGTGGATGAATTTTATTCAGTTCTTTTTGAATGCTTTTTTCAGACTCCCAAAGGTCTCTTGCATGTTGTACGTTAAGCCAAAATTCGGGAGAATTGCCGAATAGGCGTGACAATCGTAACGCCATAGCTGGAGTGATCGACCGTCTTTCTCTTAATAACTCATTGACTGTCTGACGGGAGACTCCTAATGCATTGGCCAACGACGTTGTTGTCAATTCATAATCCGGCATGAAATCCTCCCTGATCATTTCGCCGGGATGTGTCGGAGGGATTTTTCGTTTTGTGGTATTGGGTATCGACATTATGTGGCTCCCTAATGATAATCCGTTATTTCAACATCAAACGCATCTCCATCAGTGAATCGGAAACAAATGCGCCATTGATTGTTCATGGATATTGAGTATTGTCCTTCTCTGCTGCCTTTGAGGGCATGCAATCTGTTGCCTGGGGGTACCCTCAGGTCATTTATGTTAGTTGCCCAATGTATATATTCCAATCGGCGGATAGCCCTTCTGATTAAATCCGGGGGCAACCGTTTTGATTTGCCAACAACGAAAACCTGTTGAGTTTCTTTATCGGCAAATGTTTTGATCATGCTAAAAATGTAAACTGTAACGTGACAGTTGTCAACAGATAATTTCCGTAGCATCTATGAGGCGCTAAGCCCAACAAATCGTTGGAGATGGACTGGAAAGGCTGACGCATTTTCCAGCCACTCAGCGAAAGCGTTAGGCGGCACTTGGAGCACATGCTAAACTTTGGCACGAAGGGCCGTTCGCGATCCGAAACGGACTATCGTTGAAGGCCGTCCATTGCCCAGCACAATTTCAAGATATGAGGAGCTGACCCATGCCCGAAGCCAACGAGATAGTGATGCGTCGATTCGTCGAAGAGGTAATAAACGAGGGGCACTATTCCGCATTGCCGGATTTGGTGCATCCGAACTACGTATACCGCAGTCCCGATCAGGAATTGCGTGGTGCTGATGCTCTCAAAGACCTCTTCACTGCATACCGCGCCGGCCTCCCGGATCTAAAGACCTCCATCGACGATCTTGTTGTTTCCGGGGACAAAGTCGTCATCTCCATTACCTTAACTGGCACACACGAAGGTGATTTGATGGGAATACCGGCAACGGGGAAAAAACTGAAGATTCACGGAATGGTGCTCAGCCGCTTTGAGGAGGGGAAGATCATCGAGGAATGGGAAATCCTCGACATGCTGAGCATGTTCCAACAGCTTGGGGTCGTCTCACTTCCTTCATAAGTAGAGCCTGACGCCTCTCTGCTCAGGAAGTTGGCGCTCAAACGGATTGATTGGATGTTCTTGGTCGAAAACGGACGTTTGAGGAAAGAGTAGGTGCCGCCTATCAATTGGATGGAGCCGAGAGTCAAAATTGTCACTCGCCTTGCAAGAAGAGCAAGGCTCGTGCCAATTTTCCCTGCGGCTCATCCTGGGCGCTATGTTTTAAAGGAGGCATACATCGATGAATCAAAAGAAGGATTTTGCATCCATTCGAACACAAAAATATATTGTATTCATTATCTTTTCCTATTTGGGTTTTATTGGTTTTTCCTTTGCCGGTGATTCATCGCTTTTTGTGGAGAAAGCGATGCAAAATAAAACCACAGAAGTTAAACAGCTAATCAAAGACGGTGCTGACATCAATTCAAAAGACGATGGCGGAAATACTGGGCTTCACTGGGCAGCATCATTTGGCCTAACAGAAATGGCTAAAATTCTAATATCGAATGGCGCTGATGTTAATATTAAAAATAACGACGGCAATGCTCCGCTTCATTGGGCCGCTGGTCAAGGTAGTACAGCCATTGTAAAGCTTCTCATTGCTAACGGAGCGGATATTAATGCAAAAGGAAAGTCGAACTGGACTCCGCTTCGTTGGGCTGATGCGATGGATAAAAAAGAAATTTCTGAAATTTTGCGAAAAGCTGGAGCTAAACCGTGACCTGAACATAATATCGGCTTGGAGCAGACGCAGGGGGAATCGTGGTTAAATAAGAAGGCCGCAGGCCGCGCTGCTCACGCCGGGCGTTAGACGTTATATCAACACTTGGTGATGTGAATGTCAGTTGAAACGGAATATCGGAAATGACAGAGTTTATTGCTGTCGGAATCGTATTGGGTTTATCCGCAGGTTTTGCTCCCGGCCCGCTGCTGACTCTTGTAATTTCCGAAACTCTCCGACATGATATCAGGTCCGGTGTCAGAGTCGCTGTTTCTCCGATTTTTACCGATCTTCCAATAATCATTCTGACTCTGGTGGTCCTTTCACAACTGTCCGATTTTCATAATATACTCGGAATCATTTCACTGATTGGAGGCTGTGTTATTTTATTCTTGGGATATGAAAGCATGAATCCGAAAAGCTCCGAATTCGATCTTTCGGAAACCGAGCCGAGATCCCTGACAAAGGGAATCTTGGCAAATGCACTGAGTCCCCATCCTTACCTCTTCTGGTTCAGTGTCGGCGGGCCGATTATGAGCAGGTCAATGAATCTGAACAGGATAGCCCCGATTGCATTCATCGGCAGTTTTTACGTTTTTCTGATCGGGTCAAAAATTTTACTGGCAGTTCTGGTCGGCAGGTCAAAATCTTTTCTGAACGGCACCTTGTATATTTACACCATGCGATTTCTGGGTCTGGCACTATGCATTCTGGCACTTCTGCTTTTCCGGGATGGACTGAAATTATTGAGAATAATACATTTCTGATTTCTCAGCGTCATTGAGATTATGCAAGTTTCACGGCTATTTGAAAAATGTGGAAATTGCAATGGAAAGATATGCATCGCCATTGCCTGATAGAAAGAACGGATCAATCTTAACCAAACACATTGGGGCAGCATTGGTTCTATTTCTATTCGTTGTCCAGTACATTAATCTCTCGCTATCTCATGCTGACGAGGATACATCCCTATTTGTGATTCAAAATGAGCAGGTAATGGCAGCGATAGTAAACCCTTTTGAATCGACTTGTTATGACTGGAGTGGAAACATCATACCATGGGATTTTAAAAACCGTATGCAGAACTTCTGCCTAATGATTCAATCCCTGATCCCCGATTTGTTGATAACAAAGATGGTACCGTGACTGACAACCTGACCAACCTCATCTGGCTTAAGAACACGAATTGATTCGGAATGATGGATTTGGAAAGTGCTGCACAGGCTGCAAAAGGTATTAAGGAAGGAGACTGCGAATCCAACCCCTCATTAGTTCTGTCTGACGGGTCATCTTCAGGTGATTGGCGGTTGCCGACAATGAAAGAATTTTGCACACTGATTGACGACAGCAGAAGAAATCCAGCCTTACCAAACGGGCACAAGTTTTGGGTTGTTCCCGCTGGCAGTTGCCATTGGTCAGCGACAAAACTTGACTATTATTCCGGAATGGCTTGGATTGTGTACGTCGAATCCGGTACAACTATTTACGAAGATATTAAAAATCGTGCCGGTTACATTTGGCCTGTCAGAGAAAAATAATTTTTGTATTTGTGAATTCAAGACTGATCACAAAAGGCTAAAAAAATCACATAACAAGTCGCTTGAGAGACCGGCCAACAGCGCCGTTCGAATTTTTTCTCCATATGAACACGACAGAGGTAATCATTTCAGATGGTTGATTCCCGGAAGGAGATCGCTTTGAAGGATGTCTTGAGCCCATTTTAATGGTCCGCGGCGAGAAGCTAATATTGAATTCCGGTACTGCAGTACCGTGTGCTATTGAGAAGGGACAGGTTAACGAAAAGTACGCCGGCGCATTTAGAAATTCCCTGATGATTTTATGTTTCAAGCGACCAGGGGGCGCACGACAGCTTGAATTCGCAAATTGCTATATCCAATTCCGGCCGGGGTGGTCAGCGAAAGCCGCCACTGGTTTTTGCCGACCGAGGTGCTTTGCAAGCGGCAAATGTACTGAATCAGAATAACATGCCGGCACCACAGGTGGCATGACGTCAACGTTCTGCGTCGTTGACGTACAAGGCTGGTATGGCATCGGGCTGTATTTGGCCGGCTGCTTCGGCCTAAAGAGGAGATTGTGACATGGGACTATTCTTGGCGCTTTCCGGTGTCGTCGATGCGAATTCGAACGATGTGCAAGACGCACTGGTCGACTTTGCCCGGAAACACGGCGGCGGTTTCGAGCTGGCGGAAGGAACGACCAATACTCCAAACATCGGCGTTATCACACGTCGTGGCCCGAATGTTACGGTTCTCTATCCAGACAGTTTCTTCGAATGGGATGACGCCTCACAGCACATTTCGGAGACGCTCGAAAAAGCCGTATTCTCCTTTCACATTCATGACGGAGACCTCTGGATGTTCGTTCTCTTTCGAAACGGAAAAGAGATCGGATGGTTCAATCCGGTTCCGGATTACTGGGAAGAGCTGTCTCCTGAAACAAAGGCTCAGTGGCAAGGCGATGCTTCCTTGATTGGGGACTTGGTGCCGGGTGTCTCTCCCGAAGCGGTCGCCAAATACCTCGTCGAATGGGATCTCGAAACCGAGAGCCCCGAAAAAGCGTATCCTGATGATGAGTTTACCATCTGCGATTGCTGGCAGATGTGCGATTTTATGAGGAAGGTCGGACTTGACTATCCAGTGGGAGATGATGGCGCCATTCATGGAGAAACGTTTCGATTGTGGACGAAACACTTCCCCTTTCGCAAACCGGGCCAGGGTTCGTCACCGCTCGATTCGAAGAAGCCATGGTGGAAATTCTGGTAAACATTCAACGCAAAGGCACGCCTCTGTTAGACGGCGTTATTCAATGCTAAGCGATGGACCAAAAACCAACATCGAAAACGGGAGTTTCCAGACTCCGGGCCGCCCTCGGCCACTCCCTGAATGGGCTGCGGTGTGCCGTTCGCAACGAAGAAGCATTTCGACAAGAGATATGCATCATCGCCGTTCTTTTGGTGGTTTTGTTTTTTTTGCCCTTATCCCAGGTGTCGAAAGGATTGCTCTTTTTCGCAACCATGGGCGTTCTCATTGTGGAGCTTTTGAATTCGGCAATCGAATCCGTCGTGGATATCGCCTCACCCGAATATCATAATCTTGCTAAGCGGGCGAAAGATTTGGGTAGTGCTGCCGTCCTTGTCAGCCTTGTGCTCGCGGGGCTGTTATGGCTTGCTGCATTTTTTTCGCTTTTTATCGGTTAGCTGCGGTCCGAAAAGAACCGGAGGTCGTCTAAATTGACCAGGCGGAGTCACATTCGAATCTTTTTGATTGCCACGGCTGTCTGGGCGGGCTTCTGGTTCGCCGGCCTCCCTTCCTACTATCAGCAGTACCCCAACGTGGTGATGGTATGGTTTGAGCTATTCCTGCTGATTCCCATCGCCGTTATCGTCTACGTCGTTCTAAAACCCCTGCAACCTGATCGACGCCTTAAGACGGCCCTCTGGATGGCATTTTATTTCACGGTGCCCCTTGCCGTTTATGACTGGCTTTACTGCGGGATGTATCTCGGCCACGGCATCCGTTTTTTCATTCGATACTGGTATCTGACGGTCTACTATGCGATCCCCTGGATTCTGCTGCCCCTTACCGCGCTTTTCCTTGGTCATCAGCGTGCGGGTTAGGAGACCATCCAGACGGCCCGGTTGTCGGCCTGGCTGAGGACATATTTTGAGATGCGTCCCATGAAGAAAGACCGGCCAAGGCCTTGCCGGCCCACCACCACCGTTCCGTAATCCCCATTCTTGGCCTCCTGGACGATGGCTTTTCCCACGTTTCCCTTTTTCCCGGCTTCTTTGACCTCTATTTGTTTTTCGTCAATCCCGGATTCCTTGAATCGTTTCAGGGCATGGGCATAAAACCGGTTGAGGCAGCGCTTGTCATCTTCGACCATAAACTCTTCGATATCTTTGTTTGTGTCGGAAAAATCGATTTCACAGTAGTCGCGCATATTCGGAAGGGCATGAAACAGCGTCACCGTCACATCGGTGTTGCCATCGAGCATGAAGCTGACATGATCCACAGCCCGATACGCGCTCTCGGAGCCGTCAACGGCCAGCAGTATCCGGGTATTGGGCACTTTACCGGAAATAATCCAAACCGGTATGACTGCTGAATGCTCCGCCAATTTCGACGTGAGGCTGCCTAAAAACATTTCCTGCAAACCGGAAAGGCCCCGTCGGCCCGCCGCAATGGCATCATACCGTCCTTCCTGGGCCAGTTCGATGATATCTTTGGCCAGACCGAGATCTTTCGGCCGCGTCAGGGTTTCGATACGCTCGGGGTCGAATCCATCGGCTTTCAATCGGTCGCGTATCCCCGCCAGCATGTCCTTCGCCGCGGTCTCGTTTTTTCTGAGGATCTTGTTGAGTTCTGTCCGGGCCCGGGCATCGGTCTTTGCTTCGGTGATGAGAAACTGGGATACCCCCGGTTGAATGTGGCATAACGTCATATGCAAGTTGGAAATAATGGCCGACAATTCACCGATGTACTTCACGCAGGCACGGCAGGGCATGGAATCATCGACAGCAACCAGAATCTTTTTTTCCATAGTATAATCTCCTCGATCCTAAGACGGACTATCTAAACGTTTATTTAAGGAGTTACGGTGCAGAGGCGAAATGGATTCAACAAAAAATTCCACCTCGCCAGGGCTCCGATTCTTACCCCCCTGAGCTGTCTCTTCATTGCCATGGTCAGGACTCTGTTTCCGCCTCCGGCGTTGTCTTCGGCCAGCCCGATCGTCGTTCCGGCATCATACACACTTCTCCCGGTGGCGCGCACGCATCTTGCGGATACACGCCCTTGAGTTCATCCTTGACGGTCTTTTCCCAGAGCGGCAGCCCCACGAGGTAGGCGATCCGGCCGATACGATGGGCGCCGACCGGAGCTGTGAGAAATACAAATCCGATGGTTGCCAGGGCCCGTGCGTCGATCCCGATATCGTGATAGAAAACGGCCAGGCCGACTAACAATGCCCCAAGCCCGATAGTCCCGGCTTTAGTGGTGGCCGACATCCGCAGGAAAATATCGGGCATCCGCAGAATGCCAAGTCCGGCAACGAAGATAAAGAACGCACCGACAACCAGAAACACGCAGGTGACAATTTCAATCATGGCCGTCCCCTCCACCTTTCGATATAATGGGCAAACGCGATGACGCTCAGAAAAGAAATGATTGCCCACACGCTGGCCACGTCCAGAAACGCCGGCTGGCGGATCGCGATGGCCGTCACCACGATGATGCCCGCGGAGGACGTGGCGATCAATTCGAATGCCACGATGCGGTCCGGCAGCGTGGGGCCGATCACCAACCGGATGAACCCGCCGAGCAGACCGACACAAACCAGCGGCATCACGATTATATAAATGACAGAACTCAACATTATTTGAATACCTCCTTCACCCGCTGTTCATATCGGATCTTGATTTCTTTTCGAAACGCATCCGGGTCCTCTATCCACATGGCGTGTACATACAGCGTGTCTTTATCGGGGGACACGTCCAGGCTCAAGGTGCCCGGGGTCAGCGTAATGACGTTCGCCAAGGTGGTAATCTCGAAATCCGAAAGGTTATCGAGAGGAATGGCAATGATGGCCGGACGCATGTGGTGCCTTGGCGTCAGTACTTCCCACGCCACCCGGATGTTGGCTGCCAGCACCTCATATATGAAGAAGCACAGAAACCGAATCGCTTTCATCAATCGGGAAATGTAAACGAAGAAGGTGATCTTCTCCGGCGACTTGACCAACCAGAGACAAAGGGAGCTGATGAGAAATCCGACGGCAAAGTTGACCGGCGAGAACTCCCCGGTCAATGCCATCCAGATTACCGGAAGAAAAAGATTTCCCAGCAGGACATTGATCCGTGTCATGGCACACCTCCCATAACGGCCTGAATATAGCCGGTCGGGTCCAGCAGCTGGTCCGCGGCTTCCACAGCAAGATCGAACACGGGGCCGGCGTAAAGACCGATGCACAGCGTGAGCCCTGCCAGAAGCATCATGGGCAGATAAAGAAGGACAGAAGGACCTGAAAACGCGCTGCAGTCATCGGTGTTATCCAGGTCCGGCGTTCCTTCCGGAGCCGCCCCCCAGAAGGCCTGTCCCCAGATTTTGGTCATGGAAAAAAGGGTCAGCAGGCTCACCGCCAGTGCTGTAGCCGCAATGACATAGGCGGCTTGAGAGAGTCCGGCCCGGATGAGGACCAGTTTGGCCCAGAATCCTGACAGCGGTGGGATGCCGGCCAGCGAAAAGGCGGAAATAAAGAACAGGGCAGTCAATCCCGGGGCCGTCAGAGAGAGGCCACCGAGGCGCTCGAGCCGGTAGGACCCGCCGATTTTCCGTGCAACGCCGCTGGCCAGAAAGAGGTTTGTCTTCACGATGATGTGATGGACGATGTAGAAAATCGACCCGGCCAGGGCCAGGCGTGTAAACAGGCCGAGACCCATGATCATGTAACCGACCTGGCTGATGATGTGAAAGGACAGGATACGGCGAAACTCGTTCTGGGCCATGGCCCCCAACACCCCGGTAACCATGGTCAGACCGGAGAGAACAAGGATGATGCTGTGGGTGTAACCGATATCCTGGACAAAGATAAGGGTAAAGACCCGGATCAGCGCATAGACGCCCACCTTGGTCAGAAGCCCGGCAAAAATCGCCGATACCGCCACCGGTGGGTTGTGATAGGATGCCGGCAGCCAGAAAAAGAGTGGAAACAGGGCCGCCTTGATTCCAAAAGCGGCCAGAAAGAGCATGGCCAGAGTTGTGGCCACTCCGGGGTACGGTACATCCCGGCTCATAACGGCCAAATCGGCCATATTCAGTGTGCCGGCCATTCCGTATAGAATTCCCAGAGCGGTCAGAAAAAAGGCGGAAGAAATCAGATTCAACGTCACGTACTTTATGGCGCCATCGAGCTGGGCCCGCTCACCGCCAAGCGCCATCAGTACAAAGGAGGACATGAGCATGACCTCGAACCACACGTACATATTGAACATGTCACCGGTCAAAAATGTACCGCTGACACCCATGAGCAGGAGATGGTAGAACGGATAATAGCCGAAGGCCTCCCGCTTACGGTCGATGCTGCCCACCGAATAGAGCATGACGGCCATGCCCATGAGCGCGGCCAGGAGAACCATAATGGCGCTGAGCAGGTCTGCCACCAGGGTGATACCGAAGGGGGCCGGCCAGTCGCCAAGCTGGGTGGCGGCGATACCCTTTTCCCGAATCCGGATAAGCAGAACGATCGCCGTGCCCAAATGGGCGGTGCAACCCAGAATCCCAAACAGCCGTTGGGCAGGCCTGGACCCCCACGCCAAAAAGCACAGACAGGCGGTGACCAACGGAATGAGTATGGGAAGGACCAGCAACAGGTTCATGTGCACGTCGACTCGGTATCCGGTTTCGAAGTTGATGGTTCCTGCCCGAACGCCTGGCGAAACAGCACCAGGGCAAATGCCAGGACCCCGAATGAAATCACAATGGCGGTCAGTATCAGTGCCTGGGGCAACGGATCGGAAACCCCGGCGACCGGCCGCAAGGCGCCAGCCGGTATCAACGGCGGCTTCCCACGGGTCAGCCCCGCAGCCACAAAGATGAGCAGGTTAATGGCATTGGACAGCAGCACCAGCCCGATGATCAGTTTCACGGGTGTGCGGCTCAGGAGCAAGTAGATGGCCGACCCAAACAGTCCGCCCACCACGATGGAAGTCAATATTTCCATGTCTATTCTTCCTCTGCCAGGGTCAGCACAATTTCCAGCATGGCCCCAATGACCACCAGGTAGACGCCGATATCGAAAATCACCGGTGTGCCGACGGGAAGATGCTGACCGCCTCCCAGGTTAAGGTCTCCCCAAAGCCCGGTCATAAACGGCATGCCGGACATCAGCGACAGACACCCGCTCGCCATGGCCAGCAGCAGTCCGATCGCCACCACGTATCCCGGCTGGATCCGCAGCAGTTTGCGGGTTTCCTCGGGTCCGTGGGCAAAACAATGGAGAATGAACGTTGAGGCGGCCACGAGACCACCGATGAATCCGCCGCCCGGCTCATTGTGACCACGTAACAGAAGAAACGCCGACAGAAGCAGAAGCATCGGCATCAGGATACGGGTTGCGGTTACCAGAATCAGCGAGTTCATCTGTTTCTCCCCTCCAGTCGAAGTTTGAGCAAGGTGTATACACCGGCTCCGGCGATGGCCAGCACCGTTATTTCGCCCAGGGTGTCCATCCCCCGGAAGTCGACGATGATGACGTTTACGATATTTCTCCCGTGGGCCGATATCAGGCTGTTCTCCTTGAAAAAGTCGGCCAGCCGACTCCCCCGCTGAACAGTGAGAGCGATGAGAAGCAGAAGCGTCATCAGGCCGCCCCCGGCCACGGCGACAAGTGCGTTTCGCACCCGCTGCGCTCTGGAACAGATGGATCTGTATTTCGGGAGATGATAGATGATCAGGGCAAAGAGGATAACCGTCATGGTTTCGATGATAAACTGGGTCATGGCCAGGTCCGGCGCACCAAAATCGATGAACAGAAGCGCCATGCCGTACCCGACCACACCCACGGCGACAATGGCGCTCAACCGCGAATCGGATCGGATGGTGACCAGCGCTGCCACCAGCATCAGGATAACGACGATGATCTCGTAAACCCTCACGCTGTCCGGTTGCCAGTCGACCACCAGACCCTCCCTCAGAATAAGAGTGGCTCCCACGCCGCCCATGGTCGCCAGAAGGATGATCAGGATATATATATGGAGATGTCCGCTTTGCAGGACCAGGGTCTGCCATTCGGCCAGGTGTTTTACCGCGCCCAGCCCGTGCTCATACCAGGCTGCCGGCCCGAAGCGGGCCCAGCCCGACCGGCGTGCCACCCATCGTGACAGTTTCGGGTGCAGGCCATACAGGGCGGCACCCAGAATGACGGTCAGTGCGCTCAGACCGAGCATCGGCGTTATCCCGTGAAAAAGAGACAGGTGGATGTCTGCAGTGGTTTGAAGAACAGCGCTGACCCCGGGAGAGATAACCGAACCGTCCACGAGCCCCGGCAGCAAACCACCCAGCAATCCCATAACCGCCAATACCAGCGGCCCAAGCCAAAGGCTGATCGGTATAGGGTGATGATCGTGGTGATCTGCCGTGCCCGATCTTCCGAAAAAGGGGCGCAGCACAAACAGACCGGCGGCCGCAAAGAGCATCATGTTTGCAGTTACCGCGGCGGCGGTACCCGCCAGGGTCCACCGGGACAGGTGCCATGTCGCTTCGTAGATCGATTCCTTGGCGATGAATCCCAGAAGGGGCGGAAGCCCGGCCATGGACAGGGCTGCCAGGAGAGCGGCGACCGTCACCAGAGGCATCTGTGTGTAGAGGCCCCGCAGTTGCCGGATATCACGGGTACCGGTTTCGTGATCCACGACCCCGGCCGTGAGAAATAACGAGCCTTTGTACAGGGCATGGGTAACGAGAAACACCAGTGCGGCCGTGATTCCCGCCCGGGACGGCAGGCCGGTCAGAAATACCAGCATGCCCAGGCCGTTGACGGTCGTGTATGCCAGCAGCCGTTTCAGGTCGGTTTGAAAAAGGGCCATGGCCGCCCCCAGAACCATGGTGACCCCGCCAAAGGTCGTCAGCAGAATCTGCCACAACTCCGTTCCACCAAGAACCGGGGTCATGCGCAGCAAAAGGTAGACACCGGCCTTGACCATGGTGGCCGAGTGGAGAAATGCGCTGACCGGTGTGGGTCCTTCCATGGCCGAGGGCAGCCAGAAGTGGAACGGTGTCTGGGCCGATTTGGTAAAAGCGCCGACGAGGACGAGTATCAGGATCGGTACATACAGGGAATTCCCGCCGAGCCCTTGCGGTCTCGTCAGAAGTTCGGCCATTTCCAGCGTGCCGGCCACCTGTCCGATGAGCAAAAAACCGGCCAGAAGCACCAACCCGCCGATGCCGGTGACCAGCAGGGCCTGGAGCGCCGCCTCCCTGGCGGATGCACGCCGATGTTCGAACCCGATCAACAGGTAGGATGTCAGGCTGGTCAACTCCCAGAAGATAAACAGGGTGATGAAGTTGGATGCCAGCACCAGACCGAGCATGGACGCCATAAACGCTAGAATATACATGTAAAAGCGTCCCAGCTCGGTGGTACCGTGGAGATATCCGCCGGAGTAGATTACAATCAGGGTGCCGATACCGGCGATCAGGAGGGAAAACACCAGGCTGAGCCCGTCCAGGAGAAAGGAGAAGTGGATGCCGAGCGCAGCAACCCACACATGGGACTCATAGAAGGTCAGTCCTGAGGAAACAGGCCCGACATGACCGGCATAAAAAACGGTCAGCGCAATGGGCAGCAATGCCAGAATCCAACCGGTCCGGTGATGGAACAACCGGAGCAGTAACGGGGCTGTCAATGCGAGAACAAATCCCGAAACAACGGATAACGCGATCATCGGCGGTGGTCGAGGTGAAGAATTGGATCCGGTAACATAAGGTCTTACAACGATGCCCGACAGCAGAAAAAGGAATTCCTTGCTGTTTCATCAATGATAGAGACATTACATGGCACTGTCAATTTATGTTTTTTGTCTCCCCGTCCCCGGAACTACAATGAAGCCTTCGGTGGGTCGAGAGTCTCGGTGCGGCCCGTGATCCCATTGAAGGCACCTTATACAGGCCGGACAATCCGGGCGATCCACTCGTATGTCATCCCGGCAATTGACTGAGCCGGTCGTCCGGACGATCATCCCATATCGGGTGCCTTCCGACTTGACCCCTCCGCAGTTCTCTCTTATAGAGTGATAGAACATGTTTCAGGTATATCGGCGATGACTTGCGAACATCACCGGCATAACGGAGTTCATTTCATTCAGCATATTCGGTAATAACCATTCAATAGAAGGGGGCGACATGAAAAAAATACTAGTTGCGGTGTTAACGGCGCTGTTGCTGTTCGGTCTCGGGCAGGGTGTCGGTGCAAAAACGTTGAAGCTGGGGCTGGATGCCGACCCGGTTTCTTTGGATCCTCATGTGCAGTTATCCGGCGGGATGCTCCAGTACTCCCACTGGGTGTTCGACCCGCTGGTCCGGTGGAGCCAGGACATGCGATTTGAACCCCGTCTGGCTCTTCGGTGGGAACGCATCAACGACCGGACCATGCGGTTTTTTCTGCGCAAGGATGTCACCTTTCACAGCGGGAACCCCTTTACTGCAGAGGATGTCCGCTGGACTGTCGAGAGATTGAAAAAAAGTGTCGATTTCAAGGGCCTCTTCGAACCCTTTGACGAGGTCAAAGTGATCGACGATTACACCCTAGACATCATTACCAAAAAGCCATATGCACTGTTGCTGAACATGGCCACGTATATCTTCCCCATGGACCGCAAGTTCTATTCGGGTCTCGACGAGACCGGGCAATACAAAGACGCCATCGTCAAGATCGGACCGTCCTTTGCCCTCTCCCACGCGTCCGGGACCGGCCCGTTTCGCGTGACCTTCCGAGAACAGGGTGTGCGCACCGTATTCGAGCGTTTCGCCGACTACTGGGACAACGGTTCTCCCGGCAATGTGACCAAAATTATCCTGACCCCCATCAAGGAAGACGCCACCCGGGTGGCGGCCCTTTTATCCGGGGACGTGGATTTCATTTCGCCTGTCCCGCCCCAGGATTTTCAGCGTATTCGGCGTGACAAAAAGGTCAAGCTGGTCACCTTCCCCGGAGGACGAATTATTACGTTCCAGCTGAACCAGAAACGGCGCCCGGAGCTTGCTGATCCGAGGGTCCGTCAGGCCATTGTCTACGCCGTCAATAACGCCGGCATCGTCAAAAAGATCATGAAAGGAACGGCGACAGTCGCCGCCCAGCAGAGTCCCGCCGGTTATGCCGGACACCATCCGGACCTGGCCCCCCGCTACGATTTGAAGAGGGCCCGTGAACTGATGAAAGAGGCCGGGCTGAAAAATGGCTTTTCCGCCACCATGATTGCCCCGAATAACCGCTACGTCAACGATGAGAAGATCGCCGAGGCGGTGGTATCCATGCTGGCAAAGATCAAAATCAAGGTGAACCTCAAAACCATGCCCAAGGCCCAGTACTGGGATGAATTCGACGCCCAGGCGGCCGACATTCAGATGATCGGCTGGCATTCCGATACCGAAGACTCCGGCAATTTCAGCGAGTTTCTCGTGATGTGCCCGGACGCCAAAACCGGTTACGGGCAGTACAACTCCGGGAACTACTGCAATGCCCGAATCGATGAGCTGACATTGGCGGCCCAGTCGGAAACCAATCTGGCACGGCGGGCGGAGATTCTGAAAGAGATCGAAAAAATTCTCTACGACGATGCGGCTTTCGTGCCCTTTCACTGGCAGAACCATTCCTATGGAGCCAAGAAAAACATCCAGGTCGAACCCATCGTCAACACCATGAATTTCCCTTATTTGGGGGATCTGGTGATCCAATAAACTCATCCCATGAAATTTGAATCACGACGGGACAGACCGTTTTTGCCGCCGGCAAACGGGCTGTCCCGTTTTAAGTGATATTTTCTGGATCTTTTAAAACCGATCGTTTAACGTGAAGCACTCGGGAGATTATCGGGATAGACAAAACTTCCGTGGGTACGACGCGCATCGGGGCCGATTATGTTCGCATTTATCATTCGCCGCCTGATTCAGGCGATTATCGTCATGCTGGTAATCAGCTTGGTGGGGTTTTCCATTAAAAACCGGATCGGGGACCCGGTGCGTGACCTTGTCGGCGAGCGGGTGACACCGGCCGAGCGGGAAGTCATTCGAGATCGGTTGGGCCTCAATGACCCATTTCTGGCTCAATACGTGCGGTTTGTGAGCAATGCCGCCCGGGGAGATCTCGGTCTGTCCTTTTTTCACAAGCGCCCCGCCCTGGAAGTGATCCTGTCCAAGTTGCCGGCAACCCTGGAACTTGTCATCGGTGCCACGCTGATCATTATTTTGGTTTCCCTTCCGGTGGGAATATACACGGCCATCTTCCCTAGAAGCCGGCTTTCCAGGTTTACCATGGGATTTTCGACTCTGGGTGTGTCGATCCCGGTGTTTCTCACGGCCATTATGCTCATTTACGTGTTTTCGGTGGAATTAAACTGGCTGCCGTCCTATGGACGTGGAGAGACCGTTGATCTGTGGGGGTGGGAAACCGGGTTTCTCACATGGGACGGGCTCACGCACCTGTTTCTGCCGAGCATTTCCCTGGCGTCCATTACCCTGCCCCTGTTCATTCGCCTCATTCGATCCGAAATGATGGAGGTGCTGGAAACCGAATACATCAAGTTTGCCTGGGCCAAGGGGCTCCATGCGCGCCGGGTCTGGCTGGTCCATGCGTTTAAAAACACCCTGCTTCCGGTCATCACCGTCTTTGGGGTTCAGATCGGCATCATGTTCGCCTTCACCATTTTGACCGAAACTGTATTTCAATGGCAGGGGATGGGATTCATGTTTCTGGAGGCGGTGGAACGGTCGGACATCTCTCTTCTGGTGGCATACCTCGTCTTTGTGGGCGCCATGTTCGTGGTGGTCAACACGGTTGTCGACCTTATCTACGGGCTGGTCAACCCAACGGTTCGGATTTCCGGGGCATCATGACGATCTGGTGGCAACGATTTAAAGAGTCCTACCTGCTGTACAGCTTCCGACGGGATCGGGTGGCGATGGTCAGCTTCGGCGTGCTGGTCTTTCTCATTCTCGTCGGCATTCTGGCGCCTTTGGCGGCCCCCTTTAATCCGTATGATGCCGATAGCATCGACATCATGAATTCCGAGATACCGCCCTCCTGGATGGAAGCGGGGGAAAAATCGTTTCTGCTTGGTACCGACATCCAGGGCCGGGATTTGCTCAGCACCATGATCTACGGGTTACGGTTATCGATTATGATCGGCTGCGGCGCCGTACTGCTTCAGGCGCTCCTGGGCGTTATGGTCGGTCTGGCGGCGGGATACCTCGGCGGCAGGGTCGACTCCATCCTGATGCGGCTTGCAGACATTCAGCTGTCCTTTCCATATCTGATGGTGGCCATCTTTATCAGCGCCATCTTCCAGGTCGCCTTCGGCATCGGGCGCTATGAGGAAATGGCGGTGCCCTTGCTGGTGGTGATCATCGGCTTAGCCGAGTGGCCGGTATATGCGCGAACCGTCCGGGCTTCGGTACTCGGTGAGAAAAACAAGGAATATGTCGAAGCCGCCCGGGTGATCGGTTTGAGCCCCGGGCTGATCATGATCCGACACATCCTGCCCAACACCATGACCTCGGTGCTGGTCATATCCACCATTCAGGTCGCCAATGCGGTCATGAGCGAGGCGGCCCTTTCGTTTCTCGGGCTGGGTATGCCGGTCACCAAGCCGTCTCTCGGGTCACTGATCCGTTCCGGATTCGAGTATATTTTCAGTGGTTCCTGGTGGATCACGTTGTTTCCCGGATTTCTGCTGGTGATTCTCGTACTGGTGATCAACCTGCTGGGTGACTGGCTGAGGGATGTGCTCAATCCGAAACTGTATAAGGGCTGAACCGTTTCTGGTGTTTTGTATTTAGTGTCTGGCGGTGATTGGAGGACGACTCCAGTTGAGGTTTCGGGTGTCAGGTGTCGGGTGTCAGGTGTCGGGTAAAGGTTCAGCGCTCAAGGTTTTGGGTTCAGGTTTAAGGGACCGGGTGTCAGATGTCAGGTAAGTGATGATGAGCTGAAAGAATAAACAACTAACGGCAACAATGAATTACGTTCCGCGATGCGGAACGGATGACTTAATGACGCCGCCGCTACGCGGCAAATGACTATTATCACTGGCCCACGGGCTAACGGGCAAACGGGCAACCTGCATGCACCTTTTGGAAGTTAAAAACCTCGAAGTCAAGTTCGCGCTTCGGTTTGGCGAGTTGACGGCCATCAACGGTGTCAGTTTTGTTCTGGACCGGGGAGAGCGGCTGGGGCTGGTCGGCGAAAGCGGCGCCGGCAAATCGGTGACCGGGTTTGCGGTGGTGAACCTGATCAGTAAACCGGGCTATATCTCCGGCGGGCGGATTTTGTTCGAAGGCCGGAACCTCAATCGGCTGACATCGGATGAGATGCGGGACATCCGTGGCAATCGCATCAGCATGATTTTTCAGGATCCCATGATGACCCTGAACCCGGTACTGACCATCGGTACCCAGATGCTCGAAACGCTCTTTGCCCACCGGCACGTGTCCAGAAACGAGGCGAAGGGGATCGCGCTGGAAAAATTGCGGAAGGTTCAGATCCCCTCGCCGGAGAAGCGACTTCGTCAATACCCCCATGAGTTTTCCGGAGGGATGCGGCAGCGCATCGTGATTGCGATTGCTCTGCTGACGGATCCGGCGCTGATTATTGCCGATGAGCCGACCACGGCGCTGGATGTCACCATCCAAGCCGAAATCATGGACCTGCTCCAGGGCCTGTGCGAATCCGAAAAGATGGGGCTTGTGTTGATTACCCATGATCTGGGCGTGGTGTCCCAGGTCACTGAAAAGATCGCTGTTATGTATGCCGGAAAGATCGTGGAATCCGGACCCACCGAAGCCATTGTCGCCGGGCCTCAGCACCCCTATACCCAGGGGTTGATTCACGCCTTGCCCGGTATCACCCGCCCCGGCCGCCGCCTTCACCAGATTCCGGGAATGATGCCGACGCTGACCAGCATACCTGACGGTTGCGCGTTTCATCCGAGGTGCCGTTTCCGAGCCGCGATTTGCCGGAACGAGGACCCGAGATTGATACCCACCGACGGTCCGGACCGGCGGGCC
>CAFBRK010000326.1 GCA_903231505.1 Olavius algarvensis associated proteobacterium Delta 3 | reverse complement strand
GCCGGTTTGCCGGTTACCCTGAGATACAAGATCCAAGACTCAGGATTCAGGCAAAAGAAATAAACATCCGGATGCCGGTTTCATGCGTCTTGCACCCTGCATCCTGTATCTTCGATTGTAGTATCCAG
>CAFBRK010000325.1 GCA_903231505.1 Olavius algarvensis associated proteobacterium Delta 3 | reverse complement strand
ATCAATCAAGTTAATCCGTACTCGAATCTGACATTGGCTGTGGGCATGACCTAACCCAAAATTCTTTCTTGACTTTCAACGGATTAACTTTGCGGTGAAACCTTTGTAGTAATCGGCATGGCTATTCGGAATCTTCTATCCTCTTTTTCGCTGCAGCCACTGCTCTCCGAAGATCGGCAATGTGTCTTGCCGGATACACCTTTGTGGGGCAGACGCGGCTGCACCCAAGCGCCCGCCGGCATCCCCGTTCCCCGCGTTTCCCGCCGGCCATGGCCAGCATGGCTTCCTGTGTTTGAGGGAATTTCAGCATTTCACGATGGATGGCGGCCAGGGCGGCCGGGCCCATGAACGGTTCCGGCGCCTCCGTCACAGGGCATACGGACAGACACGCGCCGCACTCGATACAATTTTCAAAGCGGGTGAACCCATTACGCTGTTCATTGTCAGCGTCAGCGTTAGAGTGCTCGGATGGCCGAAGATAGGAACACTCTTCATCTATATGCCGGAAAAGCGGTTCCGGATCCACGGTTAAATCGCCGATGACCGGAAAGCCATTGAGCGGTTCCAGCGTGACCGTGGTGCTTTTCAGTTTCCAGATGTTGGTGATGCACGCCAGCTGTTCCGCACCATTTATAATACAGGCACAGGTGCCGCAGGATGAATGGTGGCACGAATGACGGTACATGAGTGACGGGTCCTGTTCGAGCCGGAGCTGTTCCAGCCCGTCCAGGACGGACATGTGCTCCGTCACAGCCAGGGTATACGTCTGGAACCGGGTCGGGTCGATGACTCCGGGCTTATATCGTTTAATGCGGAACTTGATTTTTTTGACGGCCGGCATGCCTGTTTCCTTTTAGAACAAAAGCCAGATTTCCGCTGATCTAACCGGAATTCTGATAGAATGTAAGCAGCAGCATTGGAATCGGTATCGGTATCGGTATCGGTATCGACCCAGCAGGTGGTCACACTGTTTCGGTTCCGATACCGATACCGAGCATGGTAAAGACGCTACCCATTGAATCGGGGAACGATAACCAAAATAAGGAATGCACCCATTCTACCCCCTCCCTTTTAGTCCCTCCCCCCAGGGGAGGGAGATAATAAATTCCTCCCCCTTGATGGGGGAGGAAAGGTGGGGGTGACTGAAAGGCCGGATTCCGCTTAATCGATTTTGTTTATCGGCCCGCATTGATTCATCAGTTTTTATAAAACCGCCGCCAATGCATCAACGACGTTTCCTTGGTTCGGCAGGGAATTGAACGCCCGGTTTTGGTACACACAAGGTCTACAATTTCTTCGGCCATGGCGCGCATGGTGGTCGCTTTACCGCCGAAGACGGAGATGAATCCCGCCACACCGTCCCGGGATTCATGATCGATACACTCGAAGCCCCGGGTAATTTTAGTCGGCTCTTCCAACGGATCATCCACCACCAGAGGGCGGGCCGCAGTCCATGCGCTATGGATCGGCGTTTCGCGAACTTTCGGGACCAATTGGGCGCAAAGTGTCACCATCTGCCGGACATGGGCCGGAGGGACGTCCAGTGGCTCCGGATTGTCGGCCAGCCAGACCGATGTCCCCAGCAGGGAAAGATTCCGTTGGGGAATGATGATGTCGCCTTCCCCGGCAGGATGCAGGCGATTGATCACCATGTTGGCCAACCGGGCGTCTATTCCGACCATCACCCCCGGTGCCGGCTTTATAGGGATATGGATTCCTACCTGTTCCGCAACGATACCGGCCCACGGCCCTGCGGCGTTAATGATAATATCTCCTCCGAGCGTGTATTCACGCCGGTTTCGATGATCCAAAACCTGAACTCCGCTTACGGTAGCGCCTTGCTTCAACATACCGGTGACTTCCGAATATGGCCGAATGTCCGCGCCGTTGAATTTGGCTGTCGCGAAAAAGTGCATGGCCAGGCGCCAGGCGTCCATGGCGGCATCAGGGACTTTGATGGCCGCTTTGACGTGGGGAGAAAGATTCGGCTCCAGCCGTCTTGCCGTGGAGAGTATCATTTCTTCCGCAGGGATGCCGGCGGCCCGGCATTGCTCGAGAAATGGGAAATGATAGGTCATGTCCTCCTCGTCCACCGCAATGAACAGTCCATCGTTTTGTTCCAGCCCTTCGGGTGCGATGCGGCGCAGGATCCGGTTTTCGACCATGCATTCCCGGGCCGTTTCCACGTCATGGAGTGCATAGCGTGCCCCGCTGTGGAGCAATCCATGATGCCTGCCGGTGGATCCGGACAGCAGTTCGCCCTTTTCGAGCAGCGTCACCTTGAACCCCCGCAGGGCCAGGTCGTGGGCAATTGCGCCGCCGATGCCGCCGCCGATGACAATGATATGCTCCATAATGACTGCAAACCGGAAGACGTAAAAGTAATAGCAGATCCCATTAGCCGGAAGATGGTCGCTGCTCTATTTTTTTATCCCATGAGCGACATCGTCGCGTTTCATAAAATCGTTTCACGATTTTATGTTGGGTCATTCGAATTCTTGCCCGCCTTAGGCGTGTGAATTTCGGATTTCGGATTCTTTTCCGCCATAGCATAGCGCGACGGCGGATCGTGCTTCGGATTTATGCTGCCTTCATGAAGAGTCTTAAATCCTCAGCAATGAACAACATTAGCAAATCTATCGTTCACTTCACGAATCCGGTTCCAACGCTCTACTAAGGATATCGATGATGTCGGTTATACCGAGAGCCACCGGATTTCCTTTCATGCTGCTGGCGTTCAGTGCATTCTCGGCAATCCCGGGAAGGTCGGGCAGGGAAAGCCCTTCATACGTGGAAAGGGACGGAATTTTAAGCTCCCGGCGCAGCCCCTGGAACCATTGAGCGCCGACCCGGGCCGTTGCCATCGGCTCTCCGGTCACCATCCGTGCAATTTCATCAAACCGTTTGAGAATGTCTTCGCTTCCATACTCTGAAGTCAGAAGACGTCGGTTGGTTTCAAACACCAGCGGCAGCAGCTGACCGCATATGACCCCATGGGGAAGCGGCGCCCAGCCACCCAGGGGACCGGCAATGCCATGGACGGCCCCCAGCCCCCCATTTGCCAGAGCCAGACCGCTGAATAGACTTGCCAGGGACATATCCGTGCGTGCGGCCAGATCTCCGCCGTCCCGAACCGCGGTGATAATCGACCGGGCGCACCGAACCATTCCTTCCCGGCATAAACCATCGGTAAAGGGATTGGACTTGAGAGACAAAAATGCCTCGACCAGTTGTGTCAGCGCATCCATGCCGGTGGCAGCCGTGACATCCGGCGGTAGCGACAGGGTCAGCTCCGGGTCGATAACGGCCAGACGGGGGAGCATCAGCGGGCTGCGCAAGCTTACTTTTACTTTATGAGAGGGGACCCCCAGCACAGCGTTACGGGTGACTTCCGCACCCGTTCCGGCCGTTGTCGGCACAGCGACAAATGGGGCTGGGGGGTGCTGCAGGGGCCGCGCCTTTCCGATCACCTCCAGGTGCTCCGTTAGTGGCTCGCTGTTGGTGATCATGGCGGCAATGGCCTTTCCGGTGTCAACGACACTGCCGCCGCCCAGAGCCAAAACCATATCACAGCGCCTCTGGCGGGCCTGCCTGACGCCGTCTTCAACAAGGGCCGTCGTCGGTTCACCGGACACCTGGAATATGGAGCTCCGTGTACCCTGCGACTCCAGACGCTGAATGGTGTGGTCATGGCGATGGGGGCTGCGGCCGGTGACGAGCAACGCCCGGCTGCCATACGTGGCGATATCCGGTATCGCTTCTTTCAGGGTGCCGGGACCGAATATGATGCGTGTTGCTGTGGCAAATTCGAAAAACATGTTTCATTCTATACAATCTGATGTTGTCGATCGGGTCAAAGACCTATGTTAAACTTGCTCACGGTCTCAGGTGTCAGGTTTCAGGTGTCGGGTTTCAGCAGTACATGGATAGCAGATTTCAGGACAAGCGGCTCTTCCTGAAACCTGAAGCCGCCGGAGGCGGACAAGCACTGACACCTGAAACCAATTTCCCCCCTGACCCCTGAAACCCGAAACCTCATCATCCCTGGCGCCTGAACACTGTCCGGACCCGAATCTTTACTCAATCCAGTTGAACGTTCGTCGCACGGCTTTTTGCCAGTATCGATAACCTTCTTCCCGGTGCTTTTCATCCATCTGCGGGTGCCATGTGTGATCCACAGCCCAATTTTTTCTCAACTCTTTCAGGCCGGACCAGAAATTAACGGCCAGCCCCGCGGCATAGGCCGCCCCGAGAGCTGTGGTCTCGGTTACCTGGGGGCGTATGACCGTGACATCGAGTACGTCCGCCTGGAACTGCATCAGTAAATTGTTGGTCACCATGCCCCCGTCTACTTTGAGCTGGGTCAGGTCAACCCCGGAGTCCTGGTTCATGGCCTCGACGATATCGCGGGACTGGTAGGCGGTGGACTCCAAAACGGCCCGGGCCAGATGTCCCTTATTTACAAATCGTGTCAGCCCCACGATGGCACCCCGTGCGTCCGACCGCCAATAGGGTGCAAACAGCCCTGAAAAGGCCGGAACGACATAAGCGCCGGCACTGTCATCGACCGTTCGGGCAAGTTCTTCGATTTCCGGTGCGGAGGAAATGAGTCCGAGATTATCCCTCAGCCACTGCACCAGAGCGCCTGCGATGGCGATGGAGCCTTCCAGGCAGAATACCGGTTGTTCCCCTCTCATCTGATACCCCACCGTCGTCAACAACCCTTTGGTGGACGGTACCGGGGTGTTCCCCGTATTGAGCAGGAGGAAACATCCGGTACCGTAGGTGTTCTTGGCGTCTCCGATATCGAAACAGGCCTGACCCACCAGGGCAGCCTGCTGATCACCGAGTGCGCCGCAAACGGGAATGGTTGCATTCAGAGGGCCGGTTTTCTGCGTATGCCCCCAGGTATTCTGATCGATGGATGGCACGATGCGTGGGAGCACCTGTGGCGGGATTCCCATGATGTTCAGTATCTCCGGGTCCCATTGAAGCGTCTCCAGATTCATCAGGAGGGTTCTGCTGGCATTGGTGACATCGGTAACATGGGCGCCGCCATCGGGGCCGCCGGTAAGCCACCAGATAATCCAGGTTTCGATAGTGCCGAACAACGCTTCGCCTTTATCCGCGGCATCCCGGGCATCGGGAACATTGTCCAGTATCCAGCGGACTTTGGGTCCGGAGAAATAGGTCGCAATCGGAAGGCCGGTTTTTTCGCGAAAGCGATCCTGCCCGCCTTCTGAAGAGAGGCGATTGCAGATTCCGTCGGTCCGGGTGCATTGCCAGACAATAGCATTGGCGTACGGTGTTCCGGTGTGTCGATCCCACATCACCGCTGTTTCACGCTGATTGGTAATGCCGATGGCCGCCAGGTCGGTTCCGGAAACACCCGATTTCTCCAACGCTCCCCGGATGACCGACTGGGTGTTCTTCCAGATTTCCAAAGGGTCATGTTCCACCCATCCCGGTTTTGGGAAAATCTGTTCGTGCTCCATCTGGTCCAGCCCAACGACCTGACCCTCATGATTGAAGATGATGAACCTGTTGCTGGTGGTGCCCAGATCCAGGGCTCCAATGTATTTTGCCATGATGCGCCTCCTTGCGGAAATGTTTCGGACTATTGGAGTTGTCGTAAATACGCATTGACGGCGGCGTATGCCGTGGCGATGGCCAGACCGGATCCGCATTTCATGCGAATCCAATCGGCATGGGCCAGGATGGAGCCGGCTGCGTAGAGACGTTCATAGGCCGGCCGCCCTTTCGAGTTCAACGGGCGGAAACTGTCATCGATTTCTATCCCGGCCGTGTTGATGGCGTGCCCCCGGGGATCCAGGAAATCCGTCTCGTGCCATCGGGTGCGGTTCTCCGGCTGGGATACCGGCAGATCGAACAGTGATTCACGGATATGTTTGCGGTCCGCAACCAGACCCTGCCCGATAAACCGACCGGTGGCCAGTATGGCAGCTTTCGCATGAACGATCAATTCAGGATGTTCGCTTCCGATGTGGCATTCAAACCGCCCCTTCCGGTCTGTATTCACCTGCAGAACTTTCTTGTGATAGAGGGCGCGCACGCCGATGGACGGCAACGACCGGTCAAAGGCATCTTTCAGACGCATCCCGGTGACGGCCGGGGGCAGGGTGGGGACTTCGAAGACGGGCACCCCGATTCTCTTCCGGAGGTGGTCGACCACCTCCACTGTTCGGTGACTCCCTAAAATTGCCGGAAACCCGACCCCTTTGGCATCCCCTATCAGGGGCGCGACGGCTGTCGCCAGTTTTTCCCGGTTACCCGGTTGATGCAGCGAAAAGGCCATCTTCTCCGGATATTGGCAGGTCGATGGTTCGGGAAATGGCACGCTTGCCGTACGGAGACCGGGCCACCGGCCCCTTAACACGGACTGGATCTGACGGGCGCTGAATCCCTTCATCCCCGGAAAGTCCACCAGAAGACACTTGCGCTTGTGTTGCCACGCTATCACTCCGGGCCACATGTTTTGCGGCACGGCATAGGACCGTTTGGTGGTGCCGGCGGGCGTGATGAGATCGACGTTGCGATTTTTATACCGGCGGTAGGGAAGCCCGGCGTCGGCTAAAAATGACAGGAGTTCGTGGAGTGCCGTCTGGATGTCGCTCACAGACATTCTGGCATAGGGGTGGTTCGGCAGACCTCTTGAAACCGATTTCACGGCCGCCCAGGGATTTCGCCACAATCTGCCTTTCTCGATGGGGTGTACCCCCAGTACATCGAACAGCCCGCTGGCGTAAATAATCTCACCCGGAATACCGACCTGGACAACGGCCCTATCCCGTTTGGCGGCAAACAGGGCGGCGGCCATGCCGGCCATGCCGGCACCGATGACCAGGACGTCGCAATGAATGGATTCCGACCGTGGCATGTTTGTATCCCCGGAAAATTTGAGAGAAGCCGCATCCGGCCTCTGTTCGCATTCGAAATTCGAACACCGGGTTTATAATCAGGTAGAAAACGCCCGGCTTCGGTTCACGCCGTAAGAGGTTCGGCCGGTGGTGTTCAGGTTTCGGGTGTCAGGAAGAGCCGCTTGTCCTGAAATCTGAGATCCATGTACTGCTGAAACCTGACACCCGAAACCTCGAATCCGCTGCTAAAGCAGTGCCTCTCATCTCCAACTTCAAAAGGCAATATGATCGACTACCTTAGAAACTCCGGATTCTGCTTTGCTCAAACCGATCTAATCAAGGCCTACCTGGACTTTCCTCTATGGCTTGTCCGGTTCCAGTTCCAACCCCAGCAGGCCGCATTGCATGGCCTCCTGAAGTTCAGCCTGAATCAGGGGGGCTCCCCACATTAATGGTTTTTGTCCCCGCCACCGGGCGCTCAGAAAACGTTTCAGATCAGTGATGCCCTGTCTAGCCTCGAATATGCCCTGATCGTAAAGATGGGCGGTCACCCTGGATCCACAGAAGGTGCCCTGGCAGGGCCCTTTCCCCATGCGGCTGCGCTTTCCGATGGCCACCAGAGATGGCCGGCCGTTTTGCTTGCGAATCGTCTGGACAACGTTGTCGACCACGCTTTTGGGTATCATTTCACATTCGCACAGGAGGACATCCTCTGGGGAACAATTTTGAAACCAGTGCCGGGGGGCCCGCCCCGGCTCGGTCCATTTCCCGTCGGGCGTGTCGGGAAGGGGATCTGTTCGGGTCCGGCAGGGCGCGTCAACACCCAGCCGTGCACAGATGAGGTTTGCGGCTTTTTCAGCCATCAGGCGGAAGGTGGTGAGCTTTCCGCCGGTGACGGTTACAAAATTCTCTATCCCTGCGTCGGTATGATCGATCAGGGCATAGCCGCGACTCACGCTCCGGTCGTCTTCTGCCGACGAAGATTCGATCAACGGCCGGATCCCCGCATACGCCCGGATGTAACGGGTATGTTCCAGGATCGGCATCATGGCCGTCCCCTCGGCGATGATGTGGTCCACCTCCTCCACTGTTGGCCGAAAGTCGTCCGGGGAATGGATCCGCACCGATGTGGTACCCAGGATGGATACCGTGCCGCCCGGAACCAGAATGTCCCCGTCGGTGGGTTTCCGGAGCCGGTTGATGACCTGCCGGGCGATTCGGGTTTGGGTTACCAGCAGAGTGCCTTTGGAGTAAACCATGGTCAGAGGGGTGCCCCCAAGAACCGCAGATGCGATATGCCCGGCCCAGGCACCGCATGCATTGACCACCTGATCCGCCTCGACACTCATTGTGTGCCCTGACAGGGTGTCGGTAAGCTGAACCCGTTGCAGCCGATGGTTGCGCCGTTCAAAGCCGGTGGCCTCTTTGTAGGGCATAAATATGGCGCCATGCCTTCCGGCATCCGCAATGTTGTCGATGGACAGCTTAAATGGATCGATGGATGCGTCGTTGACCGAATACGCGGCGATGAGTTTGTTCGTCAAAGCCGGCTCCATTGCCAGCGCATCTGAAATCGCCATCGGTTCCGCAGGGATGCCGTACCTTTTACAGAGGGGTGAAAAATCGGCCACGTAATTTTCGTCGTCGCCTTCTCTGGCGACAAACACACCGCCGCTGTTGTCGATACACTGGGGCGCCAGCTTTTTCAGCAGGCGGCTCTCCTGCTGGCATTCCATGGCGGATGCCGGATCGGAGAGAATATACCGGGCACCGCTGTGGAGTAATCCGTGGTTTCCCCCTGAGGCTCCGGCGTTGAAATCGCCTTTATCAATCAGAAGGCATTCAACCCCCCGCAGGGAGAGATCCCGGGCCAGGCTGGTCCCGGTGACGCCGCTGCCGATGATGAGGACCTGGGTTTTCATGGAGCGCTCATCCGGGGATGGGTGATCGGTGGATCCGGACATTGCCATGTTCTGATGAAACGCAATAGGGTTTAAAGCGCATCCGCGAAAATGGTTTTTCGCTTGAGAAAAAAAACCGGCGATGGTATGGGAAATTCATCCACATCAAAGGCTTATGATCGGCCGGAAGCGATCGATTTCCATGCCTGAACATCAACTTATCACAACCGTTTTTCATTATACAACCGATATTTCGAAACTCATATTCTAAATCGAACATTTCGTTTTATTTTCCGAACCTGAAATGCGTCACCGGCCCAAGAGAGCATTGCGGTCCCTTTCGAAGCGGCCGCTGCCGGCCATTTCGGACAGATCATTTCTGAAAATCCTGACCTAAGGAGGCGCCATGCGTGATCGACAGGAAAAAATCACTCACCTGGTGCAGTCCAGAGGTTTCGTTACGATCGATTTTCTGGCCGATGAGTTCTGTGTCACCCCCCAGACCATCCGCCGCGACATCAACATCCTCAGTGAAAAGGGCCTGGTCCGTCGTTATCATGGGGGCGCCGGCATGGTGCCCAGCACTGAAAACGTGGCCTACACCAAGCGCAAGGTCTTGTGTCTGAAAGAAAAGCAGCAGATTGCACAAATGGTGGCGGCACACATACCGGATCATGCGTCGTTGCTCATCAATATCGGCACCACCACCGAAGAGATCGCCAAGGCGCTGTTCGATCATCGCGGTCTTCGGGTCATTACCAATAACCTCCATGTCGCCGCGATCCTGAGCGGAAATGAGAACTTCGAGGTCATTGTGGCCGGGGGGTTGGTTCGACAACGGGACGGCGGCATCATCGGTCCGCTGACCATCGATTTTATTGAGCAGTTTCGGGTCGATTACGGTATTATCGGTATCAGCGGCATAGACATGGACGGCACCTTACTTGACTTTGATTACCGTGAGGTGCGGGCCGCCCGATCGATCATGGACAATTCCCGAAAAGTGTTTCTCGCCGCCGATCACACCAAGTTCGGCCGCAACGCCATGGTGCGGCTCGGCAACATCGCCGAAATCGACGCACTCTACACCGATCAATATCCGCCGCAACTGTTGATTGACACCATCAACATGTCCGAAGTGCAGCTGTGTGTACCGGAGATCTCAGCCGTGGATATGTCACCACCGGGTCGGGGGATAACGGCATTGCCCGGGGGGAAGAACGGGGCGGATGACCGGTCGGAATCAGACGATGCCGCCGGGCTGGA
Source organism: Olavius algarvensis associated proteobacterium Delta 3 (assembly GCA_903231505.1). Classification (GTDB taxonomy): domain Bacteria; phylum Desulfobacterota; class Desulfobacteria; order Desulfobacterales; family CAFBRK01; genus CAFBRK01. Next base: position 24,392 of record CAFBRK010000325.1, on the reverse strand, counting down.
TTAGTCGAAACGGAAATACGGAATTTTCACTTGCGAAAATTATACAGACATAATATGTCGATTGTGTCGATGCGCAAGCCTTCAACGGGCGTCGATGTCTCCCCCATCGATCGATACGCCGAAACCCCAACATCGAGTCAGAGGGAAACAGTTCATGGGTGTGTCCCTTCAGGATATCAACCGAACCGTCAGTGGTGAGATTCACCTTGCGGACGTCAACCTTGAATTTGAATCCGGTTCCCGCAATGTGATCCTGGGACGGACGCTGGCCGGGAAGACATCGCTGCTTCGGATCATGGCCGGTCTGGATCGACCCACCAAGGGGCGCATTCTCATCGATGGACGCGATGTCACCGGGGTTTCGGTTCGCAAGCGCAGTGTCGCCATGGTCTACCAGCTGTTCATCAACTATCCTTCCCTGACCGTTTACCAAAACATTGCCTCGCCGCTGAAGACGAGCGGCATTCCGAAATCTGAGATCGATCGAAAGGTGCGCGATATTGCCGGAATGCTGCGCATCGACGATCTGCTTGACCGACTGCCCGCCGAGCTGTCCGGCGGCCAGCAACAGCGCACCGCCATTGCAAGGGCCATGGTGAAAAACGCCGAACTGCTCCTGATGGATGAGCCGCTGGTCAATCTGGACTACAAACTTCGTGAAGAACTACGGGTTGAGCTTCAAGACATCTTCTCCCGGCGACAAGCGATTGTCGTTTACACCACCACGGAACCGACCGAGGCCCTGTTGCTCGGCGGTAACATTACGGTTCTTGACGAAGGGCGTATTCTGCAATCCGGCACCACCCAGGCCGTCTACCGAAACCCGGCCACCGTCAAGGTGGCTGAAGTGTTCAGCGACCCGCCCATCAATTTTCTTGGAGGCCGGATTCAGAAACGGACAGCCGTTTTTGGGCAAGATATTCGTGTTCCTCTGGAAGGGGACATGCGAAATTTGCCTGACGGCGATTACACCTTTGGCATCCGCTCCAATCATTTTTTTCTGTCGAAAAATGGTCCAACCGATGCCCAAATCCAGGCCCAGGTGGAGCTGGCCGAAATCAATGGATCGGAAACCTTTATCCACTTCCACCATGCCGGCGACCGGCTTGTGGCCCAGGAAGACGGGATTCATCCCTATCGGATCGGGTCGGCGGTGACCCTTTATGTCAGCCCGGGGTGCCTTTTTGTCTTCGATCCGGAGGACAACCTGGTTGCAGCGCCTTCCGTTGACCGCATTCACGCAAAGGCCGTTTAGGAGACTGCCATGGCGCGCATCGAACTCAATGAAATTGCCCACAGCTATCATCCCAACCCCGCGGACGAATCGGACTACGCCCTGAAGCGGATCCAGTATGTCTGGGAGGATGGCGGTGCCTATGCCTTGCTGGGGCCGTCGGGTTGCGGCAAAACCACCTTGCTGAACATCATTTCCGGCCTGCTGATCCCTACCCGCGGGAAGGTGCTTTACGACGGAATCGATGTCACGGGGTTGCCCCCGGAAAAACGCAACATCGCCCAGGTCTTCCAGTTTCCCGTGCTTTACGACACCATGTCGGTTTTCAACAATCTGGCGTTTCCACTACGCAATCGGGGTGTTGAGAGCGGCGAAGTCGACCGTCGCGTCCGCGAGGTGGCCGACATTCTCGACCTGACTCCATATCTGAACAAGCGGGCCGAAGGGTTGGCCGCCGATGCCAAGCAGAAAATATCCCTGGGCAGAGGGCTGGTGCGAAGCGACGTGGCGGCCATCTTGTTTGATGAACCGTTGACCGTAATCGACCCCCATCTGAAATGGAACCTGAGGCGCAAACTCAAAGATATCCACGAACAGTTGAAACTGACCTTTATCTACGTGACCCATGACCAGGTGGAAGCCCTGACATTTGCCGACAAAGTGGTGGTGATGTACGAGGGCGAAATCGTCCAAATCGGTTCGCCTCAGGACCTTTTTGATAATCCCGAGCACACCTTCGTGGGCTACTTCATCGGTAGCCCCGGTATGAACTTTCTGGACTGCACCCTGGAAGGAAATGTGGCGCGATGCAATGGCGCCCGGATCCCTCTGGACGACGGTGTGGCGGCAAAGGGGCGCAACGCCCAGGGCAAAATCGAATTGGGAATCCGGCCCATACACCTTCAGGTGTCGTCCGTGGCGGTCGACGGGGGCGTGCCCGCCAACGTCAAAATGGTTGAAGACCAGGGCAGCTACAGGCTTGTGAATCTTACCCTGGATGGTAAGACGTTGCGGGCCCGGGTGCCGGAAAGCGAACCCATTCCCGAGGACCAGGCGTGGCTCGTTTTTCCTCTGGAGTGGACCCGGCTGTTTGCCGACGGGCGGCTGATCAAGTAGAAGGAGCGGCGATATGGAAAAATGGCCAAACAATAAAGCCTGGTTTCTGGTATTGCCGGCATTTATCATTGTCGCCTTCAGCGGCATTATTCCCCTGATGACGGTCGTCAACTATTCGATCCAGGACATTTTCGGGCCGGGAGAGGCCGTCTTTGTCGGAACCGAATGGTTCAAGGAGATGCTGGGCAACCACCGGCTGCATGATGCCCTTTGGCGTCAATTCATGTTTTCCGGGCTCGTTCTGCTGATTGAAATCCCCCTCGGCATACTGATTGCGCTGGCCATGCCCAAACGCGGCTGGGGGGTCTCCGCCTCACTGGTGATCCTGGCGCTGCCGCTGGTCATTCCCTGGAACGTGATCGGTACCATCTGGATCATCTTCACCCGGCCGGATATCGGTCTATTCGGGGTGGGAATCAACAGCCTGGATTTACTCGAAGTGCCCTTTGATCACACGGCGAAACCGATTTATGCCTGGATTACGCTGCTGGCCATGGAGGTCTGGCACTGGACGCCCCTGGTGGCACTCCTGGCCTACGCCGGGTTGCGGGCCATCCCCGAAGCTTACTTCCAGGCGGCAAAAATCGACGGCGCCTCGGCGTGGGCTACCTTCCTTTACATTCAGCTGCCCAAAATGCGCGGTGTGTTAACCATTGCCGTGCTGCTGCGCTGGATGGACAGCTTTCTCATCTATGCGGAGCCCTTTGCCCTTACCGGCGGCGGTCCCGGCAACACGACCACCTTCCTGTCCATCTACCTGGTGAAGCTGGCCACCATGCAATTCGACCTGGGGCCGGCGGCGGCCTTTTCGCTGATCTACTTTCTCATTGTCCTGCTCTTCAGTTTTGCATTCTACCAGGCCCTTCTGAACGTGGGAAGAGGAGAGAAGGCATGAAAATCCAGAAACGAACCATCGCGCTTTGCGTTTATTTTGGAGTTCTCATCCTTCCGATTTACTGGATGCTCAACATGTCCCTGAGGACCAATGCCGATATCCTCGGCTACTTTGCCCTCTACCCGAAGGACCCGACCTTTGCCAATTACATCAAGATATTTACGGACCCGACATGGTACACGGCTTACATCAATGCCATGATTTATGTCGGCATGAACACCGTGATGTCATTGGCCTTTGCACTGCCCGCGGCCTATGCCTTTTCGCGGTATAAATTCATCGGGGACGGGCAAATGTTTTTCTGGCTGTTGACCAACCGCATGGCGCCCCCGGCAGTTTTTCTTCTGCCCTATCTTCAACTGTACTCCACCATCAACCTGATGGACACCCACATGGCCGTGGCCCTGGCCCATTGTCTGTTCAACGTGCCCCTGGCTATCTGGATTCTGGAAGGTTTTATGTCCGGGATTCCAAAGGAAATCGACGAAACTGCGTTTATCGACGGCTACAGCTTTCCGCGCTTTTTTATCACCATTTTTATTCCGCTGATTCGCGCCGGGGTCGGCGTGACCGCATTCTTCTGTTTTATGTTCAGTTGGGTCGAACTGCTCTTTGCCCGGACACTGACGATTACCGAGGCAAAACCGATTGTCGCCACCATGACCCGCACGATCAGTGCAACGGGCCTGGACTGGGGTCTTCTGGCCGCAGCCGGCGTGTTGACGATTGTCCCGGGAGGGCTGGTGATCTGGTTTGTACGGAACCACTTGGCCAAGGGTTTTGCCCTGGGCCGCGTGTAAGAGGGGACAACCATGAGTCTCGAATGGATGTATTGGACCGGGACGACGGCAATTTTCTTTACGACGATTTTCCTGATGCTTGTCGGTATGCTGATCTGGGAATTGGTGTCCCCCACCGTCGAGCGAAGGGGGTTTTTTCTGATTCCCACCACACGTGGCACGCGTTTCTTTTTGGGATTACTGGGAAGCGCCTATATCCACCTCGCCTGGTTGGGACTGACCGATTTGCCCCTGTGGTACGCCACGGGTATCTCCGTTGTCTGGGTGGTCATAGCCATCCGCTGGGGATAAACAGACCGGCACCATAAGGGCATCCTGGGGAGGCTCCCCGGGGTCAACGCCTTGATACCGGCAGGCACAACAATGCTCATTGGCTTTATCGCACACGCCGCCCTCTGCGGTCAGTCGGTAAGGCTTTCAGCTACAACCACCTTTACAGAAACCTCTACAGAAAGGAGAAGGCGATGCGCAACTTGACCAACAGAAGGTTCTGGTTCCGATCGATTCCAGTATGGATCGTTGCCTTGGCTTTCATTTTCGCTGGTAGCCCGGCCTGGGCAATGAGCCATGGGAAATACAAGGAAGCGGCCAAGAAATGGGTGAACGAAGAGTTTCAACCATCCACTCTGACCAAACGAGAGCAGATGAAGGAGATGGAATGGTTCATCAAGGCCTCCAAACCCTTCAGGGGCATGAACATCAAGGTTGTGTCCGAGACCATCCCGACCCACGAGTACGAGGCCAAGGTGTTGGGCAAGGCTTTTGAGGAGATCACCGGCATCAAGGTCTCCTTCGACCTGATCCAGGAAGGCGATGTGATCGAAAAGCTGCAATCCCAGTGGGCATCGGGACAGAACCTTTACGACGCCTACATCAACGATTCCGATCTCATCGGCACCCACGTGCGCTATGGCCACGTCGTCAACCTGACCGACTGGATGAAGGGCGAAGGCAAGAAGGTCACCTTGCCCTCTCTGGACGTGGACGACTTTATGGGAAAATCTTTTACCACCGGTCCGGACGGAAAACTCTATCAGCTTCCCGATCAGCAGTTCGCCAATCTCTACTGGTTCCGCTACGACTGGTTCAACCGGGTCGATTTCAAAAAGAAGTTCAAAGAGATCTATGGCTACGAGCTGGGCGTGCCGGTCAACTGGTCGGCCTACGAGGACATCGCCGAATTTTTCTCCGAGCATGTCGGGGAAATTGACGGCAAAGCCATCTACGGTCACAATGACTACGGCAAGAAGGCCCCGGATCTGGGCTGGCGATTTACCGATGCCTGGCTCTCCATGGCTGGTGCCGGCGACAAGGGGATTCCCAACGGAAAACCGGTGGACGAATGGGGCATCCGCGTCGAGGGCTGCCGCCCGGTGGGCGCCAGCGTGGAACGCGGTGGCGCCGCCAACGGCCCGGCCGCCAAGTATTCGCTTCGCAAGTACATGGAGTGGCTGCGAAAATACGCACCGCCGGGTGCCCTGGGGATGGATTTTTACACGTACCTGCCGGTTTTGGCCAAAGGCCACGTGGCTCAGCAGATCTTCTGGTACACGGCATTCACATCGGATATGGTCAAACCGGGCCCGACCGTCAACGCGGACGGCACACCCAAATGGCGAATGGCGCCATCACCCCACGGCCCATACTGGGAAGAGGGGATGAAGCTGGGCTATCAGGACTGCGGGTCCTGGACCTTGATGAAAAGCACGCCGCTGGAGCGCCGCAAGGCGGCGTGGCTGTTTGCCCAGTTCTGCGTGGCCAAGACCACCTCCCTGAAGAAGACCCATGTGGGCCTGACGCCCATCCGCGACAGCGATATCCGGCATAGGTCCTTCACCGACCGCGCTCCGAAACTCGGCGGTCTGGTGGAATTTTACCGAAGCCCCGCCCGCGTTGCCTGGACACCCACCGGGACCAACGTGCCCGACTATCCGAAGCTGGCCCAGTTGTGGTGGCAAAATGTCGGTGAGGCGGTTTCCGGCGAGGTGACCGTCAGCCGGGCCATGGACAATCTCGCCAAAGAGCAGGATCGGGTGTTGCAGCGTATTCAGCGCGCCAACGTGCAGGGCGAGTGCGGACCCAAGCTGAATCCCAAAAGAGACCCCTCCTACTGGCTCAACAGGCCGGGTTCTCCCAAAGCAAAGGTCAATGAAAAACCCAGGGGTGAAACGGTCGACTACGATCAGCTCATCCAGGCATGGAGAGAAGGTCGCGTTAAGTAATCCGATAGACTAAAGATAATGCTCGATCTGAAGGGGTCATCGCCCAAGTGTTGGTGACCCCTTTTTTTCGGCATCGGCGTCGCTATCGGTATCGGAATCGAAACAAGAGTACTATTTTTTAGGTCGATACCGATTCCGGGTGGTATTTTCCCTGATTGCTCCCGAAGATCTGCCAGCCGGCACAACATATCTTGCTTACTGCAGTTTTAAAAAGCGACCACGATATCTTCATACCCCTTTCGCCATTTTGGGGGAAAGACGTCCTGCCCCGGGCGGAGATAACCCACAGCGAGCAGCATCGGTATCCAGTAGTTGTCCGGAATGTTGAATTCCTTTCGCACACCCTCATGGTCGAACCCGTCCATGGGATGGGTTTCCAGACCCAGGCTGGTTGCCGCGTACATCAGGCCCATTCCGAAAAATCCAGCGTTTTTGGCGGCAAAGGCAAGATCTGCTTCCGAGCCCCAATTGTAGAGCGTTTTTGCCGCGTTGAGAAACCAGTCTCTCTGGTCGTCTGTCATCATTCCGGCGTCAAGCATTTCCTGCCAGTTACGCTCCACCGTGGGATGCCCCTCCTTCCAGCCGTCCCGGTCCGCCAGCACGATGAACACGACCGGTGCTTCGGTAACCTTGGGCTGATCCCAGGCCAGAGACCGGAGACGCGCCTTGTCGGCAGCGTCTCGAAGAACCACCACGTTCCACGGTTGGAGATTGAAACTCGACGGTGCTTTCGCGGCCAGTTCGATCATCTGCTGCAAAACGTCATCCGGAACATCCCTGTCTACATCAAAAACGTTTATGGCGCGCCGTTTTTCGACAACATCAGCGTAATTCATGATTCCCCTCCCCGTGTGTATGTTGTTTACATTCGTTGCATCTGGCCTGTGATATGCTTCTTCGTAGTGTTCCGGTATTCTTCCAACAAGAATTACTTCTATTTACCGGACCTTTCAAATCGTGCCCGGGGTGATTGCCTCCGCCTGAATCGTTTGCCGGCCCCGTGCCATCCAACCGGAGGCGATCGTTATATCTCCTCTCGTCAATTCGTGCCCGGCGTCCATGGTCACAACCTCAACCTCTGCCCCGGCCTCTGTCAGAGCCTCGATGAGCCGGTCCGTACCCTCGGCCGGAATGACCGTGTCGTACTTCCCCCGTAGGACAAGGATCTGTTTGCCATCGAGAACGGGCAGATCGACCTGGTGCAGCGGCATCATCGGGCGAAACAGGACGGCTCTGGAGAAGATCTCCGGTCGAAGCAAGATGACAGCGGCAGCGATATTGGCGCCATTGGAGTACCCCAGCGCTACAAGATGTTCCGATCGCCGGCGATAACGGTACGCCGCGCCAATCAAAAAATCCGCCAGTTCCCGGGCCCGGAACACAACATCCTCCTCGTCGAATACCCCGTCGGCCAATCGTTTAAAAAAACGGGGCATCCCGTTTTCAGGGACTTTGCCTCGGGGGCTGAGGATCGGGGCTGTTGCGGTGATCTCCCGGGCAATGTCGACAAGATCTTGCTCATCGCCGCCGGTGCCGTGCAGGGTCACCAACGTTTCATCATTCTCCTCGCGGGCGTCCGACGGCACGTAGATGTGCCGGAATTCGGGAACCCGCAGAGGCGGCAGCTGATTCTGGATGGCCCTCCGCATCGACTCATATTGCTCCGGTAGCTGCAAACGCTCACCCAGACGGCGCATGTCTTCGTCTATCGCAAAACCCGGTGGATCCGTGGCAATCTCAAACAGGACACCACCTGGTTCGTGAAAATAGATGGATCGAAAGTATTTTCTATCACGAACCTCGGTGACCGGTACGCCGCTTTGTCTGAGGGTTTTCTGCCATATCGCCTGGGCCTCCGAATTTTCGGTGCGAAACGCAATGTGGTGCACGGTGCCGCCCCCCTGTTGCGCCGGGGGGGCGTCCGGATCCGCGACCACATCCAGAAGGTGCCCAGGTGCGCTATTATCGCACATCGTGAAGCGAACGCGGCTGTTTTCACGGCCAACCGAAGACATCCCCATGACTTCGGTGAGCAGCAGCCGAGTGTTGTCGATATTCTGTAGAACGATGGTCGCGGAGTGAAAACCGGCAATGGCGTGCTCGCCGGGAATGGGCCCGTCCTGCCATACTGCGGTCGCCGGCGTTTCGGCGGTGCCGATAAGTTCCAGGGCCAGGCCGTGGGGATCTGTAAATGTGATCACCGGTTCGCCGAACCGGGTCTCCTTGCCGGCGGGGATATCCAGGCGCTGCAAGCGTTTGAGCCAGAAGTCCACAGAGTATTCCGGAATGGCAAAGGCAATGGCAGTGACCATACCCGAACCGGATCGTCCCGTAGGCAGCCCTTCCCAAGGGAAAAAGGTGAGGATCGTGCCCGGCGCTCCGGCACCGTCGCCATAGTAGAGATGGTACGTGTAGGGATCGTCAAAATTAACAGTCTGTTTGACCAGACGCAGCCCCAGCGCCTCCTCATAAAAGAACAGGTTTTCCATGGCCGAGGAAGTGATGGCCGTGATGTGATGAATTCCGTTGATCGCAGCACTATGCTTTCTTGCGTTCATGAGTTAACCTCCCCGATCGTCTTGATGTCAAGATAATTGCTTAAAAAAAATCAGGATGCCGTGTTTGCCATGGTCTCGGCATGATAACCGAGTTTTTTCAGCAGTCTTACCAGTTCGCTACGCTCCTCTTCGGTTAGAATCTCGGCAACCGACTCGAGCCTGTTTCGATGATTTTCAAACGCATCCCGAATGACATGTCGGCCGGTTTTCGTCAGGTGCACGAAAAAACAGCGACCATCGGCAGGATCCTGTATCCTCTCTACCAGTCCGCTGTTTTGCAGGCGATTGACAGCGGTTGTCATGGAGCCGCTGGTCAGAAGGACCTTTTCACCGATGCGGTTGATGGTCATCGGTCCCTTATGGAGGAGTACCTCCATGATGGCGAAATCGCTTAAGTTCAGGCCGGTTTGAGCGATGCTTCCACGGTCCAGTTTTTCCACGGCTTTGGCGGACTTCCATAACACCAGGCGGATGTGAGATCCCGTTTCCATAGGCGACATGCTAGGCACTGAAATCTTGATGTCAAGATAAATCCGGGGATGGCCCGGTCACACACGAATGGGGGCGCACTCCGAAAACCATTTTGACAACGTGACCGGTTCGATATATGTTTGGATAATTCATCAAACTCGAAACAAAAAGATCATATTTTGGAAGCGTCTGGTTTTCTAGCCACGTTGGACCTCTTCCAAAGTACTGGTACTTAGACATCAGGGAGGCAGCAGCTTATGGCAGAAGGTCGAATCAAGTGGTACAGTGAGCATAAAGGTTACGGATTCATCTCCACTGAAAGCGATGGCGATGTGTTCGTGCACCAGTCGTCTGTCAAGGATTTCGGTTTCTTCGGCCTGGAAAAAGACATCCTTGTCACCTTTGAAATCAGACAGACCCCCAAAGGCAAACAGGCCGTTAACGTCAAGCCTCTCAAGTCTTCCTGATCTGATTGAAAGGTCAGATTCGAGATCCCCTTCGTTATAAAATCTATCATCGAACCGGATCCGCAACCAAGATTCAGCGGACGTCCCCGAATTAGCCAAAGGAGACCACCATGACTCAGGCAAAATCTGGCGATAATGTGAAGGTTCACTACACCGGCAAGCTGCAGGAAGGTGACGTATTCGATTCCTCGGATGGAAGGGAGCCGCTTGAGTTCCGGATTGGTGACGGAAAGGTTATTGCGGGGTTCGAACAGGGTGTTGTCGGAATGGAAGTCGGAGATAAAAAACAGATCTCCATCCCGCCGGAACAGGGCTATGGGGTGCGAAACGAGGAAATTGTAGCAGTTATTGAAAGGGAGCTTCTGCCCAAGAAAATCGACACTTCGGTCGGTCAGCAGCTTCAGGTCAAACAGCAGGATGGGACGGTTCTGCAACTGATGGTGACTGCAGAAACGGAGGAAAACGTTACTCTGGACGCCAATCATCCCCTCGCCGGAAAAACCCTCCTGTTTGATGTGGAGTTGGTCGAAATCGCCTAAACCGAATACGCTGCAATATATCCGTAACACCGATACCCCTAATTCACGATAAACGGGTGGCCCTTGGCCACCTGTTACATTTACGACAGAGCTATTTCTCCGGCTCCTGTCGCCGACAATCAAAACTCAATCAGTACGGGTCCGCGCGGCTCGCTCCCGGTCCAGAATTGCCAGCTGGTTGAAAACTGGCGCAGCAGAACCGGGAACGGATCCCCGACACATACCGACGGGGGTATTCGCAAAGCAAGTGATCCGGTCGAGAAGGGCCTTTTTGACGGAATATTGCAAATTACTCTTGCGTCGCCATGCACAGAGGAATAGAGAAATGAACGGATGATTCGACGATCTGATCTGTCGGAAACAGGAACAGAGCCGGCAACCATAAACCCTGCGAAAGGAGAAGAATATGGCTCAAGAATCCAAAGAGGAGCGACGGAAAAACGTCATCGAGGTACTCAACAAGGCCCGATCCATGGAGCTCCAGGCGATTACCCAGTACATGAATCAGCACTACAATCTGGATGACATGGATTACGGTGAGCTGGCCGCCAAAATGAAGCTGATTGCCATCGACGAAATGCGGCACGCGGAAATGTTTGCCGAACGCGTTAAGGAACTCGGCGGCGAACCGACCACCGGCTATGAGGGCACCATTGAAAAAGGCCAGCAGGTTGCGGCGATTTTTCCGTTTGACGCAGAGCTCGAAGACGACACCGTCGACGTGTACAACCAGTTCCTTTTAGTCTGCCGGGACAATGGCGACAGTATCAGCATGAAGATTTTTGAGGACATCATCGACGAAGAACAGATCCACTACAATTATTTTGACAACGTCAACAGCCACATCGAAAAACTCGGCGACACCTATCTGGCAAAGATTGCCGGAACGCCGTCTTCCACCGGCATCGGCCCCAGCGGCTTTGCAGTGAGCGGGGGTGGTGAGTAGGACAGTTTAGATCAACATCTAGTTTAATTTTCGGGAAAGGGGCGTCTCCGTTTGCGGGCGCCCCTTCCGTGTTTTTTGCGTACCTAAGCCTTAATGCGCCTGCCCTCTTTACAACCAATCGGAATGGTTAAATCAAACCCCTCTTAGAATTATGATGTCCTTTTCCTTCTTGACAAGAGAATCAAGAAAGCTTAATATGGGTATATGCTCATAACATGTGTTTTGGTCTATGCTGCAAGATTGTACATAGAACTCTGAAATTTATACATAAACCACTTAATCGGAGATTAGACATGAAGTTTGCAATACCCATGGCCGAAGGAAAATTGACCTCCCATTTCGGGCATTGCCGGGAATTTGCCATTATCGATGTGGACGGCAAGCAGATCATCGGAAAGGAAATGTTGGTCCCACCGCCCCATGAACCCGGCGTGCTGCCCGGCTGGCTCCACGAACTGGGTGCCGATGTGATCATTGCCGGCGGAATGGGACAGCGCGCCATCGGACTGTTCCAGGAAAACGACATTGAAGTGATTGTGGGGGCGCCGGCCCTCGAACCAGAGGTCCTTGTGACCGACTTTCTCAATGGGACCCTGGCAAGCGGGGCCAACGTGTGTGATCACTAGCCCAACCAAGGAAGGAGAAGGGAAATGAAAGTTGCTTTTTCATCATCCGGAAACGATCTGGAAGCACAGCTGGACCCCCGGTTTGGGAGGTGCGCCAGTTTTCTGATCGTCGACATGGACACGATGAAGGTCGACGTATTGAACAACGACAATGCGGCCATGGGCGGCGGTGCCGGTATTCAAACCGCCCAATTTCTTGCTTCAAAGGGGGTCACCGCCGTGATTACCGGCAGATGCGGCCCCAATGCGGTGCAAACCCTGACTGCTGCCGGCGTGAAACTCTATTCCGGGCAAGCCGGCACCATCCGGGACCTGATAGATCGGTTTTTGAACGGGAAGATGACTGCGGCAACCCAGGCCAACGCTCCATCCCATGCGGGTACCGGGGGGCGCGGAATGGGAGGTGGTCGCGGCATGGGGGGCGGTCGTGGTATGGGAGGCGGCCGTGGTTCAGGTGCGGGTCGAGGCATGGGTGGCAGCAAATGATTATCAGCATCGCCAGCGGGAAGGGGGGAACGGGTAAAACCACCGTTGCCGTCAATCTGGCCGTGTCACTGAACGAGAAAGTGCAACTGCTGGACTGTGATGTGGAAGAACCCAATGCACACGTGTTTCTGCATCCCGGAATAGACCACCGTGAAACGGTGACCGTCGCTGTCCCGGAAATCGATCGGTCGCGATGTACGCTGTGTGGAGAATGCAGCAACCTCTGCCAGTTTAAGGCCATCGCGGTCATTCCGGACACGTCGATTCTGACATTCCCGGAAATGTGCCACAGTTGCAGTGGCTGCTGGACGGTATGCCCGGAAAACGCCATATCCAAAGGCGCACGAGACGTGGGCATCCTTGAATCCGGGCATTCTAACGGGGTGGTTTTTATTCACGGCCGCTTACGCGTCGGTGAAGCCATGGCGCCGCCGCTGATAAAACAGGTACGCAGAAAGGCGGAGCCCGGAATACTGACCATTATCGATGCCCCGCCGGGCACGTCATGCCCGGTCATCAGCTCTATCCGAGACACAGATGTGGTTCTGTTGGTGACCGAGCCTACGCCGTTCGGGCTCCACGATCTAAAGCTGGCCCACGCGGCCGTCATTTCTCTTGGGATTCCGGCCGGTTTGATTGTCAATCGTGTCGGTATCGGCGATGACGCGGTGTTCGGTTATGCGGAGACCGCAGACCTGCCGGTACTGATGGAGATCCCTTTTGACCGGCGCGTCGCCGAAGCCTATGCCAAAGGCCAACTGATCGTCGACGCGTTTCCGGAATACAGAAAGCAATTCCAGGCGTTATATCGCAACGTGGTCGATCTGGCTGCCGATCACCGGGCTCCGGCGCATTTGGAAAACAGGCAGGTGTTGAGCGCATGAACGAAATTATTGTTATCAGCGGCAAGGGGGGAACCGGAAAAACAAGCCTGGTCGCGGCCTTTGCGAAGCTGGCCGAAAACAAGGTCCTTTGCGATGCGGATGTGGATGCGGCAGATCTTCATCTAATCACGGCCCCCGTCATTCAGGAGCAACATGATTTTCAATCCGGTCACACCGCTGTCATTGCCGCAGACCGGTGTACCGGTTGCGGGATCTGCCGGGACCCCTGTCAATTCGATGCGATTTCCGAAGACTACGTGGTCGATCCAACGGCTTGCGAGGGTTGCAGCGTCTGTGTTCACTTTTGCCCTGAGAAGGCGGTGGATTTCCCGTTGAACTCCTGCGGCCAATGGTTTGTCTCAGACACGCGCTTCGGCCCCATGGTGCACGCCCGCCTGGGTATCGCTGAAGAGAACTCCGGGAAACTGGTGTCCCTTGTGCGGCAACAGGCACGTCGTCTGGCCGAGGAACAGGGTCTGTCTCTGATCCTGACGGAAGGGCCCCCAGGTGTCGGATGCCCGGTGATTGCCGCCATCGGTGGCGCCACCGGTGTCTTGCTGGTGACCGAGCCGACGGTTTCGGGCATTCACGACATGCAGCGGGTCGTGGAACTGGCCGCTCATTTCCACGTGCCGGTGATGATCAGTATCAACAAGTGGGATCTGAATCCGGAGATGACGTCAAAAATTGAGGATTATGCCCGTAAATCCGGTCTCTTCCTTGCGGGAAACATCCCCTTTGACCAGATCTTCACACAGGCCATGGTGCAGGGGCAGACCATTTTTGAATACAACCATGGCAGTGAGGCGGGGGACGCCGTCCAATCCGTCTGGGAAAATATACTCGTAAGGCTCTCGGAGGTAGTTTCTCACTGATTTATATTGAAGGCAGACCGGCGAATTCGTCATTCCGGACTTGATCCGTGGTTCGACGGATTCGATTAACTCACCGCATGCAGGCTCACCACCCGGTGCGTTGCACTTATGAGTTGAATCTAAGATGCAATGTTTGGGTTAAAGCAGCATCGGTGGGGGAGGGGAATTTTTAAGGGACCATCTCGAGTGGCCCGCATTTATAGTAACACATCGATTTTAATCCCAGCGCACCTTACGAAATATCTGTTCTGGTCTGATGGCGGTTTTATGCCTGGCGGCAAATTCAATCATTTCCGACAGAACCTCACCGGTCAGAAACTGTGGTTTGAGGCCCAGGTCCAGCAAACCGGTATGGGCAGGATTGTAGTAGTGGTCTTCGGCTTCTTTGCGCGGATTTTCAACTGAGGATATTTTAGCTTTGTATCCCATTGCACGTGCCACTGACTGAACCTTTTGAGCCAGTTGATTGACGCTGAAGGTTTCAGTAAACTGATTCAAAATTCTCAGTTCACCGTTGGCCGGCGAGTTTACAAGGGCGAGTCGCACACAGTTCAGGGTGTCAATTATATTGAGATATCCCCGGGTCTGGCCGCCTTTGCCGTAAACCGTCATGGGGTAGTCGGCCACGGCCTGGATAACGAACCGGTTGAGAACGGTGCCGAACAGCTCGTCATAGTTTAAAAACGGGCACAGGGCTTCATCGATTCGATTCTCTTGGGTGAAGATACCGTAAACGGGTCCCTGCATGAGATCGGTGACGCGAAGCTCCCAGACCCTCACATAGAACCACAATAGGTCCGTGTCCATGATTTTGGTGGTGTGGTACAGGCTGCCGGCTTGGCGCGGGTATAAAAATTTTTGACGCCGCCCCTTGTGTTCGACCTCCAGCCAACCCTCTTCAATGTCAATGGCTGGGGTTCCGTATTCTCCCATGGTGCCGAGTTTGACGATATGGATCGCAGGGTTGAATTGCTTTACGGCAAAAATGACATTGGCCGTCACGTCAAGGTTGTTGCGCAACGTCAGGGTGGCCGAACGACGGTTCAACATGGAATAGGGTGCGGCCGGCTGTTCGGCAAAGTGGACAATTGATTCGGGTTCGAATTGCCGGAACACCGCTTCAATAGTTTCCCATTGCCTGAGATCACCGATAAATACAGGAATAGGATACCCTGCAACAGATTCCCACAAGGCGGCGCGTTGATGTAAATTGGGAACTTCAACCAACGGTTCGACATTTTCCTCCCGGCACAGGGATCTGCGCAAATAGTTGTCGACAACGGCAACCTGATGGCCTTGAGCGGACAAATGCATCGCAGTCGGCCAGCCAAAATATCCATCACCGCCTAAGATTAAAATCTTCATCAGGATTATTGCAGCAGTTTGTGAGTATGAAGAAATTCTGCCAATTCGCCTGGGGACAGCGGGCTGTGATTGGCTGAATTATACGGTTTGATAACCGTCTTGTTGACGACATTGGAATATTGGTAGTCAACATGTCGATATATGCCTCCCCAGGCGGGCATTAACACAAAATATTTCTTCAATTCCCATGCCCTTCTGATCTCTTCCTCATTCATCAGTTCTTCATACATTTTTTCACCAGGCTTATTCCCGATGTGGATAATTTCGATATCTTCGGGGGACAGGCCGTAGCCGGGAGCCAATTCACGGATCATGACCTCGGCCAGATCTTTAATGCGAATGGCCGACATTTTAGTGATAAACACCTCGCCGCCAAGGGCTTCGCCGGCTGATTCAATAACCAGTTGAATGGCCTCTTTAAGACTCATGATAAAACGGGTCATGGCCGGATCCGTCAGCGTTACCGGTCCTCCCCCTCGAATTTGCTCTTGAAAAATCGGGATGACCGAGCCCCGGGAGCCCAGAACATTGCCGAAGCGGGTCGAGGTAAAGATCGGGCCCCCTTCCCGACTATTGCTGTTGGCTGCTGCCATGAGCCGTTCACCCATCAGCTTGCTGGCACCCATAACATTGGTCGGGTTGACGGCCTTGTCGGAACTGGTAAAGAGGACACGCTGCACATGGTTCTCAATGGCACCGTTGATGATGTTCTGAATCCCCAAAATATTCGTTTGCACGGCTTCAAAAGGGGAGCGCTCGCACAGAATCACATGCTTGAAGGCCGCTGTGTGAAATACGATGTCCATGTGCTTCATTTTGCGCGAAATCTTATCCCGGTCACGGACATCGGCCAGAAAAAAACTGACGTTGTCGACATCGGCAAAGCAGTCTTCTAAGAAAAAAAGTTCGCAGACCAGAAAATTATCCAGCAGCTGACGAACCAGCTCCCTGCCGACGGTGCCGCAGGCACCGGTTACCAGAACGCGTTTATCTTTAAAAAAAGATTTCATGATCTTCTACCGGTTTCAGGTCGCCCGCCTCGCAAGCAGCCGATATGGCGCGCCGGATCACCTCCGTCTGTTGGCCTCTCATTCACGGTGGTCCTTTATCATTACACTCTGGTGTGGCGCATGCCGGGTTCAGGATGTCGTGCGACGACAATTGTCACCGGTTTATAGGTCGCTTTAACCGGAAAATCAATTGATTGTTGACAGGCGCTCCCGGGCGCGGGCATTGTCCGGGTCAAGGTCCAGGGCGCGTTCGAACTCCGCTTTCGCGCGGGGGGTATCTCCCCGGCGCAGGTAGAATTCTCCAAAAATTACGTAGGATTCCGGATTTTCCGGATGATCTCCGGTATGGCGGCGGAGCGCGGCTGCCATGTCCCAGCGGGGGCCGGCCGCCCGGCCGAGATAAAACAGGTTGTCCCAGGCATCGGCAAACTCCGGACGGCTGCGGATCGCGGCCAGAAAGGCATCCCCGGCATTCGCATACTGCCCATTGTATGCCAGCGCGATGCCCATGTTGTTGAGCGCTTCGGCATGAGCAGGGTCTTGATTCAGCACCTGTTGCAGGTGATAGATAGCACCGTCGATATCCCCGCGTCCGGTTAGAATGCCGCCCATGTTGGTGTTGGCTTCCACATGGTCGGGATCGAGGTCGAGCAGGCGCCTCAACTGGTTTTCCAATTGCTGAACGTCCCCTTTTTTTAGCGTCACGGCCAGCAGCAGTTCGTTGGCACGAATGTCTTCCGGCACTTGCCGTAGCGCCTGTTTAAGCTGCATCATTGCCGTGTCGTAATTCCCTTTGGCGATCATCGCTTCGGCCAGCCCGATGCGGGCTTCCGGGTTGTCCGGATCGATCGCCAGAGCATTTCGAAGCAGTTCCGACGCCGCATCGAACTCTTTTTTGAAGAGCAGAACTCCGGCCAATCCGGTAAGGGCGTGAGTGGATCGGCGATCCAGCTCAAGGGCTTTTCGATAGGCTGCCTCGGCCGATTCAGGGTCATCCAAGAGCATCCATGCGGCGCCGAGGTTCACGTAGGTAGCTTTATAGCCCGGATTCAATTTCAAGGCCTGCGACAGCAGGCTGATGCTCTCCTCCGCCCTTCCCTGGTTGATCAGCAGCACGGCGTAATTGTTGATGACGTCGAGAGATCCCGGTGCCAGGCCTATGGCTTTCTGATAGAGCCTCTCGGCCGATTCAATGTCGGCTTGCTCTGCCATGAGAAGCCCCAGGTTGTTGTAAGATTCGGTGAATGTCGGATCGAGTTCGATGGCTTTGCGGTAAAGATCTATCGCAGCCTTCACGTTTCCCCTTCCCGAATAGGCATCTCCGAGTTTGTGGTGTGGGCGCGCCTTTCCAGGCGATTTTGCGATCACATTACTCCAGAGCCTGATCGGATCGGCCCAGACGGAGTTCCGTTGCCAGGTCCAGACGGAAAATAAGGCCGAGATCACCAACAGGAGCAGCACCGGAAGTGCCTTTGGACCGGGTATACGGAATACGGCCCACACAACCATCGGTGCAAGTGCCATAAACGGTACGTAGGTCCGGTGTTCGAAGATAATGGCCAGCGGAATCACGGACGACTCGACAACCAGGGTGGCGAAAAACCAGAAGATGGCGAATGCCAACAGGCGGTGCCGCCGGGCGACGACGATCCCGATACCCATCAGTGCCGCGATGGCGACTATCGCCAGGAGGGTTGTCGGTGGGTCGAAAATCCCATGGGACAGCGGAAAATCGTAATCGAGATTCAGGCGAGACGGATGGGGCAGCACAAAGAGGCTCAAGTAGTGCATGACCACCCGGGGCTGGGTCAGCACGCGCTCCGCATACGTAAACCGACTTTCAGAGAAATCCCGGAGGCTCCCGATGCGACCAACTGGATCCGATCCAAGTAGTATCGCCGTTGCCAGGGCGCAGACAACGGCGGCGACACCGATCCATTTGAGCTGCCGGCGAAGCCAGGTCCGGCTCAGGTCCTGGAAGAAGAACCATTCGTAGATAAACATCAGTAC
Organism: Olavius algarvensis associated proteobacterium Delta 3; assembly: GCA_903231505.1. Classification (GTDB taxonomy): domain Bacteria; phylum Desulfobacterota; class Desulfobacteria; order Desulfobacterales; family CAFBRK01; genus CAFBRK01. Next base: position 5,888 of record CAFBRK010000325.1, on the reverse strand, counting down.
CGGCAACATGACGCTGTTTTCCTTACATCCGAGCGCCATCAGCCAGCTTGCAAGGGAACCGGAAAACCAGAGCCACGAACGGTATCCGTCTTGCGCCGTTCGGCCGTTGATGTAGCACCAGAGCGAGGCCAGCATAAAAAGAGCGGCCATGCTGTTCATTCGTTGAACGATATAGGTCACCGACTGGGTGTGGACCGGGTGGACCACCCATAGGAGTGACGAAAAAAAGGCCATCCACACGACCCGGTTCGGCGCTACCACGGCCGGCGCAAATTCCAGCGTGCGCCGAAGAATAAAAAAGAGTAAAAGTGCGACCGCCGCATGAATCGCAATATTGACCACATGATAACCTACGGGATCGTACCCGTGGATCACATAATTGACGATAAGGGAGGCCATAGCCACCGGTCGGGTGGCATTGGCCTTGAAACTCGCCGTCACGATTCGCGATAGAGACGCCTCCTGGACACGGATCTGCTCGTTGTTCGTTATATTCGTTAGATCGTCGAACACGAACGGCCCATGGGAGATCGACGAGTGCCGCAGCCACTTTACCCCAATCCTGTTCGAGCAAAAACGCCCCGGTCACCACCGTAAATACGATGAGTATGGCTATCTGCACACCGGCGCGGCCGGTCCTCGAAGTGGTTGCGGCGGTGCCCGGCGTGAGCTCTTTTTGCAGTTCATACAAGGACAAAAGGCGAAGCGCGAAATACACCACAACGACGGGAATTAATGGAATTGCCGCAAGTGAGCGGAGTGGTTTGGGTCGGGTGTCTGTGTCGAGCCGGAGGACCTTGAGCGGTATCCCGGCCAACAAGAGCGGCAGATGACCCAGGAATCGACGTTTGCCAAGAAATTTCCAATTCACCAGCAGACGGTTGGTCGAAATGTGAACGAATTTGGCGACACGGTCCCCAATCGAACCGGAAAGCGATGCTTCCCGAAAATGATACACGACCGCTTTTCTGGAAACGATCAGTGCTCTGCCCGCTTTTCGCATGCGAAAGGACAGGTCCATGTCCTCCATGTAGCTGCCCAGCATCGGGTCAAAGAGGAATCCTTCGATCGATTCGAGTGCCGCCTTGTTCAGGCACATGCCGTTGCCGGACACGAAATCGACCGGAAGCGCATCGGCATGCATTTTGGGTTGCTCGTATACGGCAAATCCGAGTCGGGATAGGCGATAGCGTCCGATAAAAGCCGGAGCAGGTGCGGCCGAATTCGCTTCATTCGGGTCCGACACCATCACCATGTTGGCGGCAATACTGCCGGCCTCCGGATGACGTTGGCAGGTTTCGGCCAGTTCTTTCAGGCAGCGCTTGTGGATAACGGTGTCCTGGTTGAGCAGCAGCACCCAAGGCGCCTGTGCATGCGCCAGGGCGGCATTATTGCCGCCGGCAAATCCCAGGTTCTCCTCAAACCTAACAATACGGACGTTCCCGCAGCCCCGGTAGACATCAATGGCATCGGTGGTGGCCCCGTTGTCGACAAGCAGCAGTTCGTAGTCTGAGATTGGAAGTGACTGCGCCAGCAAGGATTCGACGCAAGAGCGGACCCACTGATTGCCGTGAAAAAACAGTACGATGACCGAAAGCTTCACCTCTGATCCGAGAGGCGGATCTATGGACACAGGTCGCTGGGTCATCGACTCGGGCCAGATCGGGTTTTTGCCGCCACTCGGAGAACGGCGCCTTTCCGGAACACCGCCGCTGCGGCTGCCATGGGATATGCGACAAGCTGACAGATCAGGTATCCGAAGCTGAGCGGCAGCGGGTAGCGTCGGTGTCGACGTCGGATTTCTTTGGGTGCCAAACCGGGGGCCATCGACAGGACGGGCGTGCTCGGCGATACACGGTGAGAAAAAAAGGACATATGAACGATGCGATCGGCGCCGGCATCGGTCATCAAACGGATCATGGTATCCGGCGTAAAATGATTCAAGTGATAGGGAATCTCCAGGGGTTGCCACCGCGATCGAAATATCCGGAATTCCAGAGACTCTAAATTCGGCACTTCGGCGAATAGCACACCGCCAGGTTTCAATAGCCGAACAGCGGCGCGAACGGCCTCGACCGGATCCGGTAAATGCTCGATCAGGTGAAAGGCCAGCACAGCGTCGAAAGACCCGCCTGGAAATGGGGCGTTTTCGATGGCCGCAGCGATGACGGCATCATTATCGGCGCTGCGGCTGTAAGGGTCGATGCCCACAGCATCGAATCCGTCTGCATTCAGCCAATGGACCAGTCGTCCATCGCCAGCGCCCCAGTCCAGAATTCGCCCCCCGGCGGGCACCAGCCGTTTGATTTCCCTCAGCACGGGCGCCATTCGAAGCATCAGAAACCGAGCCATGATGCCATCCGTCGTCGGATCGGTCGGCAACCAGTAGTCGTCATCGTAATACCGTCGCAACATCTCGCCGGAAGGCAGAGGGTCCAGGGTGACGAAGCCGCAATTTCGACATCTCCGGAGCGCAAAGGTATCAGTCTGCCCGGTTCGAAGGCTATCGAGCAACAGCGCGGATCGGGGATGGCGGCAAAGGCGGCATTGAACCATTGATCGGGATTACCTCCACCAGGTTTTCATAACAACGCGGAAAAACTGCAGTCCGTAGATCCAGTCGTTTCCTTTTTTACTGCGGCCATATTTGCGCTTGAGAATGGTGATCGGTTGCTCCCCGACACGAAGCCCCTGTTTGACCGACTCAATCAGCAGCTCGCTGGTGTGGTACTGATCCTCCGTCAACCTCAGCTTCTCGGTGGCGGCGACATTGAAGGCTCGAAAACCGCTCGATGGGTCGGTCAGTTTCTTTCCGGTCAGCAGGGTTACGAGGAACCGAAACACGTGCACCCCGACGGTGCGAAACAGACTGTCTGGTTCCATACCGCCCAGGACCCGGGAACCGATGACGACCTCGAACTGGTCCGATAGAATGGGCGATACCAGAATGAGAATATCCTCCGGTCGATGCTGGCCGTCGGCATCCATCGTGACACAGATACGGGCTCCGGCGGCTTTGAGAATGTCGTAACCGAGTCTGAGGGCGGCCCCACCGCCCCGGTTGATCGGATTTCTCACCACCCAGGCATTCGATGCTCGGGAGACAATGTCGTAGGTGGCGTCCTCGCTGCCGTCATCGACAACCAGAACACCGACGGCCACCCCTTCGACCATCTGAGGCATTCGGGGCAGCAGGTCGGCCAGATTCTCTGCTTCGTTCAAGGCCGGCATCAGCACCATAATCGGCTTGATGCCGTTTGCCAGGGAGAGATCCTGCTCTGGAAGTCGGGTGCCGAGTTTTCTCACGAGGCGGTCGAACTGGGAGCGCAGCGCTTCAAGTCTGGCCTTCGTGTAAAGTGAATGAAAAAACAGGGCAATGGTGGACATGATCAGGAGCGCGATAATGCGACCATACTGGTATTGCTCCAATGCCAGCAGATCTCGGGCAAAATTGACCGATGCCGGGTGAATGCTAACTGTAACGAGAGATATGTTGAATAGAGAGAGTAAAATGAAATTGCCACGTTTCCATTTGGCCCCTCGGTAGAAGACGAAGGTCGCTATCAAGCCCGCCGTGCCAATTAACAAACCGAATAAGCGCAGGTTTGACATGGGATCAGTTTCCCGCCCTTTCTGATTTTCGTTGGTCTGCCGGACCCTTGATGGCATCGACCAAATAGTTAAGGGTGTACTGACGATTCCGGTCCAGGACATCCATGCGGTTTAAAATCATTGGGAAAAGCAGCACAAAAAAGACATAGGACAACAACTCAAGGGGAAAGAATAGAATCCGAAAGAATCTGTCTCGCTGCCAGAACAACGTTTTGGGAAATACCGTCAATCGGTTGGCCAGGTATCCGAAATACCCACATGTGGGCCGAATGTTGATTTTTTGAAAGCCGGCCTTGCAAAACAAGTGAGACAACCCGTACTCGGTGAATCGAAAAAAGTCGTTAGGCGCCTGATGGACTCCCCATCCCTGCGGCGCCGAAAGGCATAGTCTACCACCCTTCTTCAGCACCCGGGAGAACTCGAAAAGAACATGCTGCGGTTCCCTGACATGCTCCAATACCTGTGTGCATATCACCAGATCAAACGAGCTGTGGGGAAACGGCATGCACTCCAATTCACCGATAACATCCAGCTTCGAATAGTCCCAGTCGACATCTCCAACGGCTGTGTCGATGGCATAGTATCGGTGATTTGCAAAATAGTGTTTGTACCGGCATTCTCCGGCACCGGCATCCAGTGCACGCTCATCAGGTCTTAACAGCTGGGCATGGGTCATTATAAACCGGTCAAGGACTTCCTGCTCGGGATGGATCCATTTTTTTAGTTTTGAAGGAAAGTAACGCTTGTAGATCTTTTGTCGCCAGTTCATATCTTTCAGACACGCAAATGATTGAGAACGATTTGTCTGCCGGCTATTTAGAACCAAACAGCGGGCATCTCTTGCCGGACTCCCCCTTGCTGGTGGAGATTTCCCGCAGGTTGCTGAAATCCAGCGGAAGTGTCCGTCCCATGCGGCAAGCCCGCTTCGCTGGGCTACGGGGAATGTTCCATAGTGGTTTTCTGATCCACATTATCAACAAGTATCAATGATCGCAAAAAGTGCTATCGATTGTATCCCGACCAGCTGTCATCATTGCCGAAAAGGGCGTGCAGTGATTCGGAATACGGCCATCGGGTTATTTGTTCAGGAAGACAATCCCTATCGGATTTGAGCCAGCAATTGCCGAGCCTGGGGTGATCCGGAGCCAGCTCGAGCACCGACGGAACTGATCCGCTGCTGCTTCATTGTCACTGACCTTCTACATCTCGATTTAGGCAATGTAAAGCGCAAACCGGAGCCGGTTGCCCCTGATCCGCCTTTCGATATGTTCCCTGCAGATGACGATCCGTCCGGACCGGTTGCGGGATCTGTCGCGATTTTTGATACTCACGGGCGGTCCACCCCGCGTCGGATGCCCGGTTATCGCTGCTATTGGAGGGGTAGATGGTGTCTTGCTGGTGACCGAACCGACGGTTTTCGGTATTCACGACATGCAGCGGGTCGTGGAACTATCCGCCCATTTCCACGTGCCGGTGGTGATCTGCGTCAACAAGTGGGATCTGAATCTGGACATGACCGCGAAAATTGAGAGCTACGCCCGTGAGCAAGGCCTTTCCCTCGCAGGAAATATTCCCTTTGATCCGATCTTTACAACATCCATGGTCACGGGGCAGACTATTTTTTCGTCAACGTAAGTGTTACATGCACGTTGCCTGCTTCGTGCCCCTTGACCATGGGAAGCCCACAGCGTGAAAAGACGATCAGCATGGCTTTGTTGTGCGGGAGCACATCCGCCTCGAATCGGGCAATTCCTTTTTGCCGGGCAATGTGAGCGAGATGTCGCAACAGATGGCTGGCCAAACCCTGGCCTTGATAATCCTCTTCCACCGTGAAGGCCACCTCCGCACTACGGAGGTTATCGGCAGCATCGAAGGCTACATAGCGCCCCCCGGCAATGATTGTTTCGTTTTTTTCCTTCCCAATCGTGACCACCAAGACGACGACGTCATCGAAATCAATCTCGGTGGCAGACTTGAGTTCCGCATCGCTCAGGGCTTTTTTATGGTGAAAGAAACGTGTGTAGATCGATTCCGGTTCGAGATTTCGAAAGGCTTCGATTATTCTCTCCCTATCGTCGGCTCGAATCGACCGGATCCTCACGTCGATTCCATTTTTCAGCGTCTCGATGGCGTCATATGCTGCAGCGTCGATCATGCCGGACATCCTCTTTTAGCGTAAAAAATGGGGTCAGGTCTTGCCGGGCTGTTGCCCAAATAGCCATTGAATCGCATGGTTTTAGTTGCTAGGTGTTCATAAACCACTCGAGCACTGAGGT
>CAFBRK010000324.1 GCA_903231505.1 Olavius algarvensis associated proteobacterium Delta 3 | reverse complement strand
GGCATCCTCCAAGCGGCGCTCAAAGCTTCGATAGCTCTTTTGCAAATACCGCTTGATGTCTTTGGTGTTGACCACCGAGTTGTTGGATGCGTCGGCTTGTATGTCGCTGGAGTCCATAAACAGCTTGCGGCCCTGGACAAG
>CAFBRK010000323.1 GCA_903231505.1 Olavius algarvensis associated proteobacterium Delta 3 | reverse complement strand
CAATTGAATCATGCTCCCATGTTGGTTGAAAGAGCATGCGTCATGGAGCTAAAGACGGCTCGATAAAACCGGTTCGGGCAACAGCCCGGCAAGACCTGACCCCAT
>CAFBRK010000322.1 GCA_903231505.1 Olavius algarvensis associated proteobacterium Delta 3 | reverse complement strand
GCATCAGAGGCGAGATAAATCATCGCCCCGACCATGTCTTCCGCCTCGGCCATCCTGCCGAGGGGGACTTTATCCTCATATTTTTTTTGAAACGTTTCAAAAAAAATATGAGGATAAAGTCCCCCTCGGCAGGATGGCCGAGGCGGAAGACATGGTCGGGGCGATGATTTATCTCGCCTCTGATGC
>CAFBRK010000321.1 GCA_903231505.1 Olavius algarvensis associated proteobacterium Delta 3 | reverse complement strand
CAATATACTTAAAACTGACTGAAAAGATTTCACCCTTCGGGCCAAACGGAGACTTTCATGGCCGGCGTTATTCGAGGTTCGCGGTAGATTTACTACAGCTT
>CAFBRK010000320.1 GCA_903231505.1 Olavius algarvensis associated proteobacterium Delta 3 | reverse complement strand
CCCCGCCGATAATGGCGGGGTTTTAGGTATCAGTCATAAACTAAAAGGTGTTCATTAATTATCTGGTTCGACGTCCTTATCTAAGCTGTCTGATGCTTTTCCTTTCTATATCGCTAAAAT
>CAFBRK010000319.1 GCA_903231505.1 Olavius algarvensis associated proteobacterium Delta 3 | reverse complement strand
ATAATCGGTTACCTCAGTGCTCGAGTGGTTTATGAACACCTAGCAACTAAAACCATGCGATTCAATGGCTATTTGGGCAACAGCCCGTTGATTATTGACTTATATTTCTGCTTCGCGAATCAACATCACGACATGTGATATCCTTTTTAAATGCCTCAATGCACAGTCGGATAAATCAATCATCAAGGTTTGACCCCTCTACGATAATTTGGACCGGTTGCGGTGGATCCTGCAACAACCCGTCGAGAAAGACTTTCGGATTTTTCATAAATGACAGCCTCGATCCATGCTGTTTCAATATTTCATAGGCCCGCTTCGAAACGGATCCGGCCGCCCCATGCCGCCCGGCGTCTTGCTGGACAAACACGCCGGCAGCGAGGATCAACCCCTGGAGAAATTCACGATCGCTCCCGGACGCCGCGTGGAAGGCCTCCTCGGCAACCTCGTGGACCTCGAAGTAAAGTTCCAGATTCCAGAGAATTGCAATCTGCGGCAGCAGCCGATCCGAAGGCAAGCGGCACACGGCTTTGAACGCCTGCCGGTAACGCCGGAGGCGTTCTTCGACATAGCGCCGACAGGCATCGTGAGACAATCGATCCAGCCACTCCGCAGCGGCCGTCTCGAAGATCTCTGAGGTTTCGGAAGCAAGTGATTGCGACAAAGCAGTCGACAGTGTATTTCGAACATCCCGGGACAATCGGTGGGTGAATGGGTCAAATCCGTCCGGTTCCGACCTGTTTTTATCCGGATCCTGGCTATTAGAAGTCATGGCTTTTTCGTACCAGAGATTCACTAAAACCAATCTTCAGCACGAATTCAGGATATGTCAATTACGTGCTACCCATTCCTCTGATCGAAGCTAACCATAGAATTGGTTTTCCCCTCCGGTGTATGCATACGATGACCATGAGCCCCAGAAGCAGAAAATTGCTCAGCAGCTCATAACCGAAGGGATCCAGCAGGAGAACGCCGTACTACCGGTTCAAGTTCTCAGTGAGTTTTTCAATGTTGTAACCAAACAAATCCAGAATCCGATGTCGGCAGGAGAAGTTCGGCAAATTATAACCGTGCTCAGTATTCTTCAAGTTCAGGAAATGGATTTATCCATGGTGGGGCGAGCGATCGATACCCACGCGAAATATCGGATCAGCTACCGGGACGCGCTCATCATATCCGCTGCAGAAAGGACCAATTGTACAGTGATACTTACGGAAGACGTGAGCGATACGCAGTCCTATCGCGACATTGTGGTAGTCAATCCGTTTAATCAACAACTATGAACATCGGGGGAACCTTTCTATCGTTTCCCATAGGGATCAATCCGTTTTTCGTCCAGCAGTTCCAGTCCCGTGATCTTCCATACCCCGTCCACCGGCTCCACCAAGATGTTGGCCTCATATTGATTTTTCCGGGTGTGAATGTGGCCCCAGTGGCCCACCGTACCTTGCGCGGTCCATGTGGCATGAAACGCCAACCCCATAGGACTTCCACCGGAGGGGCTCACCTGAACATCCAGGATGTTGATCTCACTGACCCTTGCCCGGGCGCCGCCGGCCTGGGTCACGACCAGGGATTTTCTATTCTGCAAATAGACTTTGGAAAGTAAATCTCCGCTGACACTGGTCGTCAACCGGTCGTAGACATCGTCTTCTTCGCGGAAGTCAAAAGACCGGTAAATATTTTTAAGCAGGCTTTCGAGAAGGATCACCGCCTTTTCTTCACTAATTTCCGGAGCCAGAGCCGGGGGACGAGCGATGGAAATCTGCAGAAAAGGATAAGAAAAGGATGCTTCCGGCAATCAATACAGCACCGATGCCTGCGATAACACCAAATCTTTTAGAATCTCTTTTCCTCTGAACGAGGATCCAGAGAACAGGCACCAGAAGCACTATACAGATAATACTTCCCAAGGGAATCTGGACGCGCGCCAAGGCATCCTCCACGGTCACCCCGGCCACCGTCGGCATCTGATAAGTTTTTAAAAAATTGGTCCAGGTAAGCAGGTTGTCTTCCGGGGTTACGTAGGAAGGGAACGGCCCGGCTGGATCCACGGCATTGGTCGGCACCTTTTGGATCCGGTCCGAAAACAGATCCCAATCCACAGTCACGTTTTGAGGGATTTCCCGGGTCAGGTAGGTGACGATCACACCAACCATGGCTGTATTCAGTGGCAACCGTTCGGGCTGATCGATGAAAAACGTGCGCGCCATGGTGTATTTTACGAAACTCGTGCGGTCCAGAATCGGTGGAAGGGACTGCCCGTCGATACGCACCTTGCTGTTCTTGAGCAGAAATTCACCTACACGCTTTTTTAACGGCTCGAATTCGTCGACCTCGATGAAATCCGCTCCGTGAAGCCCCAGGTCCATCCATGCGGCCATATCCTTGACCCGAACCAGGGTCTCGTGCCGCACTTCATACGGCTCGATATAAAGGAACGTCCGGATCCCGGAAAGCTGCCAGCGCTGCAGGGCCTTTTTTTCGAACCGGCTGTACCAGGGGTCGTCCCAGTCCAAGTTGATGCGGGCCGCTTCGGAAAGATAGCGGAAATCAATCACCGGCACGCCTTTGTGGTACGTAATAAATCCGATGGCGGCTTTTGGGGTTCCCGTTGCATCCACTGGCGGCAGAAACGTGATAGTTTGAGGCTTTTGGGTAAAGGGGTAGATCAATTCGGCGTAGAGCACCCGCTTATCCTCGGGTGGACCGGGGACCCTCTGGCCGGTGTATGGATTGATGGTGCCGGCAAACGGATTGGGTCGATCCACTCGCATGCGGGGCTCCACTAATTTAAGATCGGCAATCAGGGGGGGTTGGTCATCTGTCAGCACCTGGAGGGTTTCAGTGGAAAACCGCTGCATCCGTTTCTGCATCGGGGGTGGCTGCCTCCCTGCCTTCTTCAGCCATTCCTCCGGCACCAGGTCGATAAACGTGTCGATGTCGTTGACGTAGATCTCCAGCACCACCCGGACATGGCTGTCCTCGATGTGGATCTCGGCGATGTTCGGCGCGCTCTGGGCCCCGGAGAGATTGATCCAGTCGGCCTTCGCGATCGATGCTGCAAGCAGGATGCACGATAGAACGAACAGGAGAATGAGCCGATTGATTTTTAGTGGATAACGCCAATTCATATGGAGGCACGCCTGGAGGAAAATTTTCCGGTTTGGATCATCACAACAGCGAACAGATGATAGCTATCCATAGGGCTGAAGACAATAGTTTAGGTTGAGAACACCGATAGGGCTTGCGAAATTAGGTTCGAAAAAAGCTAATAATTTTTTTATCTATCATATTTTTGACCATGTAGCTTAAAGAGGCTGTTCGTGCTAAAGCACCAAAAGCATGAATCTCATTAATTTCAAGGGAATAATTGCTCTGATCGTCATCACGTTGGTGCCCTGTGGCGTTGTGGCGAAAGAAGACAACAGCCTGACGGACAAAGTGGTGGTCGGCGTAGTGGATTTGCCGCCGTTTGCCATGAAAAGCCCGGACGGCCGATGGGAAGGACTCGGCATCGATCTCTGGCGGGCTGCTGCCCATGAGATGGGTGTCAAGTTCGAATTCCGCGAATTCAATGGCGTCGAAGCGATTGCAGCGGCCATTAAAAACGAAGAAATTGACGTCATCCCCGTGGCGTCTGTGTCCCCGGTTCTTGAACGTGTAATGGATTTCACCAATCACTACTATCGGACGGGACTGGGTATTGCGGTCAGAGCGGAAGATACAGGGTTCGGCTGGTGGGGTTTTGTCGACCGACTTCTCTCAAGGGCTTTTTTACTGGTCATTGGTGCTCTATTCTTGCTGTGGGCAGCTGCCGGCACCCTCGTATGGCTGTTCGAGAAACGCCGGAACCCCGACATGTTTGGCGAACGTTTTATTCATGGGCTTGGACACGGCATATGGTGGGCAGCCGTCACCATGACCACCGTGGGCTACGGAGACAAAGCACCGAAGACGACCGGGGGGCGTATCGTTGCCGTTGTCTGGATGTTCGCATCGATCATCGTGATTTCAAGTTTCACGGCGGCCATTACGACATCCCTCACCGTCAGCCAACTGAGCGGAAAGGTTCGCGGAGTCAATGATTTGCCCAATGTTCGAGTTGGATCATTGGCCCATTCCTGGGGGTATACGTGGCTTCAGAACAGAGGCATCACCGCCTTACCCTTTGACAATGACCGGGACGGTCTGCAGGCGCTTGTGGATTCAACAATCGATGCGTTCGTACACGATGATGCCATATTGACCTATTTGGTGAAAACCAAAAACCCGACCCGTCTTCATGTTCTTCCGGGAACATTCGAGCCTTACTACATAAGCATGGCGATACCACCCGACAGCCGTCTGCGGGAACCCCTGAACAGGGCCATTCTGAAATTCATGGATACCGAGGACTGGAATCGATTGGTCAAGCAATACTTTGGGCCAGGCGGAGGATAGGGGTATACGAACGTGCTGAACAACGCCCTCCCATTCGGGCATGCGTTTTGTGTACAAATAAGAAATTTTTTTCATTTCGTAAAAACAGTAAGGCAGGCTCTTGTGAGCCTGCCTTACTGTTTTTACTTGGTGATCCCACGGGGAATCGAACCCCGGTTTTCCCGCTTGAAAAGCGGGACGTCCTGGATCTCAAAATAGAAAGAGCCATCCGTATCCGATGGCTCTATTATTGGCTGGTGATCCCACGGGGAATCGAACCCCGGTTTCCGGCGTGAGAGGCCGGCGTCCTAGACCGCTAGACGATGGGACCAAAAAATCTCTGCGCGATTTTTTGTAAGGCTGCTGCGCAGCAAGTTTTTTAAATTTAAAGCATTTAGCAACCCGTCGATCATCGGTCTGCTTGAATCGAATAAGATTACGATAAATTGGTACCGAAAAAAAGTCAATCCCAATAAAATTGGGCACCAATTCTATCCGGGCATTTTTTTACCCCGCCAACGGCCGAAAATCAGATAGACGATGAAACCCACAAAGGGCACCGCCGCAATCAGAATCCAGGCGGCTTTTTTACCCATGGTGCCGAACTCCCGCTGGGATGCGTCGAAAATCGCCCAGAAGGAAATCATGATGATGGGCAGGCACAGCATCACAAAGGTAATGGATGTTTTCAGGTCTTCGACCATATAAAATTGGTTCCCAATTTTATGAGGCGCGGCGTCGCCGCTTGTTTTAACATTAAAGACGATACACGGCATAACATGGAGGCCCATGATACGCACCGGTTTCCTATTTCTTAGAACAGGGGTGTTGTCAAGGGGGAATCTACATCTGGGTAAGGATATCGGAAATCTTGAGAATCGTGTTTACGTAATACTCGCTGTGGTTGTACCGGTAGATGACTTTGGATGCTTTTTTCCGGTCGATGCCGGGGCGCCATCCGTTCCGTTTCAGATAGCTGCCGACGCTGGCGATGGCGTCTTCGTGGTGAAACAGATTCACTTTACCGTCCTCATTTCCATCCCTGGCATATACCACGATGCTCGATGGGATGAACTGGGCAATGCCGAGGGCACCGGCATAGGAGCCGTAAATTTCGGTGGGATCCATTCCCTGTTTGGACGCATATTTCAGAAACGCCTTCAATTCCCGGTATGCCCAGCTGGATTTGCCGGCAGCCCATTTCCGGTATTTGTCCCGATTCAGCCGGGGCGTCTTGGGCATCTCCTCCCAGAATGCGTCTCGCGTGGATGGATCGCGCAGAGCTGATAATGTGGAGAGCGTATTGAATATGGAGCGCTTGCCGGTGTAGGTCCCGAGTCGGGTTTCCACTAGAAGAATGGCCGTTATGATTTCCCGATCCACCCCATACACCGATTCCGTATAATGAAGCGCCTGGGTATGGGTGTCCATGTACCGCCGCGCCGCCTCAATGGACCTGTCGGAGGTGAATTGATCGTAATCAAGGGTTGCTTCACGATGTCGAAAATAACTCCGGGCGCTGGCCGTATCGAATTTCACATTGGGGCGGGTGTACAGGGATTGGATCCATTTGCTATCGAAACCGTCGTCAATCAGCCACTTCTGAACCACCACAAACTGAACTTCCGACGACCCGACAGTGGGCGAGCCGAAAACAGGTCCGACCAGCACGAAAACCAGCAACCATATTGTCCACATTCTCATAGTAAGTGTTTCTCCGCCACCATAGCTAAACTACCGCCGGTCTCGCCCCTTTTCCCATGATCGCAGCGTTCGGGATCGCACATCCATTGCGCCAAAGCGCTTTCAAGCGGTGCTTGTCTGTGCGATTATATAATTTTTTCCGGTAAGAAGATACCTTAATCACGATTATCCAATTTTCGAGGTCCCTGATCCTGTTCTATTGAATTGTAAAAGGATATTGGATAGATTCCGTTTAGCCATCTTGAGCGTTTCCGTGTGAATGCCAAATGGGTATGGAGCAATCGCCATTGAAAAAAGCACCGAAGACGTTTTACACGTGCCAGTCCTGTGGTTACCAGGCCCCAAAATGGATGGGCAAATGCCCGGAGTGCAACCAGTGGGACAGTCTGGTGGAAGAACAGATCCGGGCGACGACCGGACTCGAGAGCATCCCCGGCCTCCCCAAAGGCCGGTCGGAACCGGTGCCCATCGACGCACTGACCGAAGACGACGAGCGGCGGATGCTCACCGGTATCCACGAATTTGACCGGGTCCTTGGCGGCGGGCTGGTCTCCGGGTCCATGGTGCTGATCGGCGGAGACCCGGGTATCGGCAAATCGACGCTCATGCTGCAGGCGCTCTATGGGCTGACAACCGATGGTCATCGCGTCCTTTATGTTTCCGGCGAGGAGTCCGTCCGGCAGATTCGACTCCGCAGTCGACGTCTGGAAACCCTGGCGCCGGATCTCTATGTGGTGTCGGAAATCAACGTGGCAACGATCCTGCCCATGATCCGGGACCTGGGGCCCCAGGTCCTGGTGATCGACTCGATCCAGACCATGTACACACCGGATCTGACATCGGCCCCGGGGAGCGTCAGCCAGGTGCGCGAGGCCGCCATGCGTCTGATGCTGATGGCCAAAAAAAGCGGCATACCCACCTTTCTTGTCGGTCACGTCACAAAAGAAGGTGCCATCGCCGGTCCCAGACTGCTGGAACACATGGTTGACACGGTGCTGTATTTCGAAGGGGAACGCAACCATGTCTTCCGGATCCTTCGGGCGGTGAAAAACCGCTTTGGCTCGACCAATGAAATCGGCGTGTTCGAGATGAAGGAGTCCGGTCTGGAAGAGGTCGCCAATCCGTCTGCAGTCTTTCTTTCCGAGCGTTCGGCAAACAACCCTGGGTCTGTTGTAACCGCCAGCATGGAGGGCACCCGGCCGATTCTGGTCGAAATCCAGGCGCTGGCCAGCGGGACGAGCTTGGGCACACCGCGCCGCACCATTCTGGGTATCGATCCGAACCGGGTGGCACTGCTCGTGGCGGTCATGGAAAAACAGCTCGGCCTGCAATTGATCGGGCACGACATCTTCATGAATGTCGCCGGTGGGGTGAGAATCGATGAGCCGGCGGTGGACCTGGGGATCGTGTCGGTGGTGGCATCCAGTTTTCTGGACAAGCCGATCCCCGAGGGCACGGCTGTCTTTGGCGAGGTGGGGCTGACCGGTGAGGTCCGGGCCATCGGGCATGTCGAGACCCGGGTCGAGGAGACCCGAAAAATGGGATTCCAAAGATGCCTGGTGCCCCAACACAATCTGGAACGAATGGCCGATGTCGACGGCATCCAGGTGGTCGGTGTCCGAACCATCTCAGAGGCGATGGATACTCTCTTCTGATCCGGGAATTTCAAGAAATGTCCGGATTAGAAGAGGGTTTGCCGGTTTGCCCGTTTTCCGGTTTGCCCGTTGGCCCGTTTGCCCGTAGGCCGGTTTGCCGGTTTGCCCGTTGGCCGGTTTGCCCGTCGGCCCGTGGGCCCGTTGGTCCAGCCTGTCTTGAGCGTGCTGAAAGGAGCGAACAAAGCGAGTCGAAGGGTCTGTCCGTTGACCCATTTGCCGGATCGTAGGAGGTTGTGTGGCCAAGGTGGGCCAAACGTTCGAGCGGGTAACGGGCAAACTCGCGACGCCGCTCAACACCAGCTGGACCGGCATTACGTACCGGCAAACTGGCCAACTGGCTAACCGGCAAACCCTCTGGCACCTTGACTATCGGTGGTGATAATTATATGAAACGACCGGTCTCCAAGCAAAACAAATGGGCGGATCATTACACCCGGCGCGCAAGACAGGAGCAATATCCCGCGCGCTCGGTCTACAAGCTTCAGGAACTCCAGAAACGATTCAAGCTCATCGAATCCGGTGACCGGGTGCTGGATCTCGGATGCGCTCCGGGATCCTGGACATTGTATGCCGCAAAACTGGTCGGAAGAAACGGCCGGGTCATCGGTATCGACCAGCATCCGGTTAAGGAACGGCTACCGGAAAATGCCGAGACCGTGATCGGCGACATTTTCCGTGTGGAAGAAGACGGGTCCCCGATTCTGGAGCAGACCTTCAATGTCGTTCTGAGCGACATGGCGCCGTCGACCACCGGCCGAAAGGATGTGGACGCCGCCAGGTCCGCCGAACTTTGCCGGGCAGCGCTGAACCTGGCCGAAACACTGCTGGAAACAGGCGGGAATTTCTGCTGCAAGATATTTACCGGCCAGGATGCAAAACCGTTTTCAGAGGGCCTTAAAAAAACATTCCGGCAGGTTCGGCAATTCAAGCCTCAAAGCAGCCGGAAAGCAAGCAAGGAAGTATTTTTTATTGGACTCGGGAAAAAATAGGAGGGTGGACCGATGTCGGGACACAGTAAATGGTCTACGATCAGGCATAAAAAGGGTGCTGCAGATGCCAAGCGCGGCAAAATTTTCTCAAAGCTGATCAAGGAGATTACGGTCGCCGCACGCATGGGCGGCGGTGATCCCGGCGCCAACCCGCGATTGCGAACTGCCGTTGCGGCGGCAAAGGCCGAAAACATGCCCAAAGACAACATTGAGCGGGCCATCAAAAAGGGCACCGGCGAGCTCGAAGGCGTCAGCTATGAGGAAAGCACGTATGAGGGGTACGGCCCCGGCGGTGCAGCGGTTTTGGTGGAATCGCTGACAGACAATAAAAACAGGGCCGTAGCCGACATCCGTCACATCTTCAATAAGAATGGCGGCAACCTCGGAGAAAACGGATGCGTGGCGTGGATGTTCGAAAAGAAAGGCTACATCGCCGTAGAAAAATCCGTGGTGGACGAGGACACTCTCATGGAAACCGCATTGGAAGCCGGTGCCGAGGACTTTCGGGAAGATGACGGCAATTTCGAGGTCATCGCATCGGCAGAAGAGTTCGAGGCGGTCAAGGAAGCCGTGGAAAGCGCCGAAATTTCGTATATTGTGGCCGAAGTGACCATGCTGCCCCAGTCGACGGCGGATTTAAAAGGCAAGGAAGCCCAACAGATGGTACGGCTCATGGAGGCCCTGGACGACTGCGAAGACGTCCAGAAGGTATATACCAACGCCGACATTCCGGATGAAGTTGTAGAGGAGACCAGCTAGCTCGGTATCGGAATCGTCATCGGGATCGGAATCGAAATGGGTCGGCCGTCTTTGTCGTCGATACCGATACCGAACCCGATGACGATTCCGATGATCTCGCCAATTTCGTTCTGACAGAAACCCCAGGATGTTATAAAGCCAGATCGATCATTGCCTGAACGGCTTTCAAAGCAGGCAACCGCACGTCTTCCGGAACTTTCACTTCCCCATCGAAGGTTTCCAGACTCCGGGCGACATCTTCCAGGGAAATTTTCTTCATATCCGGGCACACCATGCGTTCGGAGGCCGGATAAAATCTCTTCTCCGGATTCTGCGACTGCAGCGGATACAGCAGCCCCACCTCGGTGCCGATAATGAACTCATCGCTATCGGATGCCCCGGCATAACGCACCATACCGGATGTACTGGCAATCACATCGGCCAACTCGAGGATCTCCCGGGGACATTCCGGATGAGCCAGAAACACGGCTTTGGGATGGGATTCCTTGGCCTGCTGAACATCTTTCGGCGTTAATGAATGATGGATCGGACAATAGCCTTCCCACGGGTGGATATGCGTCTTCGTTCGATCGGCAACATAGTTGGCCAGATTTTGATCCGGAACCATGAGAACCTCTTCCGCCTCGAGACTCTCCACAACTTCCACGGCGTTGGCCGAGGTGCAGCAGATCGTTGACAGCGCCTTTACCGCGGCGGTGGAATTCACATAGGTTACCACCGGCATGGGGGGCAGCTGTTTCAACAGGGCCTTCAAGGCCTCCGGAGTCACCATGTCCGCCATCGGGCATCCGGCGTCCGACCGGGGTAAGAGCACGGTTTTATCCGGCGACAGGATGAAGGCGGTTTCCGCCATGAAATGAACCCCGCAGAAGACGATCACCTCGGCATCGGTCTGTGCCGCACGGACGCTCAGTTCCAGAGAATCTCCGCATAAATCGGCCACATCCTGGATCTCAGGGGGCTGGTAATTATGGGCCAGAAGGATGCCGTGTTTTTCCTTCAGAAGATCTCGTATGTTATCTTTCATCATGGATACCTTTACATGCTTGGGTAACGCTGACGGCGCGTTGTTGCCGAGGGGTCACCGAATTCGTGCTTAACGGAGGCTTTTGTGAAAGACCGGATTCATTGTCGATCTTAATCCAGCCGGATCACATCCACCCCTTTGGGAATGTCAAAGAAAAACAGAGAGGCCCCCAGGTCCTGATTGTATTTGAATGTGTTGAATCGGATCCGTGTTTCATCACCATAAACATTGGCCGTAATGACCTGCACGATGTCGAATGTCTTTTTGTCGATGGTCAGACGCACGGATGCCAGATCATGACTTTTTTCCCGGGGCGTCATTTTTACGGAATGCGTGTCTGCGCTTTCGTCATCCAGGAGCTGCACGTCGAACTTCTTTTTAACCAGACGGATATCCGAAAGAAAACTGGCCCCTCTGCCTTCTCCAAAGTATGCCGAGGCATCGCCGAGCATCACCTGGTTGTCCTCGGGTCGATAAATCCACAGAGTGACGCCGTCGCTGACGATAACCTGCCGCTCCGGCGTCTCGTATTCCCACCGCATCATTTCGGGTCGTCTGAACCAAACACCCCCGGAGGCGGTGTCGGTGATGTCCATCGCTTTCAGCGTCGATTCCTGATCGAAACGGGCAGAAAATCCGGTTCCGGCATACCGTTTTTCGATGCCGGCGATCAGGGTATCGACATCCGGCACGGATTCCCCTGCCGCTGTGCCCCCAGCGAAAAGGACAAGGAACACCGTCAGTGCAACATAATATATCTTTCGAGTGGTCATGGGCTTTTGCGTACCCTCTGTGGTGTTTCAGGACAACCTATGCATCATCGAGAACTTGAGCAAGGGACGACCTCTTTGTGGTTTTTTTACAATAGAGGATGTTCTAGTAACCGAATCACCACGGCTTGTAAATGTTGATTTCCCGTCAACCGGATGCCAGGCCGGCTGATAGCGAGGGGCAACGACATCGGAGCATGGGGCATTTGACTCAATCCGTGCACATTTCACTGTATTATGTCAAAAACAGGACTAATTCGGACGACCAACAATATGTTGGGTTTCGTGATGGCGGAAGCTTTGTAATAAGCTGAAAGCGATGCATGATGCGATGATTCCCGATGGAATCAATGATGGTATGAAGTGTTTACAATAGTGCTTTATGGGCAGCTTCACTGCGCTATGATTCAGATAGAAACTTGATCAGGCGATTCAGATCTTCCCGATCCCGATATTCGCCAAGCTGGATGGTGCTTTCTTTGGGAAGCAGCGCTTCGGTCTTGCCGAAGACGGCAAGGCTGATGGCGTCGATGGCGGCAATGTCCCGCATCAGGCCGTCTTTGTCGAAATGTAGAATCCGTTCCCCCCGCATGAGCAGCGTTTCCAGATTGCTTTCGGCAAGGGCCTTTTCCTGCTTCAAGGCCTGTTGCAGGTGGAATCGGCACGTACGTTTATGCTGCATCAGGGCCTCATAGATATCGAGGCCGCCGTTTAATCCGTCGAGAAATTGGGCCAGAAAGTTCAGATTGGAAAAAAACGATGCCTGTTGGGAGTCGGCCGCCGACAGGTACCGGCACAGGCAGTCGATCTGTGGGTCGGTCAGATCCGCCTTCAGATTTCGAAAGCGCACGCGAACCCGATTTCGAAGCGGTTGACGTAATGACTCCACTATGGTTGTTGAAAGCGCGGCGGGGAATTGCCGGGAGATGTGGAGCTGTGACACCATGCTTTCAATGATCCAGGCGGGAGGTATCACCGCAACCCGCCCCCTGGCGTCCGGAAATATGAGAGCGGCTTCCGGAACCTGATTTTTGAGCAGGTCGAGAACCGTCGTTTCACTTTGCAGTGAAAACACATGCCGTGTCAGAAGGGGTTCGATTTTTTCCTGCAGGTGCTCGTCCGGAGAAAATATGAGCTCCAGCAGGGTATCGCGATCCGAGTCCGACTCGCTGTTCAGGATCGTCAAAAGCTCTTCAGCGGTGGGAGACGCGTAGGTGGAATCGATAAATTCGACCACTTCCCGGCTGAGCTCGATCCCTTCCCGGAGTAGAGATCGTATTTGATCGGCCAGTTCTTGGCAGGCGTCAACATTGGGCATGATTAAGTTTCAAGCTCCAGTGATGAACTGGGTGGCAGCGTAACGGAAACCGCAACCTCACCACAAAGGACACGAACTTCACAAATGGAATCTGAGCACGAAAGCCCAGCGTGGTATTATCTCATTGGTGTTTGGTCCCGGAGTTATAAGCAATCCGTTATCCCCATATCCAGCATCCAGAAACCAGTATCAAGTATCCAGCATCCGCACTCCGAATATCCAGCACCCAATACCCAGTACCCATTATATGTATGGTGCCATCTTCATCATCAGCTCATGCTTGCTTCCAACACCCGGCCATGTCTCCCGAATCTGACCGTTGTCGTAGACAAACAGAAATGGAATGCCCAGGATGTTCAGTCGGGAAGCGGTTTGAGGGCTCGTATTGGTATTGAGCTTGCCAACCCGGATCTTTCCTTTGGCATCGGCGGCAAATTGATCTACGATCGGACCGACCGTCGCGCAGGCGGGTCATGAGGGAGCCCAGGCAAACAATAAAACCGGCAAGGGAGATTTCATCACCTTTTCATCAAAATTCATATCGGAGATCATCATGGGCTGGGGCGCGGATAGTTCGGCCGTTGCCAGCGGCTCGGAGCACTTGCCGCATTTGGCCCCGGCATTGAGTTTGTTTGCGGGCACACGGTTTTTAGCCCCACAACCCGTGCAGCGAAGCGTGTACCGGATATCGGTGTCCAAATCAGTAGCGCACTTACCGCACTTGGCGGCCGCACCGAACCTTTCAATGGGTATCCGGTTTTTAGCGCCGCAATTACTGCACGGGACAATCATGCTGCCTTCACCGGTCATGGTCACTTCCTCCTCCGTTTGAGCTCGGCTCTCCATGCAAAGTTGTAAACGCCCATCCCCGCAGTGGACTGCGGGGTATGAAAGCGGAAATATGTCAATCTTGTCCCCCTCACCTTGCCTCTCCCACCAGGGAGAGAGGGATTAGAGGGGGATCCCTACAGCGAGTTTCTGGGAATAAGCGCCTTCAAAAAGCGGTTCCAAGATGTTCCATCGGCTTCGAGGTCGAGGCGGGACGAGTATTCGAAGCGCAGGCGTATACGCCATACCTCGAGGACTGGAATACCCGCCCCAACAAGGAGATTGGGTCCGAGAGGACATTCTGAAATCGCTTTCAGGGCATGAGGCCATACTTCCTCAGCTTATTATTCAGGGTCTTACGTGTTATCCCGAGCCGCCTGGCCGCTTCACTTTTATTGCCGCCGGTGGCTTCAAGCGTCTTTAAAATTGTCGCCCTTTCCACGTTGTCAAGGGTAGGCTCCTCCTCGACAGCGCCGGTGCTGTTCCCACTGATTGCGGCCGGCTCCAGGCCCTGGGCGGTCAGTAGAAGGCTTTCGAAATCCAGATAATCCCCACGTTCCACCACGTTCATCAGTTCCCGCACATTCCCCGGCCATTCATACCGGATCAGCTCCTCCATGGCGTGTGGCGTGAAACCATCGACCTGCTTCTCATTTTGCCCGGCAAAGCGTTCAAGAAAGGATTGGGCCAACAAGGGAATGTCTTCCCGGCGAAGCCTCAGTGGCGGCACCTCGATATTCACCACGTTCAGCCGGTAATACAGATCTTCCCGGAACCGGCCGTCTTGAACGAGATCCCGAAGCTGTTGGTTGGTTGCCGCTATGATCCGAACATCGATGGGTAGGATATCGCCACCACCGACACGGGTGACCTCCCGCTCCTGGATCACGCGCAACAGTTTGACCTGCATACCGAGAGACATTTCGCTGACCTCATCGAGGAACATGCTCCCGCCCCCGGCTTGTTGAAAACGGCCTTCTTTTCTCCGATCGGCACCGGTAAACGCCCCTTTTTCGTGGCCGAACAGTTCCGATTCGAGCAGGGTTTCGGTAATGGCGGCACAGTTGATTTTAATAAAGGGTCCTTTTTTGCGCTTGCTGTTGGCGTGAACCGCTTCGGCAATCAGCTCTTTTCCGGTGCCGGACTCGCCGGTGAGCAACACGGTGGCTTCCGAAGGGGCCACCTGGGCCACCGTGTCGAGCAGCCGTAGCATAACCGGGCTGCGCCCGATGATCTGCTTCCGGTCGAAATGACGGGCCAGATCCTCCCTGAGGCGCCGGTTTTCCTCCTTTAACTGGATGTGCTCGAGGGCTCGCGCAATGGTGACCTTGAGTTTCTCAAAATCAAACGGCTTGGTCAGATAATCGTAGGCACCCTTTTTTAATGCATCCACCGCGGTTTCGACGGATGAATAGGCCGTCATCATTACCACGGGAATGGCGGGATTTCGCTCTTTGATGCCGTCCAGGGCTTCGATTCCGGAAACGGTCACCATCCGGATATCCATCAGGACCAGATCGAAAGGTGTTTGCTCCACCGCCGCAATGGCAGTAGCCCCGTCGTCTGCTTCTTCCACCCTGTATCCCCACCCGCTCAGCAGGGTGCGTAGCATGGTGCGATGGGCGCTGTCGTCATCGACAACGAGAATGATCGGCTTTTGTGTCATATTGTTGCCTGCTGATAATCTCCGAGGTGACCTGTCCCAATTTACGCTTCGGTATATTCACTTCGAGCTATTAACATTTAAAGATCCGCAATCGGAAAGATCAAAGACACCTGGGTACCTTCACCCACTTGGCTGTTGATACGGATCTTTCCACCGTGTGCCTCCATGATGTTGTGGGCAATGGCCAGGCCGAGCCCGGTTCCACTTGATTTTGTCGTAAAATAGGGATCAAAGATATGAGGGAGGTGGGTTGCCTCGATACCCCTTCCCGTGTCTGATATCCGAATTTCGATTTCCCCCCTTGCACGTCGTTCCATCACAGCGACAGAAAGGCTGCCGCCGGATTCCATCGCGTCGATGCTGTTAAAAAGTAGATTCAGAAGTACTTGACGGATCTTGTCCGCATCCGCTGCTAACAAAGGCAGACCATCCGCAATTTGGGAATCGATGGTCAGGCTTTTGTCTTCGGCCTTTCTCAAAACCAATTGGATAGCATCACCGACAAGCTCCGGTACGGACAATTCAGCTCTACGAATGCTCACGGGACGGGCAAATTCCAGCAGTTGGCTGACGACCCGATCCATCCGATCTGCTTCCTGGATCATCAAGTCAGCAATCTGCTGGTCCTCGGGAATCTTCCTGTAGCGCTCCTTGAAGTATGTGGAGAATCCTTTAATCGAACTCAGCGGATTCCGGACTTCGTGGGCCACACCGGCGGCAAGCTGCCCCACCGTCGCCAGTCGCTGACTGCGAAGCACCTGCTTTCGAAGTTGCTCGATCTCGCTCTGATCTTTGAATAGAACGACAATCCCGCCATCCGGCAGATCAGCCGTGCTTACCGCCAGTGGGATTTGTCGCCCGGTCGGCAGGCGGCATTCGACTTCCAGATCGATAGCGGAATCGCGGGCATCGGCAGTTTTCAATGCTGCCTCAAGTTCGGGGGGAAGAACGTCCGACAGTGACTTGCCTGCGACATTTTCGGAAGTGATGTCCAGCATGGATTGCGCCACCGGATTTACGGAAGTCACCCTTTCCTCTGCGTCGGCTGCGATCAGCCCGATGGGCATGTGCTCAACCAGGGAAGTTGAAAAGGCCCGAACCCGTTCAAGGGAGACACGGGTGGAGCGGTATCCCTGAAGGAGCAGGAGCAGCGCAATTCCTGCCAATCCGCCCAGCAGGAGAATGGATGCGGTCACAACACTGTTGCGGATATCCGACTTTCGGGCCTGCTCCACGGTGGTCATATCCAGGCCGACAAAAATGGCTCTTGGCTGCTGTAGGTCCGGTTCCATGGCCGTGTCCGGTTCGGGAGGCGGGGGACGGAACCGTTTCATCCCCCGGTGCATATGCCGGGGAGGCCCGGTCGGCTTGAAGCGGCGAAATACTTCAAAGACAGGTTCTCCCGTGGGGAGCTGAACAGTCCGCCACTGGGTGTCGCTCGTCTGGGTGAGGGAATCCAGATCAATCCCCTCCCCATAAAACTCACCCACTCTAGCCAGATCGTTGTGCGCCAGGATAATGCCGCCGCTGTCCGTGACCAGGATATAGGCAATGTCCGGTAGCTGGGCAGTTTCGACAATCAGTCTCTGAAGTCGGAAATCACGTCGCCCGTCGCCTCTCATTCCCGCACGGGTACCGGCCTCAAACGAGCGGATCAGGGCTTCGCCCTTCTCGGCGAGGAGTCGAATACTGCTTTCGTTCCGAAAACGGATATTCTCGGCGGCCACATAGATGAAAATGGGCACCAGCACCACTGCCGATCCAATGAGGAGCCAGGGTGGAACCGCGCGCCAAATAGAATGATGGGGATGGTTCGTTTTCATCATGACGTCATCACAGCAAGACTGATGCCACGTAAAATCGCTTCGCAATTTTACGAAAGATTATGTTTGCGATCGGCGGCAAAGTCACATCGTTTGACGGTTTCGACCCGTTCGTACGTCTGAAATATCCACACAAAAAAATATCGCTACAAAACGTCTGTTTTCGGCCCGAAAATTTCGGGTAATTTTTACCCGGCTGTATCCAGCAGGCTGGGTAGATAGTATCCACTTTAGATCTGCTTTCTTCAAGTGCAATTTTTTAACATAGATCAACTCTCAATTTTTATTATATTATTTCAATATGT
Organism: Olavius algarvensis associated proteobacterium Delta 3; assembly: GCA_903231505.1. Classification (GTDB taxonomy): domain Bacteria; phylum Desulfobacterota; class Desulfobacteria; order Desulfobacterales; family CAFBRK01; genus CAFBRK01. The sequence goes on along the minus strand of CAFBRK010000319.1, from coordinate 36,165 downwards.
TTCATGTTTTCCCGGACTGTTTGTAACATCTGGCACACGGCTTGCTCTATAGCCCGACAACGAACATGATATGACACTTAACCACATAAAGGAGGATTTGACATGACACGGAAACATTGGGTGGTACCGGCATTGGCGGTAATGGTCATCACCTTGGCCATCGGAACGGCGGCCCAGGCAGAATGGGATGACAGCCAGCGAGGGTACGGTCGAGGCATGGGCGGAGGCCAGGGATGGTCCCAGGGTGGCTGCCCAGGTTACGGTCCAGGAGCCGGATACGGCTCGGGAGGCGGATACGGCCGCGGCAAAGGATATGGCAAGGGGCGCGGTTATGGACGGCAACATTTCGATGCCAATCTCACCGACGAGCAGCGTCAGGAGCTGGACACCGAGCGCCAGGCTTTCCATGAAACCACTCAGGATCTTCGCCAGAACATCTACCAGAAGCGGCTCGAACTTCAAGCTGAAATTGCCAAACGGGAACCGGATGCGAAGAAAGCGTCTTCCCTTCAGACGGAGATTTCAAACCTGAAAAGCCAGATGGCTCAGAAACGGCTTGACCATGTGATGCGGGTTTAAAAAGATCGACCCGGGATTTACCTGGGGTAGCGGCGGCGGAGGTCGTGGGGGAGGTCGCGGCGGCCGGGGCTGGTAGCGCCGCCCGGATGCCGTCGTCAAACAATTTTCACCGGCAGAGAGGGGGAAGGCGGCTGTCGGCCCCTTCCCCACTCTCCTTTCACATCTACATGAAGCAGATCATCCCAGATACAAATGCCGTCAACTCAGGCCCAATGAATGGGTAGTCTTCGATCAACTTGGTGTGCCCCCGAAGGATCCAAGGAGTCGAGGGTTCGAGTGATATACAAAAAATTAGATATCAAAATGAAGCTCCCCGCAGCAAGCTGCGGGGTATCAAAGGGGGGGATATCTATTCTTAACCCCCTCACCCTAACCCTCTCCCACCGCGGGGAGAGGGAACCAAAGGCCACCCTGCAGCAAGCTACAGGGAATTATCAAATTAAATATTTGGAAAGAATGCTGAAGAACCTGTTTATTTGATCAGATCGTTCAGGGCATCCAGGGACGTCTGGTCATCGAACGTGCCGGCAACGACCTGGTACGGAGTGCCGGGCACCTGCCGCATGTAACTCACCCGCCGCTGGGGCTTTTCATACCCTTGTTTGGGCCACCAGTACTCCACCCATGCCCCATTCGGATTATCCTTCGCTTCGAAACACAGGTTTAGAATATATAGTTTGCCGGTTTGATAGCACTTTGCCTTGGAGATGTTGATCCCGATATTGTTGGCTTTGGGACCGGGCAGGCAATACAACTCATCGCACTGGGTGACCCAGACGAAGGCGTTCTTCCAGACAAAACGCCCCCGGGGATTTTCGAATTCTTTCAGTCCTGCCTCTCCCGCCTCAGACAGATATCGGGCGGCTTCCCTGACCTTTTCATAGACCTCCAGGGGCGCCGCCCGTCCAGTCACCAACTCCGAATCTGCCGTTGCCATCGCCGGCACCAGAAGTAACAGAAGAAACAGGTTCCGCATGATATGATCTCCCTCCCGGAATAGAATCTGTTTATCATGAAAGCGCAACGATTGGTCTAATGGGACCGAGAACCGCCGGGCACGTCCCCACCCGGCTTTTTCCGTTAAACTGAAATATTAGCACAAAAAAAGGGCCTGTTAAGCCCTTCTGGCATCCCGACAACCCGACAATTTCAGCCCGGTCTCTGGTGCTGATTCGGCTCTAGGTCTCCCGTGCTGCAATTTCCGGCCGTATTCGCCGGGTCACCAAAGGAGACAGCACATAGATAACCATGCACGCGAAACAAAAATGGCCGAAATACGGCGTGAACACAAAGGCCACCCCCAGGAGCATCATGATGGATGCGAACAGGGGATTCCGGTTCATGAATCGCCCGTAATGCAGATAACGGATGGGGTAGACGTTCATCAGAATCGCGGTAAACACCATCAACCCCGAGCAGAAAACACCCCAGGAAACAAAGGCCTCCGAAGCGTCCAGCCGGATCTGGTCCAGAATCACCAGTGGAGAGACCGCCAGCAATGCCGCAGCCGGTGTTGGAAGCCCCTTGAAGAAGCCTGGGATCGGATGTTTATCCAGTGTAAAGTATATCAGCCGAAGGATCCCCATCGCCATATAGAAGATGGCAATCCAGCCCAGTGGAATCCGGTCCATCACCGGAGCATCGATCCCGGATAGAACAATGTAGAAAATCCACGCCGGAACGATGCAGAAACTGACACCGTCGGCCAGGTCATCGAGAAGCGCCCCGAGGCTGATTTTGCGGGGATGGTCGGTGTCCGCAGGCGGCTCGTTCAGGCCCAGTTTCCGGGCCACAGCACCGTCAAGCTTATCAAACAGGGTGGCACCGGTCAGAATCAGGAAGGCTTCCCGGATACGACCCTGATAGGCGAAGAAGACGGACAGCAGACCCATCATGGCGTTCATCACGGTCAGGGAATTGGGGAAGAAGGTCAGAAACTTCCGGCGTAGAACCTCGTTCTCCAGACAGAGCTCGTCGAGACAATAGCTGCCGTATTTCCGGCAGTAGCCTGCGATGGAACCGAGATTGATGACCAGAAAAACAATTTCGATCACGAACAGGAGTCGCAGGGGCAGGTTGCCCAGCCACGAGATCCAGAAATAAATCCACGACGGGGGGCCTTCGGGCACGTAAAACGCATGTGCGTATAATAGTGCGGCAACCGGCGCGGCCACGGCGGTTCTCAGCCGGGTAAATTCTCTCATTTCGGGATCCTGCCCCTGCCGGAAAGCAAAACCCCGCATGAACGCCGCAAAGTTGTCCCTCACGAGCACCGTGATACACAGAATCAGGATAAAAATGGCGTGGAGCAGCTCACCGCGGGTGTGCCCCTCTGAAATGAACACCAACCGCCACATCTCTCCGACAGCCACAACGGGGAAGATGATCGAATACACCAGCTTGTCCATGATCCTCTCGGCCAGTTGCCCCATTGGGGAATCGGGCTGGTATCGGGCGGCAAACCAGCCGTCGACAAGATCGAAAGTCATGGAGATAAACAGGAGAACGACGCCGAGGGTGTAAACGACCGGACTTCGGGACCACATCACCGATATTGCGCAGAGCATTCCACCAAAGACCAGGGGCGGACGGCTGTAGACCAGAACTGCCGTTACGCGTCTCGATATAAAGTGTTCTCCGGGCATGCGTTATGTTCCAATTCCAGAAGAAATATCCTGCAGGCTGGATGTGAAGCACCCGTCCACGGGGCGGTCCGCTAAATCGCTGTGGAAGGCTGCGGGTGACGTGACATTTACATGTTTAGAATAGGATATGGACCCCGGCGGTGTCAAGGCGGGTATCCGGCGATTCCGTCGATAATTCGCTATTCCATTGGGCGCTTCTTGCGGAACAGATAATGAAATCCGAGGATCACCAGGAAGGGGAGTTCGACAAGAAATTCGAAGATAAAACCGATGAGGCAATTGATGATAATCAAGAATGGTTTGACAAACGTATCCCGAAACCGCTTAACCGCGGTTCTGATGTGGTCCGTATACCCAGCCATGTCATTCTGCCCAAACACGAGGCGCACCCTCCGGTCCTTTCCCATACCAGCATCGGGTGCGCTTCACAAGATGTCATGAAATGCCATAACGATGCTCCGCATCAGTTTGGTGTCTATTTACGAAGAGGATACGGTCCCGGACAAATCCAGATAGCGTCGTGTCCGGGGTCGGGATCGGTATCGGAATCGGAATCGATCCAGAACGGCATTCGTCGAAGTCGAACCCGATACCGAACCCGATACCGATTCCGATGAATCCGGTCGCTTTAAAGCCGGAAATCATCCACCTTCGCAACGGGATCCGGGTCATTCTTGGATGGTTGGCTTAAGGGACCTTCGCATACACGATCCGAAAGTGACCGGGCGGTTTGCCGTCCGGCTTTCCGTCGCTACCGATTAGGTACATCTGGGTGAGTTCCTGTGACCCCACATCGGAAATCACTTCCAGCCCGCGTTCATTGATGTATCCGTTTACCGCTCCGCTACCTTCCGGAAGACCACTGAGCAGTGGTTCTCCTGCGAGTGCGAGCCGAAAGGCGGCCCGCCGAACCGCCGGGTATTTCTTGTAATCTCCTTTGACCGCCGGGTCCGGCATATAGTCAAAGACCACGGTACTGCCGGGTGCGGAATGGCTGGCGATAAAGCGCAATGTTTTGTCGACCGCCTGGGCGGCAATGTAATAGGTCACCCCTTCCCAAATGATAAAGGTCTTCCGTTTCGGAAGGTACCCCTTCGCCTTGAGCGCCGCCCCAATGTCCTGGGTGTTAAAATCGATCGGAACATAGACGACATTTCTAGGGGCCTTTCCGAAGATCTTTATGACGGTGGCCTGTTTTTGGGCGATGGTCGCCGGCAGGTCCATCTCGAAGAATTTTACCTTTGGCAGGTGTTTTTGAAATCGGTACGCGCGGCTGTCGAACCCCGCCCCCAGCACCAGGACCTGCTCCAGGCCATCCTTTGCCGCTTCCTGGAAAAGGCGGTCGATATGTTTGGTACGTGCGTTGGTATAGTAGTACGTCCCGACGCGGAAGGTCTTGATGAATGTCATGGATGTCTTGAAATCCCGGCTGTAGTGATAGTAGTGCCAGCATTCGTCGCTCACGAACTTTTCCGCGAGATAATCCGGATTTCGCAGCTTTTCATCCGGATGCATGGCGGCCACAGCCCGCTGGGCCGTGGTGATTTCAGCAGTAAATGAAACCTTACCGGGGCGAACAGCCGATGATTTTGCCGGAATCATCAGTATCATCATGGTCACGATGGATGCGATCCATCCGTTTCGAATCAAGGTATGTGCTTGTGCGTGTCGAAACATGTCAGGTTCCTCCTTGAAGTCATAGGAATCAGAAAGCCCGATTTCCACGTTCTGGAATGCTCCTATCGTTCTGGCACCCTTGCATGCATCAGTCCCCAGTGACTTCCGGCCATGCCATCCACTTTACCATCGGATCGCGTCATATATTTGGCGGTCATTTCTTCACCGTTGAGGTCTTCGACGACTTCCAGGCCGGTCTTCCGGACAAACTCTTCTGCCGATGGTTCGGGAAATCCGAATATCCAGGGCTCGCCGTGCACTGCGCAGAGGGTCGCCGAAAAGCGGGCCTTGGGGTATTTTTTCCAGTCCCGGGCCGCCACCCCGGCCAAAAGGTAGTCAAACACCACGGCGGAGCCGGGTGCCGATCGCGCGGCGATAAACTGCAGGGTCGCCTTCACGGCTTCCTCGGTGATGTACATGGTGACCCCTTCCCACACGAAATAGGTTTTCTTTGCAGGATCGTACCCGACCCGAACCAGGGCCTCTTCGATGGTCTCCGTGTTGAAATCGATGGGGGCGTATGCCACGTAATCCGGCACCTCCCCAAGGGCTTGTGCAACGACCTGCTTTTTTCTTTCCAGAGTCGCCGGCAGATCCAGCTCGAAGAACCGGATACCCGGCATCTTCTTCGCAAATCGATACGCCCTCGTGTCGAAACCTGCGCCGAGCACCACCACCTGCTCCAGACCGTCTGAGGCCATTTGCAGCAAAGTTTGGTCGAGTTTGTGGGTCCGGGCATTGACCAGGAAATAGGTGTCGACCCGATAGGCCCGGATCACTCTCATGGAGACGTCGTAGTTTGACGGCTTGTATACGGAATAGTGCCAGTAGGCGGGATTGATAAATTTTACGGCAAGGTAGTCCGGATTTCGGATCTTTTCGTCCGGGCACAGGGCGCCAATTGCCCGAAGGGCCGCAACCCCCTCGGCCGTCCATGAGACTTCCCCGGGCCGGACGGCATCGGCCTTTCGGGCATCGAGAATGGCCACCGCCCCCAGCATGAGAAAGATTGTGACAAATACGAGATAACGCTGATGGGTGCTGTTCCGCTTCATTGAATGCTCCTCCTTTCTCCAGCCGGGCTGTCACGCCGGCGGGCTGTCCGAGACAGATACGGGTTCCGGTTGGCGACCTTCGACGATTCCTGCAGCCCCTGACCGTCGTCCAAAAACCACATAAACACAAAGCCCCAGGGCCAGTGTTGCGACTCCGGCCAGTATCGGTCCGGGCCGATTAATCACCGAGATGTAAACAATCCAGAGATTACCGAGAATAAAAATCAGCGGCGGGATGGGATAGGCGAACGTGGCATACACCCCGGACGGCAAGGGATCCCGAAACCGGAGCCGGATCAAACCGGCAACCGTGAGCATGGCCGACAGGGACAGGGTAAACCCGATATACAGCAGCAGCCAGTCATAGGCCGCCGTGAGTATCATGACTACCGAAAGACCGGCCTGCAGACCGATGGCCGGCGCCGGTGTGCGCCGACAGGCATCGACACGGCCGAATGCACTGAAAAATAGTCCGTCCCGGGCCATGGCATAATAGACCCTGGGACCGGTGAGAATCATGGCGCTGAGAACCGACAGCAACCCCACCGCGATGGCGCCGTTGATCAGAGCGCCGACGGTATTCCCGAACAGCGCGTTTGCAGCGGCGGCACCGATCTCGAGAAGCCCGGCCATCTGCGCTGGCGGTAATGCATAGATATAGACGAAATTCAATAGAATGTAGAGTCCGCTGACGACCATCGTGCCGATAAGCAGGGCCATCGGAATATTTCGCCGTGGCCGTTGGATCTCCCCGCCGAGATAGGCCGCCGCATTCCAGCCGCTGTAGGCAAAGGACACAAAAATCAGGGCAATCGCAAACTCGACTCTAAAAATTTGCCCTGATCCGGGAAATTCGCCCAGATGCTCAAAACTACCATTTCCGGATGTAAACCCGGCGACAATAAAAATGACGATGAGACCCACCTTGAAGAGGGTCAACACATTCTGAACCCGACTGCCCAATTTGAGGCTATGACAATGAAGGATGGAGACGGCACCCACCACACCGATGGCGATGACCAGCCGAGGCGACATCGCAACGGGGGGAAGGCCGGCGATGGAGACGGACCATTCAACATTCGGCGAAGAGGACATCGCCTTTAAGAAATACGTCGCAAACGCGATGGCGGCCGCAGCGATGGGTGCTGAAAATCCCACAATCAGGGAGATCCATCCGGATAAAAACCCCATCGGTCGCCCGAACGCCTTCTTAAGAAAGAGGTACTCACCACCGGCACTGGGAAACCTGACCCCGAGTTCTCCGTAACAGAGGGCGCCGCAGAGGGCGAAGATACCACCGACCATCCAGCACAACAGCATCAGATATGGGCTGCCCACTTCGCCGATGACAAATCCGGATGTCGTAAAAATCCCTGTGCCGACCATGTTGGCGATCACCAGGGCTGTGGCGGTAAACAACCCGATATCCCGTTTGAGTTCTGTATGATGGTCCGGTTCTGTCATGACAGAAATACCCTTTTGGGCTTTTAATGACTCATTTGAGTATTTCTGTCAAGTACAAATATAAATAAAATCGATGGAAACGATGACCGAAAAGTCGTAGGGCAGTGAAATGCAAAATTAAAATCACCTCTGCGACCTCTGCGCCGTTGCGGTGATAGGTTGATCATAAAAGGAATCGGAACGGAATTCTGTAAATCGCTATAGAAAGGGCCGTTTAGCGGGTAAGGTTGGTTTGAGGGTCTGGAAGGCGGCACTCATGAAACAGCGGAGCGGAAGCGGCCCCGGAACGTATGCCCTTTAACCCTGACCCCGGGTTAAAGGGCCGAAGCGGACGGTTCGCTACCCGTGAAGGATGAACGCGTTGAGGAGCAACGGCAGCGTGAACCATGACAGGCCGGCAATGAGGACCACGATAAACTGGACAAGATCCGTCCAGAACTGTGAATCTTTCCAGAACTCCACTTCGGCCACCGCGCACGCCGAGCCGGTCGCAGCGCATGGAAACGGGATGACACCGTCGCTGTTCTCCGGGAAGGCCGTTCGACCGGTTTGAACCCGAAGCTGCCGCACGATCATCCGGATCATTTTCTTGTCTTCCAGTCTTTGGGCGTCGGACAACAACTGCATATACAGGTCGATGTTGTCGCCATCAAAGGTTGGTAAGCCGGGCATAAGTCTTCCCTCCAGCCGTTATCCGGACCGCCGCCGGGTATATTCGGCGTCCTGTGGTTGATGGAGCAGGGATGAAATCTTATCCGTAATGTAGCCGATCAGGTCACTGTCGTCAATTTTGACCGCTTTTTCCAGCATCCCCAGATAGTCTTCCAGCCCCGGGAAGCGATCCAGCACAGGTCTGCTGATTTCGACACCATGGATGCCCGCTGTCGGTTGAGCATCCGTACTCGGCATCAATTCGGAAACCGGCAGGCCGAGAACCTCAGCCATGTTTTTCAGATCATCGTAGGTCGGCACCTGCTTGCCGAGTTCAATGTTCTTCACCTTGGTTCGGCCCGATTCAAAGGAGGTGGAAAACGCCTTTGCGCCAAAATCTCCCTGGTTCATCTGGGCGCGCCTTCGAAGCACCTGGATGATTTCTGCCTGTTTTAGTTCCATCGATGCCTCCATATGAGATATACATAAGATAGATGTGCACACCTTTATGAGATCTTTATTATAGCTTTTTGGGAAACACGTCAAGTTTATACCGGCGAGAGGAACTGTGTCACAATGGGGAAAACGTGGAATCTTGATGATCAGGTCATACCGGAATCGATCCGCCGTAAAGGATGTCACGAACTATTCGCGCTATTTCGGCTGTAGTTTCTCTATCTTCTTGGCCAGGGCCTCGACCTTCTTGGTCAATTCAGCGACCTGCTCCTTGGTTGCCAGGTTCATCTTACCCATGACATCTTTAACCCGACGGTCTACCGTTTCTGAGATCCAGTCTTTCATATTGCCGGCGTAACCGACGATCTCCTTCTTCAACTTGCCGGCTTCGGCCGCCGTCAACTCCCTGTTTTTAACGAGACGCTTGATCAGCTTGTCTCCTTCGTCTTCAGCCAGATGCACGGCGCTTTTCCAAAAAGAAGCATACTTCTGTGCATAATCGGAGACCGCCCCGCCACCCTTTCGGAGCAGGTCAAACAGCAACCCGGGGGGAACCTCATCTTCCTTGGCATCCTTCCTGTCCCGGGCAAGCAGCTGGGACACGATGGACGATGTAATATCCTCCCCGTTGGTATTATCAATAATTTGGACTTCTTCTCCGTCTTTGATCAACTCGGCCAAACGCTTCAAAGAGATGTAGCGTTTGTCGGTGGTATCATATAGTTTCCGATTGGCATACTTTTTGATTTTTCGCATCGTGCGGCCTCCTTTCAGAGCATACGCGTTAAGCCCGGCCTCCCCGCCGGCCCCCTATACCGGGGCCTTTTCGACGAGCCGGTCGATCTGCCGATTGAGAGAATCGACCGACCGTTCGAGAGCGGCGATATCTTCGGCCCGGACCAAATCGAGCCGATCGGGCAATCCGTTTACGGCAGACGACACCATACCTTCAGCCCGCGCAACGGCAGAAATCTTGAGCACCATCCGGTGCCCGGTGGTAGGTCCGTCAGCGAGGGCATCAATGGTATTCTCGGTCACGGTGTTATCCTCCGGATCAATGGCTTTGCATTAATAATAACGCAACGTGCCATAGAATCGAATATGACGCTCCGCGTCATTGAAGTCAAGAAAAATATCTATCGTGATGTAATGAAATTGGGAGTATCGCGTCCCATTCAAAGATACAGCCCCAGGTTGTCAGACCGGGCCACCCCCCGGGAATGGAATCGGCGGGTGGGTTTCCGAAACCCTCTCGATTTTCGAGCCCGCAACGTGTATCCGCCGCTTTGCGGCCGGACAGCAACGACCCCGGTTTCGGAAAGCACCTGAACACCCATCTGCTCGGCAAGATACAGGTAATTCTTATCGAGGGTATTCTTGCCGCCGTCACGGCAACCGGTCATGCAGGCACTGCACAGGGTGCAGCCGGGCCGGGCCTCTTCCGTCAAAATACGGGTCCGGAACCGTTTCCCCGGGCTCTCCAAAAAAGACGCCGACATCGTTGATATGGAAGTAGAAGGGTGGGTTTCAGTGGCACTGCTTTTTATCCCATCTGATGATACAGTACAAGCCTTGATATCGGCGTAGGGGATGTGCTAGAGAACCTCCCCGATTCCGGACTCTTCATGACATCTTTTCAGCATTTTGGCCAAAACAAGCATAGAGTCCAGGATTACGCACGGCATGAAGCAGATGAATTCAAAGGAGGGTTGGTTATTATGGAAAAGGAAGTACTGAGCGCCATGAAAAAGGCCGGCAAGCCGGTCAAGGCCGGCGAAGTCGCCGAGATGATCGGGAAAGACAGCAAATCCGTATCCAAAGTCATCAAGTCTCTGAAGGAAAGCGGCAAGATCATTTCACCCAAACGGTGTTACTACGCACCAAAGTAGGATTCAGCCGTTTCCTCTATTCATTTTAGGCATTTTAGGCATTTAGAAATTTTAGGCATTGCTATCCAGAAGGTGGGGATGTTCTTTATGTCGATGCCCTACAATAAGAAGCCCCCGCTGTTTTCACAGCGGGGGCTCTAATCGATTTCGTCAATTCCTACTTCTGCTCGTCTTTGACCTCTTCGAAGTCGGCGTCCACAACATCCTCTTCAGGTGCGGCGCCACCCTGGGCGCCGGCATCGGCGCCGCCGTCCTGCTGCTGCCCGGCGGCGGATGCCTGCTGATACATCGCTTCCGCCAGTTTATGGGATGCCTGGGTCAACTCTTCCGTGAGCCGCTTGATTTCGTCAACATCTTCGCCTTCGATGGCCGTCTGCAATGCGACCTTGGCCTCATCGACCTTGTTCCGCGTCTCGCTGTCGACCTTGTCACCAAGCTCTTTCATCGATTTTTCGGTGGAATAAATCAAGGCATCGGCCTGATTTCGGGCTTCTACGAGCTCTTTTTTCTTCTTATCGTCTTCCGCGTGCAATTCGGCATCCTTGACCGCCTGATCGATCTCTTCCTGGCTCAGACCGGAGGATGCCGTAATCTGGATAGACTGCTCCTTGTTGGTGGCCAGGTCCTTCGCGGAAACGTTGACGATACCATTGGCATCGATGTCGAAGGTGACCTCGATCTGGGGCACACCCCTTGGCGCAGGCGGTATGCCGACCAGTTCAAAGCGACCGAGGGTCTTGTTGGTGGCAGCCATTTCCCGCTCCCCCTGCAGGACATGAATGGATACCGCCGGCTGGCTGTCTGCCGCCGTTGAAAAAATCTGGCTCTTTTTGGTGGGAATCGTCGTGTTCTTTTCAATCAACCGGGTCATGACCCCGCCAAGGGTCTCGATACCCAGGGACAGGGGGGTCACATCGAGGAGCAGCACGTCCTTGACGTCACCCCTGAGAACGCCGCCCTGAATGGCCGCCCCGAGCGCCACAACTTCATCGGGGTTCACGCCCTTGTGGGGATCTCTCTCAAAGAGTTTTTTAACCCGATCCTGAACAACCGGCATCCGGGTCATGCCACCGACCAGAATGACCTCCTGGATATCACCGGGGCTGAGCCCGGCGTCCTTCAGTGCAATGCGGCAAGGGCCCTCCAGCTTGTCGATCAGGTCGGCGACAAGGGACTCCAGTTTCGCGCGGGACAGTTTCATGTTCAGATGTTTGGGCCCGCTGGCATCGGCGGTGATAAACGGCAGATTCACATCCGTTTCCATGGAGGTGGAAAGCTCCATTTTGGCCTTTTCGGCCGCTTCCTTCAGACGCTGGAGCGCCATCTTGTCGCCTCGCAAGTCGATCCCCTGATCCTTTTTGAATTCGTCCGCGAGATAATCGATGATACGCAAGTCAAAATCTTCACCACCGAGATGCGTATCGCCGTTGGTCGCCTTGACCTCGAACACCCCTTCGCCGATTTCCAGGATCGATATATCGAAGGTTCCGCCACCCAGGTCGAACACCGCGATCTTCTGATCGGATTTCTTGTCCAGCCCATAGGCCAGGGAGGCGGCCGTCGGCTCGTTGATAATCCGTTGAACATTGAGGCCGGCGATTTTACCCGCCGTCTTGGTAGCCTGGCGCTGACTGTCGTTAAAGTACGCAGGAACCGTAATGACAGCATCGGAGACAGGCTCACCCAGGTAATCTTCCGCATATTTCTTGATGTGCGCCAACACGAAAGAGGAAATCTCTGCCGGGCTGTGCACCTTGTCTTTCAGTCGGATGCGGACATCGCCGTTGGATGCCTCTTCCAGTTTATACGGCAGAATGTTGATATCGTCCTGCACCTCTTTTGATTTGAACTTCCGCCCGATGAGACGTTTGACCGCAAAAACCGTATTCTCCGGATTGGTCACGGCCTGCCTCTTTGCAATCTGACCAACCAGCCGTTCGCCGCTGTCGGAAACGGCAACGACCGATGGCGTGGTTCGTCCACCTTCCGGGTTGGTGATCACCTGGGCATCGGCCCCTTCCATCACCGCTACGCAGGAATTTGTGGTCCCTAGATCAATCCCAATAATTTTACCCATCTGAACTCCTCCTTCACCCAAAACTATCAAACTCGTGAATACTCAGATTAGCCGCCGTGGCGCCCTCCTCAACCCGTAGAATTAACCGGGTATTCGCGATACAACGACCATCGCCGGCCGTAGCAGGCGATCATGTATCAAATAGCCTTTTTGCAACTCGGAAATCACTGTATTATTCGGCTGGTCGGGCGACTCTTCCTGCATTACCGCCTGATGGAAGGTCGGATCGAAGGGCTTTTCAAGCGATTCGATCGGCTTTACGCCGAATTTGTCAAAAACCTTCAGGAAATCTCTAAGCACCAGATCGACGCCCTTGACGAGGCCCGCGACATCCTGATCGTTCGAGTCTGATAAATGGATTGCCCGTTCCAGGTTATCCACTACAGGCAGAAGCTCTTTAACCACATTCTCGACAGCGAACTTGCGAAAATCCTCTTTTTCCCGGGCGGTCCGCTTTCTGAGGTTATCCAGTTCGGCCGAAGCCCTTAGAAATCTGTCGTAGTTCTCCTGGGCTTCTTTTTTGACGGATTCCAGCTCCGTCTTCAGTTCGTCGAGTGTCTCAGCGGGTTGTTCAACCATGGGCTCTTCCAGCCCATCGATCGTCTCGCTGGACATTTCCGGATCACCGCCGGCAGCCTGATGCTGGTTTGTTTTGTTGGAATCGCTGTCTTTTGACTGGATATCGATCGTTTTCCGGCGTGCCATCCGATGCCGTTCTCTTTTCTTGTAAATGTCCAAGAACCGGGGAATTAACTCTGAGCAAAAATAAGACGGAGTAGTTGGATGTCAAGACGGATTTGCCGCGACAAAACCGTGTAATGAAAGGCTTTCCGGGGGACTTTGTTCAGAACCTGAAGGGCACCGTCACCGCATTCCGGGCACGATATAGGAGAGGTTGTGCACCCCCTGTCGAGTTATCTCCTCGGCATCATGGCCAGCACGTGACCGGGATCGGTCCGCGACACAGTCTGCATCACTTATCGCTGCTTCCTTCCGGACCTGACGAGGTTCGTGATCGTCTGTTGCGCGGCGGCCGGTCGATGGCCAATCCGCTTTGTTAACAAACCCTCTGGGGGGAATTCAGCCCCGCATAAGCGGATTTCGGGAAAAGGGCACCGCTAGCTCCCCGCCTAGCACAACCGGGAACATGGTTATAGCTGAAACGGAAAATATTGCAAGCGTACGTGTGAATATTCAGCCTTTTGGAGAAATGGTCGTCATCTGCCTGCCCACAACATCTTCAACATGCAGATGCCTCGGTATACAATATTGTGGGTTGATATTGACTTTTATCCCCTCCTAAAATAATGTGAGGTTATCCGGTTTTCCATGATTCCGTGACCGGCCAATGCGCATATGCGCGGAAGTATAGTGAGGAAACGATGCTGTCCTTAATGCGTCTGATGGTCATTGCGATCGGGTTGTGCAGTCTTACGGTCACGACCGGCTGCCCGGTCGTGGTGGTCGGGGGTGCCGCAGGTGCCGGGGCTTATGCCTACAGCAAGGGGAAGTTGACTCGCTCCTATCAGGCCGATTACGATAGGACAATAGCAGCTTCCCTGGACACCCTCGAGAACCTTGAGATGGCCATCGAAGAGAAACCGGCCGGGGACGCCATAACGTCGGTGATAAAAGCCAAAAACTCCAGCGGCACGCCGGTGGCGGTTACCGTCACTCTGGTGGCTCCGAACATTACAGAAGTTTCGGTCCGTTCCGGCACTGTCGGATTGTGGGACAAGAAAGTATCCAAACTGGTACATGCCAACATCGCGCAACGGCTTCAGTAGTTTCCGGTTTCTCCGCAACTTAAAAGAGACCATTGCGCAATTTGCCATGTTCCACCCCGGTGATCGGGTCCTGGTGGCGCTTTCAGGGGGGCCGGATTCCATGGCCATGCTGCACGGCCTTCTTCAGTTAACCCCGGAGTTCCCCATCCGCCTGGGGGTGGCCCATCTGAACCATCAGCTCAGGGAAGCGGCATCCGAAAGGGATGCCGCATTCGCCGCCAAAACAGCGGCACAACTCTCTCTTGCCTTCTATTCGCGATCAGAGGATGTCAGCGCCTACCGGCGCGCCTTTCACCTTTCTCCCGAAGAGGCTGCGCGGGAACGGCGTTACGCTTTTCTGATTCAAACAGCACAGAAACATGGCTATGGACGGATCACTGTGGGCCATACCGCAGACGACAATGCGGAACTGGTCCTGATGCATGTGCTTCGGGGCAGCGGTCCCAAAGGGCTGTCGGGAATCCCGCCTGTGCGGGGGCCGATCGTCCGGCCCTTGATCCAGACGACCCGGAAAGACATCCTTGCGTTTCTTGCCGCCGGCGGAATCCCCTGGGTGGATGATGCCTCCAACAGGGACGAGCGGCTGCTGCGCAACAGGATCCGTCACCGGGTCATTCCGTATTTAGAGGAAATGGTGCATCCGGCGGTATCGGCCAGCCTCAACCGCATGGCCGCCATCATGCGTGACGAGGACACGTGGCTGGACGCCCGCACCGAGTCCATGTTCAATCACTGCCTGGTCGCACGAGAGGCCGGGTCCGTCAGGCTCACGGTAGATCGCCTCGTAAAGAGTCATCCCGGAGCACAACGGCGGATCGTACGGAGAGCGGTGGCCGTGGTTACGGGACGACTGCGAAAATTGACCTACTTGCACGTGGAAGCGGTTCTGAAACTGATTCATGAGGGACCGCCGCGAGGCCATGTGGACCTGCCGGAGGGGCTTCAGGTAGACCGACATGCGGGTGAGATCATTTTTTCCAAGGCGACCTCTTGTGAACACCCGCGACCGCAATCGCGGGGCTTCACCTACGAACTTCGGAAACCGGGTTCGTTGGAAATACCTGAAATTGGAATGATCCTGAAACTTTCCGCGATCGACCGGACCGCTCTGCCCAAATTCCGCTTTGCTGGACAGCAGGTCGCCTTTTTTGATACGAAAAAGGTTTGTTTTCCCGTCACGGTTCGAAACGCCAGCCCCGGGGACCGGTTTCAGCCCTTGGGCATGACGGGCACACAGAAGCTCTCGGATTACTTTATCAATCACAAGGTCCCGCTTGGGGACCGCCGCCGCTGCCCGGTGCTGGTCAGCGGAGACACCATTGTATGGGTCGCGGGACATCGTATCGCTGAAACGGTCAAGGTCGACGCGTCGACCCGATCGGTGCTGCGCGGCGAACTGCTTCTTGCCTGACCGCCGGTAATGGTTAATATAGAAGTGTCATAATACTTTCGGGTCGTGCGGTTTACCGGCGGACCGGCCGCAGAGGTGAGCAGATCCGCATATCCGTCCCGAGCCCCATGAGGAGGATGAAGTCTTTGAATCCGTTCTACAAGAACCTTGCGCTTTGGCTGGTCATCACGATGATGATGATCATGCTCTACAACCTGTTTACCCAGCAAAACATTGCAGAAAACAGCATCAGCTATACCGAATTTCTGGAAATGGTCGACAACGAGCGTGTCGATGAAGTGGTAATCCAGGGGCAGGAGCTTTTCGTAACCGATTCCAATCGGACCCGTTTCAAGGTCTTCGCCCCCCAGGATACCGATCTGATCCAGACCCTGCGTCAAAAAGGTGTGGTTATTTCAGCCAAGCCGCCGACCGAATCCCCGTGGTACATGAATATTCTCCTATCATGGTTTCCCATGATCGTTCTGATCGCCGTGTGGATATTCTTCATGCGGCAGATGCAAAGCGGCGGTGGGAAGGCGTTGTCCTTTGGGAAAAGCCGTGCCCGGTTGATGTCGGACCAGTCGGCCAAGGTCACTTTCGATGATGTCGCCGGGATCGACGAGGCCAAGGAAGAGCTCAGTGAGATTGTCGAATTCCTTCGAGATCCCAAAAAATTTACCCGACTCGGCGGCCGCATTCCCAAAGGTGTGCTGCTGATGGGACCGCCGGGGACCGGAAAGACGCTTTTGGCCCGGGCCATTGCCGGAGAGGCCGGCGTCCCGTTCTTCAGTATCAGCGGTTCAGACTTTGTGGAAATGTTCGTCGGCGTCGGTGCGTCCAGGGTCCGCGACCTGTTCGTCCAGGGTAAGAAAAACGCACCGTGCATCATCTTCATCGACGAAATCGATGCCGTGGGGCGTCACCGCGGCGCGGGGCTGGGCGGCGGCCACGATGAGCGGGAGCAGACGCTCAATCAGCTCCTGGTTGAAATGGACGGCTTTGAATCCAACGAGGGCGTCATTCTCATATCCGCCACCAATCGCCCGGATGTTCTCGACCCGGCCCTTTTGAGACCGGGCCGATTTGACAGACAGGTGGTGGTTTCCATGCCCGATATCCGGGGTCGTGAAAAAATCCTCCGGGTCCACATGAAACGCACCCCGGTGGACGAAGGGGTCAATGTCACCATTCTGGCCAAGGGGACACCGGGTTTTTCCGGAGCCGATCTGGAAAACCTGGTCAATGAAGCTGCCCTGCTAGCCGCAAAGCGGAACAAAGATCACCTGGATATGATGGACTTCGAGGACGCCAAAGACAAAGTCTATATGGGTCTCGAGCGAAAATCCAAAGTCATCAGCGACGAAGACAAGAAAACCACCGCCTACCATGAAGGCGGGCATGCATTGGTAGCCAGATTCCTGCCTGAAACCGACGCAGTCAACAAGATCACCATCATTCCACGGGGCCGGGCGGCCGGCATCACCTGGTTTCTTCCCGAAGAGCGTGATTTCAAATACAGGGACCAGCTCGAGAGCGAACTGTCCGTGGCTTTTGGAGGTCGCGCCGCCGAAGAGCTGGTATTTAACCGTATCAGCACCGGCGCAGCCAATGACATCAAGCAGGCTACGGCTCTGGCCCAAAAAATGATCCGCTCGTGGGGAATGAGCGACGACTTGGGGCCCCTGTCTTACGAAGTCGGCGAAGAACAGATTTTCCTCGGCCGTGAGATCTCCCAACACCGGGACTACTCCGAAGAGACGGCACGTCGTATCGATGGAGAGGTCATGAAACTCATCCAAAGTGCCTATGCCCGGTCAAAGAGCATTCTCGAAGAGAATTTGGACATTCTGCATCGTCTGGCCGGGGAACTGATCGAAAAGGAAACGGTCATGGGCGCCGAGCTGGATGAACTGATCAAGGAAATGAGGCCGGGGATACGACTGCCGTTCAACCACGCGGACAAAGCGGCAGATGATACCGAACAGCCACGCGACGCCTGATTGCGCCACCCGGCGATACAACGATAAATGATCTCCCGAAACACTTACAGCCTGATCTGGGGACGGCACAGACTGGAACTGGGTGCCAAGACCGCTGTCATGGGGGTGGTCAACGTTACGCCCGATTCCTTTTCCGACGGGGGTCACTTCTATTCCGCCGATAGCGCCGTAGCCCACGGCCGAAAATTGGCCGAAGATGGCGCTGACATACTGGATATCGGGGGAGAGTCCACCCGCCCTTTCTCGGAACCGGTCACTGTAAAAGAGGAATTGCAGCGCGTCCTTCCGGTCATCGAATCCCTGGTCGATCAGGTTTCCATCCCCATATCCATCGATACCACCAAGGCAGAGGTCGCCCGACAGGCTCTCGATGCGGGTGCCGCGATCATCAACGACATCGGCGCCCTCCGTCACGATGCCGAGTTGGGGGCCGTCGCATCCGAATACAGGGTCCCCATCATTCTGATGCACATGCTTGGCACCCCCAAAACCATGCAACTGACCCCGAAATACGGAGATCTCATCGGCGAGATCCGGACATTTCTGGAACAGGCTGTGGAGAGGGCCGAGTCGGCCGGCATCCCCAGGGAAATGATCATCGTCGATCCCGGCATCGGTTTTGGGAAAACGTTTGATCACAATCTGTCCCTGTTGCAGCAATTGGGAAACTTCCAGGACATGCGCGCACCAATCCTGGTCGGGCCATCCCGGAAGGCATTCATCCGGCACCTGTTAAAGGGAGACAGGGACTCGGATCCATCTCCCCTGGTCCCGGAGGTGGAAACCGGCACCCAGGCCGCCGTGGCGGCATCCATTCTAAACGGCGCACATATCGTCCGTGTTCACGACGTGGGCAGTACCCGATCCACGGCCACCATCATCGACGCCATCGTCAATATAGCGCATTAGGTCCTGAAAAGTTGTCGTTCATCCAGGCCACAGAAGAGGATATTTTCCAATTGAGTCGGTGGGATAGCAGAGGGTTCAAGGGGCCAGGGATTCAAGGTTTCGATTGAAATGCTAAAGAATTATGTTGCACGATTTTATTTATAGGAACGGTATCGAATCATGCTACTGGTCATCGACATCGGCAATACGAACACGGTCATGGGGATCTACGACGGCAGCAGCCTTTTGAAAGACTGGCGTGTCCGCACCGAGCGCAACACCACGGAAGACGAGTTCAATGTGCTGGTCTCCAGTCTGTTCACTGCCGGCGGCATCCGCCCTGCAGGCATCACCCGCACGGTCATCTCCTGTGTGGTCCCTCCGATGAAAACCATTTTCGATTCCTTTTGTCGAAAATATCTGGGCCATGCACCCTTCTGGGTGGACCCGCGTGCATTTGATTTGATGCCGATTCTTCTCCCAAACCCTGCCGAAGTCGGTGCCGACCGCATCGTCAACGGCATCGGAGCCTTTCATCGCTATCAATCGAGCCTCGTGGTCATCGATTTCGGCACGGCAACGACCTTTGATGCCATATCGGAAAGAGGGGAATACCTCGGTGGTGCCATCAGCCCGGGAATCATGATTTCGGCGGAGGCGTTATTTCAGAAAGCATCAAAGCTGCCGAGGGTCGAGCTTTTCTCCCCGCCCGAAGCAGCCATCGGAAAAGACACGGCCAGCAGCATGCAGGCCGGAATCATCCTGGGATATGCCGGACTGGTTGACGGTATGGCTCACCGCCTGGCCTCGGAAATGGCGACCCAGCCGAAAATCATCGCCACCGGTGGCTTGGCCGAGCTAATGGCCGGCGTTTGCCGATCCATCGAAGAAGTGGACCAGTCCTTGACCCTGGAAGGCCTGCGGATTATTGGTGATCTCATCACCGGATAACCGGGGGCGCAAGACGTATGGTACGTAAAAAGGGTTGCCCCGATCCCCCACTTCCGGCGCCCTCCGGCTCTCCTATGATAAAACGAAGGTCAGAATTCCATTTTATGATACGTCGCAGGAACACCCGGTGTACAAACTTGGTCCGCTCCGCCCGGAGAGGGACCCGGATGTGATCGACGAAGTGGTGACTTGGACACGGGCCGCCGATAGAAACGGTCTCCTTATCATTTAAGCGTCAGACCCTGTCGGCGACACGAACCGGAAACACAAAGCGGTTCTCTTGGGCCACCACGGAACCGTAAATGTAAGTTTTGGTGGGATGCTACGACAACCGGTTCGGAGGGGTCGTTGCGATCGTTGTCACGGTGGGTGTTTGTGTGCCGGGAGCCGTTGGCTCAGCGTTTCGCTGAAAAAGTGATCCTACAGGCCTGAAATTCCCTCGTGACCGGGGAGCACTGAGGTCAGTCCGATGTTTGTGTCCCACAGACGGGTCCGAAAAGAATTTTCCATTCGGAGGTGTATACCGATACAACGGCATTTGACGTGCATTTAAAAACAGCCCACTTCTTGGATGTTGATAGTGCGGTCAAGGAATGGGTGGGTGCCAAGAAAGCAAAAATGTGGTATCGACAGTACGGATAAAATATCCGTTTAAAAATTTCGATGCCATCTTCAGGTGAATCCCCTTCTTATTGGTTCATGTCTGAAAACGGGTAAGGAGAAAACAATGGCCAATGACTTTGCAACAGCTCTTAAAGAGGCGGCCCCGGAACTGCTGAGTTTTGATGAGCTGAAAACGCTTCAGGTGAACCTCGGCGATCGCTGCAATCTGAGCTGCAGGCACTGCCATGTGAACGCCGGCCCCAACGGGGAAAAGGTCATGTCCAGAGAGATTATGGATCGGGTGCTGGCCGTGCTCGGAAAGCATCCCGGTCTGACCCTGGATATCACCGGGGGAAGTCCGGAGATGAATCCCAACTTCAAGTACCTCATCGACAGCGCACGCCCCACCGTTGACAGGTTGATGGTCAGATCGAATATTTGCGTCCTTCTTGAACCTGGGTACGAATGGATTCCCCAGTGGTATGCCGATCAGGGGATCATCCTGATCGGATCGCTTCCCTGCTACACGGCCGAGAACGTCGCCAGGCAGCGGGGGCCGGGTGTCTTCGAAAAGAGCGTCACGGCGCTTCAAATGCTGAACCGTTTGGGGTACGGCAAAGAGCTCGAATTGAATCTGGTTTACAATCCGGGGGCGGATTTTCTCCCGGTTCACCAGCGCAAGCTCGAGGCCGACTACAAGCGGGAACTCTATGAAAAATATGGGATCACGTTCTCCAATCTCTTTACCATCACGAATGTTCCCATCGGCAGGTTCGGTGAGAAACTGAAAAAGCAGGGGCGGCTGGATGCCTACATCGATCTGCTCCGCGGAAACCTGAACATGACGGCAGCCTCGAACATTATGTGCCGGACATTGATCAGTGTGGATTATGAAGGGCTGCTTTACAACTGTGACTTTAATCAGGCCCTCGGACTGCCGATTCTGGATACGGAATTTAAACCGGTCCGTATCGAGAACATCGAATCGGTCACCAACGGGCATCCGATTATCACCGCAAGTCATTGCTTTAGCTGCACGGCAGGGGCGGGATCAAGCTGTATCGGGGCCCTCGACAAGGATGCTACATGCTCTATAGATCGATCCCCGGCTATTTCTCAGCGGATTGAATGACGGCAGGCAGCATCAAACCGGGTGGGAGGACGGAGCAGTTTAGGCCATGCCCATTGATTGCTCCAGTTGGCGAATCTGCTTTTCGATCTTTTCCTTCTCTACCTCGGAAAGATTTTCGTCCCGGAGTCGCCGCTGCAGTCCCAAAAGGATCATTTCGGCCCGATATTCGTTGCAGGTGTAGTCCATGGTAACGGCCTAACCGGGAATTCAAGTTGCTTCTGCACGTGCGGCCATGAGTTCCGTCATGTGCCTATTTCCATTCCAAGTTACAAATTCCAAAACTCACATTTCAATCCGCCGAGGGCGGGCAAGTATCCAGTATCCCGTCAGCCCGTTGGCCCCACGTAGGTATTAGGTATTGGGTATTGGGTATTCGGTCGTCGGTACAACCTTCAACACGGCGGAATGTCAATCATGGTTCTTATCACTATACTTTCAGCTTTGAGCTTTCAGCACTAATCTTTTCAGTTCATCCAGTATCCAGCATCCAGCATCCAGTATCCAGTCCGCCGGAGGCGGGCAAGCATCCAGTATCCAGTCCGCCGGAGGCGGGCAAGCATCCAGTATCCAGTATCCAGCATCCAGCATCCAGCATCCAGTATCCCAGTATCCAGCATCCAGTATCCAGCATCCAGCATCCAGCATCCAGTATCCCAGTATCCAGCATCCAGCATCCAGTATCCCAGTATCCAGCATCCAGTCCGCCAGAGGTTTACCCGCCTCAGGTGGGCGGGCAAGCATCCAGAATCCGCAATATGGAATGCTGATCAGGCTCTTCCCGTCTTGTACATCGCCTCACGATATACTCTGTAAAACGCCACGGAATCTGCTACTCCCTTTTTGACGATCGACTGAAAGTCGTTGATATTCTTTTTGTTGACAACGACATTAGCGCTCTTGGCAAAGGCCATCATATGGTCGTTGGTACGAAAACGCTCGGTGATCAGGGCAACAAAAATGTTCCGGCGAACAACCATGCCAAGCCGGTCTAAAAACCGCAGCACGTTGTTTTCATCCGGATCCGAGGTGCCGAACATCTCGTTCAGGACCACCACGTCAAATACGTGAAATCGCATTTGCTTCAGCGCATCTACCGGTGTCTTGGCCTCCCGCACCTGGTATCCGAGAGCCCCCAGGGCCTCACGGATCTTGGCCCGGATGTCCGGCTCGCTTTCACACAGCAATGCCGTCTCGGCCCCTTCCTCTAGAAAATCAAACGGCTTGTCCTCGGCATCGTAATTTTCGCCCCCTTCTTCTGTCACCCGTCCGGGTGCCGCAGCCGGTCCGGCATCTTCAGGGGCTTCGGGGTCCACAGTGATTTTCTCTTTGCACTTGGGGCAGGCCAGGGAAAAGGCCTGGCCTTTGGGAACCTTTTCATCCGGTATTCTGAATTTCGCGTTACATTTATCGCAAATGATATCCATGTATTTCCCCCGACTCTCTCGTGCAACGTTTTACGCTGTCGCCGATAGTGCGCGATTAACTCTTCTTGCCGTAATCGATATCAATTTCCAGGTCGTCAATGTCGGTCGTCTTTTCGCCCCTGGCGGATTTGACCCGGTCAATGCCGCGCCCCACGACCCCCCTGTGAGAGGCGTATGCCATGGCCGTTTCCTCGGTGATCTGCTCCGTCTTGTAAAGTCCAACGATGTGTTTGTCGAATGTCGTCCATCCATAGGCATCGCCTTTTTCGATAATGTCATAAAACGTCTTCCCCTCGGATTCGCCGCGGAGAACCGTGTCCTTGACCCGGAGATTGACGCCCATGACTTCAAAGGCGGCCACCCGTCCGCCGCCGATTTTTGGCAGGAGCCGCTGGCAGATAATCCATCGTATGGTGTCTGCCAGTCTGATTCGGATCTGGTTTTCTTCTTCTTTGGAAAACATCCCGAGGATACGGTTGACGGATGATCCGGCATCCACCGTATGCAGAGTCGTGAGCACCAGGTGACCGGTCTCTGCCGCGCTGAGCCCAATCTCTACCGTTTCCCGGTCCCGCATCTCACCGACCAGGATGACTTTCGGCGCCTGACGCAAAGCCGCACGCAGCCCGGTGGCAAACGTGTCAAAATCATTGCCCATCTCTCTCTGGTTGAAGGTGGATTTTTTATGAGGGTGCTGATACTCGACGGGATCTTCAAGGGTAACGACATGCACCGACGTGTTCTCATTTATCTCGTTTAACACCGCTGCCAGGGAGGTCGACTTACCACTGCCGGTAGCACCGGTGACAAACACAATGCCATTCTTTTCCTTGGCCACATCGTAGAAGGGCTCCGGTAAATGCATCTCCTCGATGGTCGGAATCTTGGTCTCCAGCTTCCGCAGAACAACAGAGTAATTGTTACGCTGGGAGAATATGTTCACCCTGAAGCGGGCTTTGCCCGGCAATTCATAGGACATGTCACACGAACCCTCTGATAGAAGGGCCTCTGTCAGACGCCGGTTCTGATTCAGCAGTGTGAGGGCAAACACCTCCGACTGGAAAGGGGTCAGTTCATGGACCGGCGGATCCATTTCAACCCTTGTGAGCAACCCGGATGATTCGACCTGGAAGGGTTTACCCACGGTGAGGTTGAGGTCCGAGACATTGCCGTAAGCATCGAGCATACGGGTAAGGATATAGTCAACTTCTTGTTTTTGCATGACCGCCTCCTAACAATGGAACCGGGGCAAACGGGATCGGGGCTGCAGCTGTCGTCCGACAATGGTACCGGAGCGTTATGGTTGATCACTGAAATCCCGTGAACCTCGATCGAACAGGGTGAACCCTGTTCAGTGTTTGGCGGGGGAAGTTCCTTAACACAATGCGAATGTCAGTATGCCGCTCGCAAAAGAAAGGCTTCTTCTCCCCTCACCGGAATGTCGAAATCGTTTCCATTCAGTAACGGCAAATGCGCAAGTGACCGTGCCACGCACCGTTCGGATTACGCCTCGGTAAAATCGGTTGGCGGGTGCTTCAGAAGGGGCCGAAAGCGGGCTTTCTCATTGGCCTTCGCATACGCATCATCCGGATTGATATACCCTTTTTCGACAAGGTCCATGATAGCATCGTCGAGAAGCTGCATGCCATACTTCTTCCCGGTTTGAATCATCGAGGGTATCTGGTAGGTCTTGTTTTCTCGAATCAGATTGCGTACCGCCGGAGTGGCAATGAGGATTTCAAGAGCCGCGCAACGGCCCTTTATATCGATCCGCTTAAACAGCGTCTGGGCCAGGATGGCACGAACACCATCGGCGAGGGTCGATCGGATCTGGGCCTGGCCCGAATCGGGAAACACCTCAATGATCCGGTCGACGGTCTTGGCGGCGCTGGTGGTATGAAGGGTACCGAACACCAGATGCCCCGTGGAAGCGGCTTCCACCGCCAGGGAGATGGTCTCCAGATCCCGCATTTCGCCGACCAGAATGATGTCCGGATCCTCACGCAGGGCACCCCTCAGGGCCGCCTCAAAAGATTCGGTGTGGGTCCCCACTTCCCGGTGGTTAACGATACAGCTGGCGCTTTCATGAACGAATTCGATGGGATCTTCGATGGTGAGGATGTGATCTTTCCGGCTTCGATTGGCCACGTCGATAATGGCCGCAAGTGTGGTGGACTTGCCGCTTCCGGTCGGCCCCGTGACAACGACAAGCCCCCTGGGCAGGCTGGCCAGCTTGGGAACGACCGGTGGCAGCCCGAGCTGCTCGGCTGTCATAATTTTACTTGGAATTTCCCGGAACACCGCCGCGACCCCATATTTTTGCGTAAAAAAGTTCGCCCGGTACCGGGCCAAACCCGGGATCTCATACCCGAAGTCGATGTCGCCGGTTTCCTCGTATACTTTTACCTTCTGCTCCGGCGCAATTTCATACAGCATGGCTTTGAGCTCGTCATTATGGAGCGTCTTGAATTTGACCCGCTCCAAATCGCCACGGATCCTCAGCACCGGCTGTTGCCCGGAAACAAGGTGGAGATCCGAGGCCCCCTGGTCGTTCATCAGCTTGAAGAATGCATCGATTTTAGCCATGAGCTACTCCCGCTCGGTTACATAGAGAGACCGCTGATTCGGATGACAGGGGCCGTTGGTGCCGGCCTAAAATCATACGGAAATATAATGTGCCATCATGTTTTTTTCAATACTTGGACCTTGGTGTCTTCCCGGTCCCGGGCCTTGGAGGCCTCAACGCCCATTTCGAGCAAACGGCTGTGTCCATCCAGAATCGATCGTATCTGAGCTTCTATCTGGACGCGCTGGCGTTTCAACTCCTGGATGTCTTCCTGCAGCCGACCCAGCCGTTGGTGAGCACTGTTCAAGATCTTTTCCGCCTTCACCTCCGCTTCGGCGACAACCAGGTCTGCCGATTGCTGAGCGTTCTTTTTCATCTGATCGATGGCCTGCTGGGAATTGAGCATCGCTTTTTTGAAGGTTTCCTCGCGCTGCTTGTACCCAAGGAGCTCATGTTCAAGCCGGTCGATGCGATCCCGGAGGGAGTCATTTTCCGCCAGTAGCTGGGCGAAGGAATCCGCCGTCAGATCGAGAAATGCATCGACCTCACGGATATCAAATCCCCTGAATCGGGTACGAAACCGCTGCTGTTGAATGTCAAGGGCGGTGAGTTTCATGCCGTTTCCTCCAGCTTTATTTTGACAAAAGAGACGCTGCCATCCCGGAGAGGCTGCCGACGACAAACTTTTGTAGAAATATTATGACCAGAAATACGATGATCGGCGATACGTCGATGCCTCCGAAATTAACGGGAAGACGGCTGCGAACCTGATGCAGTACCGGTTCGGTAACATTGTACAGAAACCTTACGATCGGATTGTAAGGATCCGGGTTCACCCATGACAATATGGCTCTGGCGATTATCAGCCACATATATATCGTCAACGCATAGGATACGACGACGGCCAGGGCTGCCAGGAGGTTTCCAATAATCAGCATAATCGATAACCTTGAAAAAATTGTGTCCCAAAGAGAAATCAGCCCGGCACCGAGCATCCCACATCCGAGCGAAAAGCCATTAAATGTAAATAATTTAAACTATATAGAGGCCGCAAGTCAAGTGAATTCCAGCAAAACCGTTGACAGTCCCTGTTGACCGGCGATAACTATTTGCGGATGCTGACCAGACCACCCGCTATGGCCGAGCCTGCCCAACTCCCGATGGGGGGCCGGCAATGGTTCCCCCGTTTGTCGACAAACGCCGCGGAATCACATATCACACAGACACAGCCCGGATCGGAAAGGCACTGGTCCCGTTACGTCAACAGTCTAAGGGGTTACCATGAACAGTAGAATCGGAATCATCGGAGCCGGAAACATGGGAGAAGCCATTGCCGCAGCGCTAATTCGATCCGGAGCCGCCAACGCCGGAGACATCACCCTGGCAGATATGGATGACAGCCGTTTACAGCACCTCGAAACCACCTATGGGGTGTCCACCACCGGGGACAATACCGGTCTGTTTTCATCATCGCGGGTCGTCATTCTGGCGGTCAAGCCGCAGCAGATGGGCCAGGTCCTGAACGAACTGTCAGGGCATATCGGATACCGTATCGAAACACGCAAGCTGGTCATTTCCATTGCGGCGGGGATCCGGATTCGGCAAATCGAGGAAACGCTATATGGGCCACTGGATGACCCCATGCGGGCCAACCTTCCCATTGTCCGGGTCATGCCCAACACTCCGGCGCTGGTCCTGGAAGGCATGTCCGGAATGAGTCCAAACCGGCACGCCAGGGACGATGATATGCATCAGGCACGCCGCATCTTCGAGGCCATGGGTGCGGTGATCGAATTCGAAGAAAATCAAATGGACGCCGTAACCGCCATGTCCGGATCCGGACCGGCCTACCTCTTCTATCTTGCTGAAGCGATGATCGCGGCCGGCCTCCGGATGGGGTTTTCCAGGGAAGAGAGCGCGGCCCTGACTCTGGGGACACTGAAAGGAGCGGTCCGGCTTATGGAAGAGCATCGCGAGCCCCCGGAATCGCTTCGGCGGAAAGTGACATCGCCGGGAGGGACCACCGCCGCCGCCACCGGTGTGCTGGACGATCGCAACGTCCGGCAGCACATCGTGGATGCGATCCTGGCCGCCCGGGAGAGGAGCAGGGATCTCAGCACGTGAACACTCCTCCCGCATAGCGGGGGACTTCAGGAAGACCCCCGTAGGGGCCAATGGCGTTGGGCCGTTCCCCCGTTGCCCCGTAGCCGAGCCCGCCACAAAAACGGCGGGGAAACATCGTAGAGCCGGGACGATAAGGCGCGCAAACTGTCTGAGTCCCGCTGGCAGCGGGACGAGTTTTTGCGCGACCGGCCCGGATCGAGAAGCACAGGGAAGTCCGCAGGACCAAGGGGCTGGGCGCCTTTTCTTTTGGATGAAATCTTTTCAGGGAATGGTTGGAAAGGGCCAATATTGAGACGCTTTCCAACATTCAGGGTTATTCAGTTGCCGTGTGTTTTTGCCTTTTGACGATACGATGATTATCTAAATTCATGTAAACCTGTAACGGGATGACCGACGCTGTCTCTCAGAAAGTTACGCGCCGCAGGATTGATTCATTGAAACCATGTTTGCCGAACCAGTCACATACCCGGCCGCCTTGCTGGCCGGATTGCTGTCGTTTTTCTCACCCTGTGTGCTGCCGCTGATCCCGGCCTATTTTACCTTTATCACCGGGTACAGTCTGGAAGAACTCACCGGATCGGAAACCTCTCGGATCCGGAAGAAAGTGGTTCTATCCACCCTGGCCTTCGTGATGGGGTTTTCGTTTGTGTTTGTGCTATTGGGGGCATCGGCGTCGTTTCTCGGTGGTCTCTTTTTTCAGTATCGACAGTATGTGCGGGTCATCGGCGGGGTTATTATCCTGGTGTTCGGACTTCACCTCATGGGACTTTTCCGCATCCGGGCCCTGGATTTTGAAAAACGGCTGCAACTCCGAAAAAAACCGCTGCATATGTTCGGCACCTTTCTTGTCGGGATGGCCTTTGGTGCCGGCTGGAGCCCCTGCGTCGGTCCCTTGCTGGGTTCTATACTGATCATCGCCGGCAGCCAGGAAACCATATGGCAGGGTATCGGCCTTCTGGGAGTTTACTCGGCCGGACTGGCCGTCCCCTTTCTGGTGATCTCCGTTTTCATCCACCTGATCCTGACACTGATGCAGAAGGCATCGTCGGCCATACGATATATCAACGTGGCTGCCGGAAGCTTGTTGATTCTGGTGGGCATCGGCCTTATTTTGGACAGGATTCAATTCTGAATGGGGATACGTGACAATGAACAAACTCCACAATCGGACGGCCCGCATCGCCCTGGCAGCATCGGTGGCACTGGCGATATCGGTGGCGATACCGGCCGTGGCAAGCCAAATCCGATGGTATGACTATGCCGAAGGAACCTCACTGGGAAAAGAGCAGGGCAGGAAAGTCTTGCTTTTTTTTTGGGCGGAATGGTGTGACTCCTGCGAAAAAATGAAACGGGAAACCTTTCGGGTACCGGACGTCATTGCCTTTCTGAACAAGAATTTCATCCCGGTCAAAATAGACTCCGACAAAGAAAAGAGACTCGCCGCCACGTACTCTGTTCGGGGGCTTCCCACCACCTGGTTTCTCAACGAGAGAGGGAAACGGATCGGCAGCCGGCCGGGCTTCATGTCACCGGATCTGTTCCTGTCCATCCTCAAGTACATGCATACAAATAGCTATCGGGAAATGAGTTTTACCGAGTTTGCCAAGAAGTGATCCGCTGCGTCAGACTTTGCCTCTGACTGTCAGCGGGGCCCTCTGCGGGACCGGCGTTTAAGGAGACGAAAGAGGGTAGACACCATGACGCTGCCGCTTAACAGCAATAGGATCATCGGCAGCCAGAGATGCCCTCGAAATTCGATGGTTTTCTGGGCGACAGCGATGCCGACGGTGGAAAACACAAAGACCAGCGCCATCAACGCCAGCACGACCCAGCAGGCCGTGGTCGAGTCATACCAGGGCGCGATGATTCTTCTGAAAACGGGATTCTGATCTAATTGCATGGTAATGGTGTTTGGTGTTTGGTGTTTGGTGCCTATGAAGGGCTTTGGTTTGATGCCGGGGTCATTTTACTCCACAGAGCAACATAGTCAAACGTGTAAAAAAATACCATGTCGATATCGCAAACACAAGCCGGGACCAAACAACAGGCCGTATCGCGAAATACCGGGCACCACGCCCTTGCCGGAGCGGGTGGGAACCGAACTGGCCGCCGCTGGCTGCGAGGGGTGATCGGCATCGCTATCGGGATTGGATCGGCGCTGATCATTGGAGGATGTGCCATGTCTGCAAAGCCGGCAGCCATTGATGCCTCGGCGGTGACCTACGAACCCGGAACGATTCTCTCTTCCGAAACAGGCAAACCCATCACCGTTGACATGCTGCTGGATGATCTGTCGTCGGCTGGAGTCGTTTACATCGGTGAACGGCATACAAATGCCCGGCATCATGACATCCAGCTCGAGATCCTAAACGGCTTGCAGCAGCGGGAGCTTCCGATCGCCGTCGGTATGGAAATGTTCGACCGGACCTACAACGCGATTCTGGAAAACTGGTCCCGGGGCGGGCTGGAGGAAACGGAGCTGATCCAGCAGACCCACTGGTATGCCAACTGGCGCTATGACTACGCGCTGTATCGACCGATTCTGGATTTTGTCCGAACCCATCAGGTGCCCCTGATCGGATTAAACATCCCTTTCCATCTGCCGGCTAAAATCGCCACCGGGGGTCTGGCCAACCTTCAATCGTTCGACAGGGAATTTCTGCCGGAGGATATCGATCTGAGCGACGAAGCTCACCGGGCCTATGTCCAGGAGATATTCGAGATGCATAAGATGCGGGGCCGGGACAATTTCGATTATTTTTACGAAGCCCAGTGCACCTGGGATGAAGCCATGGCCGAATCCATTGCCGCAGCCCTGAACTCGGAAATTTTGGTGGTCATTGTCGGAAACGGCCACATCGTCAATAAGTTCGGCATCCCCCAACGTGCTTATCGACGCTCACGGGTCCCGTTTCGAACCGTTTACCTGGCCGAAGCCGGTCAGGAGTTCGATCTTGACCAGGGCGACTTCATCTGGATCACGTCCAAAGAGAAGGTGAAACCGCATCCCCCGCCGTAATAACGATGGCGTGCCAAAACATCTCCTCATACAACATCTTGGCTTTTTAGTATTGACACACAACAACATATTGTTGTATGGTTGAACGTACCTCGAAACACTGCGTTCGTGTCACATCCGTTACCCAACGCCGTGCCCGATCGTCAGGCCGGCCCTTGCTGTTTCGAATTGATTGGTCAATGCTAACCGGAAGCCTCTGAGGTGAAAACTGTGTTCGAAAATATCAAGAAACGAGATGGCCGCGTTGTTCCTTTTGATTCCTCGAAAATCACATCCGCGCTTGCCAAGGCCGGTCAGGCCACCGGCGAATTCGAAGATCGGGAAGCCAAGAAGCTGACCCTTCGCGTGTTGACCCTGGCTCACGAACTGCGACTCGGGCCGGTTCCGGAAGTAGAGGAAATACAGGATATCGTCGAGCGGGTGCTGCTCGATTCCCCGTTTTATAAAACCGCCAAAGCCTACATCCTCTATCGCGAACAGCATGCCCAGATCCGCAATATCGCGACAAAGGCCAGTGTCAGCCTTGTAGAGAACTACATCGAAAAGCTCGACTGGAAGATAAAAGAAAACAGCAACATGAGCTTTTCCCTGCAAGGTCTCAACAACTACATCTCCTCGGATGTCACGTCCGAGTACTGGCTCAACCGGATCTATCCGCCGGAGCTCCGTCGCGCCCACAAGGAAGGGGATCTTCATATTCACGACCTGAGTCTCTTGTCCGTCTATTGCGTCGGCTGGGATCTCAAGGATCTTCTCATGCAGGGTTTCAGAGGGGTTGAAGGCAAGGTGGAAAGTGGGCCGCCGAGACATCTCCGCTCCGCCCTAGGCCAGATCGTCAATTTCTTTTACACGCTCCAGGGCGAAGCGGCGGGGGCCCAGGCGATATCCAATTTCGACACTCTCCTGGCGCCCTTCATCGGTTACGACAATCTCCAATACGATGACGTCAAGCAGGCCCTCCAGGAATTTATTTTCAACATCAACATCCCCACCCGGGTGGGGTTCCAGACGCCGTTTACCAACATCACCATGGACCTGTACGTACCGTCTATACTCAAGGATCATCCGGTCATCATCGGGGGTGAGTTTCAGGAAAGGACATACGGCGAGTTCCAGAATGAAATGGACCTGATCAATCGTGCCTTCGCCGAGGTGATGATGGAAGGTGACGCCAAGGGCCGCGTGTTTACGTTTCCGATCCCCACTTACAACATTACGGAGGATTTCGACTGGAATAATCCCAATCTCGAAATGCTCTGGCAGGTGACCGGCAAATACGGCATCCCGTACTTTTCAAACTTCGTCAACTCGGACATGAGCCCGGAGGATGCCCGGTCCATGTGCTGCCGGCTGCGCCTCGACAACCGTGAACTCCTCAAGCGGGGCGGAGGCCTGTTTGGCGCAAACCCGCTGACCGGCTCCATCGGGGTGGTCACCATCAACCTGCCCCGCATCGGCCATCTGGCCAGTAACGAGACCGACTTCTTCGACCGGCTCAGCCAGATGGTTCAGATGGCCAAAGAATCTCTTGTCATCAAACGAAAGATCCTCGAACGATTCACCGATCTGAACCTCTATCCATATTCGAAATACTACCTTCGGGAGATCAAACAAAACTCCGACCTGTACTGGAAAAATCATTTTTCAACCATCGGCACCATCGGCATGAACGAAGCCTGTACGAACTTTTTCGGAAAAAACATTACGACCGCCCAGGGGCAGGCCTTCGCCCTGAAGATCATGGACCATATCCGGGCGTTGATCACCGAGATTCAGGAAGAGACGGGGGATATTTTTAACCTCGAGGCCACACCGGGAGAAGGAACCTCGTTTCGACTCTCCATGATGGACAAAAAACGGTATCCGGAGATCCTCTGTGCCAATGAAGACGAGTTCCAGCGCGGCGCGGCCCCCTATTACACGAATTCAACGCAGCTGCCGGTCAATTACAGCGACGACCTGTTCGACACCCTGGCCCTGCAGGACGAACTCCAGACCAAGTATACCGGGGGTACGGTCCTGCATATCTTTCTCGGGGAGTTAATCACCGATATCGAAGCAGTAAAGGCCCTCGTGCGGAAGATTGCCAACAACTACCACCTGCCCTACTTCACCTTGACGCCCACCTTCAGCATCTGTCCATCCCACGGATACTTGACGGGAAAACAGCACCGATGCAACCGGTGTCAGGCCGAGACCGAAGTCTATTCCAGAGTGGTCGGGTACCTGAGGCCCATCAAGCAGTGGAATGAAGGCAAATCCGCCGAGTTCGATGACCGGAAGACCTACCGTGTCAGCGACCATACCATGGCGGTATCGGCCGTTTCCATGGATGCGGGAGTCGAGTGCACACCGGACGAGCGGCGGATGGAAGGCAACTGCTAGGCCGTTTTCACGGACAGGACGCATCATGCAACTCGGCGGGATACAAAAAAACTCCCTGATCGACTACCCGGGAAAACTCAGTTGTGTCTTGTTTCTATCCGGATGCAACTTCGACTGCCCTTTCTGCCATAATCCGGAATTGGCCCGGGGATGCCGGGATTGTCCGGCCCTGTTGAAAGAGGATGGTGTTTTCGATTTTCTCGAGGACCGAAAGGGATTTCTGGACGGTGTGGTGATCTCCGGCGGTGAGCCGACGCTGCACCACGATTTGACCGAACTCTGCCGGCGTATCAAATCCATGGGCTACCCCGTCAAGCTGGACACCAACGGAAGCCGACCGGAAGCCATCGGCAATCTGCTGGATCAGGGCCTGGTCGACTACATCGCCATGGACATCAAGACCGATCCCCTCCAGTACGAGCCGTGGATCCGAAGGACATGCGATCCCGGTGCCATCCTCGCCAGCATCCGCATGATCATGGAACGGGCCCCTGCCTATGAGTTCAGAACCACCTGCGTGAAGCCCTTCATCAACGATGTCATCATCGAACAGATTGCCCGGACCATTCGCGGTGCCACACGGTATGCGTTGCAGCATTTCGAAGACGGCCACCTGCTGCACCCGGAGTTTTTCCGGAACCGGGACAGCCGCTTCAGTGAAACGGAAATGGCCCGGCTCAAAGACATCGTCACGCCGTATGTGCGGTCCTGTGTCATCCGGTAACCCGCCGTTTCATCAACAACATGGCACTGCCAAGGAAAACGGATGGATTTCAGGTTTCGGGTGTTGGGGCTTGGGGCTTCGCCTGAAGGCTACGACCCCACGAGTCGCCCTCCGGGTTATGACCCCACAAGCAGGTTTCGGGTTTCAGGTGTCAGGAAAAAATGGTACTGAAACCCGACACCCGACACCTGACACCTCACATCGGACACCCGAAACCTCGAATGCCTGACACCTGAACACCAACACCTGAAACCATAAATAGACGATCCCATGAAAGAGACAAACACGACATCTTCTTTCCCCGAAATGATTGCCCGTGAACTGAACCTGTCGGTCGACCAGGTGAAATCCACCGCCGCCCTGCTCGACGACGGCGCGACAATCCCGTTTATTGCACGCTATCGCAAGGAGGCCACCGGCAGCCTGGATGAACTGGCCGTCACCGACATTCGGGATCGACTGGGCCAGCTCCGGGAACTGGAAAACCGGCGACAGGCCATCCTGACATCCCTGGCGGAAAACGGTCATCTCACAGACGCGCTGCGAGACAGCGTGCTGGCCGCACCGACGCTGGCTCAACTGGAAGACGTCTATCTGCCCTACCGCCCAAAGCGGCGCACGCGGGCCACCATCGCCCGGGAAAAAGGCCTGGAGGCTCTGGCCCGGGCCATTTTCGATCAGAACGGCATCCATCCGGAGGCGGCGGCCGGCGATTTCGTCGATCCCGACAAGGGGGTGGATACCACGGAGGATGCACTGGCCGGCGCCAGGGACATCATCGCCGAGTGGATCAATGAGGATGCCGAGGCGCGCAGCACCCTGCGTCGGTTTTTCCTGAAACGGTCGACCCTAAAAAGCCGCGTGGCCCGGGGGAAGGAAAAAGAGGGCCAAAAGTACCGGGATTATTTTGACTGGGAGGAACCGGCTGCCAAGGCCCCTTCCCATCGTGTGCTGGCCATCCGGCGGGGGGAGCGGGAAGATGTGCTGAACATGACCGTTCAGCCTTCGAAAGCCGAAGCCCTGGACCTTTTGATGCCTCTCTTTGTGAGGGGAAATGGTCTGGACTCACAACACGTGGCAACGGCCCTTCAGGACAGCTACCACCGGCTGCTGTCCCGTTCCATGGAGACCGAGATCCGGCTCCTAATCAAAGATCGGGCGGACGCCGCCGCCATTGCGATATTTGCGACCAACTTAAGAGAACTGCTCCTGGAACCGCCACTGGGACCGAAACGGATTCTGGCCATCGATCCGGGGCTGAGAACCGGCTGCAAAGTGGCCTGCCTGGATCGTCAGGGCAAACTCCTACATTCCGATACCATTTATCCCCAACGGGCATCCGGGCAGAGCGCCCGAAAGATGACAACCCTGCTGCAGGAGTATCGCATTGAGGCGATTGCCGTTGGCAACGGAACCGGCGGAAGAGAAACCGAAGCCTTTCTAAAGACACCGGCCGACACAGCGAACGTCCCGGTGATCCGCGTGGATGAAAGTGGCGCCTCCGTTTATTCCGCATCCAAAGTTGCCAGAGACGAATTTCCGGACCTTGATTTGACCATCCGTGGCGCCGTCTCCATCGGTCGCCGCCTCATGGACCCCCTCTCCGAACTGGTCAAGATCGATCCCAAATCCATCGGTATCGGGCAATATCAGCACGATGTCGATCAGACCGATTTGAAAAAAGCCTTGGACGACATGGTGATCAGCTGCGTCAATGCCGTCGGTGTCGATGTCAACCGGGCCAGCGCCCAGCTGCTCACCTACGTATCGGGACTTGGGCCGGCCCTGGCCAAGCAGATCGTGATCTATCGGGATACGAACGGGCCGTTCCGGAACCGGGAAGAATTCAAACATGTACCCCGATTAGGGCCGAAAGCCTTTGAGCAATCGGCGGGCTTTTTAAGGGTGATGGACGGTGACAATCCCTTGGATGCCAGCGCCGTGCATCCGGAAAGTTATCGTGTGGTCGCTGCCATGGCAGCAGACCTGGATTGCCCGGTATCCGAACTCATGCGCAACGACGCGCTTCGATCTAAAATCAACCTGCAACGCTATGTGAATGCGACCGTCGGCATGCCCACCCTGAGGGATATTCTGGATGAGCTGGCAAAACCTGGCAGAGATCCGCGAGGCGCCTTCGAATCCATGGAATTCGCTTCCGGTATTGAACGGATGGAAGATCTGGAACCGGGAATGACACTGCCCGGCGTGGTCACTAACGTGACGGCGTTTGGGGCATTCGTGGATGTCGGGGTGCACCAGGACGGTCTGGTCCACATTAGTCAACTGTCCGAAAGGTTTGTCAAGAATCCGGCCGATGTCGTACGCCCCCGCCAGCAGGTAACCGTCACCGTCCTGGATGTCGACCTGGAACGAAAGCGGATCGCTCTTTCCATGAAACGGGATCCACACCGGGATACCGGCTCCAGAAAAAAATCCCGCTCGACATCCAGATCGAAAAAAAAGGCATCGCCGGTCAGAAAACCCTTTCACAATCCCTTTGCAGACCGCTTCGGAAAGGACGGATTCTGAGGGTCTATAGCAGTTGCCATAAGTATGTTCCGATTGCCGACATATGGAAACGATGACCGCAGAGTCGCAGAGGACGCAAAGGAACTGTATTTTTCCCCGAATCCCTGAGAGGGGGATTCGGGGAAAGAGCCCCAGCAGCATATT
>CAFBRK010000318.1 GCA_903231505.1 Olavius algarvensis associated proteobacterium Delta 3 | reverse complement strand
TCCAGGTCATATCCCAGGAACCATAACCAGTCTAACCGCTCCGGGATGGTGTCCATTAGTTCCCGCTCGGAACGAACGTTGTAAAGCACCAGAAGCAGCGTCATCTTGAGAATCACCGGTGGGGGAACCGACACGTTGCCTTTTGATCCGTAGGCATCTTCGACTTCATCATAAATGAAATCAAAATCGATCAAATTAT
>CAFBRK010000317.1 GCA_903231505.1 Olavius algarvensis associated proteobacterium Delta 3 | reverse complement strand
GCCCCATCATAATCGGTTACCTCAGTGCTCGAGTGGTTTATGAACACCTAGCAACTAAAACCATGCGATTCAATGGCTATTTGGGCAACAGCCCGGCAAG
>CAFBRK010000316.1 GCA_903231505.1 Olavius algarvensis associated proteobacterium Delta 3 | reverse complement strand
ACCTCAGTGCTCGAGTGGTTTATGAACACCTAGCAACTAAAACCATGCGATTCAATGGCTATTTGGGCAACAGCCCGGCAAGACCTGACCCCATTTTTTT
>CAFBRK010000315.1 GCA_903231505.1 Olavius algarvensis associated proteobacterium Delta 3 | reverse complement strand
ATATCTGCCTCCTTTTCTGATTTGGCAGAAAAATCAGACAGATAATGACCTCTAACAGTTTTTAGGTCAACTCATCATCTCGTTACGTCTAGTGGCAAGTT
>CAFBRK010000314.1 GCA_903231505.1 Olavius algarvensis associated proteobacterium Delta 3 | reverse complement strand
CTCGTATGTAAAAAGAGAAAACACCCTGGGAGAAGGAGGCTCCGCCTTCCCATCCCGGATGGCGCATCAAAAGCTTTTGTTTATCGGTAAAACCATTATGCTTGGTGGGTGAGAAGGACTGCGCCTTGGGCTCCGAGCCCGTCGCAAAGATTCTTCCCTCCGCCAGGTTTAAATCGGGGACTAACTTGGTGCACGACACCGCATTATGACGAGGCTGATGATTCCTGGCATCCCCTAAACCGAGAAAGAGGCTTTACAATGCAATCATTTTTCTTAGGCGCTGACGTGAGCAAAGGCTACGCCGACTTTGTCATCCTCGATGACCGGAAAAAGACGGTAACAGAAAACTTTCAACTCGATGATACCAACAAGGGCCACCGGCGCCTTTTTCAGGTCATCGACCGTGTCTTGAAACAACATCCACAGGCAAGCTTGTTTGCTGCCGTGGAAAGCACCGGTGGCTACGAGAACAACTGGTATCGCAGCTTACAAGGCTTCCAGCAAACGCTCAAGATCTCAGTGGCCCGGCTAAACCCTTTGGGTGTCATGCACAACAGCAAGGCGGATCTGAAACGCAACAACACCGACAAGATCAGCGCCCGGAGCATTGCAGAATACCTGATTGCTCACCCGGAGAAAGTCACCTACCGGCAGCACGATCAGTGGGCCAGTTTACGAAAGCAGTGGGGCTTTATCAGAATGCTCTCCAAACAAACCACCCAGATGCTCAATCAACTCGAATCGCTGCTGTATAGCGCCAATCCGGATCTGCTCAGATTCTGCAAGGACGGGCTCCCGGCCTGGGTTCTCAGACTGCTGCTGAAATATCCCACGGCTACCCACCTGGCCCGTGCCAGGGTATCCTCGGTGGCCAAAATACCCTATGTGACCCTCCAGCGGGCTCAGGAGCTGGTCGAGGCCGCCAAACATAGTGTTGCGTCGGCTACCGATCCGGTTACCGGGCAACTGCTTCAGGTCACGGCCAAACAGATCCTGAGCTTACAGAAAACCATCGATGCTCAGCAAGCGCTGATGGTCGCACAGTGTTCCAGCCCTGAAGTTGAGTTGCTCAAAACCTTTACCGGTATCGGCGATTCATCGGCCATTGGCATCATGCTCGAAATCCAGAACGTAGCCCGCTTCAGCAGTTCCAAAAATCTGGCTTCGTTTTTTGGCCTTCACCCGGTCTTTAAAATCAGTGGAGACGGCAGCAGCGGCTTTAAAATGAGCAAACAGGGGCGAAAGGAACCCCGGCGGATTCTGTACATGGTGGCCCTGACCGCCATTCGCTCAAACCCCGTGATCCGTGACGTTTACGAACACCACCTGTCCAAGGGAAAATGTAAAATGGCCGCCATCGGGGTCTGCATGCATAAGATCCTTCGGATCCTCTATGGCATGTTGAAGAATCAAACGCCGTTTGATCCGAAAATCGACCTGAAAAACAGACAGCGTGGGGTCGGCAAAAAAACCAATCGCTCAACAAGTAAAGGCCGTCGTTTTCAGGATTTTGATCCCCATGCGCCGGTATCGGGCCGGCAGGGGAAAAAAAGACTGGAACGGAAGGAGCCCCAATGCGTTGAAAACGCAGTGTGCGGGGTCATCGCAACCGCTCCAGATCCCGTATCGTAACAGGATTGGAGCCAGCAGTACAGGTTTTACCGATTGTCAAAGAACACGTGATATCGCCAAGAAAAATCAATCAAGTTAATCCGTACTCGAATCTGACATTGGCTGTGGGCATGACCTAACCCAAAATTCTTTCTTGACTTTCAACGGATTAACT
>CAFBRK010000313.1 GCA_903231505.1 Olavius algarvensis associated proteobacterium Delta 3 | reverse complement strand
ACCGTTACGGTCAACGAAGTAAATGTAGCTCCGTCGCTTGACCCCATAGGCGATCACACGGTCGACGAAGGCGTCGAACTGACCTTTACGGCCACGGCCAGTGATGCCGACAGCCCGGCCAACACCTTGACGTTCACTCTGGGTGCAGGTGCTCCGGCAGGCGCCGGCATTGATCCGGTCACTGGTGTGTTCAGTTGGACGCCAAACGAAGTTCAGGAATCTCGTACGTATACGTTTGATGTGGTGGTGACCGACGATGGCACACCGGACCTGAGTGATTCAGAAACGGTCACTGTGACGGTCACCAAAGCAAATGCAGCCCCGGTGCTTGACCCCATTGGTGATCAATCAGTCGACGAGGGCTTTGAACTGACATTTACGGCGACTGCCACCGATGTCGACATCCCGGCCAATACTTTGACGTTCAGTTTGGGTGCAGGGGCCCCGGCCGGCGCCGGCATCGATCCAGTCACCGGTGTATTCAGCTGGAACACGACAGAAGGCGAGGGGCCGGGGAAATACGAGATCGAGGTGGTGGTGACCGACGATGGTACGCCGACACTGAGCGATTCCGAGATCATTGCGGTCACGGTCAACGAAGTGAATGTAGCTCCGATTCTTGATCCCATAGGCGGCCAGATTGTCGACGAAGGCGTCGAACTGACCTTTACGGCCACGGCCAGCGATACCGACACCCCAGCGAACACGTTGACGTTCAGTCTGGGTGTGGGCGCCCCGGCAAGCGCCGCCATCGATCCGGTCACCGGTGTGTTTACCTGGATACCGACAGAAAGCCAGAGTCCGGGCACCTACGGGATCGAGGTGGTGGTGACCGACAACGGCACACCGGCACGGAGCGATTCAGAGACGATCACCGTGTCGGTCAGTGAAGCAAATGCGGGTCCGGTACTTGCCCCCATCGGTGATCAAACAATCGACGAGGGCGATAAGCTGACCTTTACGGCCACGGCCAACGATGTCGACCTCCCGGCAAATACGTTAACGTTTAGTTTGGGAGCGGGAGCTCCGGCAGGTGCCAGTATCGATCCGGGTACCGGTGTGTTTACCTGGACACCGGCAGAAGGAGAGGGCCCGAGAACTTACGGGATCGAGGTGGTGGTGACCGACGATGGTACCCCGGCACGGAGTGATTCAGAGACGATCACGGTTACAGTCAACGAAGTAAATGCGGATCCAATTCTTGACCCCATCGGTGATCAAACGGTCGACGAAGGCAACGAACTGACGTTTACTGCCACGGCGACGGATGCTGACATACCGGCCAACGCGTTGACGTTTTCTCTGGCAGGTGCTGTGCCGGTGGGGGCTACGATCGATCCGGGTACCGGTGTGTTTACCTGGATACCGGCAGAAGACCAGGGTCCGGGCAGCTACACCTTCAATGTCGTCGTGACCGATGACGGAACGCCCGCACTAGTCGATTCTGAAACTATCACCATCACGGTCAACGAAGTAAACAAAGCACCGGTGCTGGATGCCATCGGTGACCACACAGTCGATGAACGAAACGACTTGACCTTTACGGCTACGGCAACCGACACTGACCTGCCGGCCAACACATTAACCTTCACGCTATCCGGCGCGGTGCCTGCAGGAGCAACCATCGATCTTCTCACCGGCGTCTTTACGTGGACACCGAGTGAAGCCCAGGGGCCGGGTGTTTATACCATTGAAGTGTCCGTGAGCGACGGCACTGAGGCAGACTCCGAGACCATTACGGTTACGGTTAATGAA
This sequence comes from Olavius algarvensis associated proteobacterium Delta 3, assembly GCA_903231505.1. Classification (GTDB taxonomy): domain Bacteria; phylum Desulfobacterota; class Desulfobacteria; order Desulfobacterales; family CAFBRK01; genus CAFBRK01. The sequence continues at coordinate 124,311 of CAFBRK010000313.1, read as the reverse complement.
GTAGATGAACTCCCGGTACTCGAGAATTGGCGACTTTTCGACGATAGCGGCATCAGTGATTCCGACAAACTGACGAACGACACAACTCCGATACTGCTGTTTGAGTTCAACGATCAGGTTTACGGCGAGAACAGCCATGTAATCGTGCTCGATCCGGACGGCGTCGCGATGATACCCACCAGAATCGATGGCTGGGGAAGTGATGCCCTGTATGCGGTGTTCGAGACGCCGTTGACGCTGGATGGCACCTACCCGGTCACCCTGAGCGGGCTGATACAGGACCCGGAAGGTAACTACTTCAACGACAACGTCGATCTTGCCCTGGACTTCTTCCTGGATACAACAGCGCCCGATGTGACGGTGGATTCCCTGTTGACAAACAATCCCAACCCTTCCCTGACCGGCACGGTGAGCGATGCCGCCGCCTCGGTGGAGGTGACCGTTGACCGCAGGTCCTATCCCGCCACCGTGAACCCCGACGGCACCTGGGTCTTATCAGTCGGTGATATCGATCCGTTACTGTCCGACGGCGTCTACGATGTCTTCGCTACGGCGACAGACCCGGCCGGGAACGTCGCTGTCGACAGTACCAATAACGAGCTGACGTTGGATACAACCGCTCCGGTGGTCACCGTCGATTTCCTCGAGGTGGATGACACCACGCCGGCCGTCACCGGTACGGTAGATGATCCTGCGGCCGGCATAGAGATTGTTATCGACGGCCAAACTTACGCCGCCCTGAATAATGGTAATGGAAACTGGATTTTGCCGGACGACAGCATAAGCCCGGCGCTGGCCGTCGGCACCTACAATGTTGCCGCCAGTGCGACCGATGCTGCCGGCAACGTCGGTAATGACACGACCGTCGATGAACTGATCATCCTTTCGGATCAGCCGTTGTTGCGCATCATGGAAACCGAGCATAGTGCTAGCGGAGTTGGGTTCAAATTCAACTACCAGCTGGATATGACCCAACTGAATCTTTATGACACTGCTGCCGGAACCTACGGGGAACCCGATCTGACCCTGATAGGGGATACCACCGGGCCGGTCAGCGGTTCGATTGTCTACGATCCTGAGACCAGAAGTGTGACCTTTGCCAAGACCGGCGGTCCGTTGGCGCCGGATACCTACACGCTGACGCTTCGCGGGGCCAGTAACGGTTTTGTCGATAGCCTGGGGAATCTCTTGGACGGCGACGGGGATGCGACGGCCGGCGGCGATTATGTGACCACATTCACGGTTGATACCAGTGACACCCGCCTGGTATCCCTGCCCGATTTCACGCGGGGTCCGGGCCAGGCAGTGAACGTGCCTGCTCCCGCCAATGGTATCCCCGTAACGATCAGTGACGGCACCGGTGTGCAGTCCGTCGATTTGGTGCTCACCTACGATCCGGATCTGTTGAACGTGACCGGCATTTCCCGCGGGTCCGGTGCGCCTGCAGATTGGCAGGTCATCGGCGATCTCGGCAATCCGGGCCGCATCCCGATGGCGTTTTTCGGACCCACCAGCCTGCCGGCGGGCGAGGTGAGATTCCTCGAGATCGAGGCCACCGTTCCGGATGACGCACCCTATGCAGAGAGCGCAGTCCTGAGCTTGACCAACCTGCAGATCAATGAGGGGGCCATCGCCGCCCAAGCCGACAGCGGTGTGCAGGTGGTCGCCTACTTTGGTGATGCCACCGGCAACCATGCATACAGTGCCCTGGACGCCGCCTACATCGCGCGCGCCAGTGTTGGACTGGACAGTGGGTTTGCCGCTGCCTTCCGGATGAAAGACCCGGTCATCATCGGGGACATCAGCGGAAACGGCGGGCTCGGTGCCCTTGACGCCGCCCGTCTGGCTCAAAAAATTGTCGGCCTCGATGTCACGACGATTCCGGACCTGCCCGGAACCCTGCCGCCCATCGTTGTCAGCGGCCGGGATCCGTTGTTGAGCATCGCGGACGACTTAACCGCTAGCCCGGGCGATACCCTCAACGTTCCGGTGTCCATCCTCGATGACGCAACGGGCCTCCTCGGTGTTGATCTCACCATCCATTACGACACGAATGTATTTGACGTGACCCATAGTGATGTCAGTAGCGGAACCCTGACCGCCGGCTGGTTTGTCGTCTCCAATGTCGATGACGTCGCCGGCACGATCGCTGTTTCGATGTTCAATTTTTCTCCTGTCCCAGGCGGAACCGGAAGCGTGGCCGAGATCGAATTCGATGTGCGTGCCGATGCACCGGCCGGCCCGACCGCGCTCGATATTACCGATGACACCGCCCTCAATGAAGGCGAGCTGGTGCTGACCATCGACGACGGGGCGGTGACGATACTGGCCGATAACCAAGCACCCACGATTGACGCATTGACCGTCAACCCCGATCCCATCGCTGAAGACGGTACCCTGACCCTTGACGGCACATTTTCCGATCTAGATTCCAGCGGCACCTTTGTTGTGACCGTGCTCGACTGGGGTGACGGTTCGGGGCCGGATACATTGAGCCGACCGCCGGGAAGCACCGATTTCAGTTTTACCCATCAATACCTTGACGACCCCGACGGCACCGGCCCGGATGAATACACCATTACGGTGGCGGTAGAAGACGATACCGGTCAAACCACGACCGGACAAGTAATTGCCACGGTCGTCAACATCGCCCCGACAGTCGGCAATCTCGGAGTTACCGGGGTGGTTGAGGGCTCTGCGGAGACGCTGACCGGCACGATCACCGATCCGGGAACCCTGGACACGTTTACCCTGAGTGTGGATTGGGGTGACGAAACGCCGGTCGAAAAATTTAACTACCCCGCTGGGACCACCGCCTTTGGTGAGACCCATGTCTATACCGACGATGGTGCGTATACTATCACCGCTATAGTAACCGACGATGACACCGGCACCGGCAGCGACAGCCTGGCGGTGACGGTCGCCAATGTCGCCCCGACCCTGTCTGCCGACGGAGATGCGGTGGCTACCGCCGGTGAGGTATACACCCTGCTGTTGAATGTCGCAGACCCTGGCAACGACACCATCGAATGGGTCATCGACTGGGGCGACGGACCGGAAGAGAGGGTCTCTGGAAATCCGTCTTCTGTGTCCCACCTGTACACGGAGCCGACGCCGCTGCCGGGCGACCTGGACGTGAACGGGTCCGTGGATGCCGACGATTATCCGCTCTTTCGACAACATTATCGGCGCAGGGATGCAGCCGGTCGTCAAGACGGTGATTTCAATGGAGACGGCGTGGTCGACCTGCGCGACTATGGGCTTTTAAGAAGGTATAAAGGAACGGTCGGCTGGGATGCACGCACGGTGAGCATCACGGCATCCGATGAAGACGGCACATATGTCGTCGGCACAAAATCGATCGAGGTCCGGCCGCCTGCCGGCGGTGCGTTGATGGCCAAGATGCCGGCAACACCGGATCCGGCGGCAGATCCGGCCCCCTCGGCAATGCAGCAGGGAGTGATGTTTGATCCAGCCAGCACATCGGAATCTTTCGGCGTCGGCTACATGGATGCGGGTGACGGTGCTGGTGACAGCGGCTACGCTCCGGCATCGGCCTTTGATGTAGAGCCTTCAACTCCGGACGTTGGCGGGGAAGAAGAGAAAGATAAATTGCAGGTCGTTGAAAACCCAATTCTCAACCCTCTAGTCTATCTGTGACACTTGCATATCGGATACGCTTAGAATAAGATGTGGACCCCGTCGTTGAATCGTTTTGTGATATTCGAAATTACCGAGGGTCATCTGATGAAACAGACGCCATTCGTCGTTCCGCTGTTGTTGGCGGTGCTGCTCTTCTGTGTACCGGCCCGGGCGGCCTTTTTCTCGATCGAACCCAGCGACCCGCTTTTTGTCGCCCCCGGCCAGACGGCCAGTTTTGAGCTGATCTTTAACCCGGAAACCGACGGCGCATTTACCATCATCGGATGGGATCTGGAGTTTATCTACGACACGACCGAAATGACTTTCGATAACGTGGTAGATGATCTCGGCCTGGATCCACTGGGCCCGATCGTCGATGAGACCGGAAACCTGCTGTCAGTCAGTGTGCTCGCTGATTTTGAGGATCCCGGTTCTACGTTTGTCGAAAATACGTCCCAGACCCTGGCCACGTTCGAGTTTACCGTGACAGGCTTAGAATCTTTTGACGGTATAAGCGACTTTGAACTTCTCTCACAGATCGGGACCGTTTCACCCGTTCTCGGACTTCTTATGGATGACGAAGAAACCATCATGCAGTATTTAGGAGAAGAGGGAGCCGACATCAGCGCCGTCCCGCTGCCGGATCCCTTATGGATGCTGCTTGCCGGAATGGCCTCCCTGGCTGGAGTTCATCGGTTCAGGCTGCGTTAAGCAGATCTTTCATACTCTTTATGCTCTCACTGAAGTAAAACGCTCAGGAATTGTTTAATTTTGTTCTCCCCTGTTTTTAACAGGTAAAATCCAAGTTCCGTAATCCATGGGACTTTTGTGCCTTCCACGCTCACTTTGTGGTTCCGTAGTACGCATCTATTTTGGCAAGAATTATGGATGAGATCGCAGTTTTCCCCGGAAAGTTGGTTTCGCCGATACCGGAAGAGGCTGTATTTCCGATCCAATCCTGAAACAGAAATGCCTTCCGACTTTCTGCAGCGAAGACGATGCTCAAAATCCGGAAGCAGCGGAACCCGAAGTTGCGTCCTACGAAGATACACTGATTTCAGCAGTCCCATTGAAACATTGGCCCGGCTCAGCTTCCAGCGGTTCTTCCGGTTCTTCCGGAAACTGTCCGGGATGACCGGCACCGCCCGTGAGGCCGCCGGCGAATTCTGGCATATCTATCAGCTGCCGGTCATCACGGTTCCGACCAATCGGCCCTGCATCCGGAAACAGTTGCCCGATGCGGTCTTCCCGACGGCCGCGGAAAAGTGGGCCGCCATCGCCGACGTCATTCAAAAATGGAATCGGACCGGTCGTCCGGTTCTGGTGGGTACCCGGAGCGTTGTGGCCAGCGAACGCCTTGCCGAGCAGCTGACCGCCAGGGGATTGACCTTCAACCTGCTCAATGCGGTGCGGCATCGTGAAGAAGCCCGGATCGTGGCTGCCGCCGGCGAACCGGGGCGCATCACCATCGCCACCAACATGGCCGGCCGCAGTACGGACATCAAGCTGGGGCACAGTGTGGCCGAACTGGGGGGGCTTCACGTCATGGCCACCGAGCGGCACGAATCGGGCCGTATCGACCGCCAGCTCTTTGGCCGGAGCGCCCGACTGGGAGATCCGGGCAGCGCCCAGGCCTTCATGAGTGCCGAAGACGAACTGATCGAGCGATTTGTTCCGGGCCCCATGCGAAAGCGGTTGCTGGGGGCTCTCAGCAAAAAAGCCCCGGGGTCCGCTCGGATGGCGAAAGTCGCTATTGCCCACGCCCAGGGGGCGGCCCAGCGCTTGGCCTATAAACAACGAAGAAATGTGCTGCAGATGGACACCTGGCTCGAGGAGGCGTTGTCTTTCTCCGGACCCGGTTCCGAGGATTAATTGCCGTTGCGGCGGGCCTTTTCACGTTTTCATTTAATTTTCCCCCGGTTCCGTCATCATGATAATCTCGCGGGCCTCTCGGGCCCGGGAAGGGCGATTTCCTCTGAATCGGGATCTTTGTTTACCCGAGAAATCTCTGTCCAGGTCCTGTGTTCTCAGAGGCGCTTTGTTTCGGGCCTTTTGGTGGTGAACTTCTCCCATCGGTCAGAATGTGGTACAAATAAAAGGTTGTCCGAAGATTCGCGATCATTTTTACTTATCATTCAGAGCAGGGGGAGAATGAGGAATGGCAGAGCAAGAGCAGCACACCAGTGCCACACGGGAGCGGGTGCAGAACTGGCTGATGAGCGAGGGCTGGAAAATCTCCGAACAACCCCACCCGGATGCGGAATGGCTGATCCGGGCCGAGGACGCTGCCCAGCGACGGATCCTGATCGGGCAGAACAAAGCGCGACCGGACATGATTCAGCTGGAAGCGCGCGTCAATCTGGCCGATGAGCACCGGAAGATGTTCGAAAAGCTCCCCGATGAAACCCGGCGCGCCACCCTATGGGATCTGCGCTTTCGCCTTCTTGCCATGAACGTGGATTTTACGGGCGTGGCCGAGCCGATGCCGACGGTCCTGCTGACCCAGCGGATATATCTTGATGGGCTGACCAAAGATAACTTCCTTCAACGGTTCTCCATCGTACGGAATGCCATCGTTGCGGTAATCTGGTCCATCACCCGGCAACTGGAAGGCGTGGAACCCCCCGCGGAGTCCGCAACGCCAACAACCCATTAACCAGAATATCCCCTCATATCCATACTTTCCAAAAAATTGGGGACGTTGGTAGGTTTTTAAGGTTATTTTGTTGTTGTCTCGAATTTCGACCTCATTATAAGATATTCTGATCGTTGATATCCCTACAAAAGCCGGGTGATAAAGCTACCCATGCCAAGACAAGCACGATTGGATATTCCCGGGGTACTGCAGCATATCATGGCGCGCGGCATCGAAAAGCGCGACATATTTCGTGATCATCGTGATCGCCAGGTGTTTCTCGAAAAGCTCTCGACCGTAATATTAGAGGGTCGTGCAAAGCTTTATGCCTGGGCGTTAATGCCGAATCATTTTCATCTCCTTCTTAGACCTCTTGAGACATCCATGGCCGATATGATGCGACGTTTGATGACCGGATATTCGGTCTGGCACAATAAGCGACATCAACGTCAAGGGCATCTGTTTCAAAATCGATACAAAAGTATCATCGTGGATGAAGATCCGTACTTTCTGGAGCTAGTCCGGTATATTCATCTGAATCCGGTTCGCGGTAAGCTGCTGGAGGATCTTCGTCAACTTGATTCAAATCCATACACAGGTCATGCTGTCATATTGGGCAAGCGCTCTTTTGGGTGTCAGGACGTGGATTGGGTGCTAAGCTTGTTTGGTGACCGGGTCGGACAAGCCCGCCGTAAGTATCGAGCGTTCGTAAAAGCCGGCTTCGACCATGGTGCCCGCGAAGAATTTCGCGGTGGTGGCTTGATTCGAAGTGCCGGCGGTCGAAAAGAGCTTGCCGCAAGAACCAAGGAGAACCGGGAATTAGGTGATGAACGAATCCTGGGAAACGGCGAATTTGTAAAGAGCATTCTGAATCGATGTGAGCCCAGAGACGATTGCAAAAAAGGCGACGTTGACCAAATTCTGACCGATGTGTCCAGGTCGTCGCAAGTACCTGAGAGGCTCATCTTGAGTGGAAGCCGCTTGCGTCAAGTGAGTGCCGCCCGTCGACTGTTTTTATTTAGGGCTTATGAAGAAGCCGGCGCATCCTATACAGAACTTGGGCGTTTATGCGGGATTGCACACACATCGGTTAAGCAGGCCATCGCTAAAGCTAAAAACGAAAGCGATAAATAACCTTAATAAACTACCAACGTCCCCTATATTTTTAAGCGGCCTGGCGGAATTCGCTCGGCGATCGGCCGGTCCATTTTTTAAAGGCCCGTGAGAATGCGCTCAGTTCCGAAAATCCAAGTATGAATGCAACCTCCGTCAGATTTATCCCCTGGTCCCGCACATAGTCGGTTGCCAGGTCTTTGCGCACCTCATCCAGCAGCTTTCCAAAGGTGGTGCCCTCGCTGCGCAGGCTTCGCTGGAGACTGCGGACACTCATGTGCAGCTCGTTTGCCACTATCTCGTCAGACACCCCGCCGGACGGCAATTTTTTAATAATGGCGCTTTTTACCCGTTGAGCAATGTCTTCCTTTTTCAGCCCGGCCAGGTAACGGATAATTATCTGATCGTGGATCCGGGCAATTTCCGGATTATAGCCTTTCAGGGGGGCGTCCACCTTGTCATTCGGAAATACAAGGAGGTTCCGGTCTGCCCTGAATGCGACGGGAGATTTGAAATAGGCAAAATACTCCCCGGCGCAGGAGGGCGCCTCATGGACAAAGCTGACGGACTGGGGGTTGAGGGTGGCACCGTAATTGACACGGCACATCGCCGTGACAATGGAGAAGAAAGAATCGGTGCGGGAAGGTATCACGATCGTGGTGGGTTTGAACTTCAGATAGAGCGCCAGGCCGTCATCCACCTCGACGAGCTGCAGAATGGCAATTTTTGTGATCGCATGAATATACCTTTCGAGGCGTGTCAACGCTTCCCGCAACGTGGCACTGGCCAGCCAGGCATAACCAAGGGCATTCAGATGGGAGGGGTGCCAAAGATTTCCGGACTTGAGCCCGAAACATGGATCGTCTATCGTTTGAGAGGCCCTGTACCACAGGTTGTCTCCGATCGTCTGGAGAGCCCGAGCCCCCGGCTTGACCATCATCTCCTTTGTGATCCCCTGCTGGGAAAAAATGGGCTCCGGATCGTGCCCGTACATCTCCAGAAGCTCCCATAAAATGGCCGCCGGCGCCAGCAGACAGGTTTTTTGCATCTTCTGATTCCTCCTTCCGATTCCATTCAAATATCCCTGCTATGCGTCAGAAATTCACAGGCCAATGCGTCTTCATTATCAAAATTGGCGCGACAAATCAATATAATGGCGCGCATTGTCAAGTAATATTTTTAAATCCGTCTTATCGTACCGTCTTAAAGGTTCCCGACATGGGCGACCCCCTGTTGAATCGAGCCCATCATACGCATCAAACCGATGATACCAAAACTCAAATGTGAGAACGCATCATGACAGAGAAACATCGCGTACCAAAAGGTGAGCGCTTTGTATCGACGGTCCTTTTGGCACTTCTTCCCCTGGGCGGATTGGTGTTCGCCCTGATCGCATCCGGCAGTGGCTGGAGCTGGAGTTTTTTCGGAGCCCTGGTGTTCTGGATCGGCTGCGTTTTCGGTCTCTGCGATCTCATTGTATCGTCGATTTTAAAACGTATATGATCGACGCCTGTTTATGGCTCTGAATTATATACCTCAATAGACCCTCATAGGTTTCACGGTTTTTTCAGAACACGCCTGGGATGCTCATTTGTGGTGTTGTCTTTCGAGTATGGCGGGGCAGCCCGCCGGGTCAATGCGCCGGCGGGTGAATTTTCCGAGCATCGGTTTCGGGAAACAGGTTGAAAGGCGTCCATTCCCCTCGATTGTTTTCCACGAGAATGGCAGAGTCGGGCGGATCTTGGAGCTGGCTACTCCGAATTCCCCACTTGCGCTGCAAATGAGCGTCCCAGGCGTGTTCTAGTGATATGCCTCCAGGTATGGAGGGGTGCTATTGCCGGATTACACCCATCACGGCGATGCCGATTGGCAGAAACAGACCGGTGTGTCCCGTCGAATACGACCCAAAGAGGTGACCAATGGAAATGGCTTGGACGAATCTTCCTCAAGAAGGTAGAGCCAATATGGATTCTGAAAAACAAAAACAACGGAAAAAACGGATCAAGAAAATACACAAAAATTCTGTTACGGCGGCACTTCGACGCAGAAAATGGGAGAGCGCCGCAAAAACGGTCCTGCGCCATCCGGTGACATTGAAACAATTTTTTTTGAAAATGATGCTGAGAGGTATCGAAGAACCGGATATCAATCTGTGGTGGTTATATGAATGGGTAAAAGAGGGAAAGGTGGTGGAACTGGACGATGGATATTTTCAAATGGCAGACCATACCCCACGGAAAGAGCCATAAGCCGCCAATTTGGGATTCAAAGCCGGTCCCGGATCCGATTCTTTCGACCGGCTGATCATACCGTATTTTCCGCTTGACACATTATCTCCAAATTGTTACCAAATGCGTCTCTTCGGGCGGGTAGCTCAGTTGGGAGAGCGACGGCCTTACAAGCCGTAGGTCACAGGTTCAAGCCCTGTTCCGCCTACCATTTTTTCGAAATAGGCCTCTGTCTGATATTCGGAATAGAGAAATAAGTTTCTTTCAGAGTCAGCCAATCAACGAAATGACTTAAATTCGGGGGCGTAGCTCAGCTTGGTTAGAGCGTCCCGCTTTCTAAGCGGGAATGTCGCAGGAGCGAAGGTCGATCTTTCAAAATTTGTTTCATGTTGTTTAGTACAACAAAAGATGCGGGGGCGTAGCTCAGTTTGGTTAGAGCGCCGGCCTGTCACGCCGGAGGTCGCGAGTTCGAGTCTCGTCGCTCCCGCCATATAAATCTTTCTGGCCTATTACAGCGTGTCACGTGACAGGCCTTTTCTGTTTGCGCCTTTCTACGTCTACATTATTTAAAGCTTAAGGGACGAAAGCGATTATGTTGGGAATACTGCAGATATCTATAGTGGTTGTCATAAATATGTTCCGTTTGCAGACATATGGAAACGATGACCGCAGAGGCGCAGAGGACGCAAAGGAGCTGTATTTTTCCCCGAATCCCTGAGAGGCGGATTCGGGGAAAGAGCCCAAGCAACATATTGAATTTCTATAAATTTTCCAGACGATCGGTTTGCATTTCGCCCTCTCAGCGAAATGCAAAATTAAAATCTACTCTGCGAACTCTGCGAACTATGCGCCTCTGCGGTGATACGTTGATCGTAAATGGAATCGGAACGCAATTCTGGCAATCGCTCTAAAGCAGGCTGAAAAACGTGTTAAGCTCGGTACGATTTTATGCTGTCGCCGATGAAGAAATTTAAGAAACCACTCCTGGTTGTGGGTCTCATACTTCTGACCGTTGCCGTTTACTGGCAAGTGTCTGAATCAGCTTTGTCAATTATGACGACCACGAATACGTTTATGAAAACGTACGGGTGAAGCAAGGGTTGACGCCGGGCAACATCACCTGGGCGGTGATGACGTTCCATTTTGCGAATTGGCATCCACTGACCTGGATGTCACACATGCTCGATGTGTCTCTTTTCGGACTCGACCCGGGGCGCCACCACCTGGTCAATCTATTCTTTCATGTCGTAAATTCAGTTCTCCTGTTCCTCCTGCTCTACAGAATGACCAACCAGTTCTGGAAAAGCCTGTTTGTCATGTCCCTTTTTGCGTTGCACCCGATCAATATCGAGTCGGTGGCCTGGATATCCGAGCGAAAGAATGTGTTGAGTACGCTGTTCATGTTGTTAACCATATGGTCTTATCTACTCGGCAACCCGGCTTCCCGCGATACCTTACCGTCTTCGTATTGTTTGCCATGGGCCTGATGGCAAAACCCATGCTCGTTACCCTCCCTTTCGCCCTGATGTTGCTTGACTACTGGCCATTGAAACGGCTCGGCTTTAAGGGGCCAACTTCAGAGGCGCATCCATGGGGGGCCTGTTCACCCATTCAGTGTGTGTCGGAAAAGCTTCCGCTGATCATTCTGGCAGCGGGCTCCAGCGCCATTACCGTGATTGCCCAGAGCAGATGGGAAACGGTAAGGGTCCTTGAGGAAATATCGATGTCGGATAGAGTTTCCAACGCCCTGGTGGCCTATATCCGATATTTGGGCAAGGCATTTTGGCCAACAGATTTAGCTGTGTTTTACCCGTTGCCGGATACCATTCCGGTTTGGCAGCCGATTGCGGCCGGAAGTTTCATTGCGCTGATTCTCGCGGCTGCGATATGGGTTCGACATCGATATCCATGGTTTCTGGTCGGATGGCTGTGGTTTTTGGGGACATTGGTGCCGGTCATCGGGATTGTGCAGGTCGGCAGCCAGGCCATGGCAAACCGGTATGCCTACGTTTCTTTTATCGGCCTGTTTGTCATCATCGCCTGGGGGGCAGGGGCGATTTTCAAACCTTTGGGAAGAAAAGCAATCGTAGGGATCTTCGCCGGTCTGGGGGTGGCCGCGTGCGCCTATGGTACCTGGCAGGCGCTAAGACATTGGGAGAACAGTGTGCTTCTCTTCACCCATGCCATTGAAGTCAGCGATTCGCATCCCATTTTCCACACCAATCTCGCCAAAGCTCTGTCCGACTCCGGAAAGAAAGACGAGGCGATAGAACATTATAAAGCAGCAATTGCGTTAGACCCCGGTCTTATGGTGCCCCGGTATAGCCTTGCCGTGCTGATGTCGGAAAGGGGGCAAACGAGCGAGGCCATCCGCGAACTTCGAAGCTGCTTGGCTCAGGCGGCGAGGGATGGCCGTCCCGGTTCGATACCCACAGTGGACATTCTAAATATCCGATTCAGTTTGGGGACACTACTAATCATGGACGGACACATCGATGAGGCAGTTGATCAATTCGAATCCATCTTGTCGATTGAAAGGCAATCCGTTCCGGAGAATATCCTGATTGATACCCGAAATAATCTCGGTGCGGTCAGGCTCCACCAAGCCCGGCCCCGGGAGGCGATTTCTCATTTTGAAGCAGTTCTCCGAATTGATGTTTCGAATCCGGAAGCTCTCAACAATCTTGGCTTGGCCAGGCTTCAACTCGGCAGGCTCGACGAGGCAAGAGATTATTTCCGGATGGCCGTTTCCAACGAACCCGACTACTCAGAAGCCCGGCAGAATGCCGAACTCTTGGAAGCCAGGATCCAGGAACTCGATAGCCAGATTGGCCGCATGTCTCACCATCTGAAGCTGAATCCGGAACATCCTGCGTTGCTCTACGATATGGCGCGCCTGTATCGGATGCGGGGAAATTATGAACAATCAGTATATTACTTTGAGCAACTCCTTGCGATGGATCCTCGTAACCTGCCGGTCCTTGAACAACTGGCGGTAGTCTATGACGCTCAGGGAAACGATGACATGGTATTGAACATGCTTGACCGTATTGTCAAACTGGAACCGGATAGAGCGGATGTGTATTATAATTTGGCGTGTCTATATTCGCGACAAAACCGAGTGGCGGAGGCTATCACGTCCCTGGAAACAGCGATAGAAAAAGGTTATGAGAATTGGGGACAGATACGCTCTGACAGCGATCTGGTAAACATCAGAAACACTGATGGGTACAAGGAGATCATACGGCAGGCGGATTCCCCATGAATCATCCGTGTAATAAAAAACCGATGAAGGGCACAGCCAGCCCATCTGTTGGACGGACCCATCACGCGTGCACCAGGCGGTCCTGTCGGGCGTTGAGCGGTGCTGTTGGAAACGGGGTGATACCCCTTCAGATGAGCCCTGCCAACGTTGCAGGTCGCGAGTTCGAGTCTCGGCGCTCCCGCCATCTATAGCAGTTGCCATAAATATGTTCCCTCTGCAGACATATGGAAACGATGACCGCAGAGTCGCTGAGGACGCAACGGAACTGTATGTTTCCCCGAATCCCTGAGAGGGGGATTCGGGGAAAGCGCCCCGGCAGCATCTTGAATGTATATGTATTTTTCCAGACGATCGTTTTCCATCTCGCCCTCTATGTCCTGAGGCTCTCGAAGGGCAGCGAAATGCAAAAAGGAACATCACCTCTGCGACCTCTGCGCCGTTGCGGTGATAGGTTGATCGTACAAGGAATCGGAAAGGGATTCTGAAAATTACTGTATAACTCTCTGGCCTGTTACGGCATGTTCCATGACAGGCATTTTATGTTTCATGCCCTTCTACCTATACATCCTCCAAAGCCCAAACACTCGAAACCGTTGTTTCCAATCACGACATTTTTGTCGTTCCCTCAGACGTTCAAAAAATTTTTTATAATGTTTACAAAATATTAACTCAAATACCGGTTTGGCCTGGTATTTGCTTAGGTGTTATGTGTCTTTGATCCCGATAGAAGGAGCACACCATGCAGCGTATACTGAAAAATATTTCCACCCAAGCCGTCATCATTCTTCTGGTTTCCACGCCCACCCTAATCGCGGTCGCATTCTGGAGCATCGTCAATCCTGCCCTGACGGTTGTTTTTTTGATGATTGTCGCCTGTTTTGCCCGTCCCTTCCGCCAATTTGTAAGGAACGCCACGGACCCGGCCGTGGAGACTTGAAATAGTAACAAATTAAGGTTCTTCTCCAATTTAGTTGGACCCTCGTCGATCACACCAGAGGAAGCAGAAAAACCGGCCCTTTTTCATTAAAGAAACTACAACCCATCGGGAGATGATCCTAAAATAAATCGTATGTTTCATCATGATATTTACTCGGCTTCGATGATGGGGCAGGGCCGGCAACGGCCCTTTTTTTCCCGAAGATTGATTTCCACTCCCTGCTGACTTATCTTTTTGTCATGTAGGCAGTGGGAGGCTACGATTCTGTCTACGCTTTTCCTCCTTAACGAGTCTGGGCCGCACCTCCTCTACCCCGGACTCCCTTTATTATTGCCCCACCGTTGTCCCATATCAAACATGGAAAGCTCTGTTTACCGAAATGACGCTGCGTGCGCGGAGCCGGGTCCTGTATGCAGAATTGCTGAGAGGGGGATTCTGTAAATTGGTTCCCCCGTGAAGGGATTTATTTGTCCAATTCTCGGCATCCGCTTGCCGCCGGCATACGGGCGCATTTTTGCTTGTTGTTACGGGGAGATACGTTTACCAGGCCCTCAAGAGAGTGAACTATCCTGGTCCAATGTGTCGGGAAGTGTTCCGGAAGGTGCTACACGGTACGGGGGAGCGTGGAGATTGAAACAATCGTTGTGGTTATCCAGAAAGTACAAGTAAGCTGAAAAATGGGTTTGTCGCACCACGAAGTTCACGACGAGGACGAAGGTAACAAAATGAATTTACATTATTTTTGTTCGTGACTGTCGTGAACTTCGTGGTGAAGGTTTCCCTACTGGAGCTCTCTATATATGCGCATAATCTTTTTGAGTCGTAATTTCGCCAACAGCGGAATTACTCCGGCTCCCGGTAAAGCGCCAGAACGCCGGATCGTGCCACCTTTTTAATTCCGTAGGGCTTAAGCAGTTGAAGCAGGGCATCGATTTTGTCCTGCCCGCCGGTGATCTCGAAGATGTAGTGGGTCTGGCCGGTATCCACAATCTTTCCCCGGAAGGTGTCGATGATCCGCAGCACCTCCGGACGGTCCTTCGGCTTGGCGTTGACACAGACCATCGCCATTTCACGTTTGACCGCTTCTTCGCCGGTCATGTCCCTCACCTTGATCACGTTGATCAAACGCCGGACCTGCTTCATGATTTGTTCGAAACGTTCCGGGCTGGATTTGGTGGTGATGGTGATCCGGGACATTTCCGGATTTGCCGTGGGGGCGCCGCAAATGGTTTCGATATTATAATTGCGGCTGGCAAACAGACCCGATACCCTGGCGGTCACCCCAGGCTCGTTCTCGACGAGCATGGTGATGATGTGTTTGTCTTTTGACATGGGAGAAACTGATTGGAATGAAAATATTTGGAACGCGTATGATAGAATCCTGCATGCCGTTCAACATTTGGAATCCGTTGTTTTGTACACGCAGGCATAGGAATCGCTGGGGCGGATAATCATTGAGTCGGCGCCCGGACCGGCATCCTCAGGCAAGAAAACGTTGTAAAACCGCGCCGCTATTTTACTATATCAGCGGTTTTCGGCTGAGGTGTTCGTCGTCTGTTTCCGGGAGCATCCCAAAGGCGATGTCGTTTTCATTGAAAAGCTTGTCGCCATCGCCCAGTATTAGTGCGTGGGTGAGCACCTCATCCATGTGTTCCACGGTCTCGATTTTCAACTGCCGTTGAACGTCTGTGGGAATGTCCCTCAGATCCTTTTCGTTTTCCATGGGGATGAGTACTTTTTTAATTCCGCCCCGATGGGCCGCCAGGATCTTTTCCTTGAGTCCGCCAATGGGGAGCACCCGCCCCCGCAGTGTGATCTCACCGGTCATGGCGAGGTCCCGGCACACCGATCGTTTCGTCAAGGCAGACACGATTGCCGTACACATGGAAATACCCGCCGACGGACCATCCTTGGGGATGGCGCCTTCGGGGATGTGAATGTGCAGGTCCAGTGTCTTGTGAAAATCTTCATCGATCATGAGCCGTTTGGCACGGGACCGCACATAGCTGACGGCAGCCTGGGCGGACTCCTTCATAACATCTCCGAGCTTTCCGGTGATTTTCACATCACCCTTTCCCGGCATGGTGATCGTTTCAACGGCCAGAAGTTCACCACCAACCTGGGTCCAAGCCAATCCGGTGACCATGCCGACCTGATCTTCGTCTTCGATCTGGCTCTTCCGAAACCGCTGCGGGCCGAGATATTTTGGTATGGATTTGGCCGTGACATGAACCGGTTTTTCCCGATTTTCTTTTATGATCTCCCTGGCAATCTTTCGGCAAACCGAGGAGATTTCACGCTCCAGGTTCCTAACGCCGGCTTCCCGTGTGTACTCATTAATGATGGTAAGTACCGCGTTCTTGGATATCTTCGGGGCGATGCCCTCCAACCCGTTGGCCTTAACCTGCTTGGGAATCAGGAAATCCTTGGCAATATGGTACTTTTCGTATTCCGTGTATCCCGGCAGCCGGATAATCTCCATGCGGTCCTGGAGGGGCAGGGGAATGTCCGGCAGCGTATTGGCGGTGGTGATGAAGAGGATGTTGGACAGATCGTAGTCGATATCCAGGTAGTGATCGTTGAAGCTGTAGTTTTGCTCGGGATCCAGCACTTCGAGGAGCGCAGCGGACGGGTCGCCCCTGAAATCCATGCTCATCTTGTCGACTTCGTCCAGACAGAATACCGGATTGTTGACCGCTATTTTCTTAAGCGACTGGAGAATTTTTCCAGGCATGGCTCCGATATATGTCCGCCGGTGGCCGCGGATTTCCGCTTCGTCGCGTACACCTCCGAGTGACAGCCTGACGAACTTTCTTCCGGTGGCCCGTGCCACGGATTTGGCCAACGATGTTTTGCCGACACCGGGCGGGCCGACAAAACAGAGGATCGGTCCCCGGATTTTCTTGACCAGTGACTGAACGGCCAGATACTCAATGATGCGTTCTTTGGGCTTATCCAGCCCGTAATGGTCTTCGTCGAGAATGATTTCTGCTTCCCCAATATCGTTTCGGACTTTACTCCGTTCGAACCAGGGCATGCTGATGATCCACTCGATGTAATTGCGGACCACCGTGGCTTCCGCCGACATGGGCGTCATCAGTTTGAGCTTTTTAAATTCCTGTCTGGCTTTGGCGCCGGCCTCCTTTGGCATGCGTTTGCGTTTGATGCGCCGCTCCAGCTCCTTGAGCTCATCGCTGGGATCCTCTTCGGTCCCCATTTCCTTTTTGATCGCCCGCATCTGCTCGTTGAGGTAGTAATGCTTCTGGGTTTTTTCCATCTGATCCTTGACGCGCGCCTTGACGCGCTGGTCCATCTGGAAAATTTCGACTTCCATCTTGATCAAACGGAGCAGCTGGGCAATGCGGTTATCCAGATCCAGAGCCTCGAGAAGCCTCTGCTTGTCTTCGATCTTGAAGTTGAAGTGGGCCGCGATGGTGTCGGCCAGTTGGGACGGATCGGTAATCGCCCCGACACTGCTCACCAGTTCCTTGGCCACATTCTTGTTGAGTTTGGCATACTCATCGAAGGTCTCATTCATGGCCCGGGTCAGGGCTTGTTTCTGGGGATCGCTCAGATCAGGTTCTTCCAGCGTTTCCAGTTCCACCAGAAAAAACTCGTCATTGGGCTTGAAATCGGTGATACGGGCACGGGATTTACCTTCGACCAGTGCTTTTACGGTGCCGTCGGGCAACTTCAGGAGCTGAAGAACACTGCCGATGGTCCCGGTGGTGTGGATGTCTCTTTCATCGGGGTTGTCGATCTTGGCCATTCGCTGGGTCGCCAGAAACACGCTCTTGTCTTTATTCATGGCGTCCGCAAGGGCATTGACCGACTTGGGACGCCCGACAAACAGCGGTGCGACCATATGGGGGAACACGACAAGATCCCTCAGCGGCAGCATGGGTAGAATTTGCCGTTCCATAGGAGCCTCGGGCATATCCTTGTTAAATATTTTCGGTATCATATGATCCTAAATCTGCCTGAGTTTGTTGCAATTTAATGTTGCTTAGAAGGATCCAGGAGCCGGATTAAGCCTGCTTTTTGGTCTGCTCGTAGAGCAGGATCGGATCCTCTTTTCGTATGATAACCTCTTCGCTGATCACGCACTCCTTGACATTATCGATGGACGGGATCTGGTACATAATGTCAAGCATGCTGGTCTCCAGGATGGCTCGCAGCCCTCTGGCACCGGACTTTCGTTTCATGGCCTCTCTGGCGATCGCAGACAGCGCACTGTCGGTAAACCGCAGGTTGACCCCCTCGATTTCGAAAAGCTTCTTGAACTGTTTGATCAGCGCATTTTTCGGCTCGGACAGTATCCGGATCAGCGATGATTCCCGAAGCTCGTCCAATGTGGCCACCACCGGCAGCCGCCCGAGAAACTCGGGAATCAGACCAAACTTGAGAAGATCCTCGGGCTGGAGCCCCTTGAGAATTTCACCGATGTTCCGGTTGTCGGTCCTCATGATTTTTGCTCCGAAACCCATGACCTTGGAGCCAAGCCGTCGTTGAATAATCTGCTCCAGCCCCGTAAAGGTGCCCCCGGATATAAACAGAATGTTGGACGTGTCCACTTTGACGAAGTCCTGCTGGGGATGCTTGCGTCCGCCCTTGGGGGGCACACTGGCCGTGGTCCCTTCGATGATTTTCAAAAGCGCCTGCTGGACACCTTCACCCGAGACATCCCGGGTGATGGAAGGGTTGTCCGATTTACGGGCGATTTTGTCGATCTCATCGATGTAAACAATCCCCCGCTGGGCTCGATCCACATCGTAATCGGCATTCTGCAGAAGGGATAGAATGATATTTTCAACATCCTCTCCAACGTAGCCGGCCTCGGTCAAACTGGTGGCGTCGGCAATGGTAAACGGAACGTTCAGAAACCGCGCGAGCGTCTGGGCCAGCAAGGTTTTGCCGCAGCCCGTGGGACCGATCAAAAGGATGTTACTTTTCTCGATCTCAACCTCACCCGTGCTCACATTCGATTCCAGGCGCTTGTAATGATTATGAACGGCGACAGCCAGTACCTTTTTGGCTTCATCCTGTTCGATGACATAGTCGTCCAGCAGGGCCTTTATCTCTTTGGGCGCCGGAAGCTGCTCCAGTTCGCCGGATTCTTTTTCCGTCTCCTCTTCGATGATCTCACTGCACAGCTGGATGCACTCGTCGCAAATGTAGACGGCAGGGCCGGCGATCAGCTTTTTGACCTCTTTCTGGTTTTTTCCGCAGAATGAGCAGAACAGGTTGTCGTTGCCATCCCCTTTTTTTGTCATGCTACTCCTCCACGTTTTTGTCGATGTCATTCAGGTCGTCACGGCTCTGGATGACATGATCGATGATCCCGTAATCCCTGGCTTCGACCCCCGACATGAAAAAGTCCCTGTCCGTATCTTGCCGGATCGTGTCAATGTCCTTGCCGGTATGTTTCACCAGGATTTCATTGAGCGAATCCTTCATACGAAGGATTTCTTTTGCTTGAATTTCGATATCCGACGCCTGGCCCTGGAAACCGCCCATGGGCTGGTGAATCAGAATTCGTGAATTCGGCAGCGAATAACGCTTACCCGAGCTCCCGGCCGTCAGGAGCAGCGCACCCATGCTTGCTGCCTGGCCGATACACACCGTGGCGATATCGGGCTTGATGTACTGCATTGTATCATATACCGCCATCCCCGCGGTGACAATACCCCCCGGCGAATTGATATAAAAATTGATGTCTTTATCCGGGTCCTCGGATTCGAGAAACAACAGCTGGGCGATCAACAGGTTGGCAATATCGTCATTGATCGCGGTTCCTAAAAAAATGATGCGATCCTTCAGCAGCCTTGAATAAATGTCATAGGCCCGCTCACCACGGCTGCTCTGCTCGATAACCATTGGAATTAACGGCACGATGCACTCCTTCCGATCAGATTTGCGTCCAAAAAAAACAGACTAGTATCACCAACTAGCCCTTAATCACTTTGGGCGGAGTCGGCCTCCGCCGTGTCATCAGATGCCTCGGGGGCGATTTCATTGATTTCACTACTTTCAATAATAAGTTTCATGGCCCCTTTTTCAAGCAGGGTGTGTTTGAAAAACTCGTGCTGTTCCGGGTTCTGTTGGTAATAACTGCGGATTTCATCCGCCCCCTGGCCCACCCGCTTGGCCATGTCCGCATAACCGGCCTCCAGATCGTCATCGGGCAGCTCAAGGTCTTCCTGTTCGATGATCTTACCGAGAATGAGGTGCCGGCGGACCTGTTTGAGGGCCGTCTCCCGATATTTTTCACGGAGTGACTCCTGGGTGATACCGGCCTCCTCCATGGACGTCTGGTGGTACGCAAACGACCGCTCCGCGTCAGACACGATGGCATTCAGTTCCGCCTCGACCATGGCGTCGGGAACCTCGAAGTCCACCCGCTCCAGGAGAGCTTCGAAAACCTGCTCGTTGATCTCCTGTTCCGCCCGTTTGTCGTAACCGGATTTCAGGTTGGATGTGATCTCTGCTTTCAGCTCATCCAGATTCTTGTATTCGCCGGCCTTTTTGGCCATCACATCGTCGATGGGCGGTATCTCCTCCTTGCGGATGTCGACCAGGCTCACCTGAAAATCGACGGTCCGACCGGCGATCCGTTTGTTGTAATAATCATCCGGAAACGAAACGGTGACCTCCCTGTTTTGCCCTGCCGTCATGCCCACCAGTTGGTCGTCGAAATCGGATGTGATCATCCCTTTGCCGATCTGCAGGGTAAACCCATCGGTTTTCTGAAGCTCAGGGATCGGCTGGCCGTTTTCGAAGCCCTCATAGTTGATGGTGACATAATCATCGGTCTGAACCGGTCGTTCCTCCTCGATGGGTTCCAATTTTCCCAGATTTTTTTGCAGCAACTTGAGCTGGGTTTCGATTTCCGTGTCACTGACTTCGTACATATGCTTTTTCAACGAGAGACCTTTGAAGTCGATTTCCGGCACATCCGGATTCAGCTCGACCGTGGCGGAATATTGATACGGCCCCTTGCCGGTGAGTTCCGGGGGGTCCAGCTGGGGATTTCCCACAACCTTGAGGTCCTTCTCCTTGATCGCACTGATCAGGGATTCCTGGATCAGCCGGGAAAGCACATCTGCATTGACCTCTTTTTTAAATCGGCTTTCCAGGACCGATCGGGGAACCTTACCGGGTCGAAATCCTTTGATCTTTGCGGTTTTCCTGAGATCCTGATAGGCTTTGTCCAACTCCCGGAGTACGTCCTTCTCCGGGATTTCAATATGTAACGTTTTTTTGACACTGGTTATGTCATCGACTGTAACCTGCATGTTTTTCCTTTCCATAGGAATGCGCTTGTGCCCCGGGTATCTGCGGCGAATTGATGTAATGGTGCGAGAGGGGAGACTCGAACTCCCATTCTGTTGCCAGAGCTGGATCCTAAGTCCAGTGCGTCTACCAATTCCGCCACTCTCGCGTTGAAGGGAAAATGGGCGTGTTGGTTCGTTGTTGACATCGAAGGCAGATGAATGAAAAAACGCCTGTAACAAACATGGGGATTTAATATTAACCTTCGGAAGTGTCAAGCAAAATTGGGAACTCCAATAGTCATCCAAAGCCTTTTTCGTCGGCCATTTTCGGTGATGATGGCCTTATTGCTGGCGGGTGTTCTTGTGTTTTTCCCGGCGGTCCGAAACACCCATCCAGCCGCTGACCGGCTGCTCAAGATTGTGGTCATCGACCCTGGTCACGGCGGTCGCGAATCAGGGGCAATCGGTCCCGGCGGCACCGCTGAAAAAGGGGTCACCCTGGCCCTTGCTCAGCAGATCCGTGAAGTACTGGCAGATCGGTACCGGACCGTGCTGACACGTTCCGACGACTATTGGATGGATGTGACGGCCCGTGCGGCCACCGCCAATCACCACAGGGCCGACCTGTTCATCAGTCTCCATGCCGGTGGCGGTTTTGAGGCCAACCTGGATGGAATATCTGTTTCGATCTTTGGCGGAGTGGCCGGCGAACCGGGTGCGACCGATTCGTCGGAACACCTAAAGACCGGCCTGGTGCCCTGGGAATTGGGATATCTGCGGCATGTTCCGGAAAACCGACGGCTGGCCAGCGTCCTGCGCCGCTCGTTATCCAAACAGTTTACATCGAGGCCCGTTTCGCTGGTGGAGGCACCGCTGGCTGTGCTGGCGGGAGCAGACATGCCGGCCGCCCTGATTGAAATCGGCTACCTGACCCACCCGGCCAGGGAACTTTACCTGAAGGAGGCCGACCGCATTGCCGATTTTGCCCGGGCCATCGCCGGCGGCATCGATGCTTTTTTCTCGAAATAGATCCGCACAGCTTCCCTGTCCATGGCATGTCCGAATGCAGGACGGGGATCCCCATCGTGGGCGGGTTGGTTGCCGCTGTCTGTGACTTGCGGCAAGGTTCAAACAATGGTAGAAAACAGTCCCCGCGGGGGTTCTGTTTTTCCAGGAATCGAACGGGAATTTTCGGGGCGTGGCGCAGCCTGGCAGCGCGCCTGCTTTGGGAGCAGGAAGTCGGAGGTTCAAATCCTCTCGCCCCGACCAATAAATTCATACACTTAGGGATTGTTCCTGAGTGCTTTTTGTATTTTTCTCCTGGAACTCTGGGATTTCTTGAATGGTCCGACCAGCATCCCGCTGTTTCTTAGTTGAAATTCATTTTTTTTTACTATCCTATTGTTATAGAATGTTACGTTGTTCCACTTCGGTTGTCCTCATTCATACCTGCCGCTATTGTAGCTCTGAACAGCTGGATTTCGCATCTCGTCCTCATCTAACTTCACTGGTCCATCGCTTTTCGGCAACGTTCCCTCAATGACTGGGCATTAGATCGTTTGCGATTCTACATTGCATCACCAAACAAAGGAGGGCCCCATGGCAAACCAGCGATGTGGCAATCGGCTGATGGTGACCGCCCTGGCTTTGGCATTGATTTTTCTATTGTTTGAAATCAGCAATGCATCGGAACCGATTAAAATAGGAGTTGTCGGCGTTCACAGCGGCGAACTTGCGCCCTATGGCATTTCCGGGTTGCGAGGCGTTGAACTGGCCGTCCGGCAAATTAATGCGCAGGGTGGCGTCCTGGGTCGCACGCTTGAGAGCATTGTTGAGGATGATTTATGCAAACCGAAGGAGGCGGCTATCATCGCCTCGAAACTGGTCGTGAGGGATGTTCCCGCCGTTATCGGGCATATCTGCAGCGGTGCTACGCTGGCCGCACTCGAGATCTACAGTGAGGCCCGTGTGGTTGTCATTTCGCCTTCGGCCACGAATCCCGCCTTGACCAGAAGCGGTCGCTATCCCAATTTTTTCCGTACGATTGCCCCGGACGACAAACAAGCCCGGGTACAGGTTGATTTTACTCTTGATGTTTTGAAGAAAAAACATGTCGCTGTGCTTCATGATAAGGGCGTTTATGGAAAGGGACTGGCGGAGTTCGTAAAAACCAACCTCCGAAAATCCGATCGGGGCAGATTGGTGCTGTATGAAGGACTTCCACCGGCAATGATCGATTATTCCATGCTGGCAAAAAAAATAAGACGCTCGAAGGCCGATGCAGTCATATTTGGCGGCTACCACCCGGCGGCAACCAAGCTGCTCACCCATATGAGAAAAATGAAACTAACCGCAGTATTTGTATCCGGCGACGGTGTCAAAGATCAGACGTTCATCGAAATGGCCGGGAAATACGCCGAAGGCGTCTATGCGACGGCTCCCAAAGACACATCGAGAATTCCACTGGCCGTGGCTGCGACGAAGGCTCATTACAAGGAATATGGAGAAACCCCGGGATCTTTTTTCCTGACGGCCCATGCGGCCACACTCGCGTTGGCAAATGCCATTAAAAAAGTCGGTTCTACGGATCACGCTGACGTTTCAAGCGCGCTTAAAACCGAATATGTGGAAACCCCGCTAGGGAACATCATTTTCGATGAGCACGGAGATGTTGTCGGAGTGAGCTTTACGGTCTATCAGGTTCAAAACGGTAGATTTGTCGAGCTGAAGTAAATTCACCGAAAAACAACCGGCGAATTTGTTCATTCGGGTGTTATCGGGCAGCCCGGGTACCATTAGAAGATATGTCCCAACCGAACCGGTATGTTTTCATAGCGGTTCTGATGACCATGAACCGCGGTGTGTGTCCACCCCTTACGAAAGGAGGGATTTATGCGACAAGCAATATGCATCATCGGGATTTTTTTCTGTGTGTTCACTTTCCTGCCCGGGGCCACGGCGGCTGAGATCAAGGTCGGCACCCTTCTGTCTCATACGGGTCCCTTGAAGGAATTCGGCCCCGGCATTCAAAACGGCGCCATTCTGGCAGCCAAACAGTTGGCCGCGGCGGGTTTTGAAATCGAAATGGTTCACGAAGACAGCGAGACCTCTGCCATACCCGCCACGAATGCCGCTAAAAAATTGGTTGAAATAGACAGGGTCGTCGCCATCATCGGCGCTTTGGCCTCCGGGGTCACCGTTCCGGTGGCCGAATCGGTGACCTGCCCGAATAACGTCATCATGATCTCGCCCGCGTCCACATCGCCGTTGATTACCGTTCTCCCCGCAGACAAAAGAAAGGACTTTCTGTTTCGCACCTGCCCGTCCGATGCCCTCCAGGGCGTTGTTGCCGGAAAGCTGGCCGCCAGATACAACCGAACCGCTGCGGTGCTCTATGTCAACAACCCCTATGGACAGGGTTTGGCCGAGGAATTCAAAAAGTCGTTCGAACAAATGAAGGGCCAAGTCGTTGCCATGGTGCCGCACGATGAGAAGGCTGCCGAATCGTATACGGCCGAACTCCGCAAAGCCCTGGCCCAAAACCCGGATCGGCTCTGCGCCTTCAGCTACCCGGAGCACGCCAAAGTCTATCTCAAAGAAGCGATCGAGTTCTTTAAATTTAGAAAGTTCCTGTTCTGCGATGGCACCAAGTCGATAGACATTGTCAAAGCCCTCGGCCCAAAAAATGTGGAAGGGCAGAGAGGGACGGCACCCGGTGCGGCAAAGGGCGAGCCGTATTTCATGTTCGCCAATGACTACAAGAATGAATTCGGTAAACTGCCGCCGCTGCCGTTCATCACCAATGCGTATGACGGTGTCGCTGTGGTGGGACTGGCCGCCTATGCCGCCAAAACCAAAGGTCTGTCCCTGACGTCGGCGAACATCCGCGACTATCTGCGTATCGTTGCCAATCCTCCCGGGGAGGTCATCAGACCCGGTGAGTTCGGCAAGGCATTTGAACTGCTGAGGGCCGGCACACCGATTAATTACGAAGGCGCAGCCGGTTCGGTCGATTTCGACAAAAACGGGGATGTGGTAACGCCGATTGAAATCTGGAAATACAAAAAGGGGGAGATCGTCACTGTGAGCATTGAATTCCTGAGATAAGGTGACATCAGGTGCAATGTCCGGCTAAGGGGGATCTCGATGATCCCCCTTTTTCAGAATCGGTTTCGAAACCTCCCTCCGGAGACCACTGCGATCTGAAACACGATCGAAGGTTTTGAAACCAATTCTAATCGATCATTTTGGACACCTTTTTTTCTTCTCCTAAAATTCCCTGGGGTCTGTAGATCAGTATGATTTCCAGCAGGATGCCGATCAACAGAAAACGGATATACGGCGCGCGGGCTTTTAAGGTATAGGGAAGCAGATCGGTTATAAACTTGGTGCCAATCCAGATTCCCCAGATCATGTAAGCCCCCAGGATGGCACCTTTATTGTTGCCGCTGCCTCCGGCCATCAGCATCACCCAGATAATAAATGTACCGTACAGCGGGGTGAACACATCCGGCGATATGGCCTTTGTATAGTGGGCGTAGAGCGCCCCGCCCACCCCCATGACCATGGCACCGAATACCAGGGACTGCATTTTGAAATAGAATATATTTTTGCCGCTCATGGCGGCGGATACTTCATCTTCCCGGATGGCTCGCAATACTCTGCCCCACGGTGACCGGATGACCCGCTCGATCAGAAGATAGATCAACAGCATGACCATTAGAATAATCACCAGGTAGATGTAATTGTAATGCCTGGGGTCCACCAGGCCCTGGAACGGTTGGGGCAAACCCATCAATCCCCGCGGTCCGTTGGCCAACCAATGCTCGTTGTTGAAGATGAGTCTGAACGTTTCGGCAATGCCGAGGGTGGCGATGGCCAGATAGTCTTCCCCCAGCCGCAAGGTCGGTATCCCGATCAACAGTGCGATGATGCCGCAGATGAGAGCGGCACCGCACAGGCCGAAGATAAACGGCAGGTTCAACCCGAATATCTGCTGGACGTAATGGGCATAGATTCCGGTCGGTTTGGGTGTGGTGATCATCGCGGATGCATACGCCCCGATACAGAAAAAACCGGCGATACCGATATTGAACAAACCCGTGTAACCCCATTGGATATTTAGCCCCAGGCAAAAAACGGCATAAATGCCGGCCATGATCGCCAGCGATACCAGATAAGCGAAAATTCCCCCGAGTTCCATTATCGTTCGCTCCCTCCAAATATCCCTTTGGGTCGAATGAGCAGGATCACGATCATGATTGTAAATGCGACAGCCGGTTTATAGGTGGGCATCAGAAAGGCGGTAGATACCTGCTGGGCCACGCCGATGATGAACCCCCCGACCATGGCACCGTATATATTTCCGATGGAGCCCAGAATGGTTGCGGCAAACAGGGGGATTAGAAAATTCCACCCCATATACGGGTGCAACTGCACGTCTACACCGTAAAGAATGCCGCCTGCAGCGGCCAATGCGCCTCCGATGCCCCATGTCCAGATAATGATCCGCTCCGTGTCGATACCTGAGACCCGGGCCAACTCGATGTTGTCTGATGTGGCGCGCATGGCCTTCCCCATTTTGGTTTTCTGCAGGAACAGATGCAATGTGGTCATCAACACGCACACGAGAATGATGATAAACACCTGGTCGGGCCGGATTTTCACACCCAGGGGCAGCTCGTAGGCTGGTCGCAGCATCCCGGGCCTGTAAAATAACGAATCGGCACCCCAGAAGATGAGGATGATCATCCGCAGGATAAAGGCGGCGCCCAGGGAGGACATGGCAAAGATGACCGGTCCGCTTTTTTTCGCGCGAAGTTTCCGGTACAGGACCCGGTCAAGTAAAATGGCCACACCGGCCACGGCCAGCATGGATACCGGAAAAGCGATCAGCATGCGCCAGCCGAAGGAGAGCGGACCAAACGTCGCGTCCGAAACCCCGATCCATGCCAGGAACCCGGTGACCAAAAACAGTGCGGTGTAGGCGCCGACCGACATGAGATCACCGTGGGCAAAATTGGCAAATCGAAGGATGCCGTAGACCAGGCTGAGGCCTATGGCTCCCAATGAGATGATGCTGCCGAGGACAATGCCGTAGAAGATCAGCTCAACCATTGTCGTTGTGACCCCTTATCCCCCTAAATAAAGTTTTCCGACCTCTTTATTGGTCAGCAGCGCCTTGCCGGAATCATCCAGAACGTTTTTACCCATGGCCAATACATAGCCGTGATGGGCCATTTTTAGCGCCTCGCGGGCATTTTGTTCCACAATGATCATCGACACCCCGGTTTTATTGATGGCCTTGATTTTGTCGAATATCATTGCTGCCAGATTCGGCGCCAGACCTGCGGAGGGCTCGTCCAGCAGCAGCACTTGGGGATCCAACATCAACGCTCTGCCCATGGCGACCATTTGCCGCTGTCCGCCGGAAAGCTGTCCGGCCTTTTGCTTCTTACGCTCGGCCAGCATGGGAAACAGGTCATAGATTTCAGCAAGCCGACCGCTGAAATCATCTCTGCGGATAAACGCACCCATCTCCAGGTTTTCTTCAATCGTGAGGGAGGTAAAGATATTATCTACCTGCGGCACGTAGCTGATACCCTCTTTCACGATTTTATCCGGGCTCCACCCGGTAATGTCCCGATTTTGCAGCATCACACGGCCGTGACGGGGTTTGAGCAGGCCGAAGATCGTTTTTAACAGCGTGGATTTACCCGCCCCATTGGGGCCGATGATCGATACGATCTCACCATCGCGAACCCGGATCCCGACCTCCTTGAGAATATCCAGCTTGGAATAGCCGGCAGTGATCACGGTTGCCTCCAGAATGATCATCGGTGCTGCCCTCCGAGATAAGCCTCAAGCACCCGTTCGTCCTGTCGGACCTCACCGGGGGTGCCTTCCATCAGTTTTTTACCTTCGCTCATCACAATGACCGGATTGCATAACTCCATGACCAGATCCATGTCGTGTTCGATCAAAAAGAAGGTGATCTGCCGTTCCTGGCAGAGTTTGCGGATGTTGGCGGTGAGTTTGCGCATCAGCGTGGGGTTAACGCCGGCCCCGGGCTCATCCAATAACACCAGTTGCGGGTCGGCCATCATGCTCCGGGCCAGTTCCAGCAATTTTTTTTGCCCGCCCGAAAGAGAGCCCGCATACTCATCCTTTAGCTCGAGCAACTCCACAAACCCCAAAACTTCGAGTGCTTTTTCTTGCAGGCGGGCTTCCTGCTCTTTGACGGTCTTCACACGAAACCAGGTGTTCCAAATGTTTTCACCGACTTGACGCGGTGGTATCAACATCAGGTTTTCCAAAACGGTCATCTGGGCAAATTCGCGTGTTATTTGAAAGGTGCGATAGATTTTCTGTTTGAAAACCTGATCCGGACGCAAACCGTCGATTCTGCGGCCCTGAAAAAGGATCTGTCCGTTGTCAGGTTTGTAATGGCCGGTGATGATATTGAACAACGTGGTTTTTCCCGCACCGTTGGGGCCGATGAGCGCGGTGATGGAACCCTGGGCGACATTGAGGGAGCATTCGGCCACAGCGCTGACACCACCGAAACTTTTGGTGACGTGGTTTACCTCAAGCATCGTGTTTCCTGCTGCAGGACCAATTGGGGTATTTAAGGATGAGTCAAAAACATATATTAATATAACGTGCTCTTGGCTGCGTTTTCCATCCCGCCCTTCTTCACCCTGTGATTTTCATACGGTAAGCAGGGGAAGGCATACTGTACCTTGCTAACGGGATACGTTTCAAGTCGATTGGATTTTCATAGGATCTGGTGGAGACCGGGAAGAGCAAGGATTTTCAGAATTCGGAGCAAGCGCGCAAATTGTTGTTCGACTGTTATAAAGGTAAGAAAAAGATGTGGATGCGTCAAACACAAATGCACCGGCCAGCCCACCGTTAGCGATTCAGTAAGGAAAAGTCTTGGCGCGCAAACGTCAAAGGGGAGCTGGAGAGCGATTACAAAATGTGCAACTGCCAGAATTTACATCCTTTTGGAGATGCAGAGTGAAGTTTACACGCTGTCTGTGAGCATCATGCGTTGATCCCATGGTACTCGTGGAATCTCTTTTCTGCCGACACCATGTTAAGTTCATGATATGATTCTCCGCATGCCCGTCTTCGAAAATCCCATACGACGGGCGGGAATTTCGGGTACCCCCGGATGCTGGTGGGGCGGTATCCATTGTTCGGGAGCGTGACATCGTGAAAACACCTCTGCTAATTGACCGGGGCCGGATCTTTCTGGCTTTACTCAGTGGGCTGATGATGAGCGCCGCATTTCCAAAAATCGGCGCGGATTGGATTGCCTGGGTGGCCCTGGTGCCGTTTTTTCTATCCCTGAGAAACCTCGATGGCGCCGGTGAAGCCCTCCGTTTGGGATTGTTTGCCGGCCTGGCCCACTATCTTTCTCTGGTCTACTGGCTGGCCTACACCATGAACACCTACGGGAACCTGCCCTATACCTTGAACATACCGATCCTGTTTTTATTTGCGCTCTACCTGTCCATGTTCTGGGCGGCCTTCTCCGTGGTGGTCTATCGGACCTGCCACCGACCATGGATCCTGCTCATTTCAGCTCCAGCCGCGTGGGTCGGGCTCGAATTTCTACGATCGGTTCTGTTTACGGGTTTTCCGTGGGAGATGCTAGGCCATTGCATGTACCGGCGCCAGATCCTGATTCAGATCTGCGACATGACCGGGGCTTACGGCCTCTCAGCGATTGTTGTTCTGTGTAACGGGGCCGTTCTGACCGGGATGTTATGGATTTTGGGAAAAGATTGGCAGGGCCATCCGATATCGGGCCGTTCGGCCCTGTCGGCGGCGGTGATCTCCATCGCCGCCATGGTGGTATGTGTGGGTTACGGTATGTGGCGCAGCGATGACCTATACCGGCAGATGGCCAATCGTCCCCACCTCCGGGTCGCTGTGGTCCAGGGGAACATTAATCAGGCCATCAAGTGGGATCCCGCCCACCAGGTTGCGTCCATTGAAAAGTACATCCGTTTGTCTAAAACCGCACGGCGGTTGACTCCGGATCTGGTGGTCTGGCCGGAAACGGCAATCCCGTTTTACTTTCCGATGCAGCCACGGCTGACCCGCAAAGTGATCGAGGGGGTGCGGGGCACCGGGACCGATTTCCTCTTCGGCAGCCCGTCCTATGTGGCCACCGGAAATGATCACGCCTACTTCAACAGTGCTTACCTGGTACTCTCGAGCGGCACGGTGGCGGGCCGATATGACAAGGCGCACCTGGTTCCCTTTGGTGAGTACGTGCCGTTGAAAAAATGGCTGCCGTTTCTTGGCAAGATCGTTGCGCAGGTCGGTGATTTTCGTAGTGGGTCGCCGGGACAGGTGCTCGCCTGGGACAAGGGGGGTATCGGTGTCCTGATCTGTTATGAGGCCATTTTCCCGGAGCTTTCCAGAGCCATGGCGGCAAATGGGGCGTCCCTTCTGGTCAACATCACCAACGATGCCTGGTACGGTCGGTCCAGCGCGCCGTTCCAACACTTTTCCATGTCGGTGTTTCGGGCCGTGGAAAATCGACGCTCTCTTGTACGTGCCGCCAATACCGGCATCAGCGGTTTCATTGACCCGGTCGGCCGTATTCTTCAAACCACGCCGCTGTTTGAGGATGCCGTCATTGGACAATCTCTCCCTGTACTCGAGCAGACCAGCACCTACACGCGCCGGGGAGACGTTTTCGCCCTGGCGTGTGTCGTCATCTCCCTGTTGCTTCTGGGCCTTTCCATGGGCCATCGCAAACCCCATGGATGAAGCCCGGTTCCTTTAAACGTCTCGAGGAAAACGGGCCTTTACGACCAATTTCCGCCGTGTTACTATGGCTTTTAAAGCATTGAAACGTTGAAATCACTTCTAATAAAATCGAAAATCGATTTTATGGGGGCACCATGATCGAGGAACTCAAACAAACTTTAGACAAGTACGAAAACAAGCTGAATCAGCTGGGAGGTTATCTTTGACCTGGCCAGCAAACAACAGCGGCTGAAGGAAATTGAAGAACTGATCGCCAAGGATGGGTTCTGGGATAATCCGGAAGATTCCAAACTGCTGCTAAAAGAACGGACCCGTGTTTCCGAAATCATCGACCGGTTCGCATCCCTTGCCCGGGAACTGGAAGATACCGGCGTGCTTCTCGAATTGGCGGAAGAAGAAGACGATTCGGACACGGTCCATGAAGTCGAAACGCAAGCCCGGGAGCTCGATGCCCGGATCAGAGAACTTTCCCTGAGTCTCATCCTGGGCGGTGAAGACGATGACAAACATGCGATTATCTCCATCAACGCGGGAGCCGGAGGCACCGAGGCCCAGGATTGGGCGGAAATGCTTTTTCGTATGTATGTCCGATGGGCGGAGCGAAGAGGCTTCAAGGTAGACGTCATCGATTACCAGCCGGGTGAAGAGGCCGGAATAAAGAGCGCGACTTTCACAGCGGCCGGTGAATATGCCTTCGGCTATCTGAAAACTGAAAACGGAGTCCACCGGTTGGTCCGTATCTCTCCTTTTAACGCCAGCGGAAAGCGTCACACGTCATTTGCCTCTGTTTTTGTGTATCCCGAACTCGATCAGGAAATCAGCGTCGATATTGATGAAAATGACCTCCGCATCGACACCTATCGTGCCAGCGGTGCCGGGGGGCAGCACGTTAACAAAACCAGCAGTGCCGTCCGCATTACCCATCTGCCGACCGGGATTGTGGTTCAGTGTCAGCAGGAAAAATCCCAGCACCGGAATAAAGACCTCGCCATGAAGGTTTTGAAAGCCCGGCTCCACCAGCGGGAACAGAAAAAACAGGATGACAAGCTCCAGGAAATCCACGACGGCAAAGATGATATTGCCTGGGGCAGCCAGATCCGTTCCTACGTGCTCCATCCCTACCAGATGGTCAAGGATCACCGCATCAACATGGACGTGGGCAATGTCAATGATGTTCTCGACGGCGGAATCGATCGGTTCATGGAGGCGGTACTGCTTTCGGGGAAATAAGGGGTCCTGACGGATTCTGGATACTGGATACTGGATGCTCGATACTGGATACTGGATCGATTTTGAGCTGAAAGCTCAAAGCTGAAAGGTATCTCGAAACCGGTTTTCAGGTGTCAGGTATCGGGTGTCAGGATACAAGATGCAAGATACAGGATGCAGGTTTTACGAAGCCGGAAAGTGAACCTTGTATCCTGGATTCTTTATTTCGGAACAACCTGTCAACCTGCCAACCGGCTAAACCGGCTAAACCGGCTAAACCGGCCAACGGGCCAACCTCTTCAAACATGGACCCGCTTGACATCATAAAAGATTACTACCGGCCCGGTACGACGGCTTATGAGATCCTGGTTCGGCACGGCCGGCAGGTGGCGGTAAAAGCCCTCAAGGCGGCAGACCGGGTTGCCCACCTCCATCCGGATCTGACATTCATTCAGGAATCGGCCATGCTCCATGACATTGGCATGTTCCTGACAAACAGCCCCGGCATCGGTTGTTTCGGTATCCATCCGTATGTCATGCATGGGGTTTTGGGGCGCAAACTTCTGGATGCTCAAGGGTTGCCCCGGCACGGGCGGGTTTGTGAACGGCACGTGGGCGTTGGCATCAGCGCCGGAGATGTCCGACTGCAGGGCCTCCCGTTGCCGGAGCGGGATATGCTGCCGGAGACCCTGGAAGAAGAGATTATCTGCTTTGCCGACAAGTTCTTCTCCAAAAATGGCGGACAGGGCAAGGAGAAGCCGGTTGCCCGCATCCTACGAAAACTGCAGCACCATGGAGAGGATAAACGGAGTCGCTTTCAATTCTGGCTGGAGCGATTCGGCTAATTTACACAAACCCCTCCGGTTACCCTACCCGTTCTTTTTCCGATGGCGCCGACCCAGCAGGTGTGCCCCGATCACCACGAGGATTATCGCTCCGAGAAGCACAAAGGAGGCGTAGGGACCGACGGCGGCGGCACGATTGTGTAGATCCTTCAGCAGAAATGCATAGCCTAGTATCGCTACGTAGGTTCCGGTTAGGACGATTCCCAGATTGACCCATCCCCTTAGCCCGAGAAAAAACCCGATAATACATCCCACGAGTGGTCCGGTCATCCAGAACGGGAACCACACAAACACAAAGAGACCGATGATGCCGTAGCGGCGAATTTTGTTCTGGTGGGCTTCCGCGGCGGCCTGGGTCCGGTCCATGAATGTCTTCAGGGCCGGTATGACAACGACCCGACGCCAGCTAAAGACAAACAGCGGATAAAAGAGCAAAACGAGAACGGTCTCGATGATCATGTTGATGGGTACGACAAGGTCGTGCCCCAGACCGAGAGTGTAGCCGAAGGTCATGCCGGCGGCCCGGCCGAATACCAGATGGCTGGCTGTCATGCCGGTGATCACCTGCATTTTCTCCGGGTAGAGCACCGTTCCCACCAGGAGTCCGAGGACCGAGACAATGGCGATGCTGCTCCCGGCGAGCAGAATGCTCCCCTCGAATGTTTCAATCAGCGCAACCTTCTGTGCCGAGTTCTCTTCGGCCGGCTCCGTATGGTCGTTTCGGCTGTCCGGATGCACCATGCACATCCTTAATCCATGTCATGTTATGAATGATTCGGCTCGACCCGCTCATGGACCCCGGGTTATTCGGTTTCCTGAAGCAGTAGATGGTCGACGTTTACGGGGCGTTCGATAAGGTCATGTCGGAGCGCGAAATCGGCGAATTGTTGCCAGCGTACCGTTGACAGCCGCTGGTGGCTCGCATAGTAGGGCAGGGTAAGGCGAAACGCTTCGGTTTCTGTTCGACGATCAGCTTCCGGTACAGCCTTGAGGTATGCTTCCAGGGAGTTCGCCGGGTCCTGCCGTGCCAAGTCGATCCCAACCTGAACCGCTTCCACAAAGGATTGTAACGCGGCCCGGTGTCGAGTGGCGGCGGCCGTTCCGCAGACAAAGACCAGTTCATCGTAGTCGGGAATGCCCCACTTTTCCAGCTCGAAGTACCCGGCGTTGTACCCCAGGTGGTCGAGAACGACGGTCTCGTAGGTCTTGAACGGTCCCATAATGGCGTCTACCCTCCCGGCGGTTAACGATTGCGCGATGGTGAACCCAACATTGATTGCCGTATAATCGTCAATCCCGTTGATTTTCGCAAAGGCTTCCAACAGAACATCCATCAACCCCGGAACCGTGTACCCGATGCGTTTTCCAATCAGGTCCCTGGGTGCTTCGATGCCCCTGTTCCGCAAGAATAACAGGGTGGTCAGAGGATGCTCGATCAATCGGCCGAATACTCGAACCGTGAGCCCCTCCGAGGCGGCAATGATTGCCTGGGGCTCATAACTGACGGCCATGTCCACGTGGCCGGATGCGGCCAGTTTGAGGGCGTCCGCCGTGTCCGAGGGACTCACAATCCGAATCTCGAGGCCCCTGGCCGCAAAGTCCCCCCGCTGCTGAGCCAGATAGATCGGCAGATGGTCCACATTTGGGAACCAGTCGAGCATGAGCGTCAGCCGTTCGGCCGTAATACCCGGGACCGGCAAAAGTATCATCAATATCACCATCAGTGAGCAGAACAAGCGTTTCATGACAAATCTCCTTTTGATTCGGATGTCGAAATTCGAATTCTGCTCAAGGACCCCGAATAATTATCTATGCCGACACCCAATCTTATGTAAAATACCTTCGGGACAAGACACGATCCCCGCATCGCGAACCGGGTTACTTCCATTGTACCGTCCGCCGCTCCACAAGTCCCACCAGACCCCACATGGTCAGGCCCATAAACGCCAACCACAAAATGGCGGCAAATACAAGGTCGACCTTGAGGCGGGCATTGGCCTGTATCATCAGGTAACCCAACCCCATCTGGGCGCCCACCCACTCGCCGATAACTGCCCCGATGGTTGCCACAGAGACACCGACTTTCAGGCCGGCGAAAAAGTGGGGCAGGGCCCAGGGCCAATAGAGGAATCTCATTTTCTTCCAGAAGGTCGCACCCATGAGATCAAACAGCACTCGGTACTCGGCATCACAACTCTTGAAACCTTCCAGCAGGGTGATGGTGATGGGGAAGAAAATGATGACGGCGGCCATCAGCACTTTGCTGGCCATGCCGTAGCCAAGCCAGACCACCAGCAGCGGCGCCACCGCAAAGACCGGAACCGCCTGGCTTGTTACCAGAAGCGGGGCCATCGCCTTTTCCACGCTCGGTGATGCAAACATCCACATCGATAACGGGACCGCCACACCCAGGGACACCATTATTCCGGAGACAATTTCCAGTGCGGTCACGCCGGCGTGGGGAAGCAACAGATCGGCACGGACAATGGCTGTCGCAAAAACGCGAGTCGGCGGTGGAAGGATAAATACGGGGATGGCCCACACCCTGCAGAGGGCCTCCCAGATGGCCACAACAGAAGCAATCAGCAGCATCGCCAACAGTGTCGATTTATTCATGGATCGCATTTTCTTTGAGTCGCGACAGGACGTGCGCCTTGATCTTCAGCAGCGTGGGATCGTCAATCTCGCGAGGCTTGGGTTGATTCAGCGCGTATTGCTCCTGCACCCCCATGGGAAGGGGCGAAACCACCAGTAATTGATCTCCCAACAGGATCGCTTCCTCTATGTCATGGGTGATCATCAGGATGCTTTTGCCAAACTCGCTTTGGAGCATCAACAGCAGTGATTGCAGGCGGCTTCGGGTGATGGCATCCAGGGCCGACAGGGGTTCGTCCAGAAGTACCAGTTCTCGCTCGAACATCAGCGTTCGGACCAGCGCGCAACGTTGACGCATCCCCCCGGAGACCTTTCCGGGAAGATAGGATTCAAACCCCCGGAGACCGAGCCGTTTAAACAGCGCGACCGCCTTG
This sequence comes from Olavius algarvensis associated proteobacterium Delta 3, assembly GCA_903231505.1. Classification (GTDB taxonomy): domain Bacteria; phylum Desulfobacterota; class Desulfobacteria; order Desulfobacterales; family CAFBRK01; genus CAFBRK01. Next base: position 88,342 of record CAFBRK010000313.1, on the reverse strand, counting down.
CCCCGGCTGTTGGCCATTCCGGCCGCCCCCATTTTAACGGGCAGCAGCGCGTTGTCCATCAAGGGCAGCCAGGGCAGCAGCAGATCCTTTTGCTGCATGTAGGCGGCCTGCCCTCCCAAGTGATCGAATGATTTTCCCTGCCAGGAAATGACGCCGTCATCCCGGGGCACGACCCCGGTGAGCACATCGAAAAGAGTGCTTTTCCCACATCCCGAAGGGCCGATGATTACGGTAAATCCCCTGCGGGGCACCGTGATATCGAATCGCTCAAATACGGTCAGATCATCGAATTTCTTGGTCAGCCCTGTTACGTCAAGCATGGAGTATAGCTCCTCGGAATATTTACATAGAGGAGCGAAGGGAGAAAAAAGAAATGTCTTTTGACGTCCCTACGCCGGTATGACCCGGATCAGGTTCCAGGGGTCGAGACTGTCCGTCTCCTCTCAGCCGATCTATCGACTCCCCCAAAACATCGCTGCGGCGATGTTTTGATGTAAAAAATTAAGGCAACTAAAAGGTTTCCGCCATGGTTTGTTTTTCCTGGAGATTCAACGACAGGTTGTGTTGTTTACGTGCCATCTTTTGTTGAAAAAATTTCATGGACTGCCATTACCAGCCCCAGGTCAGGTAGTCATCTATCGAATCGGCCGCCACCCGGCCAGCTCCCATGGCAAGAATGACGGTCGCCGAGCCGGTAACGATATCGCCACCTGCCCAGACGCCCTTTTTACTGGTCTTTCCGGTGTTCTCATCGGTGACGATGTAGCCCCAGTTGTTGAGCGTGAGCCCGTCGGTGGACTGGGTCAGCAGCGGATTGGCCCCGGCACCCACGGCGATGATGGCCAGGTCGCATTCGATCTCGAACCCGCTTCCCTTGATCGGCAGGGGACGCCGTCGACCGGATTCGTCCGGTTCCCCGAGCTCCATCTGAATGCATTCCATGCCGACCAGGCGCCCCTTTTTGTTGCCCATGAACCGAATCGGTGCCGTCAGAAAATGGAATACCACACCCTCTTCCTCGGCATGATGGACTTCAGCGGCTCTTGCCGGGACTTCCTGCCGCGAACGGCGATACACGATTGTCGACCGTTCTGCGCCCAGCCGCAGGGCGGTCCGGGCCGAATCCATGGCCACGTTGCCCGCTCCCAACGTCACGACGTTTTTCCCCTTGATAATCGGCGTATCGTACTTGGGAAACAGATAGGCTTTCATCAGATTCGACCGGGTCAGGTACTCATTTGCCGAATAGATGCCGATCATGTTTTCGCCCGGGACGTTCAGGAACCGCGGCAGTCCGGCACCGACACCCAGAAACACCGCGTCGTATCCGTCCTCGAACAGCTCTTCCAGCGAAATGGTGCGACCGACCACTTGATTACACTCGATCCGGACCCCCTGGCGTTCCAGGAAATTCACTTCCTGGGCCACGATTTCCTTGGGCAGGCGGAATTCCGGAATGCCGTATACCAGAACGCCTCCGGGCAGGTGGAACGCTTCGAAGATGGTGACCGCGTGGCCCTTTTTAATCAGGTCCCCGGCGACTGTCAGGCCCGAAGGACCCGAACCGACCACCGCCACTTTTTTGCCCGTGGGGTCTTCCCGAGGCGGCAACACACCGGTGCCGTGGTGACGCTCCCAATCGGCGGCAAAACGTTCCAGGTTTCCGATGGCCACCGGGTCGTCCTTTTTGCCCACGATGCACAGCCCTTCGCACTGCAGCTCCTGGGGGCAGACACGACCGCAGATGGCCGGTAGAGCGTTTTTATCCCACAGTAATCGACAGGAACCGGTAAAGTCGCCATCTTGGATCAGCCGTATGAAACCGGGGATATCGATGCCCACCGGGCATCCCGGCACACATGCCGGTTTCTTGCACTGGAGGCAGCGAGCCGCCTCGAGTTTGGCCTGTTCTTTGGTGTAACCGAAGGGGACTTCATCAAAGTTCTTGGCCCGCACCTGGGGCTCCTGCTCGTCCATCTGCTGGCGGGGTATTTTTTCTTTTTTGGGCGCTTTTTTCGGCATATCTTCCTCCCGTCGATATTTTACCAACGGATTTATCATCATGTATTGAGTGTGCAGAAATTCTCGTAGCACTGTTTTTCCTGTTCACAGTAAGCCTGAAGCCTTGCCATCAGCTCGTCGTAATCGACCTGGTGACCGTCAAATTCCGGTCCATCCACACACGCGAACCGGGTTTTTCCGCCGACGGTGACCCGGCATCCGCCGCACATTCCGGTGCCATCGACCATGATCGGGTTGAGGCTGACCAGGGTCGGCACGTCAAATTCCTTGGTGAGCAGCGAGGCGAATTTCATCATTGGCACCGGACCGATGAGGACCGCCTGGTCGATATCGCCCCGCTCGCAGACTTCCCGAAGTTTGTCCGTGACAAATCCATGGTGCCCATAGGAACCATCATCCGTGCAGACGAGGAGTTCGTGGGAAGCGGATCGCATTTCATCTTCGAGAATGAGAAGATCCTTGCTCCGGGCACCGATAATGGCAATGATATGGTTGCCGGCTTCTTTCATGGCCCGTGTAATCGGGTGCATTACGGCGATACCGGTGCCACCGCCGACGCACACAACGTTTCCGATCTTTTCAATTTCGGTCGGTTTGCCCAAGGGACCGATCACGTCCTGGTACCCATCCCCGATGGCCAGGGTTTTGAACAGGGCCGTGGACTTGCCCACCACCATATAGATAACGGTTATGGTACCTTTGTCGGGGTCCGTATCGGCCATGGTCAGCGGGATCCGCTCGCCGGTGTCGTTCGCTTTTAAAATGACGAACTGCCCCGGCTTGGCCTTCCTGGCAATTTTCGGCGCTTCTATCTCGTTTAATATTACCGTCCCCTCGGCCATTTCCTCTCTACGAACGATGGTAAACATGACAACCCCCGATCCTGGCAGACTGGGTTTTCATCAACGTTGTGGTCAACTCATAATATAATCATTCCTGACATATACTCAAAACTACATCAAGGCTAATCTGGATACTGGATTCTGGATTCTGGATACTGGATGCTGGGTACTGGATACAAAGTAACTGCATTCAAGCCTATGTAGAACCCATCGATAAAAATTGCAATCGATTCCATCGGTGCCAGATTCACGGACGTTCAGGTTCGCGGCGAATACCACATACCGGATACCGAATACCCGTCATGCCGGATGCTGGATCGTCACAAACTTTCGTTGAATTCTAGATGCGGTCTGGTACTTCACGTGTTGACCGGACAGTATCAAGAGCAATTGATACTGTAGACCCGGCAGGCGTTTTCATAGGTTGCCCGGGCAAGTTCCTCGGGCGTCTCACCGCGGATGTCGGCCAGTTTCAAGAGCACCGACCGGACAAATGCCGGCTCGTTGCACCGGAATTTGTTTCGCTGGGGAACAGGGACCAGGTAGGGCCCATCGGTTTCGATCAGCAACCGATCCAGTGGGATGAAGGGAACCAGATCCCGGAGCGGGGCCCCCCTTCCCTGGACCGTCACGATACCGGTGATGCCGATGGATAGCCCGATCCTGAGATAGGTCTCCAGTTCCTTTCGGGTGCCGCTGAAGCAGTGCACCACGCCTTTTCTGCCGGGCCGAAACCGCTCTCTCAAGATCTCGACAAACCGTCCGTTGCTGTCCCGTTCGTGAAAGACCAACGGCAAATCGAGGGTCTCCGAGACTTCGAGCTGGCGGATGAGCCATTTTTCCTGATCTTCCCTGGACGAGAACATCCTGTTGAAATCAAGCCCGACCTCTCCCCAGGCTTTTACTTTGGGATGTTCGGCCAGGCGCCTCAGGTCGTCCACCGACTTTTCCGAGCCCTCTTTTGCGTCATGGGGATGGATGCCGACAGTTGCGTAGACACCATCCCGGGACTCGGCAATGCCGACCCCGATCCGGGAGGTTCGCCGGGTGACGCCGATGGTCATGATTTTATCAACCCCAGCGGTGCGGGCGCGATCCAGAACCGCATCGAGGTCGTTCCTGTAGGCGGTGTCGTCCAGATGGCAGTGGCTATCGAATAATTTCACAATAAGTTGTGTTTGGTGTTTGGTGTTTGGTGTTTCGTGTTTTGTATTCCGTGTTTCGGGGTGTCGTATTTGGTGTATCATGGCGGTGTTCTACAACACACCAAACACCATTTATCCAACTCAGTTTTTTGCCATCAAGTGCGTGATGGCCAGATCCAGGCCGTCTAAAGTCAGTTCGAACATGGGAAATATCTGTTTGATGATCGAGATGGTCCGGGTGTAGTCCCACATGCGCCTGGGGACCGGGTTGAGCCAGACGGTGTGGGGAAACGTGTCGGATATGAAGCGCAGACGCTCCATACTTGGCTTGCCGCTGCGCTCTTCGATATGGATGGATCCATCTGTGGCCATCAATTCGTAAGGGGCCATGCTGGCATCCCCAACGAAAATGAATCGGGTTTCCGGGTCGAATCGGCTGAATCCGTCCACCTTCTGCGGTTTTCGATACCGGGCCGGATCCGACCAGACCTGATCGTAGATGGTGTTGTGAAAAAAGTAGGTTTTGATTTCCTTGAACTGGGCACGGGCATAGTCAAACAGCGTTTGAACCACCGGGATATAAGGATCCATGGACCAGCCGCCATTGTCGATGGCCAGAATGACCTTCAGTCGGTCTTTCAGACTCCGGTCGAATACAATTTCGATTTCGCCACCGTTTTTCATGGTCCGGTAAATGGTGGCGTCGATGTTGATCTGATCCTTTGGCCCCGTCGGTCTCAGATTACGAAGCCGTTTCAAGGCTTCGCCGATCAATGCCTGTGTCAGCGGTCCGGATCGAGAATAATCCTTATAGCGGCGATCCATGGCCACCTTTACCGCCGATTTGTTCCGGGATACGCCCCCCACCCGCATGCCTCCCGGGTGGTAGCCGGAATGCCCCACCGGTGACGTTCCGCCGGTGCCGATCCATTTGCTGCCGCCGGAATGGCGTCCATCCTGTTCTTTCAGCCGCTCCTTGAAATAGTCGATCAACTCTTCCGGGCTGTACTGGCTGAGTTCGGAAGGATCCACCCCAAGCGCCTGGGACACCATCTCCGGATCCCTCAGCCATTCCTCGAGCAGCGCCTTGGCGACTTCATCCATTTCCAATGCCTCAGCCTCTGGCAGTTCCGCCCCTTCGAAATGATAGGCGAAAACCTGATCGAAGAGGTCAAAGTAGCGCTCGCTTTTCACCAGAATCGTTCGGGACGCAGTATAAAAATCATGAAGCGAATTGACCACCCCGATATGCAGCGCCTTGTGAAGCATTAAAAAGGACGTGGGACTGACCGGAATTCCATGGTCCCGGAGTTTGTAGAAAAAGTCGATGAACATTGTCCGTGTGCCCGTGTGCCCGTGTGCCCGTGTGCCCGTCAGCCAGTTTGCCAGTTTGCCGGTTGGCCGGTTTGCCGGTTTAGCCGGTTATTAAAGGTACAAGATCCAAGATACAAGATCAAAGATACAGGATTCAAGAGACGATGACCGGACATCGGGGGTTCAAGCCATGTCATCTGCATCTTGTATCCTGGATCCTGACGCCTGAAACCTGACACCCGGACCCCGGTTTCGTGACACATTTCAGCTTTACATTGATCCAGTATCACGTATCCAGCCCGTAAAGGGGCGGCGAGCATCCAGAATCAAGCATCCAGTATCCAGTATCCAGATCAGAACACCCTCCGCCGATTCACCGTTTTTGCCGCCCGCTCGTAGTCCTGGCTTTTTTTGAACAGGACGCCCAGAAACGGAATTTCACCCTTGGTCAGGTTCTTCGGACGAAAGTCCGGATCTGCTTTCAACGCCCGGATCCAGTTTATCAGTTCCCGTGTGGCCGGCTTTTTCTCAATGGCGTCCACTTCCCGCAGCCGGTAGAATGTGGTGATCGAAATATCCAGCAGTTTCGAATCGATTTTCGGAAAGTGTACCCGGATAATATTCCGCATCATCTTCGGATCTGGAAACGCAATGTGGTGAAAGTTGCAGCGCCCGAGAAACGGATCTGAAAGATCCTTTTTTGCGTTGGAGGTAATGATGATGACCGGCCGCTGCTTGGCCTGGGTGGTCTTGTCGATTTCGATGATGTCGAACTCCATTTGATCCAGGACATCGAGCATGTCATCCTGGAAATCGGTGTCGGCCTTGTCGATCTCGTCGATCAGCAGCACGGTCCGCCGTTCCGCCCTGAAGGCCTGCCCAATTTTGCCCATTTTGATGTAATCTTGAATGTTGCTGACGTCCCGGCTCGAATCACCAAACCGGCTGTCATTGAGGCGGGTGAGGGTGTCGTACTGATACAGCGCATCGACCAATTTCATGCTCGACTTTACGTTCAGCACGATCAACGGCATGCTCAGGCTTTCCGCAATGGCATGGGCCAGCATGGTCTTTCCCGTTCCGGGCTCACCCTTCAACAGCAGCGGCATTTCAAGAGCCATGGAAATATTGACGATACCGGCCAGTTCCTCATCCAGCACATACCGGGTGGCACCGGTAAATTGTGGTTGTGGGCTATCCATCATTATTACCTCTTTCTAAAGCGTCTTCTCCAACGGGGTTGGAGAAGAGGGTCCCAGGGTTCAAGGGTTCAAGTGTTTGGTGTTTATCGGTTTAATCAGCGGTTTCTCATTTAAAAACCACCACCAGACGCGAGCTGGTCCTTCCTCAAATGGTTGATTTCAGGCGGTCGGAAACTTCGCGGGTCAACTCCAGCACGCGCTTGGCGTGGTCAAGATCGATGGATCCCGTGCCGCAGCTGGGCGTTACGAACGATTGCCGCCGGATGCGGTCCCGATTCACTCCGAGGCCGACCAGGCGGCCGACCTTTTCATCCCACTGGGTGGCCAGGCTGTCGGTCGTCTCTGCATCGATGTCGGCCGGGTCGGATGTGGGGATAATACCCCAGGCGATACATCCGCCGGACGTCATAAATTTCACAAGGGGCGCCGCGTATAGAATAAATTTGTCAAAATAGGCGTAGGCATCAAAATTGATGATTTCCAAAGGAGACTCCAACACCAGAGACCAATCGGTATTCGCACAGACATGTATACCGGCAAGACCGCCTTCGGCATGAACCCCTTCGATGACCTCCTCGAGCATGGACGCGATATGGTCCCTGGAGATGCTGGTAAACTCGGACGTCCCATACCCGGCCATGGCCGGTTCATCCAGAAAGAGAATCACCGGGCAGCCCAATTGGGATAGTTGGCGGACCTGCCAGCGGGCTTTCATGGCAAGCAGTTTGACCGCAGCATCGCGCAACCGGTCATCATAGAAGATCGCCTGTTTGCCCTGATCGCTTACCCCGGTAGTCAGGGTCACGGGGCCGGTAATCTGCCCTTTGACGGCCACAGGTTTTTGCGGTAGGGCCGCGATGCGCTCCAGAAAAACGAAAAACCCCTCGGCCTCCTCCTGCCCCAGGGCAAAACGGCTGGTATTCAGGTCTATGGTGCCGTCGGTGACGCCCAGATAATCTTCATAGAAGGCCAGCAGTGCCGGGTCGAAATCCTCCCCGGCGGTATCCACTAACAGCCTGTCGCCGCCGGTCTGCACCCCGGGCATTCCAGGCATGAACTGGGCGAGCATGTTTTCCATGGGCCGCGAAGGGAGTTGGACCCACAGCGGTACGTCCGGTGTGTGATCGAGGACCAGGTCTAACGCCCGTTGATGATCGGTCATGGGAAGACTGCCGATGAGAAGCGGCAGGCATTCCGGCGCAAAGGTTGTTTTCATGATCGTTCAGATTCCTGTCCACATGGTTGTCGGATCCGCGACAATTACCACGGGGGACCGCTCTAATCAAGTTCCGGGTCGGTCTTTCACAAAGTTGACACCTTTTGGGGCCGGTGCTATATTTCAGCCCCGGTTTCCGGCAGATAACCATGCCTTCCGCATTCGGTAAGAATCCGGGACGCATTGGAGGCACCCATGGCGGATATCATTTCCTTTGACAATAGACGGCAGCAGGCAGATGATGAGAAGCATTCGGCCGACCAAAAACGGAAGATCGCCGCAGTACGGCAGATGTTTCAATGCTCCCATTGCGCATCCAAATGTATCAAATGCGGAGCACCCATGGAAGGTGAGGACGATCCGGTAAATCATCCCCTTCATCTGAGGATCCCTTATCGGTTTTGCAGCGTTTGCTCGGAAGAATATATCGACTATATTGAATACCTGAAAGGTCGAATCGATTCGGATCGCTACTGGCACAACGAGACCTGGGTGGAAGCGTGGGGGAAATGGATCGATTATCAGAGCACGATCGATCGATACATCAAATCCAAAGAATTCGTCCAGCTTCTCGATGAATTGAAGTCTACTACACCCGATCCTTAGGAGGCGTGAATGTTTGGAATAGGAATGCCGGAACTGATTATCATCCTGGTTATTATCCTGATTATTTTTGGTGCCGGCAAGCTCCCGGAAATCGGAGCGGGAATCGGAAAGGGCATTAAAAATTTCAAGAAGGCGACAAATGAAGTCGAGAACGAAGATCCCAAAAAGATAGAAGAAGACTCCGAAAAATCCTGAACGTTACGGCAGAGCCGCCGCTATTCTATTCACACCTGCTATTCCAGAAGGACCGTTCCCCGGGAAGGATCACCTCCGGGCCTGTCAACTAAAAGGGGATGTCGTCATCCTTGCTGTCCATATAGGGCGGTTCAGGATAATCCGAGGCCGGTTTTGACGGGCCCTTGGGAAAATCTCCGGCAGAACCTTTTGTGCCCAGCATCTTCATTTCGCTCGCCACAATCTCTGTGGTATATTTTTTGACACCATCCTGCTCCCACGAACGTGTCTGCAGGCGCCCCTCGATGAACACCTGCCGGCCCTTGGAGAGATACTCGCCGCAGATCTCGCCGAGGCGGCCGAATGCCACGATTCGATGCCACTCGGTGCGTTCCTGCATTTCCCCGGTGTTTTTGTCTTTCCACCGTTCGGATGTGGCGATGGTAAAATTGGCCACAGCCGTTCCGTTCGCCGTGTAACGTACTTCAGGGTCCCTTCCCAGGTTGCCGATCAATATCGCCTTGTTGATCATTCAGAACCTCCTCGATGTTTTTCGTTCAACATTGGTTTCACACGGGCATCACACGAAAGACCAGGGTGAGGCTTTCTACAGTAGACGAATCCTTTTCGAATATCAATTCTATCTTCGAGAAAGAACTTGAGACAGCCGTCTCAGTATTCTGCCCGGCCGTGTGTCGGCGGCATGCAAGGCGCCGTGGGGGCAGATTTCAACGCAACAGTAACAGCGGATGCACCGGTCATAATCGAATACGACTGTGGGATCTCCGATGGTGACCGCATCCGCAGGGCAATAGGAGACGCATTCGCCGCAGCGCACGCAACGGCCCGCGATGATCATCGGCCGTTGGGTCAGATGTTTGCGGACGATACCCTGCAGTGGTTTCGGGCCGAAGGTCAGTCGGCTTAACGTCGGAAGATCGAATCCGGTGATGCAAACCGGATCGCCCTGAACGGCGATGTCCGTCGGCACAACGCCCAGGGCCTCTGCCGCACGGTGGGTCGGCAGTCTGTCCGGCAAAAATCCCAGCATGTGGCAGATTGTGGCATCGGTTGCCGGAGCGCTGGCACTGCCGATGAGAATTCCCAGGTGTCTGGGGTCGCCGCTCTTCCCGGGGCCTTGGCCCTGGAGCGCCAGAACGCCGTCAATAATCGTTACGCTCGGGGCAACAGCCTGATGGATCTGGACCAGCAGCCGGGCAAACAGATCTCGATCCACCCCGCTCCGCAGGTGCCACTCCGGTTTTTTAAGCGCCACCACGCAGCCAAACGTGTTTTTTACCCCGAGGGTCATGAGCATATGGGTGTGACTTTTCAATTTGGCGAGATTGATGACCGCGTCCGTTTCCATGGCGTCCCTTGCCAGTTCAATGCGGTGAAATGGTTTTCCGATGTCCACGTGGATCGATTCACGAAAGGGGCGGCGGGGGGCATTCAACCCGGACAGCGCCTCCGTGTATCCCCCCTGCTTGAGGATCTTTTCGAACGCGCCGATGGCCGGACTGTCCGCCACCAGCGGGCGGCCACCCTTTTCGAGCACCCATTCGACGGTGAAACGGACCACCGACGGGTGGGTCAGAATACCCTGCTCGGGTTTGGCGGGCATTAACAGGTTCGGCTTGACCAGAACCCTGGCACCCCGGCCCACGGCAGCCCCGGCGCAGGCGTCCAGCATATCGAACAGAATTTCCCGCAGGCCGGGATCCGAATACCCGGCTTTTCTAATGTACACAGGGGTCATGGCATAAATGATTTACAAATGTAAAATGTATTGGTAACAAAAGCGACTTCTTGCCCCGAACCTTTTGTCATAACTCGAACACGACATCAATAACTATGCTTGCCATCGTGCCGCCATCCCGCAGAGGATACCTGTACGTCGTTCTGGCGGCCCTTTTCTGGGCGGTGTCCGGCTCTTCGGCCAAGTACCTCTTCCATAGCGGTATCAGCCCGTTTCAGCTCGTTCAAATCCGATTGACCATCGCCGCTGCAGCCCTGTTTATTTGGCTCGCGGTTCGGAATCCGTCACTGCTCAGGATCGATACATCAGACATTCGGTACTTTGTCCTGTTCGGGACGCTCGGCCCGGCCGCCGTCCAGTTCACCTATCTGTTTGCCATCAGCAAAATTCATGTGGCCGCGGCGATTCTGCTCCAGTATCTGGCGCCGAGTTTTATTGCGATCCACGCGGTGGTGTTTTTTAAGGATCGACTGAGCCGATGGACGATACTGGCCCTGATCGGTTCCTTTGCAGGGTGCTATCTGGTGGTGGGGGCCTATAACCTGGACATTGTGAGCATGAACCTGGCCGGCATCATCAGTGGTGTATTGTCCGGTGTTACCTTCGCCTGGTACTCGATCCACGGTGAATATGGTATGCGGCGATACAATCCCTGGACCGTGATTTGTTATGCGCTGCTCGTTGCCGCCCTGATCTGGAATATCCTGCATCCGCCCCTGGAGGGATTTCAGCATGCGTATCGCCCGGCACAATGGTGGTGGATCGTCTATATCAGTATCATGGGTACGCTGGTTCCCTTTGGCCTTTACCTGGAGGGTGTCAACCTGATCCGCTCCACCCGGGCGAGTATTACCGCCACCCTGGAGCCGATCACCGCCGGCCTTCTGTCCTACCTGTTTCTCGATGAGGTCATGGATCCACCACAGCTCCTGGGGGCTGTCCTGGTTATCGCATCGATCATTTTGCTCCAGCTCAAGCAGGAGTTCGACGAAAAAGCACCGGCGTTGATTCGCGCTCGTAAGAAAGGGTAATTATCCTAAACCCTGTCCGTTTGACACCATTGCCGAAGATGCCCTGGGAACCCAGGGAGAGGGGAATTATAACAGGATACGTTTCCATTTGACCGGCCAACCCTTCGGCAGGCAGGCCAACCCTTCGGCTCGCGTTGCTCGCTCAGGACAAGCGGGCACACGGGCGAATGGGCGAACGGGCGAACCAACGGCTGGATTAAACATTACGGCATACTAAAACGCGACCTTTCCCATGACCAAGCCGCTTCAACAGCATCCCTTCGAAAAGCGTATCAAGCGCCATGTTGTCGGCCCCTCTCAGGCGTTTTTTGTTATCACCGCACCGGGATTGGCGCCGCTTTGTCTGAATGAGCTCCACCAGCTGCCCCTGGGAATTTCAAATGCCGCCGTGATGGAAGGGGGCGTCGCGTTTACGGGCCGGCTTCCGGACTGCTACAGGAGCAACCTGCATCTTCGAACGGCCAGTCGCATACTGATGCGGATCGGCCATTTCAGAGCCATCGAATTCCACAGTCTTGAACGACATATCAATGAATTCCCATGGGAGCTGTATCTCTGGCCGGGCACTCCGGTGAAGCTCCGGGTGACCTGTCGCCGGTCCCGTCTCTATCATTCCAGGGCTGTTCGCGAGCGCTTTGAAACAGGGATACAGGCGTCGTCTCTCCAAGGTCTTCAGCCGCTCCGGTGCCGGTGATGATCGTCCAGCCCCCCCGCAGCTGATTTATATTCGTGCGGTGTCGGACACCTTCCATTTATCTGTCGACAGCAGCGGCGAGTTGCTGTTTAAGCGGGGGGTAAAATCTCATCCCGGCCGCGCACCCATTCGTGAGACACTGGCTGCCGGAGTGCTGATCCAGGCGGGTTACAGGAAGGAAGTCCCCCTCATCGATCCGATGTGCGGCAGCGGAACGTTCGCTCTGGAAGCGGCGATGATGGCCCGTTCTGTTCCGGCGGGGTGGTATCGAAAATTTGCCTTCATGAATTGGCCGGCGTTTCGCCCCGGCCAGTGGCGGCAAATCCGAAGGGAGGCCACGGGAAATTTCCGCCCGGGGCATGGGGCCACCATTTTTGCATTTGATCGAGAAGATACGGCGGTTCGGACGCTTCGCACCTGTATCGTCACACACGGTTTCGATGACACCGTACACGTCGAACGGGCTGATTTTTTCAGCCTAAGCGCGCAACAGGTTGGCGAAAATGTCGGTCTGGTGGTGCTCAATCCCCCCTATGGCCGGCGCATGGGGGCGGCCGGGCAAAAATCGGAACACTATGCGGCCGTCTGCGAGAAGCTGACCCATGATTTCAGGAATTGGCGATTTGCCATCATCGCGCCCCCCGGGGCCATGCCGAAAGGATTTGCCGAAATCCAATCGACCCACCGGTTGCTCCACGGCGGTTTACGCTTGATGCTTTATGTGGGCCGGATCCCTTGAGAATTTTCTGCAGAAGGTGGTTGAAACACTGCGCCGAAGGCCGCCATGCAGCGTTTCCGTGGTCCTCGACGTATGTTCATAATAAAATCGCAGCGCGATTTTATTATTTTTGACAAAAATCCCTGAGGGTTATAAAATTCACGGAACCAGTATGATATGCTGGCAACGCCAGGAGGGAAAGGAGGAGAGGATGGACGACTGTATCTTCTGTAAAATTGTTCGCGGGGAGATCCCAAGTTTCAAGGTCTATGAAGATGACAAGGTCTTCGCCTTTGCGGATATCAATCCGATCCTTGAGGGCCACACCCTGATTATTCCGAAAGCCCATGCGGAGAACCTCTGGGACATTTCCGATGACGATCTGACCGCCATCCACAGGGCCTCCAAGAAGATCGCCGGAGGCATCCGTGAGGTCCTGGATCCCGCCGGTATCGCCTGCCTGCAGCTTAACGGCCGGGCCGTCAACCAGGTTGTCATGCACTACCATTTCCATCTGATACCGCGCAAAGCAGACGATCCGGAACTGACAATGACTGCATGGGAACTGGTACCCGGCGACATGGAACAGATCAAGGCGGTGAGTGAAAAGATCGCTGCCGCAATATGATCTTCGTGGCAATTCCGGCAGACCCGGAAGGATTTCTTCGGTGGTTTGCTTTTCCAGGAAGGGGTGAAAATGGATCCATACGAGTACGAATCAGGATTAAAAGAATATATAGCCGGGGATCGCATCTTCCAGGCAGGTGATCCGGGGGAAACCATGTTTGTCGTGGCAGAAGGACGCATAAAGATCCAAATTCGGGGAAACACCGTTGAAACCGTCGATAAGGGGGGTATTTTCGGTGAGATGGCGCTCCTCGGCAGTACGCAGCGCAGCGCCGATGCGGTAGCTTTGACGCGCAGTATGCTGCTGCCGATAGACGAGGCCCTGTTCCTTCACATGGTTCAAAAATCCCCCCGATTTTCCCTGCAGGTCATGCAGGTGATTGCGGATCGGCTGCGAAGGATCAATGAACTCATCTGAAAGGCTTCCCAAAGCACCGTCTCAGGTCTGATGGCGGTGTTGTCCCGCGGATTCCAATGCTCACGTACGTGCCAGGTACGCGCCGCTTGAAATCCGCGGGACGCCTTGCCCTCAACCCTGATCCAGCACTTTGGGAAGCCTTTCGAATTGAATGAATCTCACTTCCCCGGTCTGGAAAACACCGCCAGAGGTACTACATGCCCTGGGAAAGTCATCATTCCGCCGGGATGGGCAGGGGGACCTTCAACACGAACGGGATAACGAGGGCATGATTTCTGATCCGAATATAGAGTCTGCTTCAAAATACCGCATTTTTCCGGCGGATCGCGCGGAACACATTGAGACAGTCCGTTCTCTATTCGCAAGATACGCCGACGCTCTGGATTTTGATCTTGATTTTCAGGATTTTGATCGGGAATTGGATACCCTGCCAGGAGCGTATGCGCCACCGGGCGGAGCCCTGATCCTGGCAGAGAGCAACAGACGCCCTGTCGGCTGCGTTGGTGTAAGACCCCTGGAAAATGACATTTGCGAGATGAAACGCTTATATGTGGAGCCCGAAGCCAGAGGCCTTCATTTCGGGCGGCGCCTGGCCCGGGCCAGCATAGAGGCTGCCAGGCGAATTGGGTATCGTTACATGAGGCTGGATACCGTCGGCTCCATGGGGGAAGCGATCGCGTTGTACCGGAGCCTGGGATTTCAAGAGATACCGGCGTATCGTCCCAACCCGATTCCATCGGCGCGCTACTTTGAGTTAGACCTGGAACGGATCTCTCTCGATGACGGTTGAACCGGATCACCGGCCGGAACCGATGTTCGAGAAGATAAAGGCGGCTGCCAAACAGTTGACAGGCCATGCCCATATCACGCCTGTTCTTACCTCTCGCACGTTGAATCGTAAATTTGGAGCCGAAATTTACTTTAAGTGTGAAAATTTTCAGCGTATCGGCGCGTTTAAATTCCGCGGTGCATATGTGGCCGCTTCGAATTTATCCGACGCAGAACGGAAGCGGGGCATCGTCACCTATTCCTCCGGAAACCATGCCCAGGCGGTGGCACTGGTCGGGCGGATTCTCGGCATTCAGACCGTTGTCGTCATGCCGTCGAATGCGCCAAGCACCAAGCGTTCGGCCACCGAAGCCTATGGCGCCCGGGTCGTGGAATACGACCCGGAGGTGTCCTCCAGGGACCATATCGCCCGGGAACTTCAGTCCGAGCACGGCTATACCCTGATACCGCCATACGACCATCCGGATGTCATTGCCGGGCAGGGAACCGCTGCGATGGAGCTCCTGGAGAAAATTGGGCCCCTGGACCAGCTTCTGGTTCCCTGCGGCGGTGGCGGCCTTCTGAGCGGCTCCGCTATTGCTGCAAAGGCTCTGGCGCCGGCATGCGAGGTGATCGGCATTGAGCCGGAAACCGCCGATGATGCCAATCGATCCTATTACTCCGGACGACTCCACACCGTCCACAATCCCCCGACGATCGCCGACGGCACCCGGACCCCCTCTCTGGGAAACATTACCTTCCCACTGGTTTTGGAGCATGTGGATGCCATGGCGACCGTTCCTGAAGAGGCCATCATGGAGGCCGTGCGGTTTTTCCTTTACAGGATGAAGATTGTCGTTGAGCCCTCCGGCGCCCTTGGCCTGGCGGCCTTGCTTTGCGACTCGGTGCGCCCATCCGGAAGAACCGCCATCATGGTAAGCGGCGGCAACATCGACGCGGTGACCATGATGGAAATTCTCCAGGGAAACCGCAAATGAAGTTTTTCGCCCTGGCGGTCGGTATCCTCGCGGGAAGTTTACTGACGGCAATGGATACCGACAGAAAGGTATTAAAACTGTTGCCGAAGGGCCCTTACTCGGAAGCCCGACAAATCGGGGAGCTGACAGATCCGGTGCTGAGGGAAGTGAGCGGGATTGCGGCTTCCCGACGCACCTCGGATATTCTCTGGGCGATCAATGACAGTGGAAACGGGGCCCTGCTGTATGGCATTGGACTCGATGGCCGCACTCGCGGTGTGTTTCATGTCCGAGACATCAAGAACCGGGACTGGGAAGATCTGGCATCCTTTCGCATCGACGGAAAGGCGTTTCTGCTCATTGCAGATATCGGAGATAACAATGCCAGGCGACAAGCGTGTGTTCTGTACATTATCGAAGAGCCGACCATACCCCAGGGACCGGCGCCAACCAAAGCGGATCTGGCCCCGTTCCGGCGCATCCGATTTGTATACGAAGATGGACCGCGCGATTGCGAGGCGGTTGCGGTGGATCTTTCTTCGGGCAGAATCCTCCTGTTGAGCAAACGCGATACGTTCCCCCGTTTGTATGAGCTGCCGCTGTCACCGGCGGGCGGGGCATCGACGGTGACCGCCCGTTTTCTGGGAGAGGTGTCCACCATCCCACCCCCTTCGGAAGAAGACCTGCTTGAAGATCCGATCTTCGGTCGATTCACCTCTCAACCGACGGCCATGGACATCGATCCCTCGGGACGGGTAGCGATCATCCTGACGTACAAACATGCCTACCGATATGAGCGAGTGTTGTCTGAAACATGGGAAACGGCATTTTCGAGATCCCCGCAAATGCTGGAACTACCGAAGCTGAAACAGGCAGAGGCATTGTGTCTCGGGTATGATGGTCAAACGCTCTTTGTGACTTCCGAGCGGCGCCCCGCCTCCGAAAGGCGACCGGCGCCGTTATTGCGTATGGAGCGGATAAATGATAGAATCAGACAACCATTTAGAGCCGAATAAAACATATCTCATCGTCGTCAGGGCTGGTCTGAAAAAATGTTCGCCAGCCATTCTCTTATAAATAGCGAGGGTTTGGAGGAGTCCATTCATGGCTTATGACCAAATCGTGCACGCCACAGACGGGCCCATCGGGTATCTGACCCTGAACAACCCCGGGAAAATTAATGCCCTTTCCATGGGTATGATCGGAGAAATCATCGATGCCCTTCACACGGTGGCTGCAGACGATACCGTAGCGGTGTTGGTGATAAAAGCGGCCGGAAAGCATTTTTGCGCCGGGCACAACCTGACGGAAATGATCGACGGAGGGATGAAAGACTACAAGCAGATTTTCGATCAGTGCTCTGAGATGATGCAACTGATTCACGACATCCCCCAACCGGTGATCGCCCAGGTCCAGGGGATTGCGACAGCGGCGGGATGCCAGTTGGTCGCCTGGTGCGATCTGGCCGTGGCGGAGGAGGGTGCCCGATTTGCCACCCCGGGCGTCAAAATCGGCCTGTTCTGCACCACGCCGATGATCGCCATTACCCGGGCTATCGGTCGAAAAGCGGCCATGGAGATGCTGCTGACCGGCCGCTATGTTCCAGCCAGCGAGGCGAAATCCCTTGGACTCGTGAATCGGGTCGTCCCGGCTGGGGACCTTGATACGGAAACAGAGGCACTGGCCCGGCAGGTCGCCGAGGCCAGCAGTTTTGTTCTGGGTATCGGGAAGCAGGCCTTTTACGCGCAGATCGATATGCCGGACCATCGGGCGCTACGTTTTGCGACCCAGACCATGGTCATGAACAACACGGCTGAGGATGCCCAGGCGGGGATTAAGGCTTTTCTGAACAAAGAGACACCGGAGTGGAAACATCGGTGATCACCGGTAAAGTTCCCGTTGCCGGTAGTGCCAGACGAGGAAAGGAATGACAAATGGGGATCCCTGAAATGCTCGCCGAACTACCGATGTTCGAGCACTTCACCGAGGAAGAAATCGAAGCATTTGCCCACATCAATCACTCCCTTCAAAAGTTTAGCAAGGGAGAGATCGTCCTGGCCAAGGGTGAGGATTTTCCCTCTCTGTATCTGATGATCGAAGGCACAGTACTGATTACCCGCACCGCCAACAATATCAAAATACGGCTGGCCAAACTCGGACCGGGTGAAATTTTCGGGGAGATGTCGTTTTTCAGTAAAAAGCCGAGGTCGAGCGACGTGGTGGCCAATGGGGATGTGACGCTTATCAAAATGGACAGCGATTTTTTCGACAAGGTCAATCACGAGGTCCGGGACAAGATCAAAAACTATTTCATCGAACTGCTTATCGCACGGCTCGATTCCATGAATGAGCAGATTATGAAGATCTCCAAGTTAATGCACACGTGATTCAAAGATATATTGTTTCGAATTTGTTTTTTCGTGCTTCGATTTTGAACTCCGCCATAACCTACCACTTCCATTATGACTGATAATCGTTCGAACAGTGTACATTCTCCCCACCAGCCGTTGGTTGGTGTGGCCGTAATCGTTCTCAGAGAGGGAAAAGTGCTTCTGGGCAAACGTCGTAATAGTCACGGGGAGGGGACCTGGGCGTTTCCGGGAGGGCACCTGGAATTCAATGAGTCCATCGAGACCTGTGCCAAACGGGAAGTCCGCGAAGAGACCGGTCTGGAGATTACCGATATCCGTTATGGTTCGTTTACCAATGACGTTTTCGAAGTGGAAGACAAGCACTATGTGACCCTGTTTGTTGTTGCGGACAGCCTGTCCGGAACGGCTGAAGTTCGTGAACCGGAAAAATGCGAAACATGGCAATGGTTCGATTGGGGGCAGTTTCCAGACCCGCGATTTCTGCCCATCAACAACCTGATGGCGCAGGGGTTTTCGCCGTTCATAGATCACGGAGAGGATGCATAAGTTCGTGTTGTTGATCGAATGATACGGGGTTAAACTGGTTTGCCCGTTTGCCTGTACGCCGGTTAGAGAAGGTATAAGGTCTATTTTATGAAAATTTGGATGTATAGCGTTGTTTCAATCCTGGTGGCTCTTTTATTTCTTCAACCTGTCCCGGCGCATGCTCAGTTCGATAAATTTTTGAAGAGCGTTCAGGAGACGTTGCTCAAGCAGGAGCTGTCGGAAGAAGATATCGCCAGAGGCCTGAAAGAAGCACTTCGTGTCGGCACGGGAAAGGCTGTGGATATCGTCTCTGTCGTAAATGGCTATTACGAGAATCCGGACATTAAAATTCCGCTTCCGGACAACGTCTCGCAATTGGAAAATCTTCTGAGGACCATGGGCATGGGCGGGCAAGTGGACGCATTTCTGCTGAGCATGAACCGCGCGGCGGAGCGGGCGGCTCCCCAAGCACGGGATATCTTTTTGGATGCCGTCACGGAAATGACCTTTCCCGACGCGAAACGGATTCTGGAAGGCCGGGACAATGAGGCGACGCTGTATTTCCGGGAGAAGACCGGTGATCGCCTGACCTCCGCTTTCACCCCCATCGTGCACGATGCCATGGCGGATGTCGGGGTCACCCGGATTTATCAGGATCTGGACAAGAAGATGAAAACGATCCCCTTTGCCGATCACTATCGATTCGATCTGGATCAATATGTCACCGGCAAAGCCCTGGACGGACTCTTCTTCATGCTGGCGGCAGAAGAGCGAAAGATCCGAGAGGATCCCCAGGCAAGAGTGACGGAAATACTGCGAAAGGTGTTCGGAAAAAAATAGATTCTTTTTTTTTCATTCCGTCAATCGGAATGCGATGGGAACCCGGACCCACATGTCGACCACATCGTCTCCGCGCCGGCCCGGCGTGAAGATCCACCGCTTTACGGACGCCAGCGCCGCTTTGTCCAGCACCTTGTACCCGCTCGATTGGTGCACCTTCAGATCCTCGACATCGCCATCCCGATCGACCAGCACTTCCAAAATGACGGTTCCTTCATAACCTCTCTTTCGCGCGAGACGCGGATATCGGGGGGGTGGGCTTTGACGGTACAGCGGCCGGGCTTCTACCACTGTCGGTTCTGGCGGCTTCAGAGTGGCCGGTTCGGGTGACAGGGCACTCAGGTCAGTGCTGGTACCCGTTCCGGGTTGCTCCCGAACGGGTTCGGCGACCTCGGCAGTGTGCGGGGGGACGGCTGTATGGGGTTCGAGGGGCAGCTCGGGTTCAGAGGTTTCCGTAACAGGAGGCGGCACCTCCCTCTTTTCCAGGGGCGGTGTCTTTTTTTCGGATCGGGGCGCCGGTTTACTCACCGGTTTCGGCTTTGGTTCAGCCACTTTTGGAGGGCTTGTGGGTATTGGGAATGCTGGATCCGGGGGCGTTTCACGCTCAATGTAGGACAATGTAACCGAGACGGGAGTCGGCTGATTCCATTTCGGTGGCTCGGGGGTCATCCACTGTGGATCGATGCCAAACAGGAGCCCGTGCAGGCAAAATGCCATGGCCGCGGAAAGCAGCAAACGCTTCATGGCTCTGGCGAATCCCTTTCAGCCTGGAGCGAAATCCGCGTCAATCCAGCCTTTCGGATGAGATCCATCACCTCGAACAGCTTCTGGTAGGAGAGATTCCTGTCTCCGAACAAAAGGACGCCGGGCGCATCGGTATTTTCGGATCGGGTTTTGAGCACCCCGGACAGCTCCGTTAGGGTGACCGGTTCCTTGTCGACAAATACACTGCCGTCGTCTCTTACCGTGACTGAGAGAATCAACTGCTTGTCGATGTTTACCGTGGACGAAACCGGCAGAGTGACCGGCAATCCCCGGTGCACCGCCATCGAAAGCATGGCATAAATAAAAAACACCAGCAGCAGGAAGACAATATCGATAAGGGGGAGCATTTCGATCCGTACGCGTTGCAGCGGCCGTCTGTCAACTCTCATCTTGCCCCCCTTTGATTCGCTTTTCGTATACAATCTCCAGGCTTGTCGCGTACTTTTCAACGGCCTGGGCGGCGTCTTCCACCCGGGTGTTGAAGTAATTGTAAGGAAAGACCGTGAGGATGGCGATGCCGAGCCCGGTGGCGGTCGTGATCAGCGCCTGGGCAATCCCAGCCGTGACCGCTTCCGGGTGCTCGATACCGGTGGTCCCGAGCACGTCAAAAGAAGTTATAATTCCGATGACCGTACCGAAAATTCCAAGAAGTGGAGCCACGGTGATCATCGTGTCCATAATCGTCATATACTGCCGCATCCGTTTGATCTCGTCTGCCGCCGCCGATTCCATGGCTTTAGTCATGGAAAACTTCCGGTGCAAAATACCACTCACCAGTATCCGAACGATATAATCCCGGGAATCTCTGGCGCGCCGGCGGACTGCCTCCCAATCGCCAGCCCGGCTGAGTTCGAGAATATCATCCACCACCGCCTGATTTCGCATTCTGTCGATCCGATTCCAGAACATCAACCGTTCGATAATTACTGTCAGTACGATGACGGAGCAGGCCAGTAACGGGTACATGACCGGTCCGCCGCTAAGAAACAGATGCAGCATGGAAAATCCTTTAACTCTATTTAAAGCCAATGGCAATACCGGAAACGGTTTTGTTAGAAAGGGCAATCTATTTACTCGTATTGACCCATTCACTTCCCTGCTGAAGACACAAAGCTTCGCCGAGCGCTGCCAGGTCTATCAGCATAACGTGGCATCGTTGTTTGCGTGACACATTTCTATACCCCAGAATGTATTGGGCGGGTGCGGTCGGAAAGGAATGTATCGGAACCAGATCCGATCTTGCGGGGAGACGGCGGAAAAATCGAATCCCTCCTGCCGAGCATTTCCTCTCCGACCGTTGCCCCAAACCGGCCGCCGGTATTCGGCCGGCACAATATCAAGAATAAAGTCATCCGCGATGCAGTTCTTTATCCTACCTCTGAGAAGCTGTGCTTCGTTGTGATAAACCAATATGCAGAATGCCCGCTACACCAATGAGTATGATTACCGAGAAGACAGTGTGCCAGAGGGACCATCGCATGACCAGATAGCAGAGCGCTGCCACTGGCAGGAGAAGTATGCGAACCACCCGTCTTGCCCCGTCGTGTCGGGCAATGGCATCGGCCAGGGGAGGGGAATATCGGTAGTAGGTGTTCACCACAGCACGTCCCGACTGCCATGACAGCAGATGCCGGTCCCTGAAATCTTTGAATAGGGCCACCTGCCTGTCCGTGGTCGAGCCATAGGCTGCCGTTGCAATGAAGCAGCCGCCCTCAATTCCCGAGGAACCGCTCTCCGGAATGCTGGCCGTACCCATGGAACCAACCCCTCCCGAATCGAGGACGATACCGTTGACGGCGCCGTCGGCGTCATGGGGCCCGCCATCTTTGATACTCAGGGTGAGCGATTTCCCATCAGGGCTGAAGGAGGCGACGTCGTCGGGCAGTGGATACCATCCGTTCCGGGGGTGGAATTTGTACCATCTATAGGTCGTGGGCAGCTTGTTGGAGAAATGAAGGGTCACTTCGGCCACTGCTGCGGGAGGTACCTTGACTCTGAAGTTCATCACGCCCATCGGAAAGATATCCGGCTTGCCGCCCTCCGGCGAGTCGGGCAGAGTCGCTGGATCAATAGACTCGACATACTGGATGTGATCGGTCCCACTGGATGAATCCAGTTCCACTGCGATCGGCCCATCGCCGGTGACCGTTTCGAGCATTTTGTAGGTGTCGCTGATAGGCCTGTCCGGCAACAGGCCGAGATCACTGTCATCGATGACTTCCTGATCGTCGGGGATGCCGTTGCCGTTTGGGGGAGGATTCGTATCCGGATTAACGCTGCTTGTCGTGAATGCGTAAACATTGCTGAAGGGTGAGGGCTCGTTTCCACTGTCGATGTGCTGAGCCCGCCAATAGTAGGTCGTCCCCGGACTGAGCAGGGCACCTGAGATGCTGATCTCCGTCAGGTTTTCAGCACTCAGCGCATCCAAGACCAAACTGTTGCCGGAAAAAGAGGTGTCCGTACTTATCTGCCATCGGGTCTGTAGGTGGAATTCACATTCCGGATTGTCATCATCGATGAATGGGCCAGTCTGCGGTGTCGGCGTCAGCGAAACATCGGTCTCACCGTCTTCCGGTGTCTCAAGATCGGGTGTCGCCGGCGAAAAGAGATTGTCACAAGTCCAAATGAGGCCTATGGCGTCTAGGTCGAAGCCCGCACTGCCGAAACTCGGGTAGGGGTCGTAGATGACATCGCCGCTGGTGTCCAGATAAGTGCCGTTGCCTATAATATCGATGATTTTGACATAAGGAATATTTTTTAAATCGAGGAGAGGGCTAACACCTGCCAGTTCGGACAGGTCGAAGGGCGTGCCATATGCCTGGCGGTACTTTCCCCCGAATCCTGTGACATTGGTTGGATCGGTGAATCCGAATCCGCCAACTGGGATAGCTGTTAGTGAATCATTTTCAAATCGGAAAAAATCGATTCCATTTGTCGAAACCTCCACATATCCCAATTCAAGGAACCGGTCACTGAATGAATTTTCGAAAATCGCAAAATCCCAACCCGGCCCGTTTCCGATGGGCGGATCGAAGATCAACGTGATCTCACCCCCCCGACCCAGGGCTACAATATCGATGGCTGTGCCCTGGGATGGCCCAAGGGCCCTTTCCGGTGTCTGCCAGGTGCCATCCACATCGGTCCCCACGTCATAGTTCTGCCAGTCAACGGCCCAGGCTTTGATCCGGGCGTCGTCCTTTGAGATCGCTGTGGACCCTGGTTGCCCGGCCGCCGGAGCATAGGGACCGGCCAGAGACGGATTACAGGATGCCAGAAAAAGGCCCAGGGCAATTAACAGCGTCCGGCCGAACCTGTTTTGGCGTTCATTGTTCATCAGAAATTCCACTCGAGGCCGCCGTAGAAGTTTCGGGTCGGCATCGTAAAATAGCTCTCGCTGAAGGCTACCGTTTCATACAGTGTGTCAAAAATGTTATTGATGCCGCCGAAAAAGCGAAACTTTCGCCATGAATAGGTTACCTTCGCATCGAACACGGTATAAGGATCGATTTTGGCAAACTCAGAGTTTGAGAAATCGTTGCCGTCGAATTTTTCTCCCACATAACTTCCCGTCACAGCAAGCAGTAGTGGCTCGATGATCCGCCATTCCACGCCGATGGATGCGGAATGCTCGGGCACCAGGGGCACGACCGTTTCGGAACCCGTGAACCGGGCATCCATGAAGGTGTAGTTTCCCCACAGGTAGACATTCGGCCACGGGTAGGTCCTCACATCCAACTCGATACCCTGTCGTCGGGTGTCTTCCTCAAAATTCGAATTAATATTATTGATGCTATCAAAAAAAATCTCGTTTTCCGTGACCACATAGAAAACCGTAAGTGCCGTCTCCACCTTTTCGGAAAGGGTTGCCCGAATACCCAGATCCATGTGCTGACCCTCCTGTGGGACCAGGTCATCCACTGCAAGGGCCAATTCGTCCACGGTGGGGATTCTATACGATGTGGCATACCCGGTAAACAACCGGAGGTTCTGATTCAGCATGTAGACCAAGCCGGCATCGACCGCACTGTTGTTCCAGTTCCGGTCGAAAGGGTCCCCGTTTACCCAGCGCTGTTCACCGCCGCCAAAGTCAACCAGGTCATCGGTACGGAATTTTCCTTTGTAGGTACTCAAACGGCCGCCAATGTTGTATGTCAACCGTTCGGTGACCGCCCCCTGGCCCAAGGCGAATACCGCGAGGCTCTGTAATCGGCTGTTCTTCCTCGTCAGTTGGTCTGGTCGTTCTGTAACGTAATCCGAGTAATACCAGTTGAATCCCACGCGCAGGGTCTGCTCCCTGTCACCGATAAGGAAATCCTTTCGGTCGAACACATCGAAGCTGGCCGTTTCTTCGAAAATGTGGCTCTGCTGCTCGTCGATGGTTTTGAGTGGCGTAAACCCCAGGATAAAATCACTGCGCCGGTTTCTGTATCCCAAATTAACGGTAAGTTCGCCTACCGCATTGAGGTCGCTCAGGCCCGAAGCCAGCAGTCGCAGGTCCTGGCCTTCACCCTCATCGTTGGGACTTCGGGTCTGGCGGCGGAGATCCCGATTGTCTGTTGCTTCCAGGGGAACACCGCCGGGGAATCCCTGGGCGTCCGATGTAAAGGTGGTGGTCAGCGATATCCTGGAGGCCGCACCCACGTCATAGCCGACTCGGCCACTCACGTCCGATCGGCGGTAGAAGCCATTTTCACGGTATCCGTCGGTATCATAGTAGCCTCCATTGATAGTGTAGCCCAGACGTTCTGTCCTGCCGCCCACCGAGGCCCTGGCATTATAGGTGTCAAAACTTCCATGGGATCCGGTCAGAATTCCGGCGGTCCGTTCGGGAGCGTCCTTGGTGATAATATTGACGACCCCGCCGACCGCCCCATTTCCATAGAGCACTGAGTTGGCGCCACGGATAATTTCGATCCGTTCGATCTGTCCCAGGGGCACGGCGGAAAAATCAGGCCGGGATAGATCCGGCGGGTTAAGCCGGAACCCGTCGACAAGCACCAGCACGTTTGTGGCTGCGGCGCTGCCCTGGCCGCGAATATCCACGGCTGCACTGCTGTCGTGGCCGAAGAGGCTTTGGAGGTTGACATTGGCCTCCCGGGAAAGAAGGTCCACCACGTTGTTGCTGGACGACTGCTCGATGTCTTCGGCGGTAATGACCGTAACGTTTTTCGGAATGTTGCGGATCTCGTCCTCCAAACCGGTGGCCGTAACAACGACCTCTTCCATTTCGAAACGGGCTTCGGTGTTGGCGGGTGGTTGTTCATCCTGGGCGAATACCATGTGCGGTTTGAAGAAAAAGCAGATCATCAGCCAAGGTATCAACAAGCTAAGAAAAAAGTGCTCGGTGATGATCGCGACTTCTCGTAACTGTATGAAATCAGACCGGTGTCGCATCCGGCGTGACCACCTTTCCAACATTCAATACTTGCGACTACCACGCAAATAAAGCAGGTATCCTCAAGCCTGCCTGTCGGACTTGAGGAGCATCGGACTGACGGCAATCTAAAATGTTCGATGGGGCCTACTTACCTCTCCTGCGGTGAACGCACACCAGACCGACAACACCGGAGCCGAGCAGCCACACAGCGGCCGGGACGGGAACGGAACTGTGGGAGAGATCATCCATGGCAACGTAGCCGGGCGTGTTCATTCCGAACTCCCCGACATCGGAGGAGCTGAGGTCGAACTGCAGACCGTAAACCACACCCAAGCTCGTTAGGTCGACCATGGTCCATTCGGCGACGATGTAGTCTTGCGCGTTGTCTGCGAATCGGTAATCCGCCAGATAAAAATCGACGGAACCGAGCAGACCACCGCTGGAATCGATACCGCTGATGGTCAGCAGGAACCAGTCGGGATCGGTCCCGGTGGGGCCGCCGAACTGTTTTGCAAATGCATCTCCGTTCAGCATCGATAAATACGGGTATGTCGCGTTCGTTACGGACGCGCTTTGAACAGTGACCGGTGCGCCGAAATCCACTGACGGAGCCAGGACAAATGGTTCATAGTACATACCATATTGGCTTCCGCTGTTGGCACCGCCGGTGATTGCGCTGTACTGGTTGGTGAAGTCGGCGGTTGTCGTATCGGAGGTATTTGATACGGACCAGCCGTCCCAGGAACCAAAGGTCGTGTTGTAGTTGTTGACAAAAGCAGCACCGCCGCTGGTAAAGCTGCCGGCTCCGTCGGATCCGTTATAGTACTGTCCACCTCCGGGACCGGTGTAATTGCCGGCCGGCGGCACGGTCAGGGGGACATCGTCAAAAGCTACTATCGTAGCCGTGACGGCAGTGACCGGGAGCAGTAACGCGGCTAACAGGGAAATCCAAAGAACCCGTTTCATGTATCCTCCTCCTTTAATAAATGACTCCGAAAATCAGGATGAATAGAAAGTCATCCGATATGTGTCTCGGTCGATCCGTTCTGTCCGGCTGAGGGGCGCGGAAGCCGGCAACGGACGTTTCTGCCGCCGCTGCCAGGATGATGCCGAACACCACCCATGCTTGAGTAGATGCCCTCGACAGTCAGCAACATTTTCGCATCCCTTTCCCATTCCTGCGGGTTTCGCCTCAGGCATCTTGCTCCTTGGAAAAGGCGGCCTCTGCGGTGTGTCGAAAATTGCAGCCCTTGCAAACAAAAAACCCCGGATTGAAAAATTCAATCCGGGGAGCGCCCTTTTTTGTCCTCGGGTCACGGTGCATCCCAATCCGCGAAGGTCTGCGCCTTTTGCCCAGGCAGGTCTTCTGACTTTCCCGCCCCTTCAGCGGCCTTCCCATTCCGTTAGGCCGGAACAGTGGCTCACACGGCCGAAGGGGTTTCCCGTTGGTACAAACGGGAGGGATTCACAGCGGCGGGCCCGTCCCTGAAATTCACAGGGTTCCCTATTAAGCTTGGTAAAACACCTGAGCACTATTTCCGGCCATTGTAGAGAAATAACGTTGCGGCGTCAAGAAAATTTTTCCGGAATGAGGTTCACCCGGGGGACATTACCCACCGGACTTTTGTCGATCAACAGACGACAACCGTACGTCTTCTCCAGGAGTTCACGTCCTAGGACGTCTGCCGGCGTGCCGAGTCCGACCCGCCGGCCGTCCTTTAAAAGAAGCACCCGATCCGCGTACATGGCGGCCAGGTTGATGTCGTGGGATACCATAACGACACTGACTGCCTTCTCGCTTTTTAATTTTTCCATCAGGTCCATGATGCGGATCTGGTGGGCCAGGTCCAGCGCGGCCGTCGGCTCGTCCAGAAGGATAACCCGGGGTTCCTGACAGATGGCCCTGGCAATGGACACCCGCTGCTGCTCGCCGCCGCTGAGCTGGTCCAGAGTCCTTTCTGCCAGATGGGCCACCCCGGTAAACGCCATGGCCTGGGCGGCGATGTCATAGTCGATTTCCCGTTCCAGCCCCAGAATACCCATGTGGGGCGTTCTTCCCATCAGCACCGTCTCCAGCACGCGGAATGGAAAATCCTCCTGAACCAATTGAGGGACCATGGCCACCATTCGCGCCAGGGCCTTCCGGGGGTAATTCCGATGGGCCTCTCCGAAAATGTGCACCGCCTCGGGCGGTGACGCTTTAATGCCCGCGATCAGCTTCAGCAGGGTGGTCTTGCCGGACCCGTTCGGCCCGATGATGCAGAACAGCTCACCCTCTGCCACCGAGAATGACAGATCCTGCAGCGCCGGAACACTGCCGTAGGCGTAGCCGAGGTGATGGATGTCAACGGCGTTCATAGCGGGAGCGATGTCCATTTCGTTTTAGCAGGTAGATAAAGAGGGGCGCGCCGAGCATGGCGGTGATGACGCCGACCGGCATTTCCCCCTGTTTCGGCAAGACCCGGGCAAGGACATCACACAGTACCATAAATGCACCCCCACCCAGAATGCATGCCGGCACGAGAACCCGATGGTCCGGGCCCAGGGTCAGTCGCAACAGGTGGGGCATGACGAGACCGACAAAACCCAGCAGCCCGCAGAGAGACACCGTGGCACTGACCATAAAGGACGTCGTGACCAGCAGCGTCAGCATGGTGGCGCGGATATTCACCCCCATGGTGACGGCCGATTCTTTTCCCATGAGAAGAACATTCATGCTGTGAGAAAGCCAGAAGATCAGAACAAAACAGGGAAAGAGCATGGCGGCAAGCCGTGCCACCGGACCCATGCCGGCCATGGACAGATCGCCCATGAGCCAGAAGATGATGTTGTGCAGCTTCGAATGTTGGGCGAGGGACAGCAGGAAAATGATCACCGCCGAACAGAAGGCATTGACCATGACGCCGGCCAGCAGGAGGGAGTCTTTTTTGAGTATGGTGCTGCCGGAAGACAGCATGAGCACCAGAAACAGGGTGGCCATACTGCCGATAAATGCCGTCAGACCCACCCCCGGAAACCGGGAAAATCCCAATATGATTCCGATAATGGCGCCGACCGCAGAACCTCCGGAGACACCCAGGATGTAGGGTTCGGCCAGCGGATTTCTGAGAAGCGCCTGGAACACAAGACCCCCGAGGGACAGGGCCGCACCGACCAGTGCGGCCAAAAGCGCCCGGGGGAAGCGAATCTGCCAGATAATCGTTTTTATGGTCGCATCCGCCGTATCCTTGCCCAGCAATGCGGAAACCAGGGAGTCTACACGGTAGCCGGTGGACCCAAGAGAAACTCCCAGGAGGATGGCACCGGCCAGCAGCAGGAGCAGCACACCGGAGGTGATGGAGATCCGCTTCAGGGGGTGGGCCCGCATTTTGCTCACCGCGTCTCCTCCCCTGTTTGCGGATGGATGATGTCAACCAGGACCTCCAGGGCATCCACCAGGCGCGGCGACGCCCGATCGAACAGGTCGGAATCCACGATGAAGATACGGTTGGTTTTGACCGCCGGAATCTCCGGCCACCGGTTCCACTCGGCCTTGATCGATTCAAATTCAGCGTCCCGGGCCATTGACGTGATCATAATGTATTCCGGCGCCATCGCCAGCACCTGCTCCCGGCTGTAGCGGGGGTAGGGAACCGATCCCGCGGTCAGGTTGACACCGCCGGCCATGTCAATCAGTTCGTGAATAAATGTGTCGGTGCCGACCGAAACCACGGGGGAAATACCGATCTGGAAAAAGACTTTCGGACGCCGGTCGATTTTCGACACCCGCTCTATTACGGCGTCTATCCGCTGCCGAAGGCTGTTTGCGATATTTTCAGCCCGTTCCGTTTCATGCAGCAGGTTTCCGATTTCGAGGATGGTTTCGATCACGGCATCCATATTCCTCGGATCGACGGCATATATGGGGATGCCGAGAGCCTCCAGTCGCAGGACAACGCTTTCCGGATTCCCGTCCTTAACAGCGATGCAAATATCCGGCCGCAAGGAGACGATTTTCTCCAGATCAAGATAAATGTAGGTGCCGACAGTCGGCAGACGCTTTGCCGCGGGCGGGTAATCACTGAATCGGGTGACGCCCACCAGGCGGTGTTCCTGCTTGAGCGCAAAGACGATCTCTGTAATGCTGGGTGCCAGCGCCACGACCCGGCGAGGGTCCGTCGGAACGACGACCTGGCGCCCCAATTCGTCATAAACAGTCCGAGTGCCGCCCGCCGCCCCTTCGGTAAGAGTGAGAATCAGAAATATTGCAATGAACCATTTCATTGTATTAAACTCGGCCGCCGTGTTTTTCGAGCCAACGATTATGATTCCAGCCTGCAAACATACCTCGTAAATTGGAGAAAGAGGGCTGTGGATGACCTCGTCCTTCCGGACTGGCCTGCCGGAGGCAGGTAATATCCGGAATCCAGGCATCTTTAATGGGTTACACTTATGGATGCCGGCCTTGGCGTCACGATGGAAGAAACACCCCGCCCCTTGAGCTAGTTACCCGCCCACCCACTTCGTTCGATAACGGCAGACAAATGCAGCAAATGTTGTCACACGTCTCTGGCGAAAAAAAACCGGTATAGCCGCGCAACGTTATTTGTACTGTTGCCTGAACGGCTTGAACCCCTTGGATAAACTGGGTTGTCACGCCGTAGCTGAATGCCACCTCGTATCGCTCAGTCAAATAGCTATTCGTGTCAGCGAACGTCCGCG
This sequence comes from Olavius algarvensis associated proteobacterium Delta 3, assembly GCA_903231505.1. Taxonomy (GTDB): domain Bacteria; phylum Desulfobacterota; class Desulfobacteria; order Desulfobacterales; family CAFBRK01; genus CAFBRK01. Next base: position 58,249 of record CAFBRK010000313.1, on the reverse strand, counting down.
TTGGTCTGCGGAGAATGTCCTTTAAACACAAATCCCGGACCGCATTTCAACGATCCGGGACGTCCCTTGTTATCCTCTGGATCGGTCGTCTTCCTTTGTCCGCGAAGGAAAGACACCGGGGCCAGGCAGGTCTTCTGACTCCCCCGCCCCTTTCAGCGGCCTTCCCGTTGGGGGTTTCCATAACAGTGGCTCACGGGGCTGAAAGAAGGTCCGCGCAACACACACGGTCGGGGTTACAGCGGCGGGCCCGTCGCCGAATTTCACGGCGTTCCCTATAACCTGATCCTATCTGAAAATCTTTGACGATTCGTGTAAAAATGTCAATAGCCCAAGAATTTCATGATTCGATTGGCCCGGTCGGTAACCGGGATTTGTCAGCAACCGCTAAAAGTTATATGGGTCAACAATGTAACCTGAATTTACAAGCCGCACCTGCTGAAGGAAATATCGGTAGTGAGAGCCCCCATGTTTTTCGACTTCTGCGGTCTTTCTGAAATTGAGGGCCAGCGGGTGAGATATTAATCTCTAACTCATGTGTGAAGTGAGGAAGATATGACCAGAAAACGTGTTTCCAGCAGAAGCCCCTATGAATCGACCATTGGTTTTTCCCGCGCTGTGCGGGTCGGCAACGTGATCGCTGTCTCGGGGACAGCGCCAATCGGTTCGGATCGGAAGACCATGGGGCCGGGCGACCCGGCGGCCCAAGCCAGAAGATGTCTGGAGATTATCCAGACGGCTCTGGAAGAAGCCGGTGCCTCCTTATCGGATGTGGTGCGAACCCGAACCTTCCTGACGAACATCGATGACTGGGAATCCGTCGGGGCGGTACACGGTGAATTTTTTAAAGATGTTCGCCCAGCCAGCACGATGGTCGAGGTCTCGAGGTTTATCGATCCCGACTGGCTTGTGGAGATTGAAGCCGACGCAGTCAGAGACAAACCTTTTGATTAAATACGGTCTGTGGAACCAAACAGGGCATTTCTCGCAACGCTTGAAATTGATGCAAAGAAGGACTTTAGACGCATACAGATCTGAGATGTCTTGGCGATCTCGGCAAGACGAATTCCATGTTAAAAAATGACGCCATGTGCTTTATGTCCCAATAATTAACCAGGAGTCCTAAAGGTGTTCGATGGCTTGATATAGGTCTCACGGAGACAGGCCTGGACTGGCTGGATTTAACCCGCTCACTGGATGTTTCTTATAATGACATGCTGACAGAGCTAAGCTCTGGAGGCCTGTTTGAGAGGTTCATGTATGCCGATGTCGCAGATATCGACAGACTCCAGGAGTCGGCAGGCTTGCCCACCGGACTTTTCAATTATGCTCTTGCCATCTGCGGAAAACGGGCGGGGGACCTGATAGACATGGTCGGCATAGCGCAATCGGACGACGGAAACAAATTCGTGCATGGCCTGACGAAGGATCCGTTTCTGCCGACCACAGGCACCCAGGACAGAATCCTGCGGGGCTTTTCCGTAACCGGCGTTGCTTCAGCCGTGCAGGGAGTCGTTGGGGATGATGTCGATTCCGCTACAATCGGCAGCTGGCTCATACGGGATACGCCGGCTGCGGTACCCTTACCCACACCTGTCATTCTTCTTGGAAGTGGTTTCGTTGTCTTAATCAGGTGGCGCCATCGCTCTTCCAAGGGAAGAATCACATAACAGGCCTCTCTTTTCTCAACGCATTCCTACCCATCTTATTAAGTTCGGTCGCTGTTTTCTTATAAGTCGTATTAATCAACAACGTCCCCTAAAAATAACATGAAAATATAAGTGTCCGTTAACATAACGCGCACATCATTTTTCCAGTTGAAGCTTTACCGGAACCACCTTTAGCGCCGGCATTTTGGCTTTTGGATCGATGGGGACAGCGCTCATGAGGGAGTTGAAGTTGGGCTCACTGAAATGAATCGGCGCAAAAAGATATCCGGGCTGGAGGCTGGCATCCAGTTTAAGCGGCAAACGGACCGTTCCGTATGGGCTCGTCATACGGACGGTGTCATTTTCCGAAAAGCCGGCGTTGTCGGCGTCTCGAGGGTTCATATCCAGATAGGATGCGGGTCTGAGTTTCAAGAGCTTGGTGCTCCGCCGTGACATCTCCCCCGTGTTGAAATGCTCCAGCAATCGGCCGGTGATCAGGACATAGGGGTAATCTTCCGTGGGCTCCATGAGGGTTTCCGGCAGTTCGACCGGCAGAAAGCGGGCGCGGCGGTCCCGGAAACCGAATCCGTCTCCGTAGAGACGGGGAGTCCCCGGATGCGATTGGTCGTAGCAGGGCCAGAAAATTCCTGTAGATTCCATCAGTCGTTTGTGGGTGATACCGCTGAACACCGGCGCTGCTTTGCGAATCTCCTCCCAGATATCTGTGGTGGACACGTATTGCCAATCCGCTCCCATGGCATTGGCCATGTCTTGAAGTATCTGCCAGTCCGGTTTGGCCTTCCCGGGAGGCTTCAAGCCGGCGGCGGTGTACTGTATCCGACGGGCGGCATTGGTGAACGTGCCGTCTTTCTCTCCAACCATCGCCGCCGGCAACACAATGTGGGCGTATCGTGTGGTCTGGCTGGGAAAAATCTCCTGTACAATCAACAGATCCAGTTTCTGAAGCATCCAGGTCACAAAATTGGACTGGGGTTCGGATACCGCAGGATTCTCTCCGATAACATACAATGCCTTTATTTTACCGGAGGCAATTTCATGAATTATCTGCGGCGCAGACAACCCCTGGCGAGAGGATAGCTCGGCATCCCACAGGGCTCCCAGATGAATGCGGGCGGCTTCGTCATCCACCAGCATGTGACCGGGCAGCAGGTTCGGCAACGCGCCCATGTCACCGGCCCCCTGAACGTTGTTTTGCCCCCTCAGCGGAGACAAACCGCAGCCGGGTTTGCCGATGTTACCGGTTAGCAATGCCAGGTTGACCAGTGCTGAGACATTGTCGGTGCCATGGGCATGCTGGGTGAGACCCATGCCCCAGATAAAGACGGTTTTTTTGTCATGAATGAGTTCGGCAGCTTTTTCCAGCTCACCCTTGTTGACACCGGCACGGGTGCAGGCGGCATCGATATCAAAATTGTCCAATCGATTGCAGAAGGCGTTGAAACCGATGGTCTGCCTATCGCAAAAATCCTGATCCTGCCAGCCGTTTTCAAGGATTATTTTTCCCAGGGCGTTGATCCAGAAAATGTCCATGCCCGGCTTTACGTTTAGATGCACCGCGGCATTTTTGACAAGGTCCGTCTGCCGGGGATCGGCGAGGATCAAATTCAGCCCCCCCTTTCTGGCACGCTTTTTCACGCTCATCCAGATGATGGGATGGGTAAAGGTCGTATGGGCACCAATAACAAAAACCGTCTCCGTAGCGTCATAATCCTGCAGGAACGTGCTGACGGCGCCGTACCCGCATTGCGCTCGCAGAGCGGCTTCCGATGGCCCGTGGCAGAGTCGTGCGCAGTTATCGACGTTGTTGCTGCGGATCACGGCGCGCTGAAACTTTTGTGACAGGTAGGTCTCTTCGTTGAGCGTTTTTCCGCTGCACAGCATTCCAACAGCATCGGGGCCATATTTGGCAATCACTTTCTTTAATCCCTGTGAGGCGGCGGATATGGCGTCTTCCCACGAAACCAGTTCCAGTTTGTCCACCTTGCGGATATAGGGCTGCGTCAAACGCTCCCCATGATTGACCAGCTCGTGGACAGTGAATCCTTTCACGCAGAGGTATTTCCCGTTCAGTTCAGGATTGCGCCCCGAGGCTCTGCTTTTAAACGGCCTGCCGTTTTCATCCAGGGACAGCTCGAGGTTGCAACCAACCCCGCAATACGGACACACTATGGGTATTGAATTCATTATGAGAACCCTCCCGTTTTAAGTAGGGGACAGGAATGATTAGATTCAAATTTGTGCTGAGGCAAACGATAGATGGTGGGATCCGCATTCACATGATCCAGCGTCATGCCGGAATCAACATTGTCGGGGAGTTGTCGAAGTCAGTCTAACATCGGTTGCTTGGTTCTTGGGGTGGTGGCGGATCTGTTACCCATGTATGGTTTTAGCCCACGGAGGTTCCTCCGTTTGAGCAATGGGTGAAACTCACGGCTCATATCGGGGATACCACATGACATTTGTTGTCGCCACTGAAAAATAAACACATCCTATGCCCGACCCCGCTGGGCGACTGTATCTTATATCGTCACTGAAGGGCACATTTTTGCAATACCAAACAGCACAGCGCTCCGGTGAATTTCGTTTCTTCCACCGAAAATTCCGTCTGTTCTCCCAATGCCTCCATTTCTTCAGCGTTCAGAAAGGGTTCTTCGAACGAATGAAGCCATAAGATGGCAAGGCGAAGGCCACCGAACTGATCGCGGATCTCCTTGCAAACCGCCTCCGGCATGTCCCGGATCAGGTCGTACATCAAGGCGTAGCCATCCATTTTGAGAACCCGATGCACCTCGGACAACGCTCGAACGGGATCCTTCCAGTGGTGGAGTGATCCCGTGGAGACAACGCGATCGAAAGTTTCCCCGGTAAACGGTAAGGCATTTGCGGCTGCGGCCAACACCTTGATTCGAGCGTTCGGTGTGTGTGTGTTGATTTTCCGATGAGCCTGCACAACCATGGCTGGAGAAATGTCAATCCCGATCAATTCCGTATCCGGGAGTGTTTCACGCATCACCATTAAAAGGTGCCCGGGCCCGGTCCCGATGTCAAGGATGCGGTTTGCCGGTCCGTAATGGGCGATGTCTCGGGCCACCAGATCGTAGTGCCGAAGAAAGACCTTAGTGCTGCTCAGTAGGGTATAGAGAACACTTCCCGGCCAAGGTATTCCTTCAGGGTGCATCCGCTTCATCAGTTGGCGCCAGCGAAGACTCATTTTTTCTATATAAGTTTATGGTATAATGTGAAGCACATAAAAATTCGGGCGTTTACCAACCTAATGATGAAATCGTTAGTACATACGAGTTGTGGCAGACTTTTGAAGGATACTATTTTCAATAGCTTTCCTCGAACCATATCACTGATTCTCGGATTCTGGTTTTTCTTCATAGCATATGGTCATGCCCATGAACATCCGTGGTTTTTGCCGATGTCGGCGATCGACCGCAGGAGTTTCGATGGCGTCCGGGTGACGGACATCGGCAATTTTGGTGCCCATCGCAACGCCCGGCCCGGCATACCCGCACATTTTCACACCGGCATCGACATCTATTCATGGGATGGCACCTCCCGGTTCGTGTTCCCATCGGCGCCAGGTGCGGTCGTCAGTGTCCGCCGTGACGGCCCCTTTGCCCAGGTTGTTATACTGCACGAGGATGAGACGTCGGATCCCCTCTGGACGGTTTACGAGCATGTTGCCGGGATACGGGTCCGTGTCGGGGATAGGGTTTCTCCCGATGTTCCCATCGCTCGACTAATGACATCGAAGGAACTGGACCGGCACGGCTGGCAGTTTAACCATTTGCATTTCGAGATTTTAAAGCGCCCGCCGCGGGTCCTCCGACCCACGAGCGAACACCCCGAACGCTATCTCGGCACCTATGCCCTGTCCTGCACCACAGAGGCCGAATTGAATGCCACCTATCATGATCCGGTACCGTTTCTTCGCCGCCGCTGGCTGGAGCAGAAGCCCACGGCCGCCCCTTAATGGGCAAGTTCGTCCCTTTGGTCCGCGAGAACGGTAAATGTCTGTTGAATCGACGCTCCGTCGGCGTCCACCAGGGTGATCCGATGGTCGCCGGGAGACGGTGCCAGTGACATGTGATGGATATCGCGGGTCATACCCATGTAAGTCCCGTCGAGATGCCAGAATATGGTGGTCCCCGGGTGTCGATGCGCCGCTTCGAACACGACCCGGCCGCGACGGCTGTCAAGTTCGACGGGAATATAGATGATGCCGTTGCTCCCCGGTGAAACCAGGCTCATCAGCGCTTCTCCGGGTTCTCCCATCATGGAAAAGCAGTCCGGTCGGTATGGCGGCGGATTATAGTCAGGGCGTCCCTGGCGATAGAACCATGCCATGGCAGGAGGCAGGGAAAACCGTGAGATTTGTTGGATATTGGACATGGGTTCACACCGCGCGTGCACCTGCCACCGACGGGCAGTGTCCACAGTGATTACGCGGCAGTAGGGGCAAGCGGCGGCCCGTCGCCCTTGCAAAGGTACCCATTCGCTGCGACGATCGGCGCATGCCGGCCCAGCGCGATGGCCGCTTTTGGCACAGACGTCGATCTCTACCATTTCTGCGGGGCGCACCCACCGCGGACTGTCTGAAACCAGACCGAACAGATCGAACATGACCGGGGCAGCGGCAGTAAGGCCGGTAAGTCCCGGTCGCCCCTCCCCGTCGGCATTGCCGGCCCAGACACCCACGGCATACGCCGGTGTGACGCCCACTGCCCACCCATCCCGGAATCCATAGCTGGTGCCCGTCTTCCAGGCCACGGGTCGGGAAGAGGAAAAACTGCGCCATTGGCCGTCGGCTTCCGGTCGGGTAACCGCGATCATGGCCTGAAGAGTTAGCCAACAGGCGGCCGCTTCCAGGGGCGGTCGGTTTCCGGTAACCGACAGGGGCGTTGATCCAGGGGCCGTTGTCCCATCGTCCAATGTCCCGAGAACGATGGGCGGGAAAAACGCGGGTCTGCCGAAAAGGCCATCACCGGCGATACGGACAAGGCCCGCGTACATTCCGGTGATGTCCCAAAGGCGTCCTTCAGCCCCGCCCAGGATCAGCGACAAGCCATAGTCGCCGGCCGGCCGGTTCAGCGTTGTCATCCCCAATCGGTTCAGCTGCCGCTGGAAACGGTCCACACCAAACTGTCGCAGCATGCGTACCGCGGGAACGTTCAAAGACCGGGAAAGGGCCATGGCGGCCGGCACCGCACCCTGATAGGTGCGCGTGTAGTTTTGGGGCATAAATCCGGCAATCCGGGTCGGGATATCGGCCACCAGCTGACGCGGGAGCATTTCTCCGGTATCGAGGAGCGCCGCATATAAAAACGGCTTGAGAATACTCCCCGTGCTGCGCGGTGCCACAATGACATCGACCTGGTTGCCATGGGCCATCGCGGTCCCGCCGTTGTCGGCCACATTGCCCACATACGCCAGTACTTGACCGGTCTGCGAATTAAGAATCAGGGCGGCCATGTTGTGGATGCCGTTTTGAGCCAGCATGCGATGATGCCGGTTGATGACGGCAGCGGCCTGCCGCTGAAGCCCACCGTCGAGGGTCGTCTTGAAGCGCGGCGACGTCATTTCCGACTCGGCCTCTGGATTGCTCCCGGGAGATATCTGACCGGTCCGGAGCGATTCCAGCAGGTGGGGGGCTAAACGCGGAAATGGGGTAGGGCCCGGCGGCAGCGGCTCCGCCTTGCCGAGGTGGCAGGTTAGCGCATCGAAACGACCGTCGGCGGCGACCGAGGCGCTGAGGAGCACTCCGCTTCGGTCGAAAAGCATCGCCGCGTATGGATCCGAAAATTCCGGTATCGATATCTGCCGCCATGCGATAGCGGCGCAGAGCAGGATAGCCGCAGTCGCCAGCGCCCCGATTTTGACGCGACACGGCCGAACCGGGCGACATCGAGCCTTATTTGCCGGCGCTTGTGGTATGATAGTTGGTTCGGTCATCAACCGATTTCCCGGGACCGGATGTCATAATGCATCCGGGATTTTAACTCTGCCGGAGATCTTTTGCGTCCAGTGATCACGGCGCAGTCACTTCGATCCATCGGCCCGGTGTCCGGGCATGGATGCGGGTGTCGTACATGGCTTCAACCAGAATGGCCGGCAGATAATATTTGCCGATATAACCGGCGTTGACCGGTGTCCGGAAAACGACCTTATCCCCGTGGGCCAGATCAAAGTACAGATAGATGCGATCATCCCGAATATCGCGAGAATTCGGCTGCGTGCGGTCGTCTGGATTGTCGGATGCGGTCAGGCGGCTATTTCGAATCTCCCACCCCGCGGGGAAGAGATGGGTCAGGGCCAGGTTCTGATAATTGCCGGTTCTTCCGTCGTTCTTTATCTCAACTTCGACAATCAAATCGGTTCCCTGGGGCAAACGATGGATGTTCAACCGGTCACCGTTGATATCCACATACCTCACCCGCATGTCCAGACCTTCGCGGGCGGCCGTCTCCTGACCCGGCGCGGGGTGCCCGGTCGCGACGATTTGGGCATACAGTGTGTGTCTGCCGTGGTTGCGTATCGCCATGATGCCGCCTGCATCGAGCTGTGACGGATCCACGATTTGCTCCATCACCACCTGGCGACCTTTTACCCGTTTTCCTTTGCCGCCGTTCCACGTAGAGGTAAACTCCAGCAGCGGCGGCGGACCGCTCAGACCGGCATAACGGGCCACGGCGATCAACGCCTGGGCGACGCTCTGGGTGCCGTACCAGATATGGCTGCCGAGTTTTTCTCTGATCTGTCGCGCCAGGGCGTCGGCCTCGGCCATCCGATCCATCAAGAAAAGGGTTTCCAGGATCATGGCCTGATCGCGAAGGGCCGATCCGAACGTGCCGGACAATTCGGTGTATGGAGCCACGTCGGTCGTGAGCCCTCCGGTCAGCGCGTCTGCCGCTTCGGGTTGCCCGGCAATGGCATAGGCCGCCGCCAGGCGCCATTTTGCTGCGGTAGAAAGCCCGGTGTCCTCACGCAGCCGGTTCATGGCCCCCATCTCCGGCGCGCCGGCCAGGGCAAGCACATAGAGCCGGTAGGTTTGCTCCAGCATGGATTGTTCGGGACCCGTCACCCAGCTCCGGGCGGCTCTTCGGTTCGATCCGAGCCAGGAGCTGGTGAGGTATGTGGGTACGAGGTAGCCGGCCTTTCGGGCTTCAAACAGAAAGTGGCCGGTATAGATATCCGCCCATGTGTTGGCGTGATTCCCGCCAGGCCAGTAGACAAAACCGCCGTCGGAAGACAGAAACCGGTTGAGCTTTTCGATGGCCGTCTGGACGTTTTCTGCGACACGGTCACGCTGCTGCGGGGTCTGGGTCAGCAAATGGGTGAGATAGAGCTGTGGAAACACCGCTGATATGGTTTGCTCCAGGCAGCCGTGCGGATATCGGATCAGATAAGACAGCCGCTGCCCAAGCTGCATGGTCGGAAGACTGGAGACCTCCATCTTCAGGGAGTTGGTCCCTGTGATGCCGGGCAGCACCACCTCTTGCTGCCAGGTGCCGCCCGGAGGGATCTCGCCTTTCAGGAGCGTGGTGACCGGAAAGGTCACCGAGCGTATTTCGATATCGATGCGATGTTCAGCCCGGGCGGACCCGGAAACCGCTGTGATTCGGACGACGGCATGCCCGGGCAGCGGTGCGGCACGCAGCCGAAAGGCGGTCATCTGATCCCCAACGGCCGGGAAAGAAACCTCTTGGGAGACCTCACCGGACAGCAAAAGGGATCCTTCCACGGCGACACTCACGGTTGCCTGCCGAATCTTCGGATCCAGCGCGAAGACCGTCACCGGAAGGACGATCTCTTCTTCCGGGCTGACGACCCGGGGAAGGGTCCCCAGAACCATTAGCGGCTTTTTCACCGGGACCGCTTTTTCGGCCCAGCCGAAGGCGCGTTCGGATGCAGCGGCCACCACCATCACCCGAACCGAACCGACATATTGGGGAATGTCGACGACATGGGATCGCTCTGTCCCGGCGTCTGCGAAAAACGGCCCGGCAAAACGCACCATGGGGGGAAACCGTTTGGCTTTTTTCTCCCCGGCGGGTTCGGCTTCGTCTCCGCCGCCCACAGCCAACAGCTGCTCCAAAAGTCCGCCGTAAGCGCCGGCCACATCGTCAAACAGGTCCCATGTCTTCACCCCGAGTGCTTCACGAAGATAAAATTGAGCCCAGGGATCCGGTGTCGCAAAGCGGGTCAGGTCCAGCAACCCTTCGTCCACGATGGCCAGCGTATAGGTCATGGGTCTGCCGGACGCTTCACTGATGGTAACCGTTGCGGACGATTCCGGTTCGAACGTTTCCGGCGTCCGAATCACAGGAGAAAGCCGTGTTTCCGGATCCACGACGCGGATGGGGATCACACCGTACATACGGATGGGCAGATCGTTGTCAGTCTCCAGATGCGGCTGCAGATAGGTGACGTGGGCAAACACATTGGGTGCCATCTCCGCGGTGGCCGTCAGTTCGAATCGGATGGGCTCGGTACCTCCGTCAATCCAGTCGGTCCGCAGCACCCGTCCGCCTTTTTCGATGCTGACCAATCCGCGTCCTTTTCGGCCCGCAGGAATGGTCAGCATAATGTTTTCGCCCGCCCGGTATTCGGTTTTATCCGAGGAGAAGCTCAACACCGTGGCCCCTCCCGGAATTTCCTTCTGGCCGCGCCCCGCCCAACCGGGCCAATCCACGTAAGCGATTTTTCCGGTGACATGATCTCCTTTTTCATCCGACACGCGCACCAGGTATCTGCCCCATTGGGGGTAGTTGATGCGGAACGTCCATTCGCCCGATCCGTTTCGGATGTCGACAGTGTCACGTTGGATGGCCTTAAACGATGTGGTGCCGACGTAATCGGCCAGATCCTCCTTGCCCTTTTCCCACCACCATCGCCATTTGAGCTTGTACACAGCGACCCTCACACGCCCTTCAGGAACGGGTTTTCCGGTGCTGTCGAGCAACGCGATATGCACGGTGTGATCAGTGTCCGTCAACAGCATCCCACGGGCAGCGTCGCCCTTGGGCAGACGCACTCCGACATAGCGTGAATAGGGATGGAACGGGACATTGAAGATATCCGTGCTGAAGGCGCCGGACGGTTCAAAGACCCGCGTATTAAATACGGCCGTGAGCATTCCGGGAGAGTCATTTTTCGCGGAGAGCATCGTTGAAAAGGACGCATCGCCCTTTTCGTCAAGGGTGCCGTCGAAGACGTCAAATCGCTCCTTTCGGTATCGGCGTACCGGGTCGTCGAAGATATAGGTCTCATAGGCTGGAAAAACGGTTCTGCCGGTGCGCAGCTCCAACTCCATCTTTGCTTTGAGACTGTTTGCCGGAGCCCCATGCAGCCACTGGGAGTGAAGCCGCCCCGATATCGGACCGTCTCTCAACACCGGCGGGTCGTCGCCGAAGTCAAGACGGATCTTCAGACGGTTGGGGATGACCGTTTCGATCTTCAGCCGTTTTTCGAAACGGACCCCGCCCACTGTCACACGCCCGAGCCAGTTGCCGGTCGGGGCATCCTGGGACGTTACCGTGGTAAAATCGTAAAACCCGTTTAAGGACGTGGTCCGGGTCAACGTGCGCACGAGCTGCCCTTTCGGGTTGAGCAATTCAAAGCGCACCGGGTGGTTGGCGGGTAGGTGCTGTTCGGCGTCATCCAGGATAAAGGTGAGGTGGAGCGTATCGCCTGGTCGCCAGACGCCCCGTTCGCCGTAAAGAAATCCCTTCAGCCCTTTTTTCACTTCCGCCCCGGCCACATCGAAGTGGCTCAGGGAATTGGCCGATCCGTTGTCCAGCTTCAGAAAACCCCATTGCCCCGCGTACCGGGCAACGGCCAGAAACGGCACCGTATCGGCTTTGAGAGCGACCATGCCCCGGTCGCCGGTGATACCGCTTGCGAGAATTTCCTGCTGGTAGTTGAGCACGTCGACAGCCACACCGGCCAACGGCATGGCGTTGCGGATATCGGTAGCGACCACCAACGTTTCCGTCCCGTCACCCCGCTTGGCCAGCAGGCCGATATCTGAAATCATTGCATTGCGCGCCGCGATAATATCGTGACCGCCAATAGACATGTAATAGGCCGGGTGGCAGGGGTTTTCCCGGTTCCGATAAAAGTTTTCCCAGTTCTCGTAGCCGCCTGTTTCGGCATAGCTGTCCCAGTAACTGGTCTCAGTCTCGGCACCCTCATCGGTCGCCGGAACGGTCGCAAACAGGGCCGATCGATCCTCGGAACCGAGACACCCGAAATCCACATCTTGGTAGGTGAAGGAAAGAGACAATCGAAACATGCCGCCGGGAAACCGAGCCGCCAATTCGGTCAGATCCAGTCCGTGGCGTACCCAACGGTTTTTCATCTCCGGCTGCCAGTTCAAGTCGATGGTCCGTTTCCAAACCGTCCGGCCGACCCGTTTGATTTCGTTATCTTCATCAAGATTGTTGACCTGTAGAAACTGGGGCAGGTTATCCGTCGGAATTCGGATGGCGGACACCGTAAGGCGCCTGAGGTTTGCCGTTTCCACCGGGACGGTCAGGCCGTGGGATGTCGGTACAACGGTCGCCTTGCCGGCAAACCGCACCTGGGGCTTGACTTCGGTGAAGGCGACCTGCACGGTCCTGGTCTTACCGAGTCGCCGGCCCGAGCTGTTCCGAATATTTCCGCTCAGGGAGACGGAGACGTCTCCCCATTGCAATGTCGGCAGGTACACCGAAAGACGATTGCCGGAAATGTCGGTTCGGACGTCCTTTCCGTCGACGGTAACCAATCCGACCAGATTCTGCCGGCTGTCCAGTGGATCGGTCATCCGGATTTCAATCATGCTTTCCGCCGTCTGGACCGGACGCGCAAATAGCACGTCGAAGGTGTCCGCGGCCCGAAGCATCACTTTGTGTCGGCCTTTCTGCAACGCTCCGATGGGGCTTCCGTCCCATGCCAACACCAGGGCGCTATCCCGGTTGGTTCGCATCAGACCGTCGATTTCAAAGCGATGGGTTTTTTGGTCCGGGCTGTGTTGCCATTCGATGCCCAGGGGACGTGCGCCCATCATCACGTTGATGGTCTTCTCAACGCGATCGGCATCGGCAATGTCGGCGGTGACGAGCGTTCCACTGAAACGCTGCTTGCGCGGGTCTTTCGGATCGCTAGCGGTCAACCCATCCATGGCGATCTCAATGCTCTGTTTCATTACACTGAAGTTGAAGGTAAATGTCTCCGGCGGCCCGGTGACTTCCATCACTTCGGTTAAGTCAAGCACGGCATCGTATGTTTTCCCCGGAACAAGATCCCGATACGGCCGGAACTCGAGGGTACGGGAGTTTACCCACACGGCCTCTCCCGCAATGCCTGGTGTAAATGTAAAAGGGGATTTTTCGAGACGACGCGGAAACGCGGTGCCGGCGCCCGCTTCCATACGGAAGACGACCCGAACATCGACCGCTTTAGAGACAAACCCGGATGTATGAGCGATCACGGGTCCGGGTGTCGCATGAGCTGGGTGGTGCCATCCGTCAATGGCCATAGCCGACAGTGCAGTGACCACCACAATCACGATGAACGGGCGCGTTCCTTTTCTGAAAATCATTGTCGTCTCCTTTGCGGCATTCGAAGTAAATGTTTTCAGACCCCTCACACCACTAAAATGAACATCGGACCAAAGATCCGATGCACGACTCCCGATAACGGGATCAAAGCCAGAAATATGAATGATATTATACCATAAGGTATCTGAAGAGGACTTTCCGTCGGTCGGGACGGGTTCTCCGCAGTCGATAAAATCGGGATCGGGGATATTCAGAAAATCCTTGACAGGGTGCTGTTTAGCGATTATAAATAAGTTATTGCTTAAACACTTAATTTAAAAGTTACCGGATAACACATGGAGCCCGCCGAAGTCTTCAAAGTCTTGAGCGTCGACACACGGATCAAAATCATCGAGCTTCTGAAAGCCCGGGGACCCATGGGAGCCAAGGATATTTCGGCAGACATAGGGATTACCACAGCGGCCGTCTCACAGCACCTCAAGATATTGAAACAGGCGGGGTTGGTCAGAAGTGAGAGAAAAGGGTACTGGATACCCTATTCCATAGACGAGGAGGCCATGGGGAACTGCCGGCAGCTGTTAACCGAGGTGTGTACTTGTGGATGCAAAGAATCGGGGAAGTTCGGAGAATGTGATCCGGAAAGGTCGAACCTGGAATCCCTGAAGAAGTATGAGGAGGAGCTCAGAAATGAACTCCGCATCGTGCAGGAGAGATTGAAAGAGCTGGAATGATCGCTCCGCAAGGTGAGGGGGGAAAATTTTTTATTCAACAATTTAAGTTATTGTATAACTACTTAAAAAGAAAGGGGGTGATCGACGTGGCAGAGAAAAAGGGTGACTGCGGTTGTGGCTGCATCGGGGAGAAGCAATCAAAAGAAAAAACGGCCAAAAGCAAGAAGAAGACCAAGAAATCCAAGTAGGTTGAACGAGGTACCATTATCAAAGGGGACAGTAGCGAAATAAAAACGTCTGTCCCCTTTGGTCTTTTCCAACCCATTTCGAAACGGAATGAGACCATTATACCCCCTCCCTTTGAATCCATCTGGTTCGACTCCGCTCACCACGAGCCCAAAGGGGAGGGAAATAACGGGGGGTGACAGAATGGCCAATTTCCGCAACCTTAGTATTGTTTATAGGTCCGGAAATTATCAGGACATGCCCGTTACTTTTTGGGCGCAAATGTGGGGGTGAAATTTTTCAGGAGCTATGACGGCAGTAGATGTCGATTGTTTTGCTATCGACAGCCACCAGCACGTTCTCATTCTGCACGGCCAAATTCTGGCCGGTTTTCCAGTGCTTCAGCTCTCCTTGTATCATGTGGATCACACGTTGCGGAATGACCAACGGATTCAATTTCAGTCGGATAGGATGCGGCATGCCGGCATAGCCGTTATTGATGATCACCAGGGTGACGTCATCGGTGGCGATGCGCAAGAAGGCATACACCAGGTCGTCCGACCAGAGCGTGATGGTCGTGCCGTACTTCAGAGCGGCATTGCGTTTGCGCAGATGAATCAGATCCCGGGTCCACTCGAAGATTTCGCGCTCCTTGTGGAATTGGGGCAGCGGATGGTTGTCGTTTCCGATCACGTGCCACGGGAAATCCCTGCGCAGGTCGCTGTCATCTCCGCCGGACTTCCATCCTTCGAGTCCGACTTCGGTGCCGTAGTAAATTTGCGGTACGCCGCGCATGGTAAAAAGGGCGCCGAGGCAAAGCTTGGTCACCTTGACGGCCCACTCCAACCCGAGACCTTCTCCGGGGTGTTTTGTCCTGGCATGGCTCATGATGCGGCGTTCCAGATCGTGGTTGTCGAGCAATGTTACAAGTTTGTTGGCGTTGCGGTATCCGCCCTTGATCGGGTTATCATTGTCAAGCACGCCGGGCGGCTCGTTATCGTTCAGCCGTGGGCGCGCGATCCAATCGCGAAGACTCTCATCAAATATGAGCGTCTCGCGCAGGGCCGTGCACAGGGGGAAATCGAAAATCGAATCGAAGTCGTGGTAGTTCTGGTACTGCAGCAGTTTGCCGATGTCCTCCTTGCCTTCAAAGAGAACCTCTCCTATCAGACTCACATCCGGGTACTGCCCACGGATCTGGGACTTGAAATAGTGCCAGAATTTGGGCTCGACATGTTTGACGGTATCCATGCGGATGTTGGTGACATTTCCCCTGGCGATCCACTCTTCGATGTTGTTGATAAAGTAATCAATGACTTCAGGGTTATCATGATTGAAGTCCGGCAGCCCGGCCAGCTCACCCTCGATGTCGCCGGATCCACCAATGTTGAACCAGGTGGGATCAAACTGCTCCCTCGCCCCGTATCCGGCATGATTGACGATCATATCCAGGACGACCTTCATGCCTCTGGCTTCGCAAACGTCCACGAATCTTCCAAAGGTGCTCACATCCGTCGCGTCGGGCAATTGGGAACCATCGAGCAAACGCCGATCCATCCGATCGAACGTGCGCGGCCAATAATAGTGATAGGGCTCTGTTGTGTCTATCCGTTCAATGTTCTCGTACACCGGCGTCACCCAGATCGTTGTCACACCCAGCTCGAGAAGATAGTCGAGTTTCTCGATGATCCCGTCGAGGGTGCCGCCATGGATGCTCCTGTCGGATATATCCAGCGTCCGTTTGTTGTTGCCAAAGAAACGATCCGTTACGATGAAATAGATGATGTCGTCCTGGGTCACCTGCTTGTTCATGACGTCTCCATGAAGCGATTGGTGTCACTTCCTGTTGTATCCGGTTAAGTACCGTGTGCGGATCGCGTCCCGAAGGCGTATCGGATATCGGTCCGGGCGGGCATGACGGAAATAACACCTCGATACATCCTTATTTATCTGAAATGATGGCACGATAGCGGTTGCCAGAATTCCATTCCGAATCCAGACCCCGGACCCTACCTTCCATCGGAACATATTTATGGCAACGGCCATAACTAGATCTTAGTGCTTTGATTTCTAAAGTAAAGATTTGCTGGTATAATGAGCCAAATAGGTTGAAACCCTGAATCAGCAGCTTGGACCGATCCGATTATCTTCCTTTTATCGTCCAATTCAGCGGTGGCGGAGAATGGAACAAAAAGGACCTTTTCGGCAGGTCGCTCCGGACCAGATAGAGGTTCGTGAAGGCGGCGGCTGTGCATCCCTGTTCGGGCTACCCTTCCTGGCGGCCGGGATTTTCGTGGCCCTGGTCGGCAGCCGAATCGTGCCGGCCGATAACCCCCAGGATGTTCCGGAATGGGGCTGGCCACTGATCGTTCTGATGGGGCTGGTCTTTACCGGTGTCGGGGCCGGCCTGGTGTTTGGGCGGCGCTGGATCTTGATCGACAAAACCCTCGGTAAGATTTCCAAACGATGGGGGCTTTTGATCCCGTTTAAACATCAGGACCATTACCTTCACGAATACGACGCCGTGCTCATTCGCTTTGATGCCGGGGATTCCGAAACATCGGACCATTTTCCGGTCCTTCTGAGAGGCAAGCACGGTGCCGACGATCTGCCCCTGACCAACCCGTTGACATATGGTGAATCGCGGCAGGGAGCGGCGCAGCTGGCCCGTCTTCTAAGAATTCCCATTGTTGATTCAACCACAGATCATGACACAGTGATTCAAACCGAGGATGTCGGCGATACTTTCCGGGAACGTCTTGAAACCGCCAACGACCCCTTGGAAAGAGTCCCCAAACCCCTGAAGCTGAAAAGCCATATCGAGAACCGGGAAGGTTCCGTCCAGATAGATATCCCGGGGCCCGGATTCCGGCCGGCAAGCCTGTTGGGGATCATTATCCCTGCCGCTATATTGCTCTTGGTGGTGCCCCATCTAAGTGAATTTTTCAGGGAAACAGACACGCCCAGGTACGTCCGACTCTTTTTTCTCGGCTTTGCCGTATTCCTGTTTGGTGTCCTTCCCGTTTTCAGTGCTGTGAAAGGCATTATCCACGCCATCCGAAGCAGGACCCGGGTCACCGCTTCTTCTGCCGAGATCGTTATTCAGGAGCAGGGGGCATTCCGCACTCAAGAGACCCGGATGTCCAGTGAAGACATCTTCGGCCTCGATTTCGGAACTGTCGATTCGACGCTGGCCTCTGCCAAAGCGAAGAGCCATGAGCGGTACGGCGGAGCCACCGGTCCGGGTACAGGCGGGTCCCGGTTCTCTTCAAAGTGGCTGAAATGGATCGCCAGGATGGCTAAATCCAAAGGGATCATAGTGAAATCCGAAAGAGGGTTTTTCACCTTCGGCGCAGGCCTCCCTGACGATGAAGTCCGCTACCTGTATTCACTTGTCAAAGCCGTCATAAGTGGTAAAGTTGCATCGCAGTCAGCTTAAGTTAAGAACAATACCATTTCGGATCAAAATTTACATGATGCAGGAGAAAACAATGTCATCAAAAAAGGCGAATTGCCTGAGGTTAGCGTTCGGCATTATTTTTTTGTTTGCATATGCGGGAGTCGGACATGCCGATTCGGAAACCATCGACCTGACCTACAGGACGGCAGGCATCGAACCGGCAACCTGCTCTAAAAGCGTTGCGATCATCACGTTCCAAGATAATCGGACAGAGTCTGGGATTGGAGAAAGTGGAAAGGGGAAAAAATTTCAGAGCAGTCCTCCGGTCAGCGAATGGATTACCCGTGCCCTGTATGATGAACTTAAAAGTGTCGGATGCCGTGTCGAGTACCACGATACGGCAGGGGAGTTCGGTACCGATGTCATCATGACCGGCGCCGTGGAACAGGCCTATATCAAACAGGATTCATGGACGAAGTATAACGTCAACATGCGCCTGCAGATTTTCATTACGGTGGGCAACAAAAAGATCACAAAAACCTACCGCAGTGCCATGACAAAACGAACCGCCCCAGCCTTTAGCTTCAACAGCAATGTGGCCACTGAATCATTACAGGATGTAATGAGAGAGGCTGTTCCCGCTCTGCAGAGCATACTGGAATAAGGTGGAGCCTATCCCGCTAGGCGTGTTTTTGTGCGGTAACAAAGGCGCGCACCGAGCGTGAGATATCTTCTGCCGTCGTCGCCCATGAGCAGACACTGACCCGGATGACCGATTGGTCACCCCAGGTGGCACCGCCCAGCCAGCACTCACCAGAATGTTGGATATGGCTTAATGTTCGGTTTGTGATCTCATCCGATTCACAGGCGACCAGGACCTGATTGAACACCACATCATTAAGAATGCGGAAACCTTCGGCTTCTAACTCACGGGCTATTTGAACAGCTCTTTCATGGAGGCCGAATACCAACTCGTCCACACCGTTTCTGCCCAGGTATTTCAATGCCGCCCAAAGCTCTATGACCCGGGCGCGTCTCGACATCTCCGGCGTGTACAGCATGCCATCCCGGTCTTCGCTGAATGAAAGATAGGAACCGGAGGCCTGTAGTGCCTGGACCAGGGCTTCCTTGTCCTTGCAGAGTACAATCCCGTTGTCGTACGGAGTATTGAGCGTCTTGTGTCCGTCGACCGACCAGGAATTGGCTTTTTCGATGCCCTGCGTCAGGTTCTTCAGCCGTTCCGATCCTGCCACCCACAATCCAAACGCTCCATCTATATGCACCCATGCATTCGCCCTGTTGGCCAGGGCACAAACTTCATCAAATGGATCGAAAGCGCCGGTACCCACATGTCCTGCCTGCAGGATCAGGATGGTACGTTCATCGAGCACGGGTATCCGGGATGGCATAATTCTGCCCTGGGTATCGGTGTCCACCCATTCGATGTTGTCGGTTCCAAAACCCAGCAGGGCGATCGCCTTGAGAACCGCACTGTGAATTTCACGGCTGGTTACGATCCTCACCCTTGGGGCGGCCCGGACCCCTTTTTTGTTCACGTCCCAATCACTTTTGATGAGCGTGCGGTACCTTGCCGCCGCCAATCCGCAGAAGATGGCCGATGACGAGCCGCTCACAAAACCGGCGACAACATCATCCGAAAAACCAAACAGATCCCTTAGCCAGCCTTCGGTGATCTCCTCCAACTTTGACGCCAGTGGAGACATGGCATAAAGTGCCGTATTCTGATCCCAGACGTCGGCCAACCATCGGGCTGACAATGATACTGGAAGAATTCCACCGGTGACAAATCCAAAATACCGTCCGCCTGTTTGTGAAACGGTTGCGGGGGATCCATATTGATGCAGCTTCGCTAAAATTTCTGACGCATCTCCTTCGCCGGCTGGCAGATCCTCCATGAATTGATCTAAATCTTTGATTGCCTCACCGGTTGGAAAAACATTCCTTTCAAATGCCCTATCCGCATAGTCGAACGCATAGCTTTGGACTTGTCTAAAGAGCTCCTTCTGTTTCATATCCAGAAACATCTTTGCTCTCAAATTCTTACCCATGATTCTTCCCTTATTTCGGCAGATCGGACCTTAGGCGTCATTTGTTGAGAACGCCTTATTAAAGTTTGAACGTGTTCGGCGGGCAATTAAAGGATAGATGCATGTCTGATTTCACTTCCCTCCTGCCAGGTCGATAAATGTGCCTGTGACATAGGACGCCTCATTCGACACCAACCACATGATCGCATTGGCGACTTCCTCCGGGCGTCCCCCCCGCTTCAAGGGAATGGCATCTTTTATCCGATCGACGCGATCGGGTTCGCCCCCACTGGCATGAATGTCGGTATAGATAAACGCCGGTCGCACGGCATTGACGCGAATGCCTTCGGCAGCAACTTCCTGCGATAACCCAATGGTAAAAGAATCAATGGCTCCTTTGGAGGCCGCGTAATCCACATACTCACCGGCCGATCCCAGTCGGGATGCCGCAGACGATACGTTGACAATGGCCCCACCGTTTCCGCCTTTTTTGCTCGACATGCGCTTGACGGCCTCCCTTGCGCATAAAATACAACCAACGCTATTTACGGCGAAAATCCGATGTATACGGGCCGCGTCCATATTTTCGACGTGCATTTGTGTCTTGAGGATTCCCGCATTGTTGACCAGTGCAGCAAGAGGCCATAGATGGGTATCCACTGTTTTAAACAACCTCACGACATCGGCTTCCAGGGAGATATCAGCCGCTACGGCGACGGCCTGCCCGCCTTTCGATTGGATGTCATCGACGATGGCATCGGCGGCGGTCTGGTTTTTCCGAAAGTTCACACAGACGGCGTAGCCGCGGGCGGCGGCAAGTCTTGCCGTGGCGGCCCCGATGCCGCGACTCGCTCCGGTTATGACGATTACCTGGTTCATTTTCCGGTCTCCTGATCAATAGGCTCCAACACGAACAGAATGTGCGGTCCCACACCCTCAATTGCGAGTTCACGATGCAGCTGAAACCTGCAACTGCGGAAAAGATTTTGTGCGCTCTGATTCTCGGCATGGACAACGGAGGCGATCCGGTCCAGCCGGCACTTATTAAACGCATATTCAAGAAGGCTGGACACAGATTCGGCACCGTAGCCCTTACCCCAAAATTCGGGGGCCAGACCCACTGTGACTTCAATTTCGTTCGCTATATCCGGCGGCAGTTTCTCCAGACCACAGTAGCCGATAACCCTGTTCGCGCGAGCCTCTACTACGGCAAAAATGCCCAACGGCGCAACTTCCGGGTAGGTCGTCACATGGTTCAGCAGCCATTCGCTGCTCTGCTCGATGGAGAAGGGCTCAAATCCCGAATACGCCATGGTCGCCGGGTCACTCAGAAAATGGTGGATGTCAGGCAAATCATCGATACGGAATTTCCGAATCAGTAGATTGTTAGTTTCGATCATGTTCGGCCTTGAGCGTCAATTTGAAGCGGAAGTGAATGCACGACCTGTTGCAGCTAGCTGATCACCGGTCGCTATGCCTCGATCATGGTGCCGGTGTTCACAAAGTGAACCAATGCTCTCTCAAGGGAGCTGAGGCGTTGACGATGCTCTTCATCGGTGTATTCTGCCAGAAAACGGTTTCCCTCCCGGGTGAGGCCCGTAAATGTGTGGCGCCAGAGGAGGTGGGTTTCCGCCGCATCCGTCGGCTTCAGGAATATTTCGAGATTCCACACATGAGATTCAGACTTAAACACGGTGTACTGGATTTCTATTGGAGGGTCGTACTTCGTAACGACCCATGTCATATGTCCCCTGTCGGGAAAGTCTGTTTCAAATACACATCCAGCCTCAGCCCTGCCCGACTTTGAGTAGACGAGGCGACAGCACCAGTTTGGCACCCATTCAGGCTCCCTCGCCGGGCACAACAGCGGGAACAATTGGTCCCGCGAGGCGAGTACGTGCATTTCGTACTTTTTCGTCATACGCAGGGCTTTGAATGCCATGGTTTTTCTCCTACCCGCCAGGTCTCTTAGATTCGCCGCAATTGTTGGATCACTCCGCCAGATCAATCCACTTGCCATTCGTCATGGGCTTGAGGTCGTCCGGCTTCAGTTCGAAAAGCGCGAACGGCGTGCCGGCCGCCGCCCAGATCGCGTCATACTGCTTCAGGTCCGGATCCAATATGGTTTCCAGGGGCTCGTTGTGGCCTGCCGGGGGTACGCCGCCAATGGCATATCCGACGTTTTCTTTCACAAAATTTCCATCCGCGCGACCGAGTTTCAGGCCTGTCGCTGCTTTGATTTTGGCCAAACTCACCCGATTGGCGCCGGATGCGATGACAAGAATCGGACGTTTCGTTTTCTTTTCCTTGAACACCAGGGACTTCGCTATCTGCCCCACCATACACCCGACGCTATCCGCGGCCTCCTGCGCGGTCCGGGTTGAACTGAACAGTTCCTTCACCTCAAATGAGAAACCCCTGGCATGGAGGAATTCCTGCACGCGATGGGCACTCTCTTTGAGCTTGGATGGCATGATTGGATCTCCGTCTGAATCGTTCTTGCGAGCGTTGTATAAATTGGTCTTTTCTAAAAAAGCCGGAGCAGAGGGGTCAAGGATTCATCCTTCGACGCGCTGCGCTTGCTCCCTTCGGCTGCGCTCAGGACAAGCAGGACAAGCGGGTCAAGGTTTCAAGGGTTCTTTCTCTAAAGAGTTTATCAGCACCAAGTGATCCACCCTTAACTCAAGATATCCTGAATCGAGTCAAAAAACTCCCCTGAAGCGATGTCTGTTTTCACGGCGGCTTTTAAGCGTTTGCCGCATGGCTCAGAGCAGACCAAAAACATGCCATCGTGGCCGTCAGCTTTTGCCTCCGATCCTTCGGGTGTGACTAACATGCAGACAGACTTGTCTTCGGGACCCAGACTGATTTCGATGCAGTGGGCTTGATAATCGGCCAGATCAATTTTCGGCTTGAGCGTTGCGCCGATACCAAAGGCGTCCGTATAATCGCTGATGTGGTTTTGGCACCAGGTACATTTGCTTAGCGCATCCTGATCCGGGATGATGCTGAATTCCATAATCTCCTCCATTACTTGAGTAGAATGTTTTTGGCCCTATCCTTGCTGGCCTGATACCGGTCCGACATTTCCGCGTATATTCTTTTGATCCGGCCGACACGGTCAAGGAACCCGGCCCTGGTTTCCGCATCGCAATTATTTATCAAGTCCATAACGCCGTAGGCTGTCCAATAGCTGTTTTACCTGGCATATCCACCGGGGTCGTGTTTGAAGACCTCCTTTAATATTCTGAGGTTTGGTTTCATGTTATCGCTTAAAACATCGGAACATGAATGGGACGCAAGGCTTGTCATTCGATTATATTATACCAGTTTCGTGCTTCAGTCTTCGGCACGCCGTTAAAATGCCACCATTCAAAACTGAGCGGTATGAATCCGGCACTAATCATCGTATCTGCCAACAATTGACGGTTCTTTTTCTGCTGATTCGTCAGTTTAACCCCGGCTCGCTTTTTGGCATACAGCCAATACAACGCCAGGGTGCTTTTGCGGAACGGACTGAACCCCATGTCAAGCTCTTTGCCGGTATCGTCGACAATGGTGATGTCCACGGCCACCCCATAATTATGCATAGAGCCTTTATCGGGATTTGCGACGAATTTTTCGTATTTGGTCCCTTTCATTTTCTCATACATCAACCTCGAGACACTTCGTGGCCGTGCTGCATCCAATATGAGCAGGGAATGGCCTTTGTGGGTCGCATTCAAGATTTTTTGAGCCTGTGAAAGCTTGATCGCGACGGCCTTCTGCAGGTACGCTTTCGTCAATCCGTTGTAAAAATCCTCCCGGAAATAGTTTTTGTTGGGATCGGAGTTCACAAGGTCAACTTGAATCGTGCTGTCAATGGCCTGGACATTCACAAGCCCTGCCTCGATAAATTTTTTTTCAACGTTATTTGCTGGAGAGATGGCACCACCGTGTGAAATAGATAAGAATACAACGATAAGACACGTAGGAACAACGTTCTTCATTAAACGTAACCAGCCCTTCCGCACAGTGCTATTCTCTTTTTAGAAGGTCATTATCTTTATAGAAAAAATCGATTATTGCCGATTTTTTCGGCAACAGTCGACGTTTCTCCACATCGAACTTGCGGTTTACCGACATCAAATCAATGCACGCGTGCCATCCGGACGGCAGACGCAAGCAACTGTCGTTGACGGTCAATAGGATCTTGTTTTTGTCCACTTTCTGCACGGTCTGGTCCCAACGATCACCGATACGGGATCCCTCCGGAGTCGTGAATCGACGATCCGAGATCTGAATGTACCTGATAAACACCGCCCTGTCGTCATAATCGTCACTGTACGGATAGGCGCTGCAATCGTCCGACAAATTCTCCTCGCAGGCAATACTCACGATGAACGCCATATCCTTGACTCGCACCCTGTAGCCAGGAATAATGATGTTTCCGCCTTCCGGCAAAGAAACAACAACGCCCGGCTCGCCCCCGGGTTTAAATGACATGCCGATGGTCGGCTGTTTTTGAAAGCGGATTTCCGGTATCTCCGAATTGACCATCATGTTGTCTACGGCCAGGGCATTTAATGGAAGGGCGACCATCAACAGCCAGAATATTCGCATCCTCATCACTCCGTGTTCTTCTCTAAAGGAATGCGTTTTCCATTATGCCGGCACATGCCGGCATCCAGAAGTGTCACCTGACAAAGGCCTGTCTTCGGGATCCTGTCCGGTATGACTCGCATTGGGGTGAAAAACTCCCCAGGCTGCCGAATTTTTTGGAAAAGAGGGCCTAAGATGTCAAGAGATCAGCGGTTCGCCTGTGTGTTATCCGGAAAGGTTCCATTTACAGCGTTATCGATGTTTCGTTTTCACTTTGCCTTGTCGGTTCCGTATAAGCCTGAGATTTTGCTTTATCCGCTGTCCGATTTTTGGGCAACCAGGTGGATCACATTCCCAGGGTTGCAGATCCAAAATCCCGCGAATCCCTCGGGCAGCGGTTCGATTTCGTCCCGACGAACGATATCCTTTTTATTCAGGTGTTCGGCAGCCTCCTCGATATCGTCTGCGACGATCTCCAGTCAGATCTCCGCCTGGCTGAGATGATCCACCCGGTCCAACCAGAGGCTCTGGGCCCCAAACTCGACGACGACACTGGCTTCATGGTTTTCGGCAATGGGTAATCTCAGGATGTCTCTGTAAAAGGCGACTGTCTGTTCAAACACGTGCGGAGGCAGTTTCATCGCGATGTTTTTACCTCCCGTGAATTCCGGTTGTGTGTGAGCACTCATCGTTTTTCTCCATTCGGTAGGCCGGTGACTCTTTTGCCGGTTAGATCTCTTGAAGTATCCAAATCAGGGTTTTTTCAGATGTAATCAAATCTTTTCTTGGATTTGATCCGTTTTCCATATTGTCGAATCCAGTTCAATTCTTCCGGCGTCAAAATCCCCTGCTGCATCGCTCTAAAATTCATCATCAGTTGCTCCCTGTTTTTCGGTCCGGTCAGCACCAAGTGAATATGAGGATTTGACAAAACGAATCTATAGCAGAGTTCAGGCGTCAGGGGAGGGATCGTCGCCTCTTCGTTGCTGCCCGGCCATGGAGCCGTTTCTATCCCTTTCACGGGGGTTATTAACTGCTGCCAAGCCAACGCCGTATAACTGACAACCGCAGGGTTCCGTTTTCTTAAATACGGGAAGATATCCTCCTCTGCTCCAGTGTGCTTGGCATTATAGCGGATCATTAGCAGATCGATCTCTGAATCGAGGGCTAGCTGACCAGCCCGTTGTCTGTCGTGAATGCTGGTGCCCACAGCCTTGATCTTACCTTCCTGCTTAAGTTTCAACAATGCATCGACAACACCCTGACTGTAAATGGAGGTCCGTCCAAGCCACCCGAGTATGAATATATCCAAATAATCGGTATTTAATTTACGCAGGGCGTTTTCAATACTCCGGCGTACCTGCCGGCCGAAGAAGCCCCAGCCAAGTAGCGCCACTACATTTTTCTCTCTGTTTTTTCTGATTACTTCCTTAATGCCTTCGGTAACTTTTTTAAAACTGGCGCCCCAGACCCAGTAATTGGCACCCCGTTCTGCAGCCCATTCGATATCAGAAGAACCTATCCCATAATTGCCGGCAATACCCATTCTGAATACCCGCTTCTCAATCACAGGTAACATCCTGAAGGAAAAATCACTTTGAATCCTGTCGTGTTCCGTGGTCATTGAAGTTCTCTATAAATGTCCTGAATATTCGAAATCCCACGTTTGGTGCCGTCGAATGCCCCAAGTCAGCCGGGCGTTTTGGGAGTCGGCTGAATTAGCCGTGTTCGGGGAGATTTGCAATACGCGATGATAAACGCATCATTTTCAAAATCTCAGTGATAAGCAGCTGAGTCCACCATCGACGTTGCGAAACTCTGATGTATCGATGACAACCGTCTCCCATCCGGCAGATTCTATCAGGGCCTTTGTCTTGGGAAAACCATGAGGTACCAGCACTCTTTCGTTTATCCATACCGAATTGGCCGCGTAAGCTTCATCACTGCTGACTTCTAATTGTTCGAACAATCGGAATTTTGGTTCCTTGCGAAATTCTTTGGTTAACAACAAGCAATTATTTTCGATATAGCTCGACCCGGTCTTAAGGTGAAGCGCTTCATTTACATTAATTGTGATGCCATTCATTCCATAGTGCCGCAGGATTCTACGCATCTGATTGGCACCCGCTTCATTGGTGCGGCCCGACAGGCCGATATAAAAATCATTCCCAACCATCATGATATCACCACCTTCAACGGTACCCGGTGGTTTGATCGTTTCAACCCTTTTATAACAATCAGCAATGGTATCTCGTATAATGGCGACTTCACCCTTTCTCGATTCCGCGCCGGGGTTTGTGAGAACAGCACAATGGGGTGTCAGGAGAGCGGTGTCTTCAACAAAAGCAGAATCGGGATATCGTTCATCTGCGGGCAACACGGTGACTTCAAGGCCACAGTATTTCAAGGCCTTGATGTATTCATGATGTTGTTCCAAAGCGTTGTTGTAGTCCGGTTTTTCCAAATTGGATGATGTTAATCCTTTGTTCATATTCCGACACGGCGTGCGTACAATAGCCCTGGTAAATTTCATTTCTGATGCGGTTTTATTTACCATAACGAAAAAATAATCCTACTCATTATTTTCAATCATCCCAACGTCTGCAAATAAGCCGCGTGCCAAATGCATTCCGAATCTGCACGCATTTTACGGAAAACCGCCCAGTTTCCACAGAATTTGTAGGGCGATCCGAAGCGGGTTTACGGGCTATTATTCCCTTCATACCCGCCAGGGTGTCAACACCTCGAATCGTCCTTCACCGATGGCGGTCCATGATCTTATCAACGACGAGAAAGGCCCGGCTTATATCAAAAACCGATGTCCCAGGTTTCTGATAATGGGCCGGGCCGAATATTCTAAATGCGGATTCGGTTCTGAACCGAGCGGTTCCTTATCCGTTAATATTTTTTATCAAGTCGGTTGCCTCTGCTTCCGTTCGTACGACAAACATATCATAATGCCTGTCATCGACGCCAAAGAGATTTTGAAACATGCGGGCAACTCCGTAGTGGATGTCATCTTCGCCGATAAATATCGTACATTTAATGTTCTTCTTGACTTTCATTTCTTCGTATTGTCCGGGAATTTGTAGTGCGTCGTTCGATGAAAAAAGGTAGTTTTCCACGTTATCGAAATGAACGACCTCGATTACCCCCGAATGGATCTCAATATCTTTCGCCACCTCGTTGAAATAGCTGACGATATCGTCGATTAAAAGGTCGCCATAGGGACAGGTGTGAATAATACGCAATTCCGGGTTATATTCGTATTTTACCGGCAATTCGGGCTCCCCTGGCGTCTTTGTGTCTTGGCGAGAAACATTTGGTTCGTGCACTCCCGTTGTATGTCATCGACTCGACGGGTGCGCCACTTCACATTCTAGCAAGCAAACCTTGGGCCATATTAAAATCATTTAGATTACGGATAGATAGATAGATGCACACATCCAGACTGCACATTTTATTGTGCACAGTGCACAATAAAATGTGCAGTCGACGGACGGAATTTTAAACCAACATTTCTGCAAACGGAACATATTTATGACCACCACTATAATGGCTCATCGTGTTGCCCTGATTTCCATGGCGAGATGCTCGGGTGGGAAGACGACCACTTTTTCGTCGTGTCCTTTTTCAAAATAATTGACATCGCTGGTGCCCCATGGCGGTATAATGACCCGTGGCATAATGCGGGCCTGGACCCACATGCCCGGTTCTCCTGTTCGGCTGAGAAGGAGGGTCATGTTCAGATTGTCCAGATTCAGGCGATGGAAGCAGGACAGGGTCCGGACGAGCCCCTTCAGAAACGATGCCCACGCACTGTTTTCGACGTCATCGATAGATTTTAACTCCCGAAAGAGCACCAGTACTTCTCCAAAGATGCCTCCCGGGCTGAAGCTTGCCAGAAACTCCACCTTGCCCTCGGAAAACATGTACCGTTCTTTTGCCTTCTTCTCAAAATCGAGCAGGCTGGCCCAGAAGCTGGTATGGTTCCGCTTCTGAAAGGCGGCGCTTTCTGAAATGAGATGCTGTTGAAACGTCGTTGGCTCCGGGTAGGCCACCACCTGAAAATGTGGATGAAAGAGGCTCCCTCCGGCGGTCGGCATATAATTCCAGTTGATCGAGTAGTCGGTGATGGCCGGATCATAGGCGTAGAGCGCGTCGAACCATTTCAGGCTGGCTTCCAGGGGATCGGCAAGCACGTCGGTGGTGAGCCGGTCCATGGGGATGTAATGATCCGGGGCGAAAATCGCCACGCCACAGAAACTGCAGTAGGGGAACGCGTTCGGGATAACCACTGATTTCCCATGGCGAAGGCGGCCGCCGGCAATGATCTCATCCGGAAACATCGGGGTCCTTGTCTCGATGCGTTCCGGGCAGAACGGGCAACTTTTTTTTGCCTCCGCGATGAGATCCAGGGGATGGGAAGGCTCGGGGACCTTTAATCGAAACGGCAGAATACGGGACACGCGCCCTGTGAACCGGTCGGTGCGAACTTCGATGGGCACCGTTTTTTCGTTGAAGCCGTCGTTAAAATCCCGAATGCGGGTTTCGGAACGCTGCGTAATGAAAATGTCTTTCATCGCATCACCCATCCCTATAAGTGATTAACGCTCGGGTTGAAAATTTGTTTCAATTGAATCTGTGGGAGTTTCCCTGATCTGAATCCGTGACGTTTTCAAAATTTTCGGGAAAAAGAAGAGTTCAAACCTTGCCCCCTCTCCTTGCCTCTCCCACCAGGGGAGAGGAATTTGGCAGAGTAGCCGCGGAGAGCCCCTTTGTGCATAGTCGTGTTACCGGACAAAGCTAGGACGCAATAGATTCACAGCGAAGATCACAACAAGCATGAAGAAAAATATTCGTAAAATCGCAAGGCGATTTTACTTGTAGATACGCGGCACGCGGGCCATGATGGACGACACCACTTCATAATTGATGGTGCCCTGTTCCGCAGCGATGTCATCCGCGAGAATTGCCTCGTTTTGTTGCCGGCCGATGATGACGACTTCGTCCCCCAACTGAACTTCCGGAATATGGCCGACGTCCAACATGGTTTGATCCATGCAGACACGCCCGGCAATCGGTGCTTTGCGTCCACGGACCAGCATATTCCCCCGATTGGACAGCAGTCGACTGTAGCCGTCGGCATAACCGACGGCTACAGTGGCGATGATGGTCGGCGCCGGTGCTTCCCAGGTGGCTCCGTAGCTGACCTTGAAACCGGCATCGACGGACTTCACATGAACAATTTTTGCTTTGAGGGTCATGGCCGGTATCAGTCGAAGGTCGGTAAGATCCATATCGGCAGATGGCGGCAGGCCGTAAAGGGAGATGCCGGGGCGCACCATGTCAAAATGCGCTTCCGGCAGTTCTATGATGGCCGCGCTGTTGGCGGCGTGGCAAACGGGGAACTCGAGACCGGCCTGTTGAAGATCCGTTAAAAACGCTCTGAATTCCTCCAGCTGATACCGGGCATAGGATTTATCCGCACTGTCTGCCGTGGCAAAGTGGGTGTAGATCCCTTCAATTTCCAGCCCCGGCAGCCGTGAGATTTCCAGCACTTCCTGGACTGCGGGTAACTTCTGATGTTTCGGGCGGAGGGAATCCGGCAATATGCCCAGGCGTCCCATTCCGGTATCCACTTTCAGATGGATGCGGATCGTTTCACCCCTGGAGTCGGCCGATTCAGAGTATGCCATTGCAGAGGGCAGGTCATAGAGCGTGGCAGTCAGGTCATGGGCTGCGAGCTGAGGGGCCAGTGACGGGGGCGTGCGACCGAATATAAGGATCGGGACCTCAAAACCGGCATCCCGAAGGGCAAGAGCCTCCCCGATGCGGGCGACCCCGAGACAATCGGCGCCGTTTGCCAGTGCCGTGCGTGCAACGGCCTCGGACCCATGCCCGTAAGCGTTGGCCTTGACCACCGCCATGATCCGAGCGTTGGCACGGGTTATCCGGCGGAGTTCCCGAACGTTGCTGGCAATGGCATCGAGGTCTATTTCTGCCCAGATCGTAGGTTCCATGATGACATGTCCGGACTTGGTGTGCCGGGTAAAGTTACTTCAGTGCCGCATCGATGGACGTGTATTTGAGTCCAAACGCATCCACTTGTAAACGGTTTCCCCCGACACATGTCGACCTTCGCCATATATCGGATAATGTTCGGAAAAACAATATCAAACCCCGTACCATATGGGCGGTACAACGCTTCCGGTGAGACCCCGGCCGCCAGGATGCGGTTATCATGATGCCGGCAGATGGTGCGTCAACGCGCCGTTCCCCCAATCCGGGGAGAAAATTCATACGGGCAAAAATAACAGTTTTTAGCTATCATTAGACGGTTATCTGTCTCGTATTGAAATTGAATTCGATGCGCCTATGTTATTTCCATACAAAAAACAAAACAACAAATTGAAAACATATTGGAGGTGCATCATGGCTGAAATTCAAAATTACATTGAAACCGACGCTGAAAGAGAAGAAGGACATGTGGACACTCGCAGCCGGAACTTTGAGTGTGACAATGCGGACCCGTCCTTAGGTTGTAACATGGGAATCGACGTCCAAGGGTAGTGAAAATTTGCTGACCTATACTCACTTATAAAAAATATGAGGTGATATCATGGCGAACACACAAGATTACTTTGAGACCGACCAGGAAAGAGACGAAGGACACGTAGATACCCGAAGCCGGAACTTTGAGTGTGACAATCCGGACCCCGCCCTGGGTTGCAATATGGGAATTGATGTACAGGGTTAATGATGGAGTCCGATCTCCAATATAATTGCAGACTACTTAATTCCGATCAACCAGTTATGAGGTGATATCATGGCGAATAATCAAGATTACGTCGAGACCGACCAGGAAAGAGAAGAGGGGCATGTGGACACTCGGGAAAAGAATCAGGAATGTGAAACTCCAGATCCCGCCCTTGGCTGTGACCTTGGCATCGATGTTCAAGGCTAAATTAAAGGTCGTGAAATCTTTTCAGTAAGCTGAAACTTCGACCTCTACCTGCTACTATAGCTCTACCGAACAGACTCTATGCGGAATTGCCAACGGAACCTGTTTCTCTGAAAAGATTTCACATTTAGTAAAAAAGGCAATGCCTGTTCCGGCATTGCCTTTTTTATTTAGATTGAGCCTTCTTGTCCGACCAGAGATTGAGTTTGAGGGGAAAATTTAAGTAGAGACAGCAAGATATTTGAATAGAAGCTATTACCTATTTTCAAATCGCCCACTTTCTGAAAAGATTTCATGCAATAAATGGGCTAAGTGGAATCATCCGTATAGGGCTTCCCACACTCCTTACACGTGCCATCGGGTCCGATGACCCCGATGCAATTGCCATCACTGCATAGCTTCCTCCGGCTCCAGTCGTCGTCATCATCTGATTCTTGGGGATCTCCGGCCAAGGCGTCTTCTGGTTCCGGCTCAGATTGGGACACATCTTCGGTTTCGGGGGTTTGCACCTCTACTTCCGGCAATTCTCCCTCGTAGGGCGTGCCACACTCTTTGCATCGGCCATCCGGGCCGATGACGCCAATGCAGCTTTCATCGCTGCACAGAACCCGGCGTTTCCAGTCCTCGTCAGTCAGCGGCGGCTCATCCGGAGCGTCTTCCGATACCCCGCTGTCATGTGCGTCATCCTTTGGATTTTCACCATTCTCTTCGCGGTTCTTTTCACCTTCCATGGATAGCTTCACCTCACTTGTGGGTATAACAGGGGCCAAAATTTCAAGTGCTTGATATATAATCTTTGTATGAATTTTTTTGGTTCTTCTCCACTTTAGTTGCAGAAAAGGGTCCAAGGATTCAAGGGTTCAAGGGTTTGTTTTCTAAATAAAATCGTACAACGATTTAATACAATGCGACGATGTCGCTTATTGGACAGAAGGCATGTCCTCCGGCAGTTTGGCGGGAAACATTCCCGTCCGTACTATCCTGTTGGCTGGAATTTCCGCTTGGCTCCAGAAAACTGCAGGGATTAGGTTAATGGGGTCTTTAGGCATTTCACCCGACCCCTTGGATCCTCGAACCCTTGGACCCGACGATTAGTATTTCACTCGACCCCTTGAATCCCTGGTCGCCTTCGGCGCCGCCATAGGTTTATCCGCCTCAGGCGGGCGGGTAAACCCTGGTCGCCTCCGGCGCTGCCAAAGGCAGGTAAACCTTGAACCCTAATAAAAGTGTGTATCAACATCGGGGTCGGAAGTCATGGGATTTTGAGGATAAAAGCAATACCGGCATTGTTCTATTACCGGATCACCATGACCGGACACGGAGCGGCTCTGAGCACCCTGTGAGTGACACTTCCCAGAAAAAGCCCCTCCAGGTCACTCAATCCCCGGGAACCGATGATGATCAGATCGCACTTTTCGTGCCTGGCCACATTCGGAACAGCTTCTCGGGGCGGGCCTTCCATGATGCGCTCAACATAGGGGACACCCTTTTCATCGAAGAGTTTCCGAAAGGGGTCGAGAAGTTGGTCGGCGTCTTTCATTATCCTGTTGACCGCCTTCTGGTAATACGGTTCCCCGAGGATCCCCGGAAACGGCTTGTGGCAGTGGGTTAAAAAGATCTCGGCCCCGGACATGCGGGCCAGCTCTACGGCATATTTCGCAGCATTCATGGAGTGATCGGACCCATCCACCGGGACCAGTATTCGTTTTATATCGACCATGTTGCCTCCGTTTCGTGCCAAATTCGGGTGACACGCAATATCAGATCAACCTTTAACCAAATCGGTGATCATACCAACTCCAGTGCGCACGCCATGGATACCCCACCACCACCGCAGAGCGTCGCCAGACCCAGCGTGCCATCCCGTTTTCTGAGGGCATATATAAGCGTTACCATAATTCGGCAACCGGTGGCGCCCACGGGGTGTCCCAGTCCGATGCCGGAACCGTTGACATTTGTAATGTCCCGATTCAGTTTGAGTTGCCGTTCACACCCGATGTACTGGGCGGCAAACGCCTCGTTTATTTCAATGAGGTCAAAGTCCGGAATGGAAAGCCCGCTGCTACGGAGCAGGTTCTCCACAGCCGGAACAGGCGAAAGCCCCATGACCGAAGGATGGCATGCCCCCCGGGCCGTGGCCCGGATTCTGGCCAGTGGCGTCAGGCCGAGCTCTTTGGCTTTTTCGGCAGAGGCGATGATCATACCCGCAGAGCCGTCATTGATTCCGGCGGAATTGCCTGCCGTGACCTTTCCGATATCCGGCACAAAGACCGGGGGAAGTTTCTGCAGCTGTTCGAGGGTCAGTCCGGGCCGGAAATGTTCATCGGCGTTAAAAACGAGCGGCGCCTTCTTTTTCCGCGGAATTTCCATGGGGACGATCTCGTCCCGGAAGTCACCGTCCCGGGTGGCCCGTTCAGCGTTGTTGTGACTGCGCAGGGCGACCTCGTCCATTTCTTCCCGGCTGATGTCCAGATACTGCGCGACGAATTCGGCGGTGTCGCCCATGATGTAAGGTTTCCCGATGTAGTGGCTGAGAGGCGGTTGTGTCTCATCGACGGGGCCATCCTCCGGATGCGGGATAATGCGTGATCCACAATACAGTGCATGGATCATGGCATCGACAAACACCTGGTCCTGGAGCCGGCAGCCCCATCGTGCCGATGGAACGGTATAGGGTATGCCGGACATATGCTCCACGCCACCGGCCAATATCACGTCGGCCATACCCGCCTGTATCATGGCCATTCCGGAAATAACGGCTTCCATACCCGAGATACACACGCGGTTGATGGTAACCGCCGGTACCGTATCCGGGATTCCGGCAAGCAGGGCCCCGACCCGGGTGACGTTCAACGCATCCGCCGGCTCCACGCAGTTTCCATAGCGGACATCGTCAATGATTGCAGGATCAATGCCGGCCCGGCGGACGGCTTCTCTCATAGTAACGGCTGCAATTTCCGACGCATTGCTGTCGCGAAGAGACATGCCGAATTCCCCGATAGCGGTGCGGCATGCTGAAACGATAACCACGTCTTTCATGGCGGTACTCCTCTCTGAAATGAGGTTTGCCGGTTGGCCAGTTTACCGGTTTAGCCGGTTTGCCGGTTTGCCGGTTTGCCCGTCAGCCCGTTTGAAATCAGGAGTGATGGAGTACTGGAGTGTTGCAACTAGTCCTGTTAATCCATCACTCCACCACTCCAGTACTCCATGCTGTTGAATTCTGTACCCACCATCCAGCCCGCAAAGGGGCGGTAAGCATCCAGAACCCAGCATCAATACTATTTCATGGGCAGCAGTTCCATTAGCAGGGCAGCATTGCTCAGGTTCCCCTCAATCTGCACACTGCCCTCGGTATAGGCCGTCACCGGATTTAATTTCCCGTTCAGCAACCGGTTGAAATCAGCCCCTGAAAGCACCAGGGTGCAGTCGGGTGCATCCTCCTTACCTTCCAGAAACTGGCATCCGTTCCCATCGATGCGGAGTTGCCAATCCGGATGCGGCATGTCCGTCAGCCGCAATTGATAGCGCATTCCCCGACCGGCGAATCTGCCGAGATCCACACGCTGGGCCAATTGAGACACCGCTGCCAGAATCTTTTCCTGCAGGTCCGCACGATCGTCACCCGAGCTGTCGGATACCCCCGGTTGTATCGGAAGTTCAAATTCAAATCGGCCGTTGTCCAGAACGGTTTCCCCGGATTCCGTATTGATGGTTTTCCAGACCGCTTTTTCCGTGCCGGTTTTCCAGATCCGGGTGGCGATCGAAACTCCGGGATATAATGGACGGGAGAATCGG
This sequence comes from Olavius algarvensis associated proteobacterium Delta 3, assembly GCA_903231505.1. Lineage (GTDB taxonomy): Bacteria > Desulfobacterota > Desulfobacteria > Desulfobacterales > CAFBRK01 > CAFBRK01. The sequence goes on along the minus strand of CAFBRK010000313.1, from coordinate 23,346 downwards.
CAAGCCAGCCGGCGAACCCGTTCCGGAGCGCCTGGAGTCAAGGCCCGGATCAGCGCCCGGCAGGCAAATCCGAGCGTTCCCATACCGTGCATGATCGGCCGATGAAATCCGGCGGCTTTGGCGAACTCCGGGTCGGCATGAAGAGGGAAAAGATCCCCGGTCAATCGGTAGAGCAGCGGCTGATTCTCCAAAGGGCGGTCGTTCACAACCTTGTCGGGATCGCCGGCAGGGAATACAAAGGCCGGGGCGGATACGTTCGCTCCCCCGAAACCACCATCCCGGCGGGCAAATATGGTGAATTCGCTGTTACACAGACGTTTTCCATTGGAATGCCGGGTTTCACTCCCGGCGACAATGACCGCGCCCTTTTTCTTTCCCTTGTCAAAGATCCCTGTGACGGCGCCGTTGGTCGTCAAGACCCCCTTCGAAGGAATGGGTCCGTGGAAGGTCAGATCCTGTTCACCGTGGAGCACCCCTTTTGGGTCGGCCCCGGATTCGGTGCCGATGCGCCAGAAAAAATCGAACATGGCGGCCATGGTAAATGTGGGCAGCACTTTCAAACGGGCTTCATAGCAAAACTCCAGCTCTGAAAACCCGGCGCCCACAGCCAGGCCATACAGCACCGTATCTTTCCACGAGTATTCCCGGGTCAGCGGTCCGATCGGTTTTCCAACGGCTTCCAGATTCAGAGCCATATTCTTATAGTTTCACTGTATTGCTTAATTAACAGTTACCATTTCCAACCCAAATCTGTCCGATGAGGGCCTTTCCGTAATTTAAATTCGAATATCAAAGCACGAATCTCGAAACAAACCAATAAATTTGAATGAACAGAAATCTTATATCGATAGATTTAGGACTTTGTTTTTTTTTACCTTGTTTCGAATTTCGGATTTCGTGCTTCGATATTTTTAGAAGGTACCCCCTACAAGAGGTCCTTTGGATCTGTCGAATTCTCAAAAAGAACTCTGGGACTCGATTCTAAAAGAGGTGTGTGTATTTGCTTTTAATATACTCCAGGAGACGGTCCCCCACAGCCAGGCCGATATCGATAAACTCCGGGCCATAGGTTTTACCGGTGTCACTGTGGAAAGAATCCCGAATTTCAGACAGCCGACGGATCCCCCTCGGGTATCGCTTTATAAAATCACCCAGCGGGATGCAGTGATAGTCCACCATATCCCAGACTGTATGGTAAAAGTTGTCCGGACCCCATCGAAACTTATCGGCATCATACAGGGTATCGGCCAGCAAATTGCCCTCAGGGGTTGCAATTTCAACCGGGTCCTTGAATGCCTCATGATTCCGAATGGCCATACAGACATCCTCGATCTCTTCGGCGGCCAACCTGAATGCACTCAGTACCTGCTTTGCGACCTCTGCGCCACGAATGGCATGGTCGTCCTGTTTCCGCACAATGTCGTGGAGGAGACCGGCACACTGGGCCAGGCGCACCCGCCTGAAGGTATATGCCTCCGGATAATCCGCCCGGTTGCCTTCCAGCAGCATGATGGCCCCGGCATCCAGGGTCACTTTAACCGAATGCTCCAACCCATGCCCGAAGTCGTTTTCGATGCGACCCGCAACGATGTCCCGAAGTTCGGATACCACCGGGTCGCCATCGAAGAAGGCTTTTGAAAAGTCGACTGCTTCGGCATGATCCGTATAAAACACGGGGGTCGGCAAGGAAGCGAGGATTTCCCGGGCTTTCGCCCTTAAATGGATATATGTGTCATCCATGGCGGAATCCCCTCAGAGCGGGCTCTGTTGCGGAAAAAGAATCGGCGGCCGGCTTGTGGCCGACCGCCGGCAAGGTGTATACCGCACAAAGGGTAGACGAAGAATCAGGATCGAGATAGGTCTCCTATGGTTCCGCAGACCTTCCAGATACCGTTGTCGTTTATCAGGTCGATTTCATGATCCACATGGTGGGTATCCCCAATGCGGAATATACTGGCCACCCAGGTAAAGACCGGATTTATTTCCTTGCGCACAATTCCGGTCAGATGGATTTTTGCCGTCGTATTGTCTACGCTGAGGGTCTCTGTCTCGATGTGATAGAGCTTCTGTTTCATCCACGAAACATCAAAACCGAGTTCCCGGGCTTCTTCAGTTTTGGCATAGATGAACTGCTCCACAACGTCGACCTCGTCTGCGGTCAGCAGATCCTCACAGATTCGATCGGCCATATCCGGATCAAGGCGATAATAGGCTTTTGAAAATTCAACGGCGGCCTTGGTGGGTGATTCGGCACTTCCGGCAAAGGCAAATACCACTTGAAGAAACATGGCAATAACAAACACCATCGCCCACGTCGTGCTCCCAGATTTTTCCGACATACAAGGTACCTCCTTTTTTCATTTTCCCGACCTCCGATACCACGGTTTCGCCGTTAAGACAAGGGCTTAATCGGTTGACCGATGAGGGTATATGCGCTATTTGTTCGTTATACAATAATAGTTACGGTTGAAGACCTCCTGCCTTATAGAAATCACGGCTTCGCGAAAAAGAGGGGACCATGTTCACGCCATTGAAAAGGGTCCGCTTCCAACTTGGCCCCAAATTGATTCTCACCGTGGGCGCCACCCTGTTGATCTCCATCTCGACCTGGGCATTTCAACATTCAATATCAGAGAGATACACTGACCCAGGGCATCATAAACGATTCGGATCGTCTCAGTGAAACCATTATGCTGGGCACCAATTACGCGATGATGCTCAACTCAAGGGACGATATTACCCAGATCATCCAGAATATCGGCCGGCAGAAAGATATCCAATCTATCCGGATCTATAACAAGGAAGGGCAGATCAAGTTTTCAAACCACGCCGACGACGTGGACCGCACCACAAACATCAAGGATGAGGCCTGCTACATCTGCCACCGAACAGAACCTCCCATTGCACAGCTCAGTCTGGCCGAGCGAACGCGGATTTATACATCCCCCGAAGGTTATCCGCTTTTGGGTATTATCAGCCCGATCGTCAACGAGCCCGGTTGCGCCGCCGATTGTCATATCCATCCAGAGGATAAAATCATCCTGGGGGCCCTCGACGTGGTGGTGTCGCTGGTGGATACCGAACAGAAAATCATCCTGTTCGAAAAGTGGATGATCATCTTTGGCGTCTTTCTGTTTATCATTACCTCCACGATCATTTTTACCTACGTGTTCCATTTTGTGCATCAGCCGATTCAAAAGTTGATTGAGGGCACGCGGCGTATCGCCGAAGGGGCCTATGGGACGAAAGTGGATGTACGCCATGCTGATGAAATCGGTGAATTGGCCGAGACCATGAACATGATGGGCCATGAAATCGGAAAAAAACAGGCCGAACTGAACCGTCAGCGGGATGAATATCAACACCTGTTCGAGGTGGTGCCTTGCCTGATTACGGTGCAGGATAAGGAATACCGGCTTCTCCAGTATAACAAGGAATTCCAGGATACCTTTGATCCCAAGCCGAACGACTATTGCTACCACGCGTACAAGGGGCGGGAGAACAAATGCGACGTCTGCCCGGTGGAAAAGACGTTTCTGGACGGGGCATCCCACTACAGCGAGGAGTCCGGGATCAACAAAGACGGTTCCACTACCCACTGGATCGTCAGGTCATCCCCCCTGCGAAACGACGATGGCGAGGTGGTGGCGGCGATGGAAGTGAGCCTCGATATTACCCCCCGCAAGCGGCTCGAAGAAGAGCTCAAGAAATCCGAGCAGAAATATTATGCGTTTTTCAGCAACATTCCGAATCCGGTATTTGTTCTCGATATGGAGTCTCTTCAAATCCTGGACTGCAATGAAAGTGTGACGGTCGTTTACGGGTACACCAAAGAAGAAGTGATCCGGCGATCCTTTCTGGATTTTTTTCGGGATGACGAGCGCGATGTGTATCGCCCCAAACTCAGCGGGGCTCATGTACTGGATCAGGTGACCCATATCAGCAAAGCGGGCCGCCAAATTTTCGTGAATATCCGTATTTCACCTTCCGAATAACCTGGATCAAAAAGTGTTCCTGGTGACCACCAGCGACATTACGCATCGGCTGGAAACGGAGCAGCAGCTCATCCAAGCCAGCAAAATGGCGACCCTCGGCGAGATGGCCACCGGCGTGGCCCACGAACTGAATCAGCCCCTGTCCGTCATCAAAACCGCCAGCACCTTTTTAATCAAGAAGATCGACAGGAAGGAGCAGGTCCAGGATAACATTCTCTTTACGTTGTGCGAAGAGATCGACAGCCATGTGGATCGGGCCACCAAGATCATCACCCACATGCGGCAGTTCGGGCGCATGTCTGACATGAAACTCGAAAAGGTCCAAATCAATGACATCCTGAAAAGCGCGTATCAGTTTTTCAGTCAGCAACTCAAGGTCCGTGGGATCACTGTGGGTTGGCATATCCAGGAGCATCTACCTGAGATCATAGGAAATCCGGACAGGCTGGAACAGGTGTTCATCAACTTGCTGATCAACGCCCGGGATGCCATCGAGGAGAAATACACGGGGATGGAGTACCGACCCGACGATAAGGTGATTTCTATTAAAAGCTATGCCGAAAACCATCAGGTCCTCGTGGAGGTCAGCGACACGGGCGCCGGTATCCCGAAAAAAATAACAGACAAGATTTTCGAGCCATTTTTCACGACCAAGGACGTGGGCAAAGGTACCGGTCTCGGTCTCTCGATCAGTTACGGAATTCTAAAAGAGATCGGCGGCGACATTCAAGTGGTTCCGGGGCCGACACAGGGCGCCCGCTTTATTCTGTCGTTTCCGATACCCCAGGCGAATGACTCAGACCAAACTGCTGCTGGTTGACGACGAAGAGGGCATCCGAAAAGTCCTCAACATCTCGCTTCAGGACATCGGCTACCGGGTGTTTCTGGCAAAAGACGGGAGCGAAGCCCTCGAGCTGTTTCGGAAGGAGGAGCCGGCCATTGTCCTGACGGACATCAAGATGCCGGGCATGGACGGGGTCGAACTGCTGCGCCGGGTCAAACGGGAACGGCCGGATACCGAGGTGATCATGCTCACCGGCCACGGGGACATGGATCTGGTGGTCAAGAGTCTCAAATATGAGGCCACCTACTTTATTACCAAGCCGGTGGACAACGTTATTATGGAAGCCGCCCTGGAACGTGCGGAAAAGCAGATCGATTCGCGCCGGAAGCGGGAGACGCGTATTGCGCAGCTCGAACATATGCTGGCAGAGGCGATGAACGGGGTCGAACCGGAATCGCCGCCGCCATCCGCCGCCTCCCGTATCGTCCGGGAAGTTGGACGGCTGGCCCTGCGGCTGAAGATATCCCTCCTGGCTATGGATCAGGCCATTGCCGAGGGAAATATCCGGAACATGCCGGTGATTTACACGGCACTCCAAGAGATTTTCGAACGGATGAACGTCCTTGCCAAAAAAGGATGACATGCACGATACCCTGATCCGATACAATCAGCTGGGGACCATATTCGACCACCTGGCACTGGGCGTGGTGATCCTGTCGAAGGACCGTAAGATCCTGTCGATCAACCGGGCCGCCGAAATGCTGACCGGACGGGAAGCATCCGCCGTTGTCGGGAAATACTGCTATAACGAATTTCTGAACTACCTCTGCGGGGGAAAATGTAAATTCCTGGAAGTCGGCGAGATGGGTGAGGAGACGGTCTGCTCGGAGATCGATATCAGCGATCACACCGTCGGCCCCCGGAGCATCACCAAGATCGAATCTCCGATTTTCGACGCCGGCAACGAGTTCGTCGGTTGCATCGAGGTGTTTCAGGATCACACCGCCTTTGAAAAGCTGCTTCAGCGGGTCAAGTTCGACGACCGGCGCCTGAAAATGATTCTTAACAACCTCGACATCGGCGTGCTCACGGTCGACCGCGCGGGACACGTGACCTTTTTTAATACCATGGCGGAGGCAATAACGGCATATCCCCGGGCGGAGGTTCTCGGTAAACCGTGCACCACTATTTTTCCCATCAATTTCTGTAAAGATGTCTTTGAGCTGAAACAATCCGTAGAGGATGTATACGCACCGAAGCGCCTCACGACCGACGTCGTCACGCGGGACGGCCGCCGGATTCCCATCGAGGCTACATGCATGGGCCTGCGGAACGAGGAGGGACGGGTCGTCGGTGGCCTGACGACAATTTCGGACCTTTCCCTCAAGCACCAGCTCCATCAGGTCACCCGTGAACGCTATACCTTTTACGACATGGTCGGCCGGGACCCGGCCATGCAAAACCTTTTTGACATCGTCCCGGTTATTGCGGCCAGCGAGGCCACCATCCTCATCGAAGGCCCGACCGGAACCGGGAAAGACCTGGTGGCCAAAATCATACACAATGCCAGCGGGCGGGCCGACAAACCCCTGGTGAAAGTCAACTGCGCCGCCATGCCGGACAACCTCCTCGAATCCGAAATGTTCGGTTACGCTAAGGGGGCGTTTACCGGTGCCGAGCGGGACAAACCGGGGCGTTTCGAACTGGCAAACCACGGGACCATATTCCTGGACGAGATCGGTGATCTGCCGCTCTCGCTCCAGGGAAAACTGCTGCGGGTGCTGGAAGACAGAGAATTCTATCCGCTGGGCAGCCGGAAAACGACCCGGGTCGATGTGCGCATCATTTCGGCGTCAAACCAGGGACTTAAGCGGCTCGTTTCCGAAAAGCGGTTCAGGGAAGATCTGTTTTTCCGGCTCAACGTCATGCAGCTGGAACTGCCGGCGCTAAAAGAACGGCGGGGGGACATCCCCCTTCTGATTTCTTACATCCTCAAAAAGCTGTGCAACACCCGGGAGACCCGGGTCCGGAATATTTCCGAAGAGGCCATGGGAGTTCTGCTCAACTATGAATACCCCGGCAATGTCCGGGAACTGGAAAATATCCTCGAACACGCACTGATCATATGTCAGGGGGAGACCATCGATCGGAAACACCTTCCGGTGTCGCTGCTCAACAACCGGACCTATTATGCGGGCGGCGACGAAGCGGTGACCGACGCGGCGAGGCCCTATCGTGTCGATGGCGACGCCGATGAAAAGGAAAGGATCCGGACGGAATTGAATCGCTGCGGGTGGAACCGCGGGAAAACGGCCGCGAGTCTCGGCATGAATCGGACGACGCTCTGGCGGAAAATGAAAAAGTACGCAATCACCGGCTGAGAAATTGTCGGGATTATGAGTATTTGCTGCATAACAGCCTTTCTTGATTTTCATTAGGAGCTATGATAACCCGTTATGACTATTATAAATATTCGCATTTTGACCGAAAGCGGCAAACCACGCTCTGAAAGGAGAATCGCCCATGGAGGATCGGAGCAGTTGGGACTGGGAGGTCGGCACCAAACCGATTGCCAACCTGAACGACTGGAAAGGAAAATTTCGCTGGGTAGAAGAGCCATCTGCCGGTCCGGACGGTGAAAAGATTGCCGCTATTGTCAATCTGGACGAGGGGGAATTTCAGGTCTGTGTCAATGGCGAGCCGTGGGAAACGGTTTTCGAAAAAATCTGGCATCTCCGATTCAGCCCGGATGGCCGCCTGACCGCTCTGGTTTCCGAAATGGGTGAGTGGACCATGGCTATCGACGGCGACCCCTGGGAAGGAAGATTCGGATACCTGTGGGAGCCGCTCTTCAGCGCCGACGGCAAAAACATCGCCATATCGGTTCAGCAGGACATGGCCTACTGCATGGCGCTCAACGGGCAGCTCTGGGAGCAGACCTTTGTGAACATGACCAACACTGCCATAAGCCCCGACGGCACCCACACCGCTGCCGTTGTGCAGACAAAGAAGTTCGGGGAGGCGGAGATCCAAAAGTTCCAGGAAGGCTGCTTTTCGGTGGCCGTCGACGGAAAGCCCTGGGACCAGACGTTTGTCAATGTCTGGAACATGGCCTTCAATCCGGAAGGGGACAAAGTCGCCGCCGAGGTCCGGGTGAGTCTGTACGACTATACCATTTCCGTCAATGGAAAACCGTGGAACCAGACCTTTCCCTGCGTGTGGGAGCCGATTTTCAATCCCGCCAGCGGAGGCGCCGTGGCCCCGGTCCGGGTCCAGGGCAAATGGACACTGGCCGAAGACGGGCAGTTGATCTGGAGGGGCCGCTATGTCCAGCTCTGGCAGCAGAGCTACAGCCCCGACGGCCAGCGGCTGGCTGCGGTGGTCGCTCCGAAATATGGCCGCTGGACGGCCGCCGTGGACGATCAGCCCTGGTCGATGACATTCCAGGATATGGTCACGGACCTGCAGTTCAGCCCGGACAGCAAGCGGCTCGCAGCCCTTGGTAAAAACGGGCCGGCATGGAAAGTCAGCGTTGACGGGTCCGTGTGGCCTGATACATTCGACATGGTCTGGAAGCCGGTGTTCAGTCCGGACAGCACCCATCTGGCGGCCAAAGTCGAGCGAAACAGAAAATACACGATTTGCGTCGACGGCAAGATCTGGGCCAGGGAATGTGAGGCTGTCTGGGATCCGGTGTTCAGCCCGGCCGGCGACAAGCTGATGATCCGGGCAGTGGAGGACGGCCAATACAACCGATATGTCATACCGGTAACCGAAATCACCGGATAGGGGGAAAACATGCACGACGTGTATAACTTTGTCGCGGGTCCGCTGGTGTGGGTGGCATTTATCGTGTTTTTCGGCGGGTGGCTCTTTCGGTTGATCCGTATGTTTTCTTTGATCAATAAGAAAGAACCCTTTATTTACACTTACATGAGCTGGAAGTACAGTTTCCGGTCCATTTTCCGCTGGATGATCCCCTTTGCGACCACCAACTGGCGCCGCAAGCCGGTTCTGACCATCGTCACGTTCGCGTTTCACATCTGTCTGATCATCACACCGATCTTCCTTCTGGCCCACATCATCTTGTTTGACGAGGCATGGAATATCAGCTGGTGGTCCCTTCCGGAAGGATGGGCGGATGTCATGACGCTGATTGTCATCGGCTGTTGTATCTATTTTCTGGTTCGACGGCTGAAATCCCCTGAAGTCCAGTTCGTGACCTACCCATCGGACTACATCATCCTGGCCATTGTGGCCGCCCCATTTATTACGGGCTTTCTGGCGTATCACCAGTGGATCAATTATCAGCTCATGCTGATTCTGCACATTCTTGCCGGCGAGATCATGCTGATGGCGATACCCTTTACCCGGCTCAGCCACATGATCTTTTCACCGTTTACGCGGGCCTACATGGGGTCCGAGTTCGGCGGGGTGCGGCACACCCGAGACTGGTAACCCGAGATTACTCGAATCAGAGGAGACATCGAATCATGTCAGAACCTGCAAAGACGGACAGCCCCCAGGCTCCCGATATCGGTCTTTCGAGCGGCATCGCCCGCCTGACTCCGGAGAAAATCGAAAAGGTCATCAATGACGTGATAAAGGGGGAGACCGGAGCACGGCTGCACACCTATGTGGAAACATGCATTCATTGCGGCCTGTGCAGCGAGGCCTGCCACTATTATCTCTCCCACGACAACGATCCGCACTTTGCGCCGGTGGGAAAGGTGAAGCAGACCATCTGGGAGATGCTGCGAAAAAAGGGAAAGGTCTCTCCCGAATTCATGCAGCAGGCGGCACTGGTCGCCCACACCCAATGCAATCTTTGCAAGCGATGCGCCCAATACTGCCCCTTCGGCATCGACATCGCCTATCTGATGACGGTTGTCCGGCGCGTCATTCATAAACTGGGATGCACCCCGCAATACATCCAGGACACGGCCCACAGCCACTCGGTGATGCTCAACCAGATGTGGGTAAAGGGCGACGAATGGCCCGACACGCTCCAGTGGCAGGAGGAGGAGGCCCAGGCGGAAATCCCCACCCTTCGGATTCCCCTGGAGAAGGAGGGCGCTGACATCATGTACAGCGTCATCGCCCCGGAACCCAAATTTCAGGCCCAGCTGATCTACCAGGCGGCCGTGATCATGGATGTGGCCGGTGTGGACTGGACCATGCCGGCGACCACCGGATGGGACAACAGCGACATGGCCATGTTCACAGGCGATTACGAACTGATGGGCAGGCTGAAGCGGTCCCATTTCGAGACCGCCGCCCGCCTCAGGGTCAAACGCGTCGTTATGGGCGAATGCGGCCATGCCTTCCGATCGGTGTACGACATGGGCAACCGCTGGCTGGGCTGGCAGATGCCGCCAATCCCCATCGTCCATGCCATCGACTTTTTTTATGAGCTTCTGAAAGAAGGAAAAATAAAGATCGCCAAAAAATTCGACTCCCCGGTCACCCTGCACGATCCGTGCAACGTGGTGCGCGGTGCCGGTCTCGAGGAAAAAGCGAGGTACGTGGCACAGCAGCTGTGCGAGGAAGTTGTCGAAATGACACCCAACAGGGAACACAATTACTGCTGCTGCGCCGGGGGCGGGGTGATCAATTGCGGACCACCCTACAAGATGACCCGCATCCAGGGGAATCGGATCAAAGCCGAACAACTGTTTGCCGCAAAAACCCGGGGGGCCAGAACCCTGATCACCCCCTGTCACAACTGCCACAGTGGATTGCACGATATTGTGCATCATTACGGCGTTGGACTCGATATCAAGTTTTTCGGCGACATTCTCTATGACGTCATGGAAAAGCCCGAGTAACCATAAGGAGACCGCCCCATGAAAAAGGCTGCAATCCTCGTATCGCTCGTTTTGACTGTTTCGACCTTGCTCTGGGTCACCGCCTGGTCCCAGGAAGACATCGTCGTATTGGACGCCAGTGCATTTGAAAATTCCCAGCGACCGCCCTCCGTGTTTGTTCATGAGGAGCACAACGAGAAAGCCGAGATCGAAGACTGCAATGCGTGTCATCATGTCTATGATGACGAGGGGAAGCTGGTTGAAGATGAATCCTCCGAGGATCAGCTTTGCTCGGATTGTCACGGGCTGGACGCCGAAGGCCGTCAACCCGGTTTGATGAAGGCATTTCACGTCAATTGCAAGGGCTGCCACCTGGAACAAAAAAAAGGACCGATCATGTGTGGCGAGTGCCACCAGAGAGGTTGATCGATCATCTGAACCGTCAGGCCAACAGGGGAGAGATTATGCCAAAGAAAATTTTAATCATCGACGACGATCCGATCGTCGTCAAATATCTTCAGGCGGTGTTCAGCGACAACGGTTATGAAACCTGCACGGCCAACAGCACCACCGAAGGGCTGGAGGTCGTCAAGAGGGAAAAACCGGATCTGATCACCCTCGATCTTCAGATGCCGGATGAATGGGGCCCACGATTTTATCGCCAACTCCAGAAAGACAAGAATCTTAAAAACACCCCCGTCATCGTGATCAGCGGCATCGACGGGGATCACGCTATTCCCAAGGCACTGGCGTATATCCCCAAACCCTTCGACCCGGAGAAACTCATCGGCATTGTCAAGAATACGATCGGGTAGGATCAACACCATCCGTGTTTTGTTCGTCAGCGTGTATGCACGAGACACCAGGGAATTGTGAGTTAGAATGCCTGAAATGCCTAAAGTGCCTAAAATGCCTAAACTTTAATTAGGAAGGTTTCTTAATCATTTAAGGCACTTTAGGCACTTTAGGCATTTGCATTTCAACGCCTGGTATACGGCATACAGCTGCGTCTTCTCACACCACTTACCGCTTCCAGGATGGGTGCCCATGGAAGACAAAATCCTTCTTGTCGACGATGAAGAAGGGATCCGGAAGGTTCTTCATATCTCCCTTGCGGATGCCGGATATCGCGTATTCGAGGCGGCAGATGGCTCCGAGGCTTTGGAGATATTCAAGAGGGAAAACCCGCCCATCGTGCTGACCGACATCAAAATGCCCGGTATCGACGGTGTGGATCTGCTTCGGCGGATCAAGCACGAAAACCCGGAGGCGGAAGTCATCATGATCACCGGACACGGGGACATGGATCTGGCCATTCGGAGTCTCAAGCACGACGCCACCGATTTCATCACCAAGCCGATCAACGACGATATCCTTAAAATTGCGGTCCACAAGGCGCGCGAGCGGCGCCTGATCCGGGAAAAGCTTCGCGAATACACCGAAAGCCTGGAGACCCTGGTGCGCGAAAAGTCCGCTCTTCAAGACCGGCTCTCATCCCTGGGCTTGCGTATCAGTTCCGCCGGGAAATGATCAAACTCAGTCAGAAGGTTGGAGCGGAGCTGGAGCTTCCGCCGATTCTGCTTCGCATCGGCATCAATGCGGGACCGGTGGTGGTGGGCGCCATCGGCAACGATTTGCGTGTCAAGTTTACTGCCATGGGGGACACCATCAATCTGGCCTCCAGGATGGAAACCCTGGCAGCCCCCGGCACCACCTACGTTACCGAAGAGACTTTCAAGCTCACCGAGGGGTTTTTCCGTTTTGAGGCTGTCGCCGAAGAGATACTCATCGAAACGGAAAAACCCATCAAGGTTTTCCGGGTGATTGCTCCCAGTGGACGCCGCACCCGGTTCGATGTCAGTGCCGAGCGGGGCCTGACCCCTCTTGTGGGACGAGAGCGGGAGCTGGAACTGCTGGCGGACAGCTTTGAACGCGCCAAGGCCGGCAACGGCCAGGCCGTTTCCATCGTCAGCGAGGCGGGAATGGGAAAGTCCCGCCTCCTGTACGAGTTCAGAAAGTCGGTGACCCATGAGGATGTGCTTTTTCTGGAAGGAAAGTGCCTTTCCTACAGCAAGGGTGTCGCCTATCATCCGGTCATCGATATCCTGAAATCCGCCTTTCGGATCCAGGAGGGCGACGAGGACAGTGCCGTTCGGCAGCGGATCGTGGAAGGGCTGGAATTCCTGGAAATCGAAGAGTCTGGCATAATGCCCTATCTGCTGGAGCTTCTATCCGTAAAAGACTCCGGGCTGGACCGGTTCACGATCAGTTTGCAATCACTGAAAGAACGCCTTAATGAGGCGGTCCTCCAGATATTGATCAAAGGTTCGGAGATCCGCCCCTTGATCGTTGCGATCGAAGATCTGCATTGGGCCGATACCAGCTCCATCGATTTGCTCCATGATCTTCTCAGCTACGTGCCGGGCGCCCGGATATTATTGATCTTTACCTATCGCCCCCAGTTTGTGCCGGCCTGGAGTTTCAAATCCTATCATTGCCAGATCAGTCTAAATCGTTTGCTGAGGCGTGAGAGCCTGTCCATGGTGGTCCACCTGTTAAACACGAGAACGTTGGATCGCAAAGTGGAAACCCTGATCCTGGAAAAAACCGAAGGGGTTCCCTTTTTCGTCGAGGAGTTTGTGACATCCCTTCTGGATCTGAACATCATAACGAAAACAGAGGACACCTATCGGCTGGCCAAAAATCTGGCAGAATTGTCCATCCCGTCCACCATCAGCGATGTCATCATGGCCCGTGTCGATACCCTGAAAGAACCCGCAAAGGAACTGCTGCAGATCGGGTCGATTATTGAAAGAGAGTTCAGCCATCGTCTGATTGAACGGGTTGCCGGCTTTCCGGAAGAGGATTTGCAGGCGACCCTGGGGGTGCTTAAACATTCAGAGCTTCTCATCGAGCGGGGGGTCTATCCTCAGTCGACCTACGTGTTTCGACATGCCCTGACCCGGGAGGATGACAAGCGGGCCGTGGACCTGGAATCGCTATATCGATATTACGAAGACAACCAGGTCCTCTTCAATGCCGGATTAATGCCGATGTACATCGGCGACATCCTGATGGACATCGATGACCAGCATCTGGATGAAGCGGAAGGCTGGATTCAAAAGGCGATCGATACCGATCGACAAAACGGCCTGACTCTCCATCTGGGGAAGCACTATGCGCTGTATGCCGAGCTGCAGATCCGGAAAGGAGACCGTCAGGTGGCCAAAGACCATCTCGGCAAAGCCATCGACGTGTTCAAAGAGTGCGGTGCCCAAGGGAGAGTCGAGAGTTTATCCCGCCGGTTTCACGACCTACTCTAACAGTTGCCAGAAATATGCTGCGTTTGACGTGTGTTGAAACCGGATTACCAAATACATTCTTAACGCAGAGACGCAGGGTGCGCAGAGAAGGTTTTAATTTTTTCAGAATCCCTGAGAGGGGGATTCTGGAAAAGAGCTGCCTCACAAATGCTGCAACGATTTCTATTTTCTGACGAGTGCCTTTTTGCTTTTCGTCCTCCCTGTCCTGAGCGAAGCCCAAGGGTCAGCGAAAATCAAAACTATCCTCATCTCTACGTCCTCTGCGGCTCCGCGGTAAATCGTTATCCCGAAACGAATCGGAACGGAATCATCAGCCGTAACGCAGGGCCGGTCACCGTACCGGCCTTATTCCCTTCTATAGCAGATGTCAGAATTCCGTTCCGATTGAGAGATGGTATACGAATGCCAACATACCGGAGTCGTCGGGATCGGTATCGGGTTCGGAATCGGTATCGACTTCAAAGATAGCCGTCCTGTCTAGAACCGATAGCGATCCCGACCTCGAGCATCTACGGGTGAGCATTCTCTCGACACGGAGGTGTGTTGACAGAAACACGTTTAACTTAAAGGAAACATATTTTTGGCAATCGCTACAGAACTATTATACGCCTGTTATTTCAGATCGATACTGAGGTGGTAGGTACCGGCCTCCAGGTAGGCGCGCACCGGCAGGTTCCCCTTGTGAAAGACCTTCATCATGGGGGCGTTGGAAAACAGTACATCGGCCAGAAAGGTTTTGATGCCGCGCTCCCTGGCAAGTTGAACGAGCATCCGGTAGATGGAGGTGGCAATGCCTTGGTTCTGGTAGTCTTCATCCACCACAAACACCACTTCCGCGTTTTCCGTACCGGGGATCCGGATATATCGGCCCTCGGCGATGATACGTTCTTCTCCCTCCTCACGGACCATCCCGATAATTGACATCACCTGATGCCAGTCCACGTTGACGTATTCCTGGATTTTCGAATGGGGCATGACACGCACCGAGTGAAAGTACCGGGAGTAGACGGAGTCATCGGAGAACCGGTAAAAGAGACGACGCATGCCTTCTTCGTCCGACGGTTTGATGGCCCGGTAGCGCACCGTCAGGCCTTTGCGGGTGGCCTGCTCCGCCGCGATTTCCGATGGATACAGCTTTCCGCTTTCGGCCAGAAAGATCTGATCGGCGTACAGGATGTGGGCCGCCTTGGCCTGGTTCACGAGCCGCTCTCGATCGTCCGGATGGGCAATGTCGATGAGCGCCTGGGCCCGTTCCCGAACCGTGCAGCCTTCCAGGTGGGCAATCCCGTACTCGGTGACGACGGTCCGGACCGATTCGAACAGGCTGAATTGGTTGGGATGATCTGCGATGGAAAGTAGAATGTTGGAATGGCCGTCACGATACCGGCTGGGCAGCGCAAAAATCGCATGACCGCCGTCGGACAGCTCGGTGCCGTTGAAGAGATCCATGATCTCTGCGGATCCGATGGAAAGCCCGCTTTCACCGCTCTGGAGGTAAATCCGCCCGTAAAGATCGACCTTTCGGACCGGGATGAGGGCCACAAATTTTGGATTGCGCCCGATAAACGAGGAACTGTAAACCTTGTCGACAGACTGAAACTCCACCAGCGGGTTGTGGTCCAGCCAGTTCAGGAGGGATTTGCTGCCGACGGCGTATGACGTCAGGGACTTGCCGCGATGGGTCTCTTTACGCCGGTTCGTCACGACACCGCTGTTTACCAGATCCATCAAGGCATCGGTGAAAAACGGCGAGTGAACGCCCAGGTGCCGCTTGTTTTCGAGTTGCCGGGCAAAGGATCGAAATAACGGGCCGGTGGAAAAGGCGACACAGCTTTCGTCCTCAACGAGAGTGGCGGCATTGAATGCGATGCGATCCATCAGGGCATCGGTCTCCGGGCGCTGGAAGTACAATGGCGGTTCTTCCGATATCGTCAGCAAATCGAATTCCGACATGGGGACGACGGTATCGCCTAAAGTGAACGGCACACACGGGTTGATTTCTCCGATGTTCAAAGAGGCCTGTTCCATCGCCTCCCGTGCCGCATCGACGGCGACCCCGAGGCTACAATATCCCGCCTCGTTGGGCGGTGTAATCTGAACGATGGCCGCATCGATGTGGATCAATCCGGAGCTGATGAGTCTGGGAATGTGGACGAAGCGGCAGGGGATAAAATCCACCCGGCCGTCGGATATGGCAGATTCGGCATGCCAGCCGGAGAAAAAGGTCTTCAGCCGGACATGCCCGGCGTTGCGGGCCTCATCGGAGATGGCTTCACCGAAGCTCATGAGCTGGATCAGTTCAAGGTCCTCGAGACGTCCTTTGCCGTGGGTGAGCAGATACCGGATGGCCGTGCGCAGCTCTGCCGCCCCGGAACCGAGGAAAATGCTCATACCGGGCCGGATTTTCTCCAACACCCGGTCAAGGGGCACCGTCAGTGATTTCCAGGGCGATTCCATGGTTTCATGCCCGCGTCTCTACCGGTCGACCCCGATGATCAGGAGGCTCGGGATCTGTGCGGTGTGCCGACCCGGAGTCATATGAGATTTGCAAACGGACATTAGATCTGGCGGCGGTGGGAAATGAGATTGCGAATACATCAGCGCATCGGTGACGGGTCAACCCGAGAAGACGGTAGCCATCAGAAGAGACAGTTTCGTTTTCAGGCGCTGTACTGTCCGGTCGGACGGTTGCTACACATTATACTAAAAATTAGCCTTGCCAGGGCCGATGTCAACCGATAACCGGGCTCATAGCTCTTAAACGAAAAAAGCCGGCACGGTGATCTCTCCGTGCCGGCTTCATGTTCTGCAAATGCTGAGTTACTGCCGTGATTTGGCCAGACCGATGGTGTTCAGTGCTTCCTCCATTTCGCCCAGGATGGTCGGGTCGTCGATGGTTGCCGGAACTTTGAAGTCCTTGTTATCGGCGATCTTCTGGATCGTGCCTCTCAGGATCTTGCCCGAACGGGTCTTGGGCAGCCGTTTGACCACCGTGGCTTTTTTAAAGGAGGCCACCGGTCCGATGCGCTCCCGGACCATCTGGACAACTTCGCTGATGATTTCGTCGTGGCTCCGATCCACGCCGGCATTTAGCACGACAAACCCGACCGGGACCTGACCCTTGAGCTGGTCTTCCACGCCGAGGACGGCGCATTCGGCCACTTCCGGATGATCTGAAAGAACCTCTTCCATGGCACCGGTGGAGAGGCGGTGTCCGGCCACGTTGATGATATCGTCGGTGCGGGACATGACGAATGCATACCCCTCGTCATCGATAAAGCCGGCATCGGCCGTCTTGTAGTACCCGGGGAACTCTTCCAGGTAGGACTCGATATACCGCGGGTCGTTTTTCCACAGGGTCGGCAGGGTCCCCGGAGGCAGGGGCAGCTTCACCACGAGGGCGCCGATTTGGCCGGCGGCGACCTGGTTGTTGCTTTCGTCCACCACCTGGAGATTCCATCCCGGTGCGGGTTTTGTGGGAGAGCCTTCCTTGACCGGAAAGTGATGGAGGCCCTCGCAGTTGGCGCAGATGGCCCATCCGGTTTCGGTCTGCCACCAGTGGTCGATGACCGGTATGCCCAGGTTGTTTTCAGCCCACTTCAAGGTGTCCGGGTCCAGTCGCTCACCAGCCAGGAAGAGGTACTTGAAGTTGGACAGATCGTAGTCTTTCATCATTTCCGCCCGGGGGTCTTCCCGCTTGATGGCCCGGAAGGCCGTCGGTGCGGTAAACATGCTCTTCACCTTGTGCTGGGAGATGACCCGCCAGAACACGCCGGCATCCGGTGTGCCCACCGGTTTGCCTTCAAACAGGATCGTGGTGCAGCCTTTGAACAGGGGGCCGTAGACGATGTAGGAGTGTCCCACAACCCAGCCCACGTCGGAGGCGGCCCAGTAGGTGTCCCCGGCATCCACGTTGTAGATGTTTTTCATGGTCCACTTGAGGGCGACCACATGGCCCCCGGTGTCTCGGACAACGCCCTTGGGCTGGCCGGTGGTTCCGGAGGTATAGAGAATGTAGCACGGATCGGTAGCCGCCACCGGTACACAATCGGCCGGCTGGGCGGTTCCCATCGCCTCCACCCAATCCACATCCCTTCCCTCGATCATGGACGCGGTTTCCATGGGGCGCTGGATGATGACGCATTTCTCGGGCTTGGACTCGGCGATCTCGATGGCCTCGTCCAGGAGCGGTTTGTACTTGATTACCTTCGTGACCTCTATGCCGCAGGAGGCGGACACGATCACCTTGGGTTTCGCATCGTTGATCCGGGTGGCCAGCTCGGCCGCGGCAAATCCACCGAAAACCACGGAATGAACGGCGCCGATGCGGACCGTGGCCAGCATGGCGATGGCCGCTTCGGCGATCATCGGCATGTAGATGAGGACCCGGTCCCCCTTGGTGACTCCCTGGGCGGCCAGGACACCGGCAAACTTTGCCACTTCGTCGGTCAGTTCTTTGTAAGTGTAGGATTTAATCGTATCGGTTACGGGGCTGTCGTAAATCAGAGCCGGCTGGTCGCCGCGGCCTTCTTCCACATGCAGGTCAAGGGCGCTGTAGCAGGTGTTGAGTTCACCGCCCACAAACCAGCGGTAAAACGGTTTGTTGGAATCGTCGAGAACCTTGTCCCACTTTTTGGTCCAGGCGACGTCCTCGGCAGCTTTTCCCCAGAAACCGTCCGGATCATTCATCGATTGCTCAAATGCAACTTCATACGGATTGGCCATGTTTCTGATCCTCCTTACTAACGTTATGGTTTATATGAACAGGTAATGATGTGCGGATGATATGATGCAAAACCGGATATTAAAAATAACTGACAGCGTAAGTCAAGCGGAAAGATGAATGCCTGTCAGTCCCTGAATCGATTCTAATAAATCGTGTCTTATGCAGTGAGTGGAGGAGGTTGGGTAACCGTACGAGAGGGGGTATTTACCATACCCAACCGTTGTTCCGAGAGCAGAACGGGTTCGGTGGTCGAGGGTGTCATGGCAATCCGGAATCAGCTCCGGCAACCGGACCGTGTATCTGCCGGCTACACCCGCTGATGCAACCGGCTACAGGGATATATCCTATTGAAATAATATGGTTTAATTACTTTTTACCCGTTTTTTCGGAATCGAACTGTAGCCAATCGCATCACTGTGTCTCTCCACCGTCCTGCCCGAAACAAATGCAATAATCCAATATTTATAATAATTAAAGGTGGTTACTTTAGGCTTTGGGCACTGGCATCCGGGTTGCAAAGGAGAAAGACAGGTTGACGGAGAACAGACGGATCCCCGGTAATCCGGGCGTCACACAAGGAACAGGAGGGATCGGGTATGAAAACAACTACCAGAGAAGGTGATCGGATGGTGTCGTCCCGCCTCTGCACCCATATCCTGGAGGGGCGGATAGACGCGCCGAAACGCTGCACCCGAAACTATGAATGCTACCACTGCGGATTCGATCAGTGGCTGGATGCCATTGAAGGCGCCATGGCCGACGTTCAACCGGATGCGGCCTAGTGAAATTAAAGGAGGTGAACCACATGAAGAAAGCGGCATCAAAAGAGAGAAAGGCCCGCCGGACCGTTATCGGATTTCAGGTGGTGGAAGACAAATGCATCTGGATGAAGGCCGGCGTCGTCAATTTTCGTCTCTGCGACAACGCGTACGACTGTTACCACTGTCCCTTTGACAAAGGCATGCGAAAAGCCATGGGAATGGCCCCGCACGTGGACAGCGGGGAGGAAGCACCGAAATGGGTGTCGTACCTGAAGGAAAAGTATGACGGCGCCAATCGGCCGTGCCGTCATGCGCTGACCGGAAGAATCGATGCCCCGAAGATCTGTACCCAGAACTATGAATGCTACCATTGCGCATTCGATCAGATGCTCGATGACGTCGATTTCGAACAGACGCCAACCGCGCCGGAAATCCTCGTGGCCTCCGGGTATCGAATGGCCGACGGGTATTATTACCACATGGGCCACAGCTGGGCCCGGTTCGAACACGGCGGCCGGGTTCGGGTCGGGATGGACGATTTTTTCGGGAAGCTTTTCGGACCGATCCAATCCCTGGCATTGCCGCCGCTCGGTGAACGGGTGAAACAGAATGCGGTCAGCTGGACCTTCAGCCGTGGGGACCAGAGCGCTGCGGTCCTGGCACCGGTATCCGGCCAGGTTCTGGCGGTCAATACCGGCGCCCGGGAACACCCGGAGATCGCCCACGAAGATCCTTATCAGGAGGGCTGGCTCTTTATCGTTGAGCCGGACTTCCCGAAACGGAACATGAAGCAGCTCTATTTCGGGAAAGAGAGCATCCACTGGATGGACGCGGAAAGCCAGCGCCTGTTGGGTCTCATGGGGCCGGAGTACGAACGGCTGGCCGCCACCGGTGGCGAGCCGATCAGCGATATTTACGGCAGCTTTCCGGCGATCGGATGGGATACGCTGGTGGGTGAATTCCTGCGCACGGAAACACGGGGTTAGACAACATAGCAATGGTTTCAGGTGTCGGGTTTCAGGTTTCAGCATCCTTGTGGCGGTAGTGCCGAGGTGAAACGGATCAGCCGCGCATAAAAAGTAATTGTGAATAGTCGAACAAAATAAAAAATGATTGTACCCAATCTTATAATATGCGAGGTCATTTTACCTGACACCTGACACCTGACACCCGACACCTGAAACCTGAAACCTCAATTCTCCCTGAAACCCGAAATCTGAAACCTGGAATCTATAGTCGACTGCCACGCAAAAAAGCGTCCGGATAAATCCGAAATCCAAAACGGTTCCCACTCTTCTTACCCCATATATTGTGGTGTGCTAATCATACCCCAAAGTGCACATAAGGGGATGCTATTCGCACCGAATTGATTCGAACAGCAAGTGAGGAAAAATAGCCGTAGTGCGTATGGACGTTCAGAATTTAGACGGGCCATCGGGGTCGGAATCGGTATCGGTATCGAAATTATTTGTACTGTAATCTAATAAATCCTCACGAACCGCGTGTCCGCGCTGTCCAAGCTTCGTCAGCATATTTGGGGGAAAATCGATAAACATCCAGTTTTTCATGTCCGAAAGCCATCGCCCTCTGTCCTTTCGATTCCGACTCCGATTCCGATACCGATAGCGATCCCGACCCCGAGCGTCTGCGGGTGCGCATTCTCTCGACACGATGGTGTGTTGACAGAGACACGCTTCACTTAAACGGAACATATTTCTGGCAACAGCTATAGACGTTAATAAGGCAGATACTCATTTCTGGTGATACCTGTCTGATATAGATTGCAAACCTGATACATAATGGTTATATTGATCGATATGACCATTATGGTCAATACGGCAATCATAAATTCTTAGATTGCCAAAAAGATGTGACGATATTCAAAATCGAGGAGGCGGATTCATGAGTGAGTCCATATCGGCTGTTGAAGCCCGGCAAAAATTGGGCGAGCTTTTAAACCGGGTGGCCCTTTTGCGGAAGGAAATCATCATCGAGCGCGCCGGTAAAAAAATTGCCCGATTGTCTCCCATCGAGGATCCCCCTGACCGCTCCAAAGGCCGGCTGGATTTTCGAAAGTCTGCGGGCCTTGGAAAGGAAATCTGGGGAGCTATCGACGTTGACGCCTACATCAAACAGGAACGCGACGAATGGGCTTAGATCTTAAGCCCGGAGATATCATTTTCCTGGATACAGCGCCGTTTATCTATTTCTTCAAGAAGCATCCGGAATATTTTCCGGCGCTGGAACTTTTTTTTAATAACCTTTACGAAACCGGGGCCCAGGCCATCACGTCAATCATTACCTATATCGAATTGACCACCCATCCCGCCCGGAGTGGAAAACACCAACTCGTACGCAAATACAGAGACTATCTTTCACACTCTGAGAACATCAGTCTTTTTCCTCTCAACATGGACATCGCAGACTACGTCGTCGATATCCGGGCGAAGTATCATTTCAAAACTCCGGATGCCATTCAGATCGGCACGGCCATCTCCTGCGGCGCAGATTGCATCATCACCAATGACAAGTCTTGGCGGCGCTGTGAAGCGATTGGTGTCGTCCTGGTCGAGGATCTATAGCCCGTTGCACTAAACGGAGACGTTCATGGGCCCCGTTGGCGGGATTTCGCTTCACTCAACAAGCGCACACCTTAATTCATCCAATCAGATGTGTGATCCCGCTCATCGGGAGGCAGTTCCTGACGGGGTTGCACAGGCACTGACGTGCCCGTTGGCCTCTTAATAATGCCAAGACGCCTCGCTTTGCGATGCGTTGCTTACTGCGAGGCGAAGCTGTAACAGACCTACCGCGAATCTCGAACCCGTCGTCGACCTTTGGCGCGGCTTGTGGGGTCGACCCGTGGGGTCGTAACCTTGAAGATCGACCTGTCCGGCGTAGCCTTGGCGAAGACGGAAGCCCCAAACCCCAAGGGTGAAATCTTTTCAGCAATGACAGAACAAACAACAGGCTCAAATATTCCGATTACGACACATCCTCAGAAGCAGTGATGTCAAGATTTCGAGAAACACCACCCGCACCATCATTTTGGTTTCCAACGCCACACTGAGAAGCAATTTTCTGCTTCAATCGCTGTTTGACACCATTGGTAGACACAGTTGGTACTAACGCCTGAACTGTACGGCGGCGTCAGACGTCCGCACCAGCGATATGTTGGGTAACAAAATTTGCTTGACATCTCAAATTTGTGCATGTACGTTTTATTGTACATGTACAGGAGGTGTGCCATGGAAGCCATCAGCTATACCAAAGCACGGCAGAACCTTGCGAAAACGATGGAAAAGGTCTGCCAGGATCATTCACCCGTTATTATAACCCGTAAACAAAACGACTCTGTGGTCATGATGTCGCTTGAGGACTATAAGGCCCTCGAAGAAACCGCGTATCTTTTGCGTTCTCCGAAAAATATGAGACGCCTCATAGAATCCATATCCCAGCTCGAAAATGAGGAAGGCACTGAAAGGGATCTGGTCGAGTGAAGCTCATTTTCTCCGATCATGCCTGGGACGATTACCTCTTCTGGCAAAAAACGGACAAGAAAATTCTCCGTCGGATCAACACGTTAATAAAGGAAACCAAACGCAACCCGTTTGAGGGGCTCGGGAAACCAGAGCCCCTCAAACATGCGCTGTCGGGCTGCTGGTCTCGTCGGATCAATGACGAGCATCGTTTCGTTTATAAAGTTTCTGATGATTCGATAAATATCGCCCAGCTTCGATACCACTACTGATTTTCCCTACTTGGTATTATACCCAACGTTTGAGCTCATCTGCATACGCGTTTTTGGGAAATTTCAGATATCCAACCCATTTTCCTGCTTCTGTATAGATTTGGGGTCAGGTCTTGCCGGGCTGTTGCCCGAACCGGTTTTATCGAGCCGTCTTTAGCTCCATGACGCATGCTCTTTCAACCAACATGGGAGCATGATT